>JADJRJ010000030.1:0-657741 GCA_016712265.1 Gemmatimonadota bacterium | reverse complement strand
GACGGCCAGCGCCTCGAGTTTCGGGTCCCGAATTCCGTCCCCAAGGCGTAATCCTCCTGGCGGCTCGGCGTGTCCAAGGGGCGGCCCGGTTCACTCCGAACCGGGCCGCCCCTTCTGGTGTATATTGTCCGGCTATGTTGCGACGTCGCTTTGTGTTCCCCCTCCTGCTCGGACTTCTGGGCCGACCCCTCCTGTCACAGGAGGCTCCGGCGCAGGGGCGCTGTGCGACGCCGGACTCCCTGATGGTGCGGGGGAACAAGCGCCTCACGGAAATGAATGTCCTGGCGGAGTCCGGGCTCGTGGCCGGAACGTTGTTGAACTTCAAGGCTATCCAGCGCTCCATCCGGGCGCTGTACGAGTCGGGACACTACGAGCAGGTCTCGATCACGTGCGACCTGGACGATGTGCAGAACCGCGCCGCCCTGGTGGTGGAGGTGCGTGAACGACCGATGCTGGTCGAGGCGGATGTGAAGGGCGTCGAGCGATTGTCGACGGGCTCGGTGAAGGACCGGGTCGACCTGATCTACCAACGGCCGCTGGACCCGTCCGCGGTGGCACGCGTGGTCACGCGGATGGACTCGCTCTACGAGCGCAACGGCTACTACCTCGCACGGATCTTCGTGGACACGGTGGCGGCCGGCGATGGCGCGGTGCGCCTGACGTTTCGGGTCGACGAGGGCCGACGTTTGGCGGTGTCCGGCGTGCAGATCGTCGGGAACCGAAGCTTGAGTGCGTCCGACATCGCGGGCTCGATGAAGACGCGTCCAGAGGGCTTCTGGTGGTTCCGCAAGGGCGAGTTTGATGACGACAAGTTTGCGGGTGACTTGTCGGAGCGCCTCCCGAAGCTGTACGGCCAGCGCGGCTTCATCGATTTTCGGGTGTCGCGCGACACACTCATCATCGATCGAGAGCGCGGCAAGGCGCTGGTGCAGATTGAGGTGGACGAGGGGCCCCGGTACAAGGTCGGGGAGTTCATCATCAACGGGAACAAGCATTTCTCCACGGAGGACGCGACCCGCTTTTATCCGTTCGCGGATGAGAGTCGCACGATCATGTCGCGTGTGACGGATTTTCTGCGCCGGCGTACGCCGACGCCGGCCGGCGTCTTCGACGCGGGGCGCTGGGACGAGGCGCAGGGTCGGATCCAGAGTGCCTACGCGACGGACGGGTACATCTACGCCAACGTTCGGCCGGTGGTTGAGCGGCGGGTGCTGGAGGATTCGACGCGGTACGTGGACCTGCGCTGGGAAGTGGAAGAGCGCACCCCGGCGATCGTGAATCGGGTCGAGATCTTCGGGAATGACTACACGCAGGAGCCCTGCATCCGGGACCAGCTGGTGCTGCTCCCCGGCGACGTGTTTAACCAGGAGCGGCTGATCCGCAGCTGGCAGTCGCTCGGGAACCTCGGATTCTTCGAGACGCCGATTCCGCCGCCGGACACGCGCACGGCGAATGATCAGGGTGACGTCGACGTGATCTTCCGTGTGAAGGAGAAGCGGACGGGGAACGTCAATTTTGGTGCGTCGATGGGGCAGGGGACTGGGGTGGGCGGGTTCATCGGGTTGGACCAACCGAACCTGTTTGGCTCTTGCAAGCGGGGGTCATTGCAGTGGCAGTTTGGTCGCTTCATCAACGACTTCCAGCTGTCGTACTCGGACCCGCGGATCAGGCAGTCGTTCATCTCCGGCACGCTCTCGCTGTATCGGTCGCAGGCGCGGTATTTCATTGCCGACCTCGGGCGGTCGCTGCGGACGGGTGCCAACCTGCAAATCGGGCTTCCCGTGCCGGGGGATCGCTGGTCGCGCCTCTTCCTGTCGTATGGGGCAGAGAACGTGCAATTCGGCACCGGAGGCCTCCTCGGCGATGTCCGTGGCGAGTTCGGCAACGGGTCGTTCCGTTCGACCCTGGGGGCGCAGCTGACGCGCGACACCCGGATCGACCTGCCATTCCCCACCGCGGGCGTGCAGTACTCGGCGTCGGCCAACTTCAATGGCGGGATCCTCGGCGGATCGAGTACCTTCTCGCGCTACACGGCCGATGCTTCCGCGTTTGCGACCCTCGGCCAGGTGGGCGGCGACCGGCCTGGTTCGCAGCCGATCAAGTTCGTGGTTGGCCTCTCGACCAAGACCGGGACGGTCTTCGGGAGTACTGGTCCCTTCTTCTTCTCGCAGGAGTTCGCCCTGGGTGGTGTGCAGTTCGGCGAACGTCTGCGCGGTTATGACGAATTCTCGATCTCGCCGAACGGGTATATCACCGGAACGACGACCTTCAACGCGCAGCGGAATTCGTTCGGGCGTGCGTTCATGACGACCACCGCGGAGATGGGCGTGCGCCTGAACCAGGCCCTGTATCTCTCGGCGTTCTACGACGCGGGCAACGTATGGCGCCACCCGCGTGACTTTGATCCCACTCGACTGTTCCGTGGTGCTGGCATCAGCGCCTCAACGGTCACCCCACTCGGCCCGTTAGGACTGGACTATGCCTACGGGTTCGATCGGCTCGACGCGCAAGGGCGTCAGCAGCCGAAATGGCAGTTGCACTTCCGACTTGGACAGCTCTTCTAGGAGCCCATCATGACCGTCGTTCGTGGTATCTCGATCGTAGCCCTTTCCCTGTTCGGTGCGGTCGCGGGCGCCCAGCAGAAGATTGCCTTCGTCGATTCCCGCATCATCGTCCAGCGAGCGCCGGGCGCGATCGCGGCGCAGGCCGCCCTCAAGAAGGAGGGTGACGAACTCCAGGCGCGCGTGCAGACCTGGCAGGATTCGTTGAAGACCATGGTGGACGCGTACGAAAAGGCGAAGGCGACCATGCCGCCGGCCACGCGGACGTCTCGCGAGAAGGCGCTGCAGGACAAGCAGGCGGACTACGCCAAGCGGGCGGAGGAACTCGACCAGCAGATGCAGGTGCGCCAAGAGGAGTTGTCGCAGCCGGTGATGGCGCAGATTCGGGAGACGCTCGAGGAGGTGCGGGTGGAGGGTGGCTACACGGCGATCCTCGACGTCGCGGCGTCCGGGGTGATCGTTGCCATGGACAAGAACCTGGACCTCACGGAGAAGGTGATCGGCCGCCTGAAGCCGATTCCGGTGGCCACGAAGGCGGACACGTCGAAGGCTGCCGGCGCGAAGCCGGCGCCGGCGGGGTTGACGAAGAAGCCGCCGACGTTGTGACGGCGGTACTCCCGCACGACGCGGGAGTGAGCGGTGGGGGAACGCCTGAGCGGCGATCCCTCACCGCTCGACGCATCGCGGAACTCACCGGCGGTGAATTGATCGGCGATCCCGAGGTGGCCGTCCGTGCCGTTGCCCCGGTCGAGCGTGCGGGGGTCGGCACGGTCACCTTCCTCGCCAGTGCGCGGTACGCGGCGGCGTTTGCCGCGTGTGAGGCGTCGGTGGCGCTGGTGTCGGGTGAGTTGGCGGAGCTTCCCGGGGTGCCGACGCGCATCGTGGTGCGCAACCCGCATGAGGGCGTGCTCGCGCTGCTCCCGCACCTATACGAGGCACGACGGCGGCGCCCGGGGATCGATCCCACGGTTCGGCTTGGGCGTGGGGTGCAGCTCGGCGCAGAGGTGGAGATCGGGCCGTATGTGGTGCTGGGCGATGGCGTCGTGCTGGGCGATCGCGTCACCCTTGGCGCTCATGTGGTGATCGGCGATGGCGTCACCGTCGGCGCCGACACGCTGCTGCATCCGCACGTCACGGTGTACAGCGGGGCAACGTTAGGCGCGCGTGTGATCGCCCATGCCGGCGTGCGGATCGGGAGCGACGGCTTCGGCTACGTGTTTGGCGATGGGGTGCACCGGAAGATCCCTCACGTGGGGCGGTGCCTGGTAGGCGACGACGTTGAGCTTGGTGCCAATACGACGATTGACCGCGGGTCGATTGACGATACCGTCATCGGCGCCGGGACCAAGGTCGACAACCTCGTCCAGGTCGCCCACAATGTGCGCGTCGGTCGGTTGTGTCTGATCATGTCGCAGGTAGGCATCGCCGGCTCGGTACGGATCGGCGACGGGTGCGTGCTCGCCGGCCAGGTGGGGGTTGCGGGTCACGTCGCCATTGGGGATCGCGCCCGGCTGGCCGCCCAGGCTGGCGCCTTCGGCGACATTCCGGCTGGTGAAACGTGGTCCGGGTATCCGGCGCGTCCGCATCGCGAGGCGTTACGAGCGCAAGCCGCGATGTTCAAGCTCCCGGCGATGCTCCGACGCCTCGAACGCTTGATTGCCGGGGAGGCGGAGCGCGACGGATGACGGGGCGTCGGACGATTAGCCGTGAAGTGACCGTCGAGGGGATTGGACTCCATCTCGGTCAACCTTGCCGCCTGACCTTTCGGCCGGGGGGCTGCGGCACCGGGGTGCGGTTTCTCCGGACCGATCGTGCGACGCCGCCGATTCCGGCGCATGTCTCGGTGGCCGTGGAGGTGGAGCGTCGGACGCAGCTTGGCGAGGGCGACGACGCGTTGCACACGGTGGAGCATGTCCTGGCCGCGGTCGTTGCGGCGCAGCTGGACGACCTCGACATCGTGATGGACGGACCGGAGCCCCCGATCCTGGACGGTAGCGCCGGGCCGTTCCTGCGGGCACTTCAAGAGGCGGGGATCAAGACAAACGGCGGCATGCCATCGTCGCTGGTGATTCGCACGCCTTTTCGCATGGAAGACGGCGACTCGTGGTATGAGGCACACCCAGGCGACGGACTGACGGTTGGCGTCACCATCGAGTTTGATCATCCGCTGGTCGGGCGTCAAAGCGGGACGTGGCGGGTGAGCCCGGACGGATTTGCTGCGGAGCTGGCCGACGCGCGGACGTTCGGTTTTGCGTCCGAGGTGGACTACCTGCGGGGGCGCGGCCTGATCCGGGGGGGCTCCACGGACAACGCCATCGTCCTGGATGACCGCGGGGTCGTCGGCAACCAGCTGCGGTGGCCCGACGAGTTCGTGCGGCACAAGGCCCTGGATTGCGTAGGGGACCTCGCGCTGGCGGGGCATCGCGTGCAGGGACGCATCATGGCGTTCCGCCCCAGCCACAGCGGGACGGTCCGGTTCGTTCGGGAGTTGACTAAACGCGCGCAGAGGGAGTTTGCCATGATCGGGATCGAGGATATCATGAAGGTCCTTCCACACCGGTATCCGTTCCTGCTCGTGGACCGGGTGATCGAGTACGAGGAAGGCAAGCGGGTGGTCGGGATCAAGAACGTCTCGATGAATGAGTGGTTCTTTCAGGGGCACTTCCCGGGGCACCCGATCATGCCGGGGGTGCTGATCGTGGAGGCCATGGCACAGGTGGGCGGGATCCTGCTCATGGGGACCGTGCCGGATCCGGCGAGCAAGGTGGTGTATTTCACCGGGCTCGATGGCGTGCGGTGGCGCCGGCCGGTCAAGCCGGGGGATGTGCTCCGGTTCGAGTTGGAGGTGCTGCAACTGCGCGGGGCCGTGTGTCGCATGCGTGGCGTGGCCAAGGTCGATGGGACGGTCGTGTCGGAGATCGCGGAGATGTCTGCGATGTTGCGGGACCGATGAGCCGCACCATTCATCCGACGGCGCTGGTCTCGCCCAGCGCCGAGATCGGGGAGGAGGTGACGATAGGCGCCTTTGCGATTGTTGGCGACCACGTCAGCATTGGCGACGGGTGTGTCATCGAGCCCCGCGCGACGCTGGAGCGTAACGTGCGGCTGGCGCCGCGCGTGACCATCGGCTCGGGAACGATCATTGGCGGTGATCCGCAGGACCTGAAGTTCAAGGGCGAGGACACCTGGGTCGAGATCGGGGAAGGGACGCGCATCCGCGAATACAGCACGATCAACCGCGGGACCTCCCACTCGTGGAAGACCACGGTCGGCAAGGGGTGCTTCCTCATGTCGTACGTGCACCTCGCGCATGACTGCCACATCGGGGATGGGGTGATCATCTCCAACGGCACACAGCTGGCGGGGCATGTGACGATCGAGGATCGCGCCATCGTGTCAGGACTCGTGGCCGTCCACCAGTTCGCCAAGATCGGCAAGCACGCGTTTGTCGGTGGGTGTTCCCGGGTGGCCAAGGACGTGCCCCCGTTTATCAAGGCCGTCGGCAACCCGGTGAAGCTCTACGGGCTCAATAGCGTGGGGTTGCAGCGCAGCGGCTTCCCGGATGAGGTGGTCCGCGAGCTGAAGCGCGCCTATCGCCTGTTCTTCCGGTCGGAGCTCAACGTGTCGCAGGCCATGGCGCGGGCCCGCGTGGAGTTGCCGGCGATCCCGGAGATCGAGCATTTCCTGTCGTTCCTGGAAGACTCCGAGCGCGGGACGGTCGTGTGACGGTACGCATCGGGGTGATCGGGGCGGGGGCCTTGGGCTTTCACCACGTGCGCATCCTGCGCGAGGTGGAGCACGCCACGCTGGTCGGGTTCGTCGAATCGCGGCCGGAGCGCGCGGCACAGGTGTCCCAAGACCTTGGTGTGCCTGCCTTCCCGGACGCGGCGACCTTGATCGCGGCGTGTGATGCGTTGTCCATCGTGGTGCCGACGCCCGCGCATTTCGCCGTCGCTCGGGAGGCGCTCGCGAACGGGCGCCACGTGTTGATCGAAAAGCCCCTGACAACCACCGTGGCCGAGGCGGATGAGCTGCTCGCGCTCGCCGCATCCACCGGGGCCTTGATCCAGACGGGCCACGTGGAGCGGTTCAATCGGGCGATTCGCGCCGCGCTGCCGTATGTCGAGGCCCCGCGATTTATCGAGAGTGATCGCCTGGCGCCGTTCAATCCGCGCGGATCGGACGTGGCGGTGGTGCTCGACCTCATGATCCACGATATCGACCTGCTGCTGACCCTGGTGCGCAGCGAGGTGCTCGACGTGGCGGCGGCCGGGATCCCGGTGCTGACCCCGTTTGTCGACTTGGCGAACGCGCGTCTCACGTTCGGCTCCGGGGCGGTCGCGAACATCACGGCGAGCCGCGTCTCGCGGGAGCGCACGCGGAAGCTGCGGATCTTCCAACGGTCCGGCTACCTGTCGTTGGACCTCGCCGCGGGCGACGGCGAGTTCTACCGCCTGCGTCCCGGCATCAACCTCGCAGAGCTCGCGACGTCGCCCCAGCAGCTCGAGGCTTTCGTCGAGCGCATTCCGCTGGTGGCTCCCGAGGGCGAGCCGTTGCGCCTTGAGCTGCAGGCGTTCGTGGATGCCGTCCGTGGGGCGGCTCCGGTCCCCGTCAGCGGGCGGGATGGCCGTGACGCGCTGGCCGTCGCGTTGCGCATCATGGCGGAAATCGAGCGCTCGACCCCCGCCCTCGCGGCCGGGCCCGCGCCTTCGCGTGCGTGAGGTCCTGGTCTCGGTCGGGGAGGCGTCCGGGGACCTGCACGGTGCCGCCTTTGTGGCCGCCCTCCGCGCCCGTGCGCCTGGGCTGACGGTCTGTGGGTTGGGTGGGACTCGGATGGCGGAGGAGGGCGTCACACTCCTCGAGACACCGGGGCGAATGGCGGTGATGGGATTTGTTGAGGTGCTGGGGACGATCCCACACCACTGGCGGCTGCTGCGACGCATCGAGGCGAGGCTCGCGAGTGGCCGCGTGGGGCTCGTGGTGGTGATGGACTATCCCGGCTTTAACATGCGGGTGGCTGCGGCCGCGCGTCGACATGGTGTCCCCGTGTTGTACTACATCACACCCCAGGTGTGGGCGTGGGGAGCGGGGCGCCTGCCCAAGCTGGCGGCGTTGGTCGCGCGTGCCGCCGTGATCCTGCCGTTTGAAGCCGAGTTGCTCCGCGCTCACGGGATCGACGCCACCTTCGTCGGGCACCCGCTGCTGGACCGCATGGGCGAACTACCCACGCGCGAAGCGGCCCGTGCCGCGTTAGGCATCGCGCCGGGACGTCGCGTGCTGGCGTTGTTCCCCGGCAGCCGGCGGCAAGAGATCGCACGACATCTCGAGCCCTTCGTTGCGACGGCGCAGCGGCTGCAGCGGGAGGACCCTGGGCTCGACGTGGTCGTCAGCGTGGCGCCCGAGATCGCGCTCGAGCGCGAGCACTGTCCGTACCCGCAGGTGCGGGACGCGTCCTGGACCGTGTTGCGCGCCGCCGACGCCGCGCTCTGCAAGAGCGGCACCACCACGCTGGAAGCGGCGGTGGCGGCGTGTCCGCTCGTGGTGGCCTACAAGACGAGTGCGTGGACGTATGCGATCGCCCGTCGGGTCGTACGAATTCCGCGGATTGGGCTGGTGAACGTCGTCGCCGGTCGGGAGGTGGCGCCCGAGTTCGTGCAGGACGCCGTGACGGCCGAGGGCATGGCGACGGCGTTGGCGCCGCTCCTGGCGGAGACCCCAACGCGTGATGCCATGATCCGGGCACTCGCCGACGTGAAGTCGAAGCTCGGGACGCCAGGCGCCTCGGCGCGGGCTGCGGAGATCGCCGTGGAGCTGCTCAGTGGGTGAGCGGGCCTCAGGCGCAGGCCGGCGCTTGAAGATTGTCGTGGCCTCCGCGCTGGGTGAGTGGCTCGTCCGGCTACTTGGGGTCACTTGGCGGGTGCGATGGGAGGGGTCGATCCCCACCGGACCCGTGGTGTTGGCGATGTGGCATGGGGAACTGTTGCCGCTGGTGTGGGCGCTGAGAGGTCGGGGGATCGCTCCGCTGGTGTCGACTCACGCCGATGGCGAGGTGATCGCGCGCATCGTCCGCCGGCTGGGCTTCGATCCCATTCGGGGTTCATCGAGCCGCGGTGGTGCCCGAGCCCTGATCGAGGCCGCCCGTCGCCTCGAAGCGGGGGCCACCGTGGCCTTCACCACCGATGGCCCCCGCGGTCCGCGCAGGCAGTCGGCGCCCGGGGCCTTGGCGGCGGCGGCGCGCAGCGGGCTCGATGTCGTTCCGATGGGGGCCCTCGCCTCGAGGGCCTGGCGTTTCAAATCATGGGACCGCTTTGTCGTGCCCCAGCCGTTTGCCGTGATCACGATCCGCTGTGGCGCCCCGCTCCGGCACATTCAGTCCGGGGACACCGCTCGTCTCGATGCCGCGCTGCTCGCCGTCAGCGAACCGGACGCACCCAATGCGTGAGCCGTTCTGGTGGGGCGATGGATCGACCGCGCGGTTCGTTCGGCTGCTCATGGCTCCTCTAGCCGGCGCCTGGTGGGCTGCGTCGAAGGTGCGCAACCTGGCCTTCGATGTCGGGGTCGCCCCCGCACGCCGCAGCGAGATCCCGGTGGTCTCTGTGGGGAATGTGACGGTGGGGGGCACGGGCAAGACGCCGGTGGCCGCCTGGATCGCGCGCGAGCTGGCGCAGCGCGGTGTGACGCCGGGCATCGTGCTCCGGGGCTACGGACAGGATGAGAGCCTGGTGCATCGACTCCTGACCCCCGGCGCGGTGGTCATTGCGGATCCGGATCGCGCGCGGGGCGTGGCTGCGGCGCTTCAATCCGGGGCCAGGGTGGCCATCCTGGACGACGGTCACCAGCATCGACGGGCGTGGCGCGACTTGAATCTCGTGCTCGTGAGCGCCGACGCGCCGTGGCCACGGTGGACCCTTCCCGCCGGGCCACTGCGGGAGTCGTGGGGGGACGGGCTCGCCCGGGCCGACCTCGTGCTGGTGACCGCCAAGTCGGCGACCGAGGGTCAGGTCGCGGAAACGCTGGAGAAGGTGCGCCGCGTCGGCACCCCTCGTGCCGCGGTGCTGCGCATCAGGCTGGATCGTTTGCATCGTGTCGGGGGACATGAGGAGGAGGGGCTCCAGATGCTGGAGGGTCGGCGGGTCCTGGCCGTCAGCGGTGTGGCGAACCCCGGGCCGTTTCACTCTCAGCTGCAGGCGACCGGGGCGATGGTCGAGACTCTGGTCTTTGGGGACCACCACCCATATGCGCCCACCGATGTGGAGCGCATCCGGGCCCGTGCCCGTCAGGTGGACTTCGTCGTCTGCACCTTGAAGGATGCCGTCAAGCTTCAGGGCTCCTGGCCGCAATCCGGGCCGGGGCTGTGGTATGTTTCCCAGCGCGTTGAACCGATCGCCGGCGCGGCCGAGATCGAGGCAGCGCTCGACCGGGTCAGTTCGAGGCCCGATACTCCCCACACATAAACCCTCGCGGCACCTGCCGCCTCCCATCCCCCATGGCTAGCGACCTCCGCCTCCCGACGAACGCCATCGTCAAGCCGGACAAGGATCGATTCCTCAACGAAGACAACCCGTTCGAGGCGATGATGTCGCGCTTCGACCGGGCGGCCGAGCTGCTTGACCTCGAGCCCGGCCTGTACAAGGTGCTGCGCAAGCCGGAGAAGCAGATCATCGTCGCGTGTCCGGTGATGCTGGACAACGGCGAGATCGAGGTGTACACCGGCATCCGCGTGTTGTACAACACCTCGCGCGGCCCGGCCAAGGGCGGCATCCGGTTCGACATGCAGGTCAACCTGGACGAGGTGACGGCGCTGGCCGCCTGGATGACCTGGAAGTGCGCGGTCGTCAACGTCCCGTTTGGTGGCGCGAAGGGCGGCGTGATCTGCGACCCGCTCAAGATGAGCGTGGGTGAGCTGGAGCGCCTGACCCGCCGCTATACGGCAGGGATCATCGCCACGCTCGGCCCGGATAGCGACGTCCCCGCGCCGGACGTCAACACCAACGAGCGTGTGATGGCGTGGCTCATGGACACGTATTCCATGCACAAGGGCCACACGGTGACGGCGGTGACCACCGGGAAACCGGTGGAGATGGGTGGCTCGCTGGGGCGTCGCGAGGCGACCGGTCGTGGGTGCATGCTGGTGACGAAGGAAGCGTTGGCGCACCTCGGGATGAACGTGAAGGGGACGACGGTGGCGGTGCAGGGCTTCGGGAACGTCGGCAGCGTGTCGGCGCAGTTGCTCGCGAAGGAAGGGTGCAAGATCATCGCGATCTCCGACCGCACCGGCGGGTGGCACAACCCCGCGGGCCTCGATGTCGATGACGCGATCAACTACGTGAAGCAGCACAGGTCCCTCGAGGGGTACGGCAAGGGGGACCCGATCACCAACGAAGAATTGCTGACGCTCGACGTGGACGTCCTGCTACCGGCCGCGCTGGAGAACGTTATCACGACGAAGAATGCCGCGAAGGTGCGCGCGAAGGTGATCTGCGAGGGCGCCAACGGCCCGACCAGTGCGGCGGCCGACGCGATCCTCGACGAGAAGGGGGTCTTCGTCATCCCCGACATCCTCGCCAACGCCGGCGGCGTCACGGTGTCGTATTTCGAGTGGGTGCAGGACCGTGGCGGCTACTTCTGGGACGAGGACACGGTCAACGACCGGCTGCGCAACATCATGGTCAAGGGGTTCCGCGACGTCCTCGGCCTGTCGAAGCAACACAAGGTGAACATGCGCACGGCGGCCTACATGGTCTCGATCAGCCGCGTAGCGACGGTCCACCGGCTCCGCGGGATCTACGCGTAGGTCGAAGGTGTCGGAACATGAGGCGGGCGACCTGGCGCGAGTGTCGGGTCGCCCGTTCATGCTTTTATGAAGTTCCGCGTGGCGTGCGTGGGGAGGCCGCACGGCGCCCCCCTGGCGGCCCTCATCGCGGACTACGAGCAGCGGGCGGCCCGGTACTGGCCCCTCGAGGTGGTCGAGGTACGCGAGGCGCGTGGGCGCGAGGCCGACCAGGTGCGGCGGCTTGAGACCGAGCGCCTTCGGGAGACCTGTGGCAGCTCCTTGGTCGTCGCCTGCGATGAGCGCGGCCGGGCCATGGAATCGGTGCCGTTCGCCACGCAGATGCAGGGGTGGCGCGAGGCGGCGCGGGACGTGACGTTCGTCGTCGGGGGCGCCCACGGGCTGGATCGCGAGATCCTGGCGCCGGGGCTCATCCTGCAACTGGCGCCGTGGACGCTTCCCCACGAACTTGCCCGACTCATCCTCGCCGAGCAGCTGTACCGGGCGGGGACCATTGTTAGGCGGGAGCCCTACCACAAGTAGTCCGCCTCCACCACACCGAAGACGTCGCGATGGACGGTTTGCAGGTCGTTTCCGAATCACTGGGCGGATCCGCGTTGGCGCAACGGGGGCTCGCGGGCGAGCTCCCCGGGTGGTTCGTCCCTCGCCCCGGCACGGCCGACGCCTGGCGCGCGCGGATCGACGCGACGGCGCGCGCGGGGGCGTGGCTGGACGCGCTGGAGCCCGCCTTTGGCGCCTCCGGACGCGGGTCGTCCCGATTACGGGACGTTGCCGCGGCCGGTGGCGTCGTGGTGACGACGGGCCAGCAGCCGGGCTTGTTTGGTGGACCGCTGTACACCCTGGCCAAGGCGCTCTCGGCCCTGGAGCTGGCCGACGCCCTTCAGGCAACCACCGGACGTCCAGTGGCGCCGGTCTTCTGGGCGGCCACGGACGACGCGGACTTTGTGGAGGCGTCGCGCGTTTGGGCGCGCACGGCCAGCGGCGCGGCGGAGCTGGTGCAACAGCAGGTCCCAACCGATGGCGTCCCCATGGCTGAGGTGCCGTTGGAGGGGACCGAGGAAGCGCTCGCATCGCTGATCGAGGCCTGTGGATCTTCGGCGGATTCGAGCCTGGTGCGCCTCCTGCGCGAGGGGTATCGCGCGGGCGCGACCGTGGGTGGTGCCTACCTCGACTTCCTGCGCGGGGTGCTGGAGCCCCTGGGCATTGCGGTCCTCGACGCGTCGCACCCTGCGGTTCGCGCCCGGAGTCGCGGGATGCTCGAGCATGCCCTGCGGCAGGCGGACGGGGTGAACGCCGCGCTGCGTGCCCGCGAGGGTGAAATCGTCGGGGCTGCGCTGCAACCGCAGGTGGGCGCCATGCCGGAGCTCTCCCTGGTTTTCACGCGGAGCCAGGGGCGCAAGACGCGAGTTCCAGTGGGCGATGCGCTGACCACGGCCGCGGACGCGGGATCCTCGCTGTCGCCTAACGTGTTGCTCCGCCCGGCGCTGGAACGGCAGCTGCTGCCCACCGTCGCGTATGTGGCCGGCCCGGGTGAGTTCGCCTACTTCGCCCAGGTCACGGCGGTGGCTGCAGCGCTTGGTTGGGCGTTGCCGTTGGCCGTGCCGCGGTGGTCGGGGACGGTGCTTGAGCCGGGCGTCCTGCGGATGCTCGCTCGATGTCGCACGGCGTGGCGCGATCTTGCCGTGCCGCATGCGGCCGAACGCGCGATCGCCAAGGAAGCGTCACCACCCGGGTCGCTGGAGGCCATCGCGGCGATGCGCGCGACGGTCTCGTCGGCGGGGTCGACGATGCAGACAGCCCTGACCACCTCGGCCGCGCCGCTGGATCCCCGCGTGGTCGAAGGGACGTTGCGCCAGATCAACTGGCGGATCGACCGGCTGGAGCGGAGGTTGCTGGCCAGGGTCAAACGCCGCGAAGCCGACCTGATGCTGGATCTCGCGCGGGCGCGGGGGGCCCTCTTTCCCGGGGGCATGCGCCAGGAGCGCGCGCTCAGTTTCGTTCCGCTGATGGCGGTCCACGGGGACGCGCTGCTCGCCGCGATGCGCGCCGGAGCCCGTCGGCACGCCCAGGCGCTCGTTGCGGGTCAGGCACCGCCCGCGGATCCATGAGCGACTCGGCACGCACCGGCGGGGCGGGCCGGGGCGGGGCGGTGGCAGTCGCCGCCGGGATCCTGGCCAGTCGCGTGCTCGGCCTGGTGCGCCAGAAGGTGTTCAACCACTTCCTCGGGGCGGGCACCGCGGCGGACGCCTTCAACGTCGCGTTTCGCATTCCCAATGTGCTGCAGAATTTGTTTGGGGAAGGGGTGCTCAGCGCGTCGTTCATCCCGGTTTACGCGCGATTGCGTGCGGGGGCGGACGATGCGCGCCGTCGTGAGGTGGCGGGGGTCGTCTTCGGCGTGCTCGCGCTCGGCGTCGGTGTCCTCGTGCTCGCCGGCGTCCTCGCGGCGCCCCTGGTGGTGCGGCTGCTCGCGCCCGGCTTCACCGGTGACCAGCGCGACCTGACCATCCGCCTGGTGCAGGTCCTTTTCCCGGGCGCGGGCCTGCTGGTCCTTTCGGCCTGGTGCCTGGGCGTCCTGAACACCCACGGTCGCTTCCTGCTCTCCTACGCGTCGCCGGTGGCGTGGAACCTGGCGATGATCGCTGCACTCCTCGGTTGGGGCGAGCGGGAGACCTCGGCGCGCCTCGTCGTGATCCTGGCCTGGGGGAGCTTGATCGGGAGTGCCCTGCAACTGGCTGTGCAATGGCCGTCCGTCCATCGCCTGCTCGGGGCATGGCGCCCGCGCCTCCGCTCGACGAGCCCGGAGGCGGCGACCGTCTTTCGCAACTTCTGGCCCGTGTTCGTGGGGCGCGGAGTCACTCAACTCTCCGGATTCGTCGACGTGATGGTGGCGTCCACCCTCCTGCCCGGCTCGGCCAGCATGCTGGCAAACGCGCAGGCCGTTTACATGCTGCCGGTGAGCTTGTTCGGGATGTCCGTCTCGGCTGCGGCACTACCTGGTTTGTCAGCCGTGGCGGGGGACGCGTCGGAGGAAGCCAGGGTGTCCCTGCGCGGGATGCTTGATGCGCGGCTCCGTCAGGTCGCGTATTTCGTCATCCCATCTGCCGTGGCCCTGGTGGCGCTTGGGTCGGCAATCATCGCCCTCTTGTTCGAGGGGGGGGCCTACGGGGCTACCGAGGCAGCATGGCAACGCTGGACCCTGGCCGCCGCGGGGCCCGGCCTGTTGGCTGCCACGCTCGGACGATTGTACGCGACCACGCTGTTCGCCCTGCACGACACGCGCACGCCGCAGCGCGCCGCGATCACGCGTGTGGCCTTGGCGGCCGGGTTTGGAGTCGCGGCCGCGTCGTGGGGCGTCCCCGCGGTCGGGCTGCACCCACGGTTCGGGATCGTGGCGCTGCTCGCGGCCTCCGGCCTTGCTGCGTGGGTGGAGTGGGCGATGCTCCGGCGCCATGTCGCGCGGCGCCTCGGCGCAGGTGCCCCGGCGTTGACGGCTTTGCTGCGCGTGTGGGTGTGTGCGCTGGCGGCGGCCGGTGCGGCGCTGGCCGCATCGGCGGCGCCTGTCGCGGGACAGGTGAGTGCCCGGTGGCTCGCACTGATGGCGCTGGCCGTCTACAGCGTCGCCTACCTGGTCTTGACGCTGTGGCTCCGTGTCCCCGAAGCCCGAAGCTTCTCCGCGCGCCTCCGGCGCCGCTAGGCGCTGGCGCGGGTCGCTATCGTTCGCTCATGAGCTGGGATCCACCCCCGTCGGTTGCGGCCAAGCTGCCGACCCTTCCCGAGACCCCGGGCGTCTACCTCTGGAAAGACACCGCCGGGGTGGTGCTTTATGTCGGCAAGGCCAAGCGCCTGCGCTCCCGCGTGCGGAGCTACTTCGCCTCGGACCATGAGGCGAGCGTGAAGACCCAGCTGCTCGTGCGGCTCATCGCGTCCCTGGACACGATCGTCGTCCCGAGCGAGGCCCATGCGCTCATCCTCGAGGCCAACCTCATCAAGGAGCACCGGCCGCGGTTCAACATCTCTCTTCGCGATGACAAGTCGTACCCGTACATCAAGGTCACGCTGAACGAGCCGTTCCCGCGTGTCCTCGTGACGCGGCGGCTGGTGCACGACGGCGCCCGGTACTTCGGGCCCTACACAGACGTCGGTGCGATGCGACGCGCGCTGAACCTCGTAAAGCGCATCTTCACGGTGCGCTCCTGCCAGTATGCCTTGCCCGAGGACGCCCCAGAGCGGGCCTGCCTGGACTACCACATTGGACGGTGCAAGGCACCCTGCGTCGGTTACCAGGCCGATGCGGAGTATCGCGGGATGATCGATGAGGTGGTGCTGTTCCTGGACGGCAAGGCGCAGGAGGTCGTGCATCGCGTCCGCGAGCGCATGACGGCCGCGGCGGCCGCCCTCGACTTTGAGCGCGCCGGGGAGTATCGCGACGCCCTGCGGCACCTGGAGCAGATGGAGGAGCCTACCGTCGTGGTGCAGGTGGAAGGCGGCGACCGTGATGTCATTGGCTACGCCCGTGATGCCGGCGACGCGTGTGTGGTGGTCATGCGGATCCGCGGCGGCAAGTTGCTCGCGCGCGACCAGCGCTTCATGGACAACATCGAGGGAGAGTCCGACGAGGCCGTCCTGGCGGCCTACCTGAACGGGTGGTATCGCGCCGCCGGCGAACGTGCGGACGAGCTGCTGGTCCCGTTTGACTTCGCTGATCGCGAGGTGCTCGAGGGCACGCTGGAGCGGACCCAGGTCCTGGTGCCCCAGCGCGGGCCGCGCCGTGAGCTCGTCGCGTTTGCCGAGCAGAATGCGAGGCACCTGCTCGAGGAGTTCCGGCTCGCAGGCCTGGAAGTGGAGGAGCGTGCGGCGAGCCCGGTCTACGAGCTGCAGCGCGAGCTTGGCCTGCCGCGGCTTCCACGGTCCATCGCCTGCTTTGACATCTCGACGGCTCAGGGGACCGACACGGTCGGGTCCTGCGTCTGGTTCGAGAATGCGCGCCCGCGCCGCGGCGAGTACCGCAAATTCAAGGTGAAGACCGTCGTCGGGACCGACGACTTTGCGTCGATGCGCGAGGTGGTTGGGCGCTTCGCGCGGCGGCGCCTCGACGAGGGGAAGGGGATGCCGGACCTCATCGTCATCGATGGGGGCAAGGGCCAGCTGCAGGCGGCCATCGATGCCCTCACCGACGCCGGGGTCACCGACCAGCAGGTGATCAGCCTGGCGAAACGAGACGAGGAGGTCTTCCTGCCGGGGCGCAGCGATCCGGTGCGGCTGCCTCGCCGGTCTCCCGCGCTGCGTACGCTGCAGCAGGCCCGTGACGAGGCCCATCGGTTTGCCGTGACGTTCAATCGCGCTCGGCGCACCGCCCGCACCATCACATCCGAGCTGCTCAAGGTCCCCGGGGTCGGTCCCCAAAAGCGCCGATCACTGCTGCACCGATTCGGGTCGCTGCAGGGGGTGAAGGACGCGGCCCCGGAGGACATTGCATCCCTTCCGGGGTTCTCGCTCGTGACAGCCCGGCGCATCCTGGACGCCCTGTCGGGGACGGCGCCGGCCGTGCCTAACGAGCCGCCGCTTGCTCCGGGCGAGCCCACGGGCTAGCATCGTCCAGCCCTTGTCCCGATCCCATGTCCTCCTGGTATCTCGAATGTTCGTCGTGCGGCGCTCGCGCCGAGCAACATGCCCCCGTTGGCCTGTGCCCGGCGTGTACCCAGCCGTACCTGGCCATCTACGACGGGGCGCCACCGCGCCGCGAGGACCTGCTTTCCCGCTGGGACATGTGGCGGTATGCGCCCGCTTTGCCCCTGCTGGAGGGTGAGGCGCCGGTGACGCTGGGGGAGGGCTGCACCCCGCTGACCGAGTTGCCGGCACTTGCCGACGAGGTCGGGGTGCGCCGCCTGTGGGTGAAGGATGAGGCAGTCAACCCCACCGCGTCCTTCAAGGCGCGCGGCCTCGCCGCCGCGGTAACCCGTGCGAAGCACCGTGGTGTGCCCGGGCTCGTCGTCCCCACCGCCGGGAACGCCGGCGCTGCCCTCGCCGCTTATGGCGCGGCCGCAGGCGTTCCCGTTCGCGTGTACGCCCCCGAAACAACCCCGCGCCCCATCCTGGACACCATCCGCGCCATGGGCGTTGAGCTGATCACCATCGACGGCCACATCGGGGACGCAGGACGGATGAGCGTCGCCTTCGCGGCCGAAAGTGGGTACTTCAACGTGGCCACGCTGCGCGAGCCGTACCGCGCCGAGGGCAACAAGACCCTGGGACTGGAGCTGGCCGAGCAACTTGGGTGGCGACTCCCTGACGTCGTGGTCTATCCCACCGGCGGTGGCGAGGGCGTCATCGGGATGTGGAAGGTGTTCAAGGAGATGATCCAGTGGGGATGGCTACCGCCAGAGACCCGCTTGCCGCGAATCGTGGTGACGCAGTCGACGGGGTGCGCGCCCTTGGTCCGTGCCTTTGACGCCGGCGCGGATCGCGCGACCCCGTGGGACAATCCGGTCACGCATGCCTCAGGGTTGCGCGTCCCCGGGCCCCTGGGCGATCGACTGGTGCTCCGTGCCATTCGGGAGACGGACGGCATCGCCGCGGCCGCCGACGAGGACACCATTCGCGCCTGGACGGCCCAACTGGCCTCACGGACCGGGATCGACGCCGCGCCAGAGGGTGGCTGCGCCGTAGCGGTGACGGCGCAGCTGGTTGCCGCCGGGCGGATCGCGCGCAATGCCGAGGTGGTTGTCTACAACACGGGCAGCGGCGCCTCCTACCGCGCCTGAGCGACAGGATGTCCCCTTTCGCCATCCTCGATCCGTTCAGCGGGATTTCTGGGGACATGACTCTGGGCGCGCTGGTCGGCGTGGGGCTCGACCCGGGATGGCTCCGCGCGTTGCCTGGACGACTCGGTCTTGATGGAGTCGAGGTGAAGGTCTTTTCGGTGAATCGCGCCGGACTCGCGGCGACGAAAGTGGAGTTTGTGATCCCGGATCAGCCACACGGCCGACACCTCTCGGAGATCCGGGAACTCGTGGAACGCGCCGACCTGTCGTCCGAGGTGAAGCGGACCGCGGATGAGGTCTTCAGCGGGATCGCGATGATCGAGGGCGAAGCCCACGGTGTTTCCCCCGAGGAAGTGCACCTCCACGAGGTGGGGGCCGTGGATGCGATTCTCGACGTGGTGGGGGTGACTGGGGGCTTTGCCGAACTCGGACTGTCGGAGGTGTATTGCGGCACGATTTCATTGGGCGACGGGTTCGTCCGGGCGGCCCACGGGGTCCTGCCGGTTCCCGCGCCAGCGACGTTGCGGCTGCTGGAGGGCTGGCGGGTGCGTCCGGGCCCGGAGGGTGCGGGTGAGCTGGTCACGCCGACGGGGGCGGCGTTGGTTCGCGCGCTGGCGCGGGGAGCCCCTCCGGTCACCTACGTGCCACGCACCGTCGGCCTTGGCGCCGGGACCCGGGACCTGGTTGAGCGGCCCAACGTCCTGCGGGTCATCGTCGCCGAGCATCCCGATCGGGTGGGCGGGGAAGAGCGTCTGGTCCAGCTGGCGTGTGACCTGGACGACATGACGGCCGAGGGGCTGGCGGCCACGGCAGAGCTCCTGCTGGGGGCCGGGGCGCTGGACGTGGTTGTCCTGGCGACCCACATGAAGAAGGGACGTCCGGGGATGCGTCTGGAAGTCTTGTGCGCTCCTGACGAAGTTTCCCGGCTGGAATCCCTGGTGTTCCAGCACACGACGACCCTGGGGGTGCGTCGGGTGGGGGTGGAGCGACGGTCGCTGGAACGCGTCGGGGGGCGGGTGGAGGTGGACGGCCACGGGGTGCGCGTGAAGGTGGCCACGCTGCCTAACGGGGACCGGCGATGCAAGCCGGAGTTTGATGACGTCGTGGCCGTGGCGCGGGCGACCGGCCGGACCACGACGGATGTGTCCCGCGCGGCGTTGGCCGCGTGGAACGATCGTGGCGGACGTGTGTAGGAATTCCACTCGCGCGACCCCCCTCGCGCGCTCACCTGTACGGAGATTCAGTCGATGACGTGGAGAAAGCTCTCGCCGGCCCTTGCCCTCATGCTGGCTGTGCCTGGCGTGGCGGTCGCGCAAGCGGCGTGCAACATCGAGCTTGGCAAGCCGGGCCAGGTGAAGGACGCGAACAGCGCCCTCGCCAAGCTGGCCCTGTTCCAGGGCAAGCCGGACCAGATGATGACGACGGTGAAGGAAGCCCTGACCAAGCTGGCCAAGGACGAGGCCAAGGTGATCGCGGCGAACCCGGTCGGTCGGGCCATGACGTTGGGCAACGCCTATGCCGAGTTGGCGTCGCTGCCCGAAGGCAAGGCGCCGCTGTCCCGTGCAACGCTCGGGCTGGCGGGTGAAGGCACCATCGACCTCCTGCTGGCCGCGGACTCGATGTACGACGTGGTCGAGGCCTCGAACGCCGCCTGCAAGGAGCAGACGGAAGAAGGGCGTCGGAAGGTGTACGCGGCGCTCGTCAACGAGGCCGTGAATGCCTACAACGGGCAGAAGGTCGACGAGGCGATGGAGCTGTCCAGGCGCGGGCTGGTGATCTACGACGGCTTCAAGCTCGCGTACATCGCGCACAACCTGTTGGGGAACGCCCTGCAGTCCAAGGACGACCTCACCGGCGCCGTCGAGTCCTTCATCAAGATGACGGACCTCCAGAAGGGCGATACGGCGCTGGTCGATGAGCGCCGGTCCACCATGACGAACGTCGCGATGCTGATGCTGGCCCACGCGGAGAACCTCGAAGGGGACGCGAAGGCCAAGAAGATCCAGCAGGCGATCGAGTACCTCGGGAAGTACAATGCGGAATTCCCTGGTGACGCCAAGGCCGAGGCGACCCTTGCCCGTGCCCAGATCATGACGGGGGACGCCGGGGCCGCGCAGAAGGTGTTCGCGGACATGATTGCCAACGCGGCCAAGTACACCGACGTCGCCCTCTTCGACGCCGGCGTCAACGCGGCTCGCGCGGAACAGGCGAAGGAGGCCGCGGCCCTCTTCGAGGCGGGACTCAAGAAGAACCCGTATTCGCGCGATGGCCTCTTCAACGTGGCGTTGACCCTCCAGAAGCTCGAGCGCTACCAGGACGCGGACGGCTACATCCGTCGGCTCCTCGCCATCGATCCGGAGAACCAGGAAGCGTATCAGGTGATGGCGTTGAACTATCAGTCCGACGCCAAGTCCGTAAAGGCCAAGGTGGATTCCCTGCGCAAGATCGCGCTCGATGCGGCCAATGACAAAAAGACCACCATGGCGCAAAAGAACGCCAAGGCCGCCGAGGTGAAGACCCAACTGGATCCCGTTGAGTCGAAGTACAAGGCGATGAACGACTCGCTGCTCGTTCACTTCACGCGGTACCAGAACGCGAAGGCGAAGATGTCGTTCAACCTCTGGAGCCACGACGGGACCAAGCACGTGCTCGCCGGGCAGGTGGACAACCTCTCGGAGGCCGCAGCGGACTACACGATCAAGTTCGAGTTCCTGGATGCGGCCGGCACCGTCAAAGGCACGAAAGAGACAAGCCTGGCCGGCGTCGCTGCCAAGGGCAACAAGGCGTTCCGCGTGGAAGTGGAAGGAGAGGGGATCATCGCCTTCCGCTACGCACCGTTCTCGGGATCCTGACCCGAGCAGTTTGCCAACGAACAAGGCGGCCCCACCAGGGGCCGCCTTGTTCGTTTCAAGGCAGGACGCCTCGTGTTCGTTGTCCGCTGAATGTCTGAAGTCTATGTGCTGCATTGATATCGGCCCCCTCTCTTGCTACGTTCCTTGAGCCCCGTTCGGGCGTCATCCGGCGCCACCTTCTGCTCACGGATTCCAGGTCTCCTCATGGTTCGCGTCGCTCGGGTCCAACCCGAGAGCATCGCCGAAGAACTCGGCATCGAGCCCGGGACCGAGATCGTTGCCGTCGACGGACGTGCGATCGAGGACTTCCTTGACTGGGAGTTCCTCACGGCGAACGATGAGTTCGAGGTCGAGGTGAGGACGCCGGCTGGCGAGGCGATCGTCTTCGAAATCGAGCGCCCCGAAGGTTTGGCACTCGGGGTCGAGCTGGAGCCGCCGACGGTTCGTCGGTGTGCGAACCGGTGCGAGTTCTGCTTCATCGAGGGCCTGCCGAAGGGTCTGCGAAAACCCTTGTATGTGCGTGACGACGACTATCGCCTCTCGTTCGCGTACGGGAACTTCGCGACCCTCTCGAACCTCAAGGAGCGCGACTTCGAGCGCATCATCGAATACCGGCTTTCTCCGCTGTACGTGTCGGTGCATGCCACGCCGTGGGACGCCCGGAAGGTCCTCTTGAACAACCCGCGTGTCCCGGACATCGTCGCCCAGCTTCGGCGGCTGGTGGCCGCCGGGATCGAGTTCCACGGGCAGATGGTCATTGTTCCGGGGCTGAATGACGGGGAGGTCCTGGAGGCGTCCCTGCGTGACTTGTGGAGTTTTGGGGCCGCCTGTCGATCGGTCGCGATCGTTCCGGTGGGGCTCACCCAGTTCTCGCACCTGTACACCGGCAAGACGATGGATCGCGAGCGCGCCAGCGAGCTGCTGGCGGTGGCGGAACGGTGGGGGGCGCGAGCGCTTCACGAACGCGAGGAGCGCTGGGTGTTCGGTTCCGACGAGCTGTACCTGCTCTCGGGCGCTCCCTTGCCCGATGCCGCGTTTTACGGAGACTTCCCCCAGGTCGAGAATGGCGTGGGAGCCGTCGCCATGCTCCGACAGCGGGTGGCCGACTCACTGGACACCCTCCCGCGCCTTGCAGGGCGTCGAATCGGGATCGTCACGGGGACGGCCATGCGCGAGTTGATGCCACCGCTGCTGCGCGAACTCGCCGCCCAGACCGACGCGGTCCTGGAGATGATCCCGGTCGAGAACTCGCTGTTTGGCCCGACCACGACAACCGCCGGCCTGTTGGTCGGCGCGGATATTCGGCGCGCACTCAGCGCCCGTCACGACCTCGACCTGGCCTTGATCCCGGCCGAGACGATCAACGACGCCGGGGTGTTCCTCGACGACGACACCTTTGCTGACGTACGAGCGTCCCTCCCCATGCCGGTCTTTCCGTCGCACGATTTCATCGACGTCCTCGCGGAAGTCGAGTCCACCGGGGTTCTTCTCACCGGGAGCACGCGATGAGCCTGCCTGTCGTGGCCCTGGTCGGGCGGCCGAATGTCGGGAAGAGCGCCCTGTTCAACCGCATCGTGGGTGATGGGGCGGCCATCGTTTCCGAGGAAGCGGGGACCACCCGTGATCGGCACTTTGCACGGGCCGAATGGAACGGTTCGTCGTTCTGGCTGGTGGACACGGGCGGCATCACCGACGACTCCCGCGGGCTCATGGAGCAGGAGATCCGGCGGCAGGTGGACGAGGCGATCGCCGAGGCCGACCTGCTGCTCCTGGTGGTCGATGCCCGGGCCGGGTTGCACCCGATCGACCAGCGCATTGTCGAGATCCTGCGCGAGACGGGCAAACCACACTTGTTGGTCGCGAACAAGGTGGACCAGCCATCGGCGACCGACTACTACGAGTTCTACGCTCTCGGACTCGGCGACCCAATCCCGGTCTCGGCGATCAGCGGGAAGCAAAGTGGTGACTTGCTGGATGCGCTGGTGGAGCGCATCCCGGTGATGCCACCTGAGCCGGTCGAGAGCCTCCGGGTGGCCGTGATCGGGCGTCCCAATGTCGGCAAATCGTCGTTTGTGAATCGCCTGCTGGGTGAGGAGCGCCTCGTCGTGAGCGACGAAGCCGGCACCACGCGCGACGCGATCGACACGCCGATGAAGTACCACGGCCGCGAGATCGTCTTCGTCGATACCGCCGGCCTCCGTCGGCAATCACGGGTCGACGATGGCATCGAGTTCTACTCCGGCCTACGCACGCGCCGCGCCATCGAACGGGCCGACATCTGTTGCCTGCTCGTGGATGCACAAGCCGGGTTGGAGGGGCAGGACCTCAAGATCGCGCACCTGGCGTGGGACGCCGGTCGCGGGCTCGTCATTATCGTGAACAAGTGGGACCTGAGGGAGAAGGACGACAAGACCTCGGCGCGCTTCGAGCGCGATGCCCGGGAGAAGGCGCCGTTCCTGAACTTCATCCCGTTTGTCTACACGTCGGCGCTGACGGGCCAGCGGGTGACGAAGGTGCTGGACGTGTTGCTCGAGGTCGAGGCGGAGCGCGGGAAGCGGATCTCCACCTCCAAGGTGAACGAGCGGCTCGAGGAGTTGCTGCAGCGTCGCCAGCCGCCGCAGGCCGCGGGGCGCGAAATCCGGTTGATGTACGCGACCCAGGTGGAGACGTCGCCTCCGGTCATTGCTGTCTTCAGCAACCACCCGGACCTGGTGGAGGAGCACTACATCCGGTTCCTGCACAACGGGTTCCGTGAGTCGTGGGGGTTCACCGGCAATCCGTTGCGGATTGTCCTGCGGCGGAAGGCGGCCTGACCGTGGGCGAGGGCGGACGCTGGCTCGGCCTGGTGGTGGCATACCTCGGGGGCTCGACCCCCTTTGCGTACCTCGCCGGCCGGCTGCTCCGTGGCATTGACCTGCGGGAGCACGGGAGTGGCAACCTCGGCGCCACCAACGTCCTGCGCACGTTAGGCGCCGGGGCCGCGGTGGTGGTCCTGCTGCTGGATGCGGCCAAAGGCGCCGTGCCGGTGCTGTTCTTCCGCGAGTGGTTTGCTGGGCCCCCCGGGGTGTGGTGGCCGGCCCTGTTTGGCGTGGCCGCCATCACCGGGCACGTGCGTCCCTACCTCGGCGTGTTTCGTGGGGGGGGGAAGGGCGTGGCGACGGCGGCCGGCGTATTCGCTGCCCTGTCGCCGACCGCCATGGCCGTAGCGCTGCTGGTGTTTGCGGTCCTGGTGGCGGCAACGCGCTACGTGTCCGTCGGATCGATCGGCGCGGGGCTCGTCCTGGCGATCACGTCGGCCGTCCTGTACGGCCCGACGTCGGTACGCTCGCTCCTGGCGCTCTTGGTCGCTGGGTTTGTCGTGTTTACCCACCGGGCCAACATCGGGCGACTGCAGCGCGGCGAGGAGTCGCGGCTCGGTGCTCCCGCCGCGGGAGCGCGTTAGGCATGCGCGCGGCAGTGATCGGCGGCGGAGCCTGGGGGACCGCCCTGGCGCATGTGCTGGCCTCCCGCGGCCACGAGACCGTGTTGTGGGCGCGCGAGGCGGACGTCGTGGAGCATATCAATGCCACGCATGCCAACCCCCGCTTCCTCGCCGGCGCCACGTTGCACGAGGCCCTGCGCGCGACCACCCGGATGTCCGAGGCGGTGGACGCGGCGGAGTGCGTCGTGTTTGCGGCGCCGTCGCATGTTTTGCGCACGGTCGTGCAGTCCGGGGCGGCGTCGGTGCCCGCTGGTGCCACGCTCGTGGTAGCGACCAAGGGGATCGAGCGGTCGACCCTCGCGCTCATGACGGACGTGGTCGCCGCCGAGGTGCGCGGGCGCCCCGTCGTCGCCCTGTCCGGGCCGAGTTTTGCCCAGGAGGTCGTGCACGGGCAACCCACCGCCGTGGTCGCGGCCTCGCACGATCGCGCCGCACGCGAACAGGTGCAACGTGCTCTGAGTGGAGGGCCCCTGCGGCTGTACACAAGCGAGGACGTCACCGGGGTTGAACTCGGCGGAGCCCTCAAGAATGTCATGGCCGTCGCGACCGGTATCGCCGAGGGAGTCGGGTTGGGGCTGAATTCGCGGGCGGCCCTCATCACCCGCGGGTTGGCGGAGATGATCCGACTCGGCGTCAGCGTGGGAGCCCGGGTGGAGACGTTCGCCGGGCTCGCGGGGATGGGTGATCTCGTCCTGACCTGCACCGGAGCGTTAAGCCGCAATCGGGCAGTCGGGATTGCGGTGGGGCAGGGTGCGTCCCTCGCCGAGGTCCTCGCGAGTACCGAGAGTGTCGCGGAAGGCGTGGTGACCACCACCAGCGCCCTGGCGTTGGCGGAGCGACAAGCCGTCGACATGCCGATCGCGCGGGCGGTGTCCCGTGTGTTGTTCGAATCCGCCTCGGCGCGGGAAGTCGTTGCCGAGTTGATGGGCCGCGAGCTGCGGCCGGAGCGTGATGGATGAAGCCGGAGCCGGTGCAGGAGTTCTTTTCGATCGGCGAGGTCTGTGACCTGACCGACCTCAAGCCGCACGTACTGCGGTACTGGGAGAGCCAGTTCAAGTTTCTCAACCCGGCCAAGAACCGATCCGGGAACCGCGTGTACCAGCGCCGCGAGATCGAGCTGATCCACCTGGTCAAGCAGCTGCTCTACACGGAGAAGTACACCATCGATGGGGCGCGCCAGAAGGTCGATGAATACCGTCGCGGCGGCCAGGTGAAAGGGGCGGCGCGCGACGCGTTGACCGTCGAAGCCGCGGCGGCCCTCGAGGCGGAGCTGGAGCAGCTGGCGCGGATCCTGGAGGGGGTGGAACCGGTCCCCCAGGCGACCGACGCCCCCGTGGCGTAGCGGCAAGCGCAGCAAGCCGATATCGTTAGGCCCCATGCGCCTCCTCTGTTCCAACGACGATGGGATCCACGCCCATGGCCTTGATGTCCTCGTGCGGGCCGCGACCGAAATCGGCGAGGTCACGGTCGTCGCCCCCGATCGCGAACAGAGTGCCACCAGCCACTCGCTGACGCTGCACCATCCGCTGCGGCCTGTTCGTCGCGGGGAGCGACGGTTCCAGGTCGACGGCACACCGACCGATTGCGTGATGCTGGCCGTTGAGGTCCTCATGCCCGAACGCCCTGACTTTGTGCTGTCCGGGATCAACCACGGGCAGAACATGGGGGAAGACGTTCTCTACTCCGGCACCGTGGCCGCCGCGATGGAGGGGCTCGCCCTCGGCGTTCCTTCGATTGCCGTGTCCTTCGCGGGCGGCGACCTTCGGGCGGACATCGCGAAGCTCGATGAGCAGGTCGAGGTGCTCGTACCCCTCCTTCGGCACCTGACGTCAATGGAAGCGTTCCCTGCGCACACGCTGCTGAACGTGAACCTGCCCCCGCTGCGTGCCGATCAGGTGAAAGGGGTGCGGCTCACGCGCCTCGGGCGTCGGGTCTACTCGAATTCCATCTCGCCCATGCGAGATCCTTACGGGCGGCAGATCTACTGGATCGGCGGGGGAGAGTTCTCCTGGTCCGGAGCGGAGGACTCAGACTTCCAGGCGATCCACGACGGATACATCTCCGTCACGCCACTTCATCTGGACCTGACACATCGCGACATGTTGGATACCGCGGATCGCTGGTGGCGAGCCCCATAGTCACCGAGTTCCGGGCGGAGCGTCGGTTCCTCGTCGAGACGCTACAGGCGCAGGGCATCAGCGATCTTGCGGTGCTTCGCGCCATCGAGTCGACACCGCGACATTCCTTTGTGCCCAGCGGTATCGGGCGCCAGGCCTACGAGGACCGCCCGATCCACATTGGGCTGGGTCAGACAATGTCGCAGCCGTCGATCCATGCCAGATACCTGCAGATTGCCGCGCTGACCGGGAAGGAACGAGTCCTCGAGATCGGCACGGGGTCGGGGTACCAGACCGTCCTGCTCGCGCACCTCGCCGAGCAGGTCTTTTCCATTGAACGGGTCGGCACCCTCCTCGAGCGCGCGCGCCAGGCCATTCGCTCTTGTGGCGTGCGCAACGTCTCGACCCTCCTCGGCGACGGCACCATCGGCTGGCGCGAGTTCGCGCCGTTCGACGTAATTCTGGTCTCCGCGGGAGGGCCGTCGGTGCCGCAGCCGCTCGTGGACCAGCTGGGCGAAGGCGGACGAATGCTCATCCCCGTGGGCGATCAGGAAGAGCAGGTCCTGGCACTCCTCACCAAGCGGGACGGGGTGGTCGAGCGGCGTGACATTGCCCCCGTGAGGTTCGTCCCCCTGAAGGGTACTCACGGCTGGTAGACGAACCGTGGGCCCCCATCCACCGGAGCCCGCGCATGCCAGCCACCTCGGAGTCTCAAGGCCGATCCCGTCCCCGTCCGTTCGTTGGCCCGGGAGGACCGCGCCCCGCACTTACGCACGGCTCGCGGGCCGGCGCGATCCCGGGCCTTCTGGTGCGGCCGGGAACGCCGGAGGCCACGAAGACGATTGACGACCTGCCGTCGGCCCTCGCGATCAGCGACCTGATTCCGGGCAACCTGCTGGATCGCACGAGCGATCAGGCCGGCTTTGACGCTGCGGAACCGTCCGGGGCAGTCGAGGGAATCGTCGAAGCCCTCGTGTCACCGGTGCAGGAACCAGAGGCCATGATTGAGGTTGTGCCGGAACCGGAGGCCATGATTGAGGTTGTGCCGGAACCGGGCGAGTTGGCGGCCGACGTAGCGGCCGATGTTGAGGTG
The DNA here is from genome assembly GCA_016712265.1 of Gemmatimonadota bacterium. Classification (NCBI taxonomy): domain Bacteria; kingdom Pseudomonadati; phylum Gemmatimonadota; species Gemmatimonadota bacterium. The sequence continues at coordinate 630,085 of JADJRJ010000030.1, read as the reverse complement.
CCGCCCTACCTTGAGCTGGAAGGCGAGCTCGAAGGTCGCGTTGAGGCGCCTCCGCTGGTTGAGTCGGCCGAGGTGCTCGAGAGCGGGTTTGCGGTCGAGCCACGGCAGGGCGCTCTGGAAACTGCCGACGCAGATGTTCAGGGGCTCGAACAGATAGAGCCGACCGAATTCCCTGAAGCAGTCGCCGCAGTGTCCGAGAGTGCGTTTGGGGTGGAGGTGCCGGTCGAAGTTGTCGCGGACGCCCAGTCGGGCCACCACGCGGAGCAGCCAGAGGTGGTTCCAATGGCCTTCGCGTCAACCTGGGAGCCGATTCTGGAGGCGGGCGAGGACGAGTCAACGGCGGATGAGGACCTGTCCGCAACGGCGGAGTTCAGCGCGCCGCTAGACATATCACCGTTCGATCACGAGACAGGGGAGCGCCTTTCGGTCGTGATCGAGAACGCGCCGGAAACACTGGAGGCGTTGGTCGAGGAGACCGATGCCCAGGCGGCGGCGCTCGAAGTGCTCGACCAGGTCGCTCGACGTGTCCGGTCGGGTGAGCTGCGGGTTGCCCCGACGGGGGCTAGCGCGGAGTCGGTCCTCGCATCCATCCTTGCCGCTCTCCTGAGTCCGCGCTCCTGACCCCACGCCGCATGTCGTGCGATTAGTTCATTTCGAAATTGCCGGTGATGTCCAGGGCGTCGGGTTTCGTGCATTTGCCCGCAGCACGGCCGTGCGGCTTGGCCTCGCCGGGTGGGTTCGTAACCTCTCGAGTGGCAACATCGAGTGTACGGTCGCCGGACCCACGGAGGCCATCGACGAGTTCCTGACCGCGATGCGCCAGGGGCCGGAGGCCGCCGGCGTGAAGCAGCTCATCGTGTTGACGCCGCCTGCCAATCCCGAGCTTCCCTCGCCATTCACGATCCTCAAGTGATGACAGCCGATCAGCTGCGGTCGCGCATTCGCGAAATTCCCGACCATCCCAAGCCCGGGATCCTGTTCAAGGACATCACCCCGCTCCTCGGCGACCCTGTGGCGTGGCGAGCGGCATGCGAAGCGATGTCGTCGGTTTGGGACGGACTCGGCATCACCCACGTCGTGGCGGTGGAGAGTCGGGGATTCCTCTTCGGGGGGGCCATCGCCACGCGACTCGGGGCAGGGCTGGTTCCCGTGCGCAAACCGGGGAAGCTACCGTTCGCTCGCAGTCGTGAGGAGTATGAGCTGGAGTACGGCACCGACGCCCTGGAGATGCACGTCGATGCTGTTGGGCCGGAGTCGCGAGTGATCGTCGTCGATGACGTCCTTGCGACCGGTGGCACGGCCGCCGCTACCGTGCGCCTGGTGGAACGGCATGGCGCCACTGTCGTGGGCTGTGGCTTCCTGATCGAGCTGTCGTTTCTTGGGGGGCGCGCGGCGGTCGGCAAGCGCATCGAGAGCGTCATCGTGTACTGACGGGCAATGCCGCCGTGGCGCCAGGCGCGTAGATTTCGCGCTTCGCCCTCGTAGCTCAGATGGATAGAGCACCGGTTTCCTAAACCGTTGGTCGGAGGTTCGAATCCTCTCGGGGGCACCTGTATGCGAACGGGGCGGCACCGCTTGGGTGCCGCCCCGTCGTTCGATCGGACCTGCGCGGGAAAGCTCTAGCCGCGCTTGGCGTAGATCTCCTTCTCGAGCTTCAGGCGAAGCTTCTTGGCGTCGACCAGCGCGTCGGCCCGCTTGCGGCCCTTGGCGGGCACGTAAAAGCGCTTCTGCTTGCCCGGCTCCGGGTTGATGGAGACGATGAACGCCTGATGGCGCTTGTCCCACTGGACGCCGGTGACGCCGAACTTGTTGCGGCGGGAGCGGACGACGACACGGCCCGTCGCGGGCTTTCCGAGGGCTTTTTCGGTCTTGTCGCGCCAGACTACGGCCTCGGAGAAGGCCTTCTTTCGGCCACCATGCTTGTTGTCCGAGAACCACTTACGATGCGTCTTGCCTTCGAAGGTGACCTGGACCAACCAGCCATGGTTGTGCTTCTCCGGCTGATCGATGCGTGAAATGCCTTTGCGCCTGATCATGGGATTGGGTTGAAGGGTGAGGGGCACTACAAGAATAGCGCATGAATTTGCAGTCGCCAAGACTGGACTTCCGTCATACGCCCTCTGGTGCGAACTTTCGGGCTTACCGGGCCCCTCGTGCCCGCCTGACTTTCGCCAGACCCGACCCGCCCGGCGGCTCGGCCAACCCGACAATTGCATGACCGGCCCTTCAGCACCCTCGCTCGACCTCGACGACCGCACGGAGAACCTCATGGCCTGGGCGAAGGCCAACGCGCGACAGCTCGGCTTTGGAGGCCTTGCGGTCGCGGCCGTGGCCGGGATCCTGTGGGTCGTCCGCGCCCAGAACGAACGCAGTGAGGTGACGGCGTCCCAGCAGTTGGTTGCCGCTCAGCGCACGGTGGGCGCTGGCAACCTCCCGGTGGCAGCTGCGGACCTCAAGAAGCTGGCCCAGCAATACGGATCCACGCGCGCCGGCACTGATGCGAAGGTGCTCCTCGGTCAGGTGCTGTTGCAGCAGGGCAAGGCCGATGAGGCCCTCAAGGAGTTGGAGGGGATCGGTTCGTCGGGCCCAACCGCCGCGTCCGTCCAGGCGCTTCGAGGAGCCGCCTTGGAACAGACCGGAAAATTTCCCGAGGCGGCTGCGGCCTACTTGAAAGCTGCGGACGCGACGGTCCTGGAGGCCGAGGGCGAGAGCTTCAAGTCCGACGCAGCCCGCGCCTGGCTCGCGGCCGGCAAGCGTGAGGAGGCGCTGAAGATCTGGCAGGCGATCGCAGCGAACCCGGGATCGGTCTTGTACAACGAAGCGCTCCTGCGGGTTGGAGAGCTGACGGCGAAGTAGCGCCCCTGGGATCTGACCAGCAAGCAGGTGAGGCCCGGGCGCGCAATCGCCCGGGCCTCATTGTTCTTGCGTTGGCCCGGCGCGCGAAGCAGCGAGGGTGGGAAGGCCGCGGTACCTCTAGACGCCCAGGACAGGCCGGCGGAAAAGGCGTATAATAAGTGTTATGTAAAGTCGATCGGTGGAAATCTGTGGAGAAGTGGATTGTCGGCCGTCTGGCACCTCCCCTCCGCAGTCTGCCTATGTCTTGGCCGCGGCTTCCAGCGATCGGCCCAGGGATTCGAGAAGAAGCGCCTCGTGGGACGCCTGGAAGGTCATTGGGGGCCGGAGCTTGATCACGTTGTCGTACGGGCCGTCGGTTCCGAGGAGGACGCCTTCCTTTCGGCACTGGTTCACGACGACGGCAGCGGCCTCCGTGGCGGGCTCCTTTGTGGTGCGGTCGCGGACGAGCTCGATCCCAAGGAACAGCCCCCGCCCCCTCACGTCGCCGATCAGCGGATGGCCGGCCTGGAGGGCCGCAATTCGCTCGGTCAGCGATGCTCCGCGTGCCCGCGCGTTCGCGCGGAGCTGCTGCGATTCCAGCACGTCGAGCACGGCGAGACCGGCGGCACAGGAGACGGGATTCCCGCCAAAGGTGTTGAAGTACTCCATGCCATTCGCGAAGCGCCGGGCAATGCTCCGGGTCGTGACTACGGCGCCGACCGGGTGGCCGTTACCCATGGGCTTCCCCAGGGTGACGATATCGGGCACGACGCCGTGCTCCTCGAACGCCCACATGTGCGTTCCAACTCGCCCGAACCCAACCTGGACCTCGTCCGAAATGCAAAGCCCACCGGCGGCGCGAATCAACTCGAAGGTGCGCGGCAAAAACCCTTGTGGGAGAACAACTTGCCCTGCGCAGCTCGGAATCGTCTCAGCTATGAATGCCGCCGGCGACGCGCCGGACAAGAGCGCAAGTTCGAGATGCTCGGCGTAGCGAAACCCGATGGCCTCCGCGGGCCAGTCACCGGGCGACCGGTATGGATCCGGGCACGGTAGTTCGATCACGAAATCGGGGCGCCCCTTACCCCCGGCCCGCTTGTACTTGTACGGCGATGCGTCGATCGCCGCCTGGGTGTTCCCGTGGTACGCCCAGTCCAGGACGGCCACCTGGTGCCGACCGGTGAGGGTCCGCGCGATGCGGAGGGCGAGTTCGGTCGCCTCAGACCCCGAGTTCGTGAAGAAGACCGTGTCGAGTTCCCGGGGAAAGGTCGCCGTCAGGCGTTCGGCATATTCCCCGATGAGCCGATTGAGGTACCGGGTATTGGTGTTGAGAGTCCTCGCCTGGGACGCGATCGCCGCCACAACCCGTGGATGGCAGTGGCCCACGTGGGCGACGTTGTTGTAGCAGTCGAGGAAGGCCCGTCCGCGAGCATCGACCAGCCAGACGTCCTCCCCTCGCACGATCTCCAGCGGCTCGCGGTACGACAACTTCAGGTTCGGGCCGAAGTACTGCTCACGGAGACTGCGGGTCCGATCCGCTTCGGGGCCGAAAAGGTGAGCACTTCGGTCGGCACCCCGGCAAGCTGGGCCGGGTCCGGGTACAGCTCGGCCCACAGCTCCGTCAACGCGGATTCGCCGACGCCGATGATCGCCTCGGGGTCCTCCTCGTTGGTCAGGCAGAGTTGCAAGTGCAGGTGCGGCACCCACCCGCCGTTGACGCCGCTATCCCCCAGGGTGCCCACCCGGTCTCCCGCCGCGAGGACGTGTCCCGGTGCAAGGTCCTCGATGGAACGCGGATCGAGGTGGCCCCACAACGTGCGGAACTGGTGGCCGTCGGGGAGATCGTGCTCGAGCAGGAGCACCCCGCCGTAGTCCTGGGGGCGGTCGCAGTTGGCCGTGCGGATCACGCGCGCGGCGAGGGGGGCGAACAGTGGCGTGCCCGCCGGCGCGAACAGGTCGAGGCCAAGGTGCATGTCGCGCCGGGCGCCCGGTACAACCCGCGAGGTGAAGGCCGCTGAGGTGTACACCGCCCGCTGCTCTCCCCATCGTCCAAGACCAACGTCGAAGCCGATGGAGCTTTGGAGGGCGGCGTAGGCTGCATCCGCCCCCGGGAGGTCGCCGGCGGCGGTCTCCGGGACCATCGGGTCGTTGGGAGACGACCAGGACAGGGCGTGGACGGCCTGCTGGGCCAACGGCTGTCCGAGGATGGGGGCGAGGGCAGGCTTGGTGGAGAGAAAGGCCCTGAGGGCGGTGGAGGCCCGGGAAGCGGGTCTTCGCGCCGCCTTGCGCAATGCGCCCCGAAGGTGCCCCTGGGGGATCTGGTGCAACGCCTCGAGCAGCGCCCAGGCCGGGGCCTCGGAGACGAACCAGTACGACTCGGCAGTCGAGGGCGCCCGCGACCGTCGTTCTGCGGAAATCGTGAGGCTCGTGGCGAGGCGTCCCTGCACCAACGCGGGGATGAGCTCGATTTCGTCATCCTCCAGCGGGCAGGTGCCTGCATACCCGGCGACCACGTCAGACATGGCCTGCAGCGGGGACTCGCTTCCCATCGCCGCGTACGTCACAGCGATCGCGAGGTCGGCAACGGCTGGTCCGAAGATGGCGTCGCCGAAGTCGATGATGCCCGTGAGGGAAGCACGCTCCGGGTCGGCCAGAAGGTTCCAGTCGTTCAAGTCGCCATGCAGGACGGCGTGGCGGACCCGGTCGAGGGCGGGACGCGCGAGCTCGAAGGTGTTGATGGCCTGCTCGACCAGGGAGCGCTTCTCGGCAGGGATATGGACCAGGCGAGCAGCGGATTCCCCGCTTCGTCGGATATCCCAGGCCAGGGGCCGATGCGCGCCGGGATGCCCGAAGGATTGCAGGGCCCGTGTGAGCCGACCGACGGAATCGCCGATGCCGCGGAGCAGCTGCGTTTCCCGTGGAACCTCGCCGACGGGGGTTCCCCGACACCATGAGACCAGGCGGAGCCTGAGTGCGCCGTGACGATAGGTCGGCTCCCCCTCCCGGCTCCGCCGCACCCTTGGCACAGGGAGGTCGGGGGCGACGTGCTCCAGGTGCTCGAGCAGGGCGGCCTGCATCTCGATCGCCGCCCCAGGTTCGCCGGGGTGGACGACCTTGAGGACTGCCAAGGGCGTTCCGCCCTGGTGAACGGCGAAGTTCAGGTCGCGTTCACCGTCCAGGGGCGTGAGCTGGGCGTCGATCCCCCAACCCGTCCTCAGAGCCCGGATGGCGTCCTCGAGGGCCAGCTGCGGTCGGTCGAGCGCTGGTCCGGCGGTCATTCGGGGAGGTCGACGATCGTCCCGGTGGCGACGATGCGTCCCTCGCCTCGGAGCACCGGTGCCCTGCCCCCACGCGCGACGTCGGCGAAGAGGTCCACTCCACATCGGGTGTGCATGGCGAGGCCCGTTGCCTCGATCTGCCAGGCGTTCAGCAAGGCGACGGACGCGACGGTCCCGGTGCCGCAGGCGAGCGTCTCCGCTTCCACTCCACGCTCATAGGTGCGCATCGCCCAGCCGTCCGTGGTTCGCGCGACGAAGTTCACGTTGGCGCCGTGTGGCAGGCTCGGGTCGTATCGCAGGGCACGCCCGCGCCGATCGACATCCGCTGCGTCGAGGTCGTCGACTAGCAGGACGAGGTGCGGGACACCGACGCGTGCGAAGCCCATCCGTTGCTCGCCGGCCTCAAGAGGAAGCGCCGCCTGGACCTGGAGGTCCGTGACTGGCGTCATGTCGATCTCCGGGATGCCGTCGACGATACGCGCGGCAACGGGGCCCGAGGGGGTCCGGAAGTGAAAGGGGCCCGGCGCGACCATTCCAAGGGTGGCGGCGAGTCGTGCGCTGCATAACGCGGCATTGCCGCACATCTCGGCCAGGCTGCCGTCGCGGTTGTAGTAGCGCATGCCAAAATCGAACTCGCTGTCGGCATCCAGGAGCACGATCCCGTCGGCACCGACACCGCGCCGTCGGTCGCACAGCGCGGCGATGCGCTCGGGAGTGGCCAGGTCGTCGTGGCGGCCGTCCCGGTTGTCGAAGAAGACGAAGTCGTTCCCGGAGCCGGTCATCTTGAAGAAGGAGCGACCGGCGAGGGGCCGGGGCCCCCCCCCCGGTTGAAAGATGGCGGCATCCGTCGGATCGGGCGTCATCGTTTTCACGCGACCCGTGGCAGAATCACGGCGAATGCGGGAGGGCACGTCCCTCGGCGGCCGGGCGCGACAGTCGACCCGTCATGCCCCACCAGCGCAGGCGCCAGACCATCCAGATCGCCTCGCGCACGATCTTCTTCGACATCTTGCTCTCGCCTTCCGTGCGATCCACAAAGACGATCGGGATCTCGACGATGCGAAAGCCGAGCTGCCATGCGCGAAAGCTCATCTCGATCTGGAACGCATACCCATTGGATCGCACGTCGTCGAGGTCGATGCCCTCGAGCACGCGTCTGCGGAAGCACTTGAAGCCTCCGGTCGCATCGTAGAGGGCCAGTCCCGTGACAAACCGTGCGTAGATGTTCGCGCCATAACTCAGGATCAACCGCGCCATGGGCCAGTTGACCACGGTGACCTTCCCTTCCCGATACCGCGAGCCGAGGACAAGGTCGGCCTCGGCGATCGAGGCCAGGAACTGCGGCAGGTGGGATGGGTCATGCGAGAAGTCCGCGTCCATCTCGAAGACGAACTCGTAGTCGCGCGCGAGCGCCCACTTGAATCCCGCCACGTAGGCCGTCCCAAGTCCCATCTTGCGCGGGCGGCTGAGCAGATGGACCCGGGTGTCGCCGGCGCTGCGTTCCGCCACGAGGGTTCCCGTCCCGTCGGGAGAGCCGTCATCGACGACGAGCACCTCAAGGCGCCGATCCTGGCTCAGAACGGCGTCAATCAGGCGGATGATGTTGTCCCGCTCGTTGTAGGTCGGGACGATGACCAGGGCCTTCTCGCTCACGCGGTGGTCACCTCCGGGCGCCGGCGCCAGCCGACAACCCACCAGCCGAGGGAGAGTGCGACGGCGAGCCAGGTGACCAGGCGACCGGTCGCGTAGGGCGCGTTCACGAACTCCAACTCGATCTTGCGGGCTCCGGCCGGGAGGGCGATGCCGAGGAGGGAGACATTGGCCCGATGGACGGCGACCGGCTGGCCGTCGACCTTGGCCTGCCAGCCGGGGTAGTAGTTCTCGGAGACGACGAGCGCGGATCCGGCGGGGGCTGGTGCGTCGAGTTCGATCGTTGCCTGCCCAGGTGCCCATGCGATGGTCCGCGCGGCGACACGGCTCGGCTGCGGCACGGCGCGCAGCTCTGCCGCGTCCACCCGGGCACTCGAGTCGAAAATGGCCACGGTCTGCACGTCAAAGCTGGGATTGAGCACCGTCTGTGCGGCCTGCTCCTCGCTTGCCTTGAGCAAGGCTGTGGTCGTCCACGCGTAGGATGTTTGCACCGGGACCTGATGTACCCAGACCTGACGCCCGTGCACATTCGTCGCCGGGCCGAAGACGGTGCGTGCACTGTCGATGGGCAGCGTCGGCTCGTCGGTGAGAAAGTAACGGGTGTTGGCCAGCCGCCAGAAGTTCGGGTTGCCGAGCTGCGAGTAATCCGACCCGAGGAGCAAGTCGTACTTGCCGATGTGGTTGCCGTGATATCCCATCGCCACCGCGATGCGGTGCGTCATCAGGCCGTCATAGTTGAGCGCCTGCAGGTACTGGTCATGCTCCGTCCCTTGGCGTGGCGGGAGGGGAATGACACGAAACGGACCGGGTTGCTTCTGGAGCCAGGCGATGGCGTCGTCGGTCGCGAAGGTCGCCGCCGCCGGTGGCATGAACATGAAGTAGCGCCGGAGGATGCTCCAAAGGTCCACAGCGACGATGCCGATCAGCAGGGCACCGGCGAGGTCGCGGGAGAGTCGCTTGCGAGCCACGAGCACGAGCGCCAGCGACATGAGGACCGCAAAGGCCAACATCCGGACCGCGCCCGCACGGAGCGCCGGCTCGTTGGCGAGGACAAACTGTGCGCGCTCCGGGCCGGCCAGAGATAGGGCGGTATTCGTCAGCGCACCCGAAACGGCAAACAGCCCGAGCAGTGCCGCAACGCCACTGGCGACCCACAGGACGCGCCGAGGGAGCGATCCCCTCAGTACCCGCTCGGCGCCGACCGCGGCCAGGCAGGCCAAGGTGAAGTTGACGATGAAGAGCATGGTGCTCGGCGCCCGAAAGAACTTGGTGCCGGGTACGATCGCGTAGACCAGCTGGTAAAACGGCGTGTTCCCTCCCATCGCCCAGAGCAGGGAGACCACAAAAGACCCAGCGAAGAACCAGCGCAAACGCCGGAGCGGACCCTGTGCCCAGTCGCCAAACGCCGCCGCCGCCAAGAGCAGCACGGCGATGCCGACGTACTCCGAGTGCAGGTGGATCCCGTTCCGCCCCCAATACGCGCCAAGCATGCCGGTGAATTCCGGCAATGCGAAGTTGACCAGCTCTTCTGGTGGCAGGGAGAACGAGACAGCATGCTCCCAGCCCAGTCCACCATTGCGCGGAGACCATGGGGTGTATGTCACCACCGGCCAGAACTGTATGGCGCCGATGAGCATCCCCGTGGCAATCGCTGAGAGTGCCAGTCCCAGTTGCTTCCCGCTTCGTGCCCCGGGAGGGTCGTCGGGCCCATTCCCCCACCCACGCCAGAGGAAGAGGGAAAATGCGCCGCACAGCAGCAACATGTACTGCAGCAGTTGCGGGTGCGGCGATAACACGGCCAAGCCCACGACGAGCGCGAGTGGTCCCCAGGCCCACCCGCGTTGATCGCGAATGCCTCGTACGAGGAGCCACAGCGCCAGCGGCAACAAGGCCGCGACGAAGATCTTGCCGTCGTGACCGGGCGACACCAGACCGGCGATGTTCCCCGACATCTGGTACGCCACGCCGCCCAGCATCGCCGAGTGGAAGGAGAGGCGCAGGGTCCGGAGCAGCAGGTACGTGAAGATGCCAGCCAGGAACAGGTGGATCACGAGGCCCCACGTCATCCCGGGGCCCGTCCCGAGCAGCAGCCGGAGCAACGCGGTCGGGTAGAAGGTGTCGCCGTGCATTGCGTCGACGAACGGCATCCCACCAAAGAGCCAGGGATTCCACTGCGGAATGGCGCCGTGCTCGGCGAAATACTGCCGCGCGAAATCGCGGAACGCATACCCGGCCTTGTACTGGTCGGAACGGGCGTTGAGCAATAGCTGGCCGGTGAGGGCCGGCCAGGCCAGAATCATCGTGGCGAGCAGGTGCACGCCAGCCGCGATCCAACCCGCGTGTCGAGGTGCGGTGGAAGGCCCGGATGTACCAACTTCAGCTGCGGGCTTGGTCATGTCTGGCGTTGAAGGGGCACCGTTCGGAGGCTGCATCTGGTTCCGGGGGCGCAATTTAGCCCGGCACCGGCAATAGGGCGACGCACCGACTCTTGGTACCGCCAAACCCCGTGACGGTGCCCTACCCTTTCCGTACCTGCCGGTAGACCGCGGCGTACCTGGCAGCCACGGCCGCTGGTGAGAAGCGATCCAGCATCCTTCGGCGGCCTTCCTGTCCCATGGAGGGACCGCCGGTTCCGGTGGCCAGCGTGTCGATGGCAGCAGCCAGCCCGTCGATCGATCCGGGGGGAACCAGGAGGCCGGTTCGGTTCGGTTCCACGACATCCACGGTGCCGCCGGAGGCGTACGCAATCACCGGCGTCTCGCACAGCAGCGATTCCACGGCGACGAGGCCGAGCCCCTCGTCGAGCCCCGGCATCACGGTCGCGATGGCCCGCTGGTAGTACGGGACGACGTCCGGCTGTGGCAGCGCTCTGTGCCACCAGACGCGTTGTGCCACACCGAGCTCCCTCGCCCGGGCCTCGAGGGTAGGCCGGTCCGGGCCATCACCGATGACATCGAGGCCAACTGCGCTGTGCGTCCGGGCCATAGCCTCGATGAGGTCGGCAATGCCCTTCTGTCGGTTGAGGCGCCCAACGAACAACAGGCGCTCGCGCGCGGCCGTAGCTGGGGCGAACAAGTCGGTTGCTACCGGCATCGGCTCGACCAGTGGTTCGACCGTTGCCGCAATGCTCCGTACTTGTGCTGCGAGCCAGGAGGATACGGTGGTGACCGCGGCCGAACTCCGAAGGACGTGACGAAGCAGCGGGTGCGCGGCTCTCACGCCGACCGCCAGGCGCACATCGGAACCGTGCATCGTGGTGACCATGGGGACCCCATGCCACCGGGCCGGGAGCACGCCGGTCAGTCCCCCTGGAAACCACCAGTGGGCATGGACGACGTCTGGGGCCCACCCGTGAATCGCCCGACCGGCGGCGCCGGTGCCTGAGAGGAGGTAGCCGAGCATGGCGAGCTTTCCCGCCAGCGATCCGCGCACCTCGGCCGCCATGTTCCCCGTGTAGGCCAGCGTTTCCCAACGAGGCGGGGCGTACCGGAAGCGCATGGTGGGAATCCCGCCGACCTCCTCGAACCCCGGCAACCCGGGTGCCGAGGGGGCGACCACGCGAACCTCGACATCCTGCTCCCCGAGTGCCCTGGCGAGGTGGAGGAGAAAGGAGCCAGCGGCGTCGCCCGAGGTGCGAGGAAACGAGTGCGCGAGGAAGAGGACGCGCAGCGGCGACACGTCAGGTCGGCGGGTCGTGCAACTCGTCGGTCACCCGACGCAGCTCGCGCACCTGTGCGCGCAGGCCGGCCACCTGCTCTCCCAGCAGCCCCGCGACAAAGAAGATGGACCCCAGGATGAGCGTCGTCTGGATGACGGTCCACACCGATCGGGTTCCAACGCCCAGGAACGCGAGGCGGCCGAGCGCGACCAGGCCGGCGACCACGCCAGTGGCAAACAGCGCGGCGCCCATCATCCCAAACAGGAGCAGCGGCTTCTGCGAGAAGCGCAACTCGAACCAGACGCTCAGCATGTCGAGCACGCCGACGGGGATGCGACTGAGGCCAAACTTCGACTTGCCGGCGTGCCGGGGATACAGAGGCACCGGGATCTCCGCCACCGAAAATCCCTGCGAGGCGGCGATGACGATCATGTAGCGGTGCCAGTCCGGGCGGATCGGCAACTGTTCCATGATCTCGCGCCGATACGCCTTGACGCTGTTCAGGTCCTTGACGCGCACGTCAAACAGCAGCCGGCTGAGGCCGTTGTAGATCCGCGAGACGAAGGCCTTTTCATACTTCCCCTGCTTGAAGCCGGTGACCATGTCGGCCTCGTTGGCGAGGATCGGTGCCACCAACCGCGGGATGTCCTCCGGCTTGAACTGCAGGTCGGCCGGGTAGAAGACCAACACCTGTCCCCGCGCGTTGAGAAACCCGGTGCGCAGGGCATCGGCGATTCCCCGGCGGCTGCGGTGCCGCACCCCTCTCAGGAACGGGTACCGGGCACGCAGTCGTTCGATCGTTGCCCAGGTTTGGTCAACGGAGCCATCATCGATCACGATGACCTCATACCGCACCCCGTCGCGCCCCAGGACGGCTTCGGCCTGCTCCATGAACAGCGGGAGGTTCTCGGCTTCGTCCTTGGCCGGCACGAGGACCGAGACCTGAATGTCTGAGGCGGCGGCCGGCAGGCGGCGGTCAGCGGGCGACGTCTCGCTTTCGGTCGGGAGCGGCGCCTGCACCTCGAGCGGAGAGCCGACGGGCCGCTCGCCTTCGACCTGGCGGCCGCTACCGTCTTCCGTCTGCCGTCTGCCGTCCGGCATGCTAGACGCGCTTCCGCATGCGTGCCGACAACACACCGAGTTGATCGCGATACTTGGCCACCGTGCGTCGGGCGATGTGCACCCCGCCGTCCTGGAGAATTTGCACGATGGCCTGGTCGGTCAGCGGGTTCTTCGGGTCCTCGTTGGCCACGAGTTTCTCGATCTGGTCGCGGATCCCGCGGGCCGACACATCCTCGCCGCCGGTGGTGGCGAGGCCCGACGAGAAAAAGTACTTGAGCGGGAGCACGCCGCGAGGGGTTTGCACGAACTTCTCGTTCGTCACGCGACTGACCGTGCTCTCGTGCATGCCGATGACGTCGGCGACTTCGCGCAAGGTGAGCGGCCGGAGGCCGCGGACGCCCTTTTCGAAGAAGTCGCGCTGCCGTTCGACGATGTAGTTCATGACCTTGAGCATCGTCTGGCGCCGCTGCTCAATGGCCTGGATCATCCAGTTCGCTGAATTCAGCTTGTTGGCGATGAACTCCTTGTTCTCGCCGTCGAACTTCTTCTTGTCTCGGGCAATCTCCTGGTACGCCCGGCTCAGCTTGAGTCGCGGCAGGTTCGCGTCATTGATGAATACGCGATACGCGCCGTCGATCTTCTCCACGACCATGTCCGGGACGATGTAGCCGTCCGAGGCGCTCGAGTGGCGCAGTCCCGGCTTGGGGTCCAGCTTGGCCACCTCGTCGGCGGCTTGCTGCACGTCAGCGGGGCTGATGCCGAACCGCTTGGACAACTCGCTCCAGCGATGGGCGATGAGTTCGTCGAACGCGTCGTGCACCAGGCGGTACTGCAGGGTGTCTTCGTGCTGCTGGTCGCGCAGTTGGAGGAGCAGGCACTCGCGCAGGTCGCGTGCGCCCACGCCCGACGGGTCCAGGCCCTGGATGACCTGCAACGCCGCCTGGCATTCTTCGGCGGTGTAGAACGGGAGGGTGCCCTGAAACCCCTCCTTTTCTGCGGCGCGGGCCACGACCTCGTTGATAGAGGTCTGGATCTCTTCCAGGGAGCAGGTCAACCACCCGGTTTCACCGATGTTCCCGATGAACTCATCGGCGAGGAGCAGCTGCCGGGGGTTGAGTTCGAGCAGCGCGACCTGGTCGCGGAGGTGATCGGACAGGTCCCGCGACTCCACCGTGACCGGCTCGTAGTACTCGCGTTCCTCGGTCTCCTCCCGCGGGCCATCCGGGGCGAATCCGTCCTGGAGGATCTCTTCCCAATCGACCGTGTCGTTCTTTTGCGCCTCGAGTTCCGGGGTGCTGGGTTCTTCGGGCTCCGAGAGGTCGACCGGACCTTCCTCGCCTTCTTCGGCGGCCTCCTGTTCTGCGACCTCCTCGTCCTCCTCGGGTTCCACCATCTCGAGGAAGGGGTTGATCAGCAGCTCCTGCTTGAGATGCTGCTGCAGGTCCAGCAGCGGCATGTAGAGCAGGTCCATCGCCTGGTACAGGCGTGGATTGATCTTTAGTTCCTGCCTGAGCGAGGTGCTCTGGCTGAGGCCGGCCCTCATGCGGCCGTGTCCTCGGTCGCGAAGCGCTCGCGCAACCGCGCGGTCAGCGTGGGCCCGAGATAGATGCGGGAGACTTCGTCGTCAAAGACGAGTTCCCGCACCGTTCCGGAGACCTTCACCTGGCCATCGAACATGATGTACGCGCGGTCCACGATATCCAGCGTCTGCTCCACGTTGTGATCCGAGATCAACACCCCAATGCCGCGTTGCCGCAACCCTGCCACGATCTTCTGGATGTCGTGGACCGCGATGGGATCAACTCCCGCAAACGGCTCATCGAGCATCATGAACTTCGGTTGCGATACGAGGGCCCGGGTGATCTCGAGCCGCCGCCGCTCCCCACCGGAAAGCGCGAACGCCTTGCTCTTCCGGAGGTGCTTGATTCCCAATTCGTCCAGCAGGGCTTCCAGCCTAGATCGACGCTCCTCCTTGCTGAGAGGCAACGTCTCAAGGATGGCCAGGAGGTTCTCCTCCACGGAGAGTTTCCGGAAGATGGAGGGCTCCTGCGAAAGGTACCCGATCCCCCGCCGAGCGCGACGGTACATCGGCATGCGGGTGATGTCCTCACCGTCCAGCTGGATGTGGCCGGCCTGGGGCGGGATCAGCCCGACGATCATGTAAAACGTCGTGGTCTTTCCGGCGCCATTGGGTCCGAGCAATCCCACGATTTCGCCCTGCTGAAGCCGGAAGGCGACGTCGTTCACCACGCGGCGGCGCCGGTAGACCTTGACCAGGCCCCGCGCCTCGATGATCGACCCCGACGGCACCGCCATGGGCGTTGGGGCCCGCGTCGGTGCCGCGGCGACGGAGGCATGCTCCCCCGTCTTTCGGAGCGCCTCTGCGAGGTCTCCCCGCTGCGTGGCGATCGTGGCCCACACATTGGGCGCAACCCGAATGGCGTCAGCGACCTCCGGCGGTGCCCCGGTGGCGGGGTAGATGGCCAGTCCTTGCGCCGTCAGCCGCGGGAATACCGACTTCGACAGGAAGGTCCGCACTTCGTCGAGGGAGAGGCGGGCCGCCTCCTGGTCCGCGTCCAGGCCGCGGGTACGAATCGACGCGAGATAGTCTTCGCGAAACCTGATGGCGACATCGTGGAAGCTCGCAAATCCCTCCGGGGACGCGCTGACGATCAGCGCATGGAGACCGAACGCCAGCGAACGATCGCCGCCGGTCAGTCCCTCGATGCGTTGCGAGATGTCGTCGTCAGGTAGTTCGTCGGTCATTCGCGGAGTCCCGGTCCCGGGCGACGACGTGGTGCGGCCCCCGGCCGGGCCGGTACCGGGGCCCGTGTGGGGCGCTTCACGGCGCGCGCCTTATCCGGAGGAAGGGTATCGGGAGGAGTCGCTTCAAGGAACAGCCCAGCGACAGAATCCGTTACGGTCACGGTCTGGACCTCCCGCGCCTTGAAGTCGAGGGCGATCACGCGACCGCGCACATACGAAAGCCCGGGCTTGTCCTTCTCGCCGCGATTGGATGGCATCTGGTAGAACGAACTCGCCTGGCCCTTTGCGACCAGGTCGCGAAGGGTGGGCTGCGATGTCGTGTCTCGCGCCGGGATGCTGTCGAACCGAGCGACGATAGTGTCGCCGCGGAGCCAATCGCGTTCTGTGGACACGATCTTGAGCGTGTCCACATCGCTTTCGGCGTACGCCCCGCGTACCGCGAACAACTCACGCAGGCGCTGTCCGGGCATGCGCACGTCGAGCGAATCCGCCGTGATGCGCCGTTCCTTCGTGATTGCATTCGCGCGCGAAGGCCCGAATGCAAAGGCTCGGTCGAGCCGGTTGTCGGTGACCCGCAGGTCCACCGTGTCGGCCGAGAGCGTCAGGTCCTTGCTGACGGCACTGGCGGAATCGACGGAGAGTACGCGCTCCACCTTGCGGGTGCGTCCGAAGACATCGATCACGCGTCCAGTAAGCGAGAAGGCGTCCTTTCCCTTGCTCTCCACCCGCGGACCCTTCATGAGGCGGGAATACTGCTTGAGGTTGTCCAGCGTGGCCGAATCGCCGCGCGCAGTAAGGTCTGTCCGGTCGAGCTCGACGCGCCCAAAGGCGGTGAACAGCGTGTCCCCTTCCCCAATGATGTTGTCCGCCACCAACTGCACGGGGTCGGGCTGCCGCTTGCCTACCGAGTCGGTCTCATACATGTGGAGGGTCGGCCGCGCCGTCATGATCACGCGGCTGGCGGTCCGCACGCCGCGCACAGCGCGGAAGTACTCGGCGCGCGGGCCAGTCATGCGCGACGAGTCCTTCATGATCACCACGACATTGCCTTCGGCGACCAGGCGCTCCTCGGCTTGGTAGTAGGTCAGCCGGTCAGCGTCCAGCGTGACCCGGTCTTCCCGGTACTTGACCTTGCCGATGAGGTAGTACAGGCGGTTCTGCTCGTAGCTCTCGGCGGAGTCGGCAAAGATGCGCAGCGATTGTCCGACGCAGCGCCCGATCACTCCGCCGCCGACGTAAGAGGTGTATTTCTGTGAGATCGGGTCCTTTACGGCCAACCCGCGCGACTCCGGGGTGTTCTCGAGATCGAAGGTGCAGCGATTCACCGGCCGCTCTGCCGCGCGCGGCGGGGTCTTGCGCGCCGAGTCCACGGCCGGGGGCACCACGTACGGCACGGGGGTGGTGTCGCGCGTTGGGGCGGTCGGCAGGGCGTCGACTCCGCTCGGGACGGGCGTCGGGACGACCACGGCTCGCGGGGTGCTGCGGCCACAGGCCGCGAGCGCGAGGACCAGGAGGCCGAGACGACGCACCGTGGGGCCGCTCATCGCGATGGGAGCGTGACCTTGTTACCGCTGGACTGGAATCCCTTGAGCACGCGCACCGCGTTCAGGTCGGGATCCGACACAAAGCCGACGCCACGCAAGATGCGTCCGTTCTTCTCGCGCAGCTCAAAGGTGCTATCGGACGAGATTTCGTTCCGGGTCGGGTCGAAGCGCAGGTGAGGCGTGGTCAACTTACGTCCCGCGACGCTGTTGACCACCACGTCCCCGCGCGCCTCCATGCTGCCGAGGCGGGAATTATAGGTTCCTTGCCGGGAGGTCAGGTCGGAGTCCTTGTCTCCCGCCGTCTGGAAGAACGTGGCCTTCACCGCGCGCAACTCGGTGCGGGTATTCTCCTCGAACATGTAGGCCGTGTCCGCCTTGACTTCCGCCCGACGCAAGCCCGCGTCCGTGACGAAGAACTGCACGCCGAACATGGTTTGGTCGGCGGAGTCCGCCGTGGTCGCCGGGGCCTTGGTGGCCTGGGTCGTGGTCTCCCGGCAGGCGATGGAGAGGGTGAGCGCCAGGCTCAAAACAAACCACCTCATGCAACCCCCGCGCGCATCAAGTCATGCAAGTGCACCACCCCCACGAGTTGCTCCTGGTCATTGATGACCGGCATCGCAACGATGCCGGATTGCTCCATCCGGTACACCACGGCCGAGGCAAGTTCCCCCTGACGCGCCACTTTCGGTGCCCGCGTCATGAGCTCGGCCAGGCCCAGCTCGAGGGCCCGATCCGACCGTTCCAAGGTCCGCGTCAGGTCGCCAGCGGTGAAGACGCCCACGATGCGGTGCTCGGCATCGCACAGGGCGACGATGCCCCGACGACGGGCCAGCATGACCGTGGCCTCACGCACCTGCGCCGTGGGCGGCAGCACAGGCAGGTCGTGCGCCTCCATCACGTCCGCGACGCGGAGGATCAGTTTGCGGCCGAGGGCGCCCCCTGGATGCAGGCGAGCGAAGTCGTCGCGCTGGAATCCCTTCTGTGCCAGCACGGCGACCGCGAGCGCGTCGCCTAACGCGAGGGCCACGGTCGTGCTGGTCGTCGGGGCGAGGTCATGCGGGCACGCCTCCTCACGCACGGAGCCGTCGAGTGACGCGTCACAGGCGCGGGCCAGCGACGAGTCGGCGTGGCCGGTGATGGCGATGGTGCGCGTCCCGAACCGCGTCAGGTGGCTGAGGAGCGTCAGCAGCTCCTCGCTCTCCCCGCTCTTGGAGAGGAGGATGGCGACGTCGTCGCGTCCCACGATGCCCAGGTCCCCATGCAGGCTCTCGACCGGATGGAGGAAGCTCGCGGGGGTCCCGGTGGAGGTGAGCGTCGCGGCGATTTTGCGCGCGATGAGCCCGGACTTGCCGACGCCGCTGACGATGACGCGCCCGGTGGCCTGCACGATCAGCCGGACCGCCGTGGCGAACGCCCCGTCGAGACGCTTGCTGGCCTCGAGGAGTCCTTCGGCCTCGAGGGCGAGCACGCGCCGGCCCTGCAGCAGCACGAGGTCGTCACTCATGCTTGGGCTCCCACGGCGCGGCTCTCGACATACCAGGTCGCGAGGGCGTTCCACTCCCCGCGTGTGTTGAGCAAGACTTCGGCGAACTCGCGAATGGCGCCGTCGCCCCCGCGCCGTGACAGGGTGAAGCGTGCGGCCGCCCGGGCATCGGCCGAGGCGTTCGCCACGACTACGGGCAGCCCAACCACCTGCAGCGCGCCAACGTCGGGCAGGTCATCCCCGACGAACGCCATTTCGTTGAAGTCGACGCCGTGCCGGGCCGCCAGGTCGCGGAGGGCGATGAGCTTGCGGGCGTGCACATCCTGCACGAGGTCGTCGACCCCCAACTCACGCGCACGCAACGCGACGCTCTCGGACACGCGGCCCGTGATGATGGCCACGAGGATCCCGGCCTTCTGGAGCATCTTGATGCCGAGCCCGTCCTGGATCTCATACCGCTTGAACTCCAGGCGTTGGCCCGCCACGTCGCCCAGGTAGATGCCACCGTCGGTGAGCACGCCGTCGACATCGAGCCCGACGAGACGAATCCTCGCGGCGAGCTGGCGTCCCTCCTCTGTGTCGCCAATGCCGGCGAACGGGGGCACCGTCATGCGCGGGCCGCCTCCCACACGTGCACCACGCGCTCGATGAGCCGCGGCAGGGTCTCCAGGGGCAGCATGTTCGCGCCGTCGCTGGGGGCGTGTGCGGGGTCGGGGTGGGTCTCGAGGAAGAGTCCATCGATACCGGCCGCGGCGGCCGCGAGCACAAGCGTCGGGATGTGCTCCCGTGCGCCCCCGCTGCTTCCCCCTTCCCCACGGCCCGGCTGCTGCACGGAGTGTGTGCCGTCGAAGATCACGGGCGCGTGTGTGGCGGCCCGGAGGCGCTCGAAGGCGCGCATGTCCACCACGAGGTCGCCGTACCCGAAGAACGTCCCGCGCTCGGTGACGGCGACGCCGTTGGTTGAGCCCGCGGGTGCTGCGGCCCGGACCTTGGCGACCGCTCCGGACATTCCCTCGGGATGCATCCACTGCCCCTTCTTGATGTTGACCGGCTTCCCCGTGGCTGCGGCGGCCTCCAGGAGGTCGGTCTGCCGACAAAGGAAGGCCGGGATCTGCAGGATGTCCACCACGTCCGCCGCGGCGGCGCACTGCTCCGGCAGGTGCACATCCGTCAGCAGGGGCAGCCCGGTCGCCACACCGACGCGACGGAGCGCCTCCAGTCCCTCGTGCATTCCCGGTCCACGGGCGGCGCCTGCATTCGAGCGGTTGGCCTTGTCGAACGACGCCTTGTAGATCACGCCCCCCGGTAGGCGATCCGCCAGGCGAGCCAGCGCCTCGCCGACGCGCAGGTTGAGCGCGTCGTCCTCGATTACGCACGGCCCGGCAATGAGGAAGAGCTGCCTGGTCGGGAACCCGTGATATGGCATCAGGACGCGTCGTGGGCCACGGCGGCCGGAACACTCGTCGGGGTCGCTGCCTTCCGACGCATGGCGGCCCCGACAAAGCTCTGGAACAACGGGTGCGGGTTCGTCGGGCGCGACTTGAGTTCCGGGTGGAACTGGCACCCAATGAACCACGGATGTGACGCGTGCTCGACGATCTCGACGAGCGACTCGTCAGGCGAGAGCCCGGCCAGGCGCAAGCCGTGTTCCTCGAATTGCTCCCGATAGGCGTTGGACACCTCGTAGCGGTGGCGATGGCGCTCGCTGACCTCGGGCGCGCCGTAGATCTCGGCAGCCTTGCTGCCCTTCACCAGCCGGCAGGGGTACGCGCCGAGCCGTTGCGTGCCGCCAATGTCGGTGATGTGCTTCTGTTCCTCCAGGAGGGAGACCACCGGGTGCGCGCACTCCGGCTTGAACTCACTGGAGTTGGAATCGTCCAGCCCGAGCACGTTGCGCGCGAATTCGATGAGGGCCACCTGCATCCCCAGGCAAATGCCGAAGAACGGCAGCCGCATCTCGCGCGCGGCGCGGATCGCTTCGATCATGCCTTCCACGCCGCGGACCCCATAGCCGCCCGGCACGAGGAGTCCGTGATATCCGGCGAGGATCTCGCGTCCACGTTCCGGCGACGTAAAGTCATCGCTCGACAGCCACTTGATCTCCACGCCGACATCATTTCCGATCCCACCGTGAATCAGCGCTTCCTGGACACTCTTGTAGCTGTCGACAAACTGTGTGTACTTGCCCACCACCGCGATGCGGACCTTGTCTCGGGGACGGATGACGCGGTTGACCAGGGTCTCCCAGCGCCCCAGGTCCGGCTGGCGGCCGCTCAGGTTGAGGCGGGTCATGACGCGCTCGTCGAGCCCCTGTTCGTGGAAGCTGAGCGGGATCTGGTAGATCGTCGGCACGTCGACGCTCTCGATCACGTTGCCGAATTCCACGTTGCAGAAGAGGGCGATCTTGCGCTTCACGTCGTCGCCGAGGGCGCGCTCGGTGCGACAGATGAGCACGTCCGGCTGGATCCCGATCTCCATGAGCTCGCGCACCGAATGCTGCGTGGGTTTGGTCTTGACCTCGCCCGCTGCTGAGATGTAGGGAACCAGGGTGAGGTGGATAAACATCGCGTTCTGCTTGCCGACCTCCTGGCGAAACTGGCGGATGGCCTCCAGGAACGGCAAGGACTCGATATCGCCGACGGTCCCCCCGATTTCCACGATGACGACATCGTTCTCGGGCGCCATGCGCTTCATGTGCGACTTGATCTCGTCGGTGATGTGCGGGATCACCTGGACCGTGTGGCCCTGGTACTCGCCGCGTCGCTCCTTCGTGATGACATTGAGGTAGATGCGCCCCGTCGTCACGTTGTTGAGCTGCGACAACGGCCGGTCGATGAACCGCTCGTAGTGCCCGAGGTCGAGGTCGGTCTCGGCGCCGTCGTCGGTCACGAAGACCTCGCCGTGCTGAAATGGCGACATCGTGCCGGGGTCGACGTTGAGGTACGGGTCGAACTTCATGATCGAGACCCGCAGCCCCCGCTCGACGAGCAGGCGGCCGAGCGAGGCGGCGGCGATTCCCTTCCCTAGCGACGAAACGACGCCCCCGGTGACAAAAATGAAACGCGTGGTCTGCGGCGTCGTGGCACCGGTCTGCATGTCAGCTCCGTCCAGCGAAAAGGTCATGCCAGCGCGCGTTCGCGCGGGCCAGGTCGTCTTCCG
This sequence comes from Gemmatimonadota bacterium, assembly GCA_016712265.1. Taxonomy (NCBI): domain Bacteria; kingdom Pseudomonadati; phylum Gemmatimonadota; species Gemmatimonadota bacterium. The sequence continues at coordinate 608,650 of JADJRJ010000030.1, read as the reverse complement.
TGTCAATGCCCCCGTCGAGCGGGCCGTCCAGCACGGCCACCCCCATGCCCATCCCCGCTGCCAGCGGTCGAAGTTGCTCCAGTCGCTCCACTTGCTCCAGTGGGTGCACCGGCAGCTGCACCCAGTCTTGCAAGGCCCCACGTCGGTAGGCGTACACCCCTACGTGCTGGAGCACGAGGGGCTCGTGCACGGCGCGGTCCGCGGCGTCGCGCAACCACGGTATGGGTGCTCGCGAAAAGTACATCGCGCGGCCCGATGCGTCGCACACGACCTTCACCACGCTCGGCTCCTGCAGGACCGCCGCTCCTCGACGCACCGCGACGGTGCCCAGCGGAAAGCGCTCGCACATCCGCACGGCGCCCCGCAGCACATCGGCCGACACAAAGGGCTCGTCGCCCTGCACGTTCAGCACGACGTCGAACGACTGGTACTCCGGGCGCGATGCCACCTCGGCCACGCGGTCCGTTCCGGATGGGTGGTCCTCCCGGGTGTCGACGCTCGTCCCTCCGTGGGCGCGGACCGCCGCGTGCACCTCATCGGCGTCCGACGCCACGACCACGGCGTCCGCCACGCCGAGCCCCACGACGCGGTCCAGAACCCGGAGGACGAGCGGTTGGCCACCAAGGAGCCGGAGGGGCTTTCGCGGGAGGCGGGTCGCGCCCAGCCTGGCGGGGATTACGGCCAGGACGGGCATGGCGGCGCTGGAGAGGCGTGCGGGGTCGTTTCAGGCACGCTCGTCAAGTTAGTCCGCCACCGGTGCGAAGAACAGCCTAGGGCGGGAGGTGTCGCCGCAGGAACGCTACGGCGTTCTCGCCCAGCACCGCGCGGACCTGTTCCGGAGTCAAGCCAGCGTGCAACATCGCCTCGGTCAGCCGGGGGATCCCACTGACATCGAACGGCATGCGCGTGGCCCCGTCGAAGTCGGAGCCCAGGGCGACCACGCTATCCCCCGCCACGGCGAGCGCGTGCCGGACCGCTCGCGCAAACGACGCGGCGCTCACCTCACAGATGGCCCCGTCCCAGAACCCGATCCCCACCAGGCCGCCGCGGGCGGCAATGGCCCGCAGTTGGTCGTCCGACAGGTTGCGCGGGCCGGGACAGGTCCCCTGGACGCCCGTGTGGCTCACCATCACGGCCGCTGCCGATGCCCCGAGCACGTCGTCAAGCAGCGCCGGTGAGGCGTGTGCCACGTCGACAACGCCGCCTAACGCTGCGATGCGATCAATGGCGGTGCGACCGAAGGCGGTCAACCCGCCGCGCGAGACTCCATGCGCGGATCCCCCAACTTCGTTGTCGAAGAAATGGGTGAGCCCGAAGATGCGAAACCCGGCGGCGAACAGCGTGTCCACGTTTTCAAGCACGCCTTCCGCCGGGTGCAGTCCCTCGGTCGCGAGTATCCCGCCAATGACTTCGGTCCCACCCGCACGCGCCGAGAGGAGCCGGTCGAGGTCCCCGACGGTGCGAACCGGTCGCAGCGCGCCGGCCGACGCCCCAGCCATCTGGTCGAACCGACGTGCTTGCCACAACGCGCGCTCCCGGAGGGAACGCCACGCCCGCGGCGGGTACCGCTCGGCCATCGCGAGCAGTGTGATGTTGTCGGTCTCGCCGGTGTTGCGTTCGTAGTTGATGCCGCGCGGCGTTTTGGTCACGACGCTGAACACCTGGAGCCCGACGTGGCCGTCGCGCAGTCGTGGCAGATCGACGTGACCATGGGCATGGCGGTCATTCAGGTCGCGCTGCCAAAGCAGTGCGTCAGCGTGCAGGTCGACGATGGTCGCCGCGTGGTGGAGTGCCAGCGCGGCCGCCGAAACCATGGAGTCACTGCCGGGGATGACGGTGTTCATCCGGCGGTCCACTACCGGGGCGACCACGGTCACCATGCCAACCGCCGCGATCCCCAGCAGGGCGGCGGTCGTGAGCAGGAAGCGGCGGCGGTAGCTCATCCTCGGGGATGGTACTGCCGATGCACCGTGTGCAGGTAGTCCCGATCCAGGTGGGTGTAGATCTGCGTCGTCGAGATGTCGGCGTGACCCAGCATCTCCTGCACGGCGCGCAGGTCGGCGCCGCCCTCCAACAGGTGTGTGGCAAACGAATGGCGGAGGGTGTGCGGGGACACGTGCTTGGTGATCCCGGCGCGCTTGACCCACGCGCGCAATACCTGCCAGGCCCCCATGCGGCTCAGGGGTTTTCCGCGCGCGTTCAGGAACAAGGCACCCTTTCCTTCGCCATGCTCGAGTCGCGGTCGTCCCTCACGCAGGTAGATCGAAACCGCCGTGATGGCGCTTCGGCCGATCGGCACCAGGCGTTCCTTGCCCCCCTTGCCAAAGACGCGGACGACGCCCTCCTGGAAGTCCACATCCTTGATGCCGATCCCGATCCACTCGGACACGCGCAGGCCGGCGCTGTACGCCAGTTCGAGCATCGCGCGATCGCGAAAGAACTGCGGATGGTCCTGGTCACCGGCCGTCAGGAGTCGCTCGACATCGGTGGCCGTGAGGACGTCGGGCAATTCACGCGTTCGCCGGGGCAGTTCGAGCCGGTCACTCGGATCGGCCGCGAGCAGCCCTTCGGACACAAGGAAGCGGCACCAGGTCCGCACCCCGGCGATGGTGCGCCGAATGGACGGTGCAGCCAATCCGCTGTCCTTGAGGTGCCAGGTGAACTCCCGGAGCAGTGGGTGGTCGATGTCGGTGACGCGTCCACGTCCACGCGCGAGGCAGAAGGTGGCGAGCCGTGCGACGTCGCGCCCGTAGGCCTCGCGCGTGCGCGAGGATGCCCCCTCCTCGAGGGCGAGGAAGTCGTCGAAGCGCTCGAGCGCGAAGGCCCGGGACGCCTCGTCAGGCAGGCGGGCGCGTCGGGCGGGCATGAAGGCGACGGTGATACCACCACACGGCCGCGACCACGACGACGGCCGCGCCGGCGAGGCCAGCAGACCAGGAGCCGAGCCGCGCAATGCCCCCTCGCAACGAATCCCAGTTGGTGCCGGCACGAAAGGCCAGCCAGGTAATGGCGCCATACCAGATCCCGCTGGCGAGCCCCATCGCGCTTATCACACCTAGGGGTGGAATGCGCAAGGCCCCTGCCACGGGCGGCACCACCGCGCGCAGCCCCGGGATGAAGCGGGTCAGGAAGAAGGCGGCCGTTCCGTACTTGCGGTGCCAGCCCAGGATGCGCGCATCGGCGCCGCCGGTGCGATCCAGGTGGTAACGGCGCTCCACCCGTTCGGCCCCAAACCGCCGACCCATGAGGTACATCAGCCAGGCGCCCAGCAGGTTCCCCCCCCACACGGCGAGGAACGCCGGCCACGCCGGCTCCGCGGACCGTGCGGCCAGAAAACTCCCGAACGCGACCAGGATGTCCGCGGGGATAGGGGGGAAGATGTTCTCGACGGCGGCAAGTACGGCCATCAGTGCCAGCAGCGCACCGGGTGGCAGGGTGGTCAGCCAGGCCAGCGCGGCGTCGAGTGACTCCATCCTCAGGGCATCAGGGTCGCGGCCGCGATGCACGCCAGGCCCTCGCCGCGACCGATCCACCCCATCCCCTCGTTGGTCTTGGCCTTGACGTTCACGTGGCCGGCCGGGATGCCTAACGCCTCGGCGATGCGTGCGCCCATCGCGTCGCGGTAGGGCCCGATCTTTGGCGACTCCGTGATCACCGTAATGTCGACGTGCTCCACACGGAGTCGCTGTTCCTGGCGGACCCGCCCCATCGCGCGCTCCAGCATATCGATGGAATCGCGCCCGCGATTCGCCGGATCCGTGTCGGGGAACATGCTGCCGATGTCCCCGAGGCACGCCGCGCCGAGGATCGCGTCCGTCACGGCATGGCACACGGCGTCGGCGTCCGAGTGCCCCACGAGATGGCGATCTCCCGGGATGTCGACACCGCCGAGTCGCAGCGGGCCGCCGTCGGCGAAGCGGTGGGAATCGTATCCGATGCCGGTGCGGGCGTGCATGGTCATCTCAGGCAGCCACGGGGTGTTCGATCGGGATGATGGAATAGTCCTGGCGCCGACGCGCCGGGGTGAACCCGGCATCACGGATCAGGCGCTCCAGTTCCTCGGTCGTCGTGCGGTGGGTCGTGTTGGCGGCACTGACGACATTCTCCTCGATCATCAGGGACCCGAAGTCGTTGCACCCAAACCGGAGCGCCAGCTGCCCCACCTTCATCCCCATCGTCACCCAGCTGCTCTGCAGGTTCGGAACGTTGTCCAGCACGATGCGCGAGATGGCGACGGTGCGCAGGTAGTCCACCGCGCCCGTCTTCTCCATATGGGAGAACTCCGGCGTGTTCTCGGGTTGAAGTGGCCACGTGATGAAGGCCGTGAATCCCCCGGTGCGCGCCTGGACATCCCGCACCCGCTGGAGGTGCTCGATCCGCTCGGCCAGCGTTTCTCCGAGGCCATACATCATCGTGACCGAGGTCTTCATGCCGGCCTGGTGTGCCAGCTCCATGATTTCCAGCCATCGATCAGCCCCCGCCTTCTTGGGAGCGGCGATGTCGCGCACCCGCTGGACCAGGATCTCGCCGCCGCCGCCTGGAATGGAGTCGAGCCCAGCGCCCTTCAGTTCGCGAATGACGTCCGTGGCGTCCATCCGGAAGACCTGCGAGAAGAAGTCCACCTCACTTGGGCTGAACCCATGAATGTGAATGGGGTGGTTCCGCTTGATGTAGCGCAGCAGGTCCAGGTACCACTCGAAGGGGATGTACGGATTGTGGCCTCCCTGGATCAGGATCTGTACGCCGCCTAACGCCTTGGTCTCCTCGATCTTCTGGCCAATTTGCTCAAAAGACAGGGTGTAGCCTTCCGCGTGTTTTGGTCGCCGGTAGAACGCGCAGAACCCGCAATCGGCCACACAGACGTTCGTGTAGTTGATGTTGCGGTCCACGATGTACGTGACCGTCTGGTGCGGGTGTTTTGCCGCACGCACGCGATCCGCCTCGAGACCGAGCTCGAGGAGTGGTGCATTGGTATAGAAGTCCAGCAGGTCGCGGTTCATGGGGCGGGACACTCCGCGGAGGTCACGAGTTCAGGACGAAAGGTAGCGCCGGGAGGGACGGCAACGGCGACACGAGGTCAGGCGGCAAGGAACTGCAGGGTGGTCGACGGTACCTTCCCCGCCGCACTGAGCCGGGCGAAGAACTCGGTCAGTCCAGCGAGGTATCTCAGTCCCAGCCCATAGTCGAGTCCCTCGAGGTAGCGTCGGCACTCGTCGGCAGGCACGCCGGTCTGCTGTGCCGCCTGCTCCGACAGGGGGCCGAGGTGTTGGAGCCCCCAGTCGCGCGACGCGAGAAGCGCCGCATGGGTGGTCAGGGCGTCGCGCGCCGGGGTCGTCCGCTGCGCCACCCATACGGCGAAAACGAATGGGTGCCCGGTCCACTGCAACCACTCCTCCCCGAGGTCGTAGACGTACGGATACGCCGGTCGGTCCTCGGCAGTCGTGCCCGGCGACTGCAGCAGCAGTGCCGCGTCGCCAATGACCAGGCGCGCGTCGTGCTCATCCTGGGCGAACGCCTTGAGATCGGCCATCTCGGCGTCACCCGGCACGAACTCGGGACGCGCCTTCCAGACTGCGTCAAACAACAGCTCCAACAGCGCTACACTGGTCATGGAGGAGCGTGAGAGCACCACGCGGCGGCCACCGAGTTCCCCAGCCGGGCGCCGGGAAAACAACATCACGGAACGCACCGGTCCGTCGCACGAGATCGCGAGGTCGGGAAGCAGCAAGTACCGCGCGGCGTCTCGCGCGTACTCCACGGCGGAAACCACCGAGACATCCAATGCGCCGGCGGCCATGCGCGCATTGAGCAGGCTCGGGATCCCGGTCACCAGCTGGCCGTCGAGGGGCACGATGCCACGGTCGATCGCCCCGTACACGGGAAAACAATTGATGTAGGGAATGCGACCGACGCGCACGGTCAGTCTGCGGCGACCCGCGTGAGGTCGTCGTCGAAGCGACGAATCACCTGGTAGAACGCGTCACGTTCCGCCGGCACACGTTGCGCCCCGCGGATCAGCTTGAGGATCTCCGCCAGTGGGAGTCCCTGTGGTGTGGTGGCCCCGACCGCGTGGTAAATCTTCTCCCGCACGACCGTTCCTTCGAGGTCGTTGACGCCGAACGCCAGCGCCACCTGCGAGAGGAACGGGGTCACCATGATCCAGTGTGACTTGATATGCTGGAAGTTGTCCAGGAAGAGGCGACCGACGGCCAGGACGCGCAGGTCATCGAACCCCGTCGTGCCGCGCCCCTGTCGCTGGAGCCGCTTGCCCAACTCATTGTCGTCGGGATGGTACGCCAGCGGGATGAACGCGAGGTACCCGCCGGTTTCGTCCTGCAGGTCGCGGAGCATGGTGAGATGCGCGACCCGGTCCTCCATTGTCTCCACGTGACCGTAGAGCATCGTGCAGTTGGACCGAATGCCGAGCTCGTGGGCCGCGCGATGCACCCCGATGTAGTCGGCACCTCCGAGCTTGCGATCGGCAATCTGCTCGCGCACGGCGGCACTGAAGGTCTCTGCCCCGCCGCCCGGCATCGTGTCGAGGCCGGCCTCACGCAGCGCGATCAGCACTTCCTTCCAGCTTAACTTCTCGATGCGGGCGATGTGCGCGATCTCGACCGCCGTGAGCGCCTTGATGTGCACCTGCGGGAATTCGCGCTTGAGCGAGCGGAACATCGTGGCGTAGTACTCGAGCCCGGCCTGCATGTCGAGCCCACCCACGATGTGAAACTCGCGCGTCATTCCCTCCCGCGCCGTCTCCGCCTCGGCCATCACCTGTTCCAGCGTGTAACGGTAGGCACCCTCCTCTTTCGGGAGGCGTGCGTAGCCGCAAAAGACGCAGGTCTTTCGCAGCACGCACACATTGGTCGGATTGATGTGCTGGTTGGACGCAAAGGTGACCACCCGGCCGTTCTTCGCCTGGTTGGCCGCATCCGCCAGGTACCCGAGGCCGAGGATGTCCGGCGTGCGGAACAGCGTCAGCGCGTCATTCGGGTCCAGTCGCGTGCCGGTCGCCACCTTTTCGGCGATCGGCCGGAGGTTGGCGTCCCGGATGCGGTCGAGATCTACCGCGGGGGGCACGTGCGCCTCAGGGGACAAACTGGCGAATGACGAGCGACACATTGTGCCCGCCAAACCCGGCGCTGTTCGATAGTGCGGCCCGGATCACGCGGGATCGCGGTTCGTTGGGCGTGAAGTCCAACGGCCCACAATCGGGATCGGGCGTCACGAAGTTGATGGTCGGTGGGACCACCTGATCGCGCAGCGCCAGAATGCACGCGATGGCCTCGATCGCTCCGGCGGCCCCCAGCATGTGGCCCGTCGCCGACTTGGTGGAGGACACGCTCAGCCCCGCCGCGTCGTCGCCGAAGACGCGCATGATCGCCTTGGCCTCGTTCGGGTCGTTCATCGGGGTCGACGTCCCGTGCGCGTTCACGTAGTCGATATCGCCCGTCGTCAGCCCGGCGTCCTTCAACGCGCGGCGCATGGAGCGCTGCAGCCCCTCGTGTTCCTCGGGCTGGCCGGTGAGGTGGTACGCATCGCCGGTGGCGCCATAACCGGCGACCTCGCCGTAAATCCGTGCCCCTCGTGCCTGGGCGTGCTCGAGGACCTCGAGTACGAGTATGCCCGCTCCCTCCCCCATCACGAACCCATCGCGATCCTTGTCGAACGGTCGCGACGCGCGCGCGGGGTCGTCATTGCGCTCCGACAACGCCTTCATGTTCGCGAAACCCCCGATCGCCATCGGGGTTACCGACGCCTCCGCCCCGCCGCACACCATGACGTCCGCGTCACCGTATTGGATGGTGCGCATGGCGTCCCCAATGGCGTGCGCGCTGGTTGAGCACGCGGAGATCGTCGCGTAATTCGGTCCCTTGGCCCCCACCCGCATGGAGACGACGCCCGACGCAATGTCCGCGATGAACGTCGGGATGAAGAACGGCGAGATCTTCGAGGGGCCCAGCTCACGATAGACATCGTGCTGCTCCTCGAAGCTCTTCAGCCCGCCGACCCCGGACCCCACAATGACCCCGGTCATCTCGGGGTCGAACCCACCCTGGGAGAACCCGGCGTCGGCCATTGCCTGGAGGGACGCTGCAACCGCGTACTGCGTGTACGCGTCCGACCGCTTGGCTTCCTTCCGCTCCATGTACTGGAGCGGGTCGAAGCCCTTCACCTCGCAGGCAAACCGGACCGGGAAGCGGGCGGCGTCGAACTTGGTGATGGGGCCGCCCCCGGAGACGCCAGCGAGGAGCGCGCGCCACGTCGACGCCACGTCCAGGCCGACGGACGTGACGGCCCCGAGGCCGGTGATGACGACGCGGCGCTTCATGTTACGCGGCGGGCCCCTTTTCCTTCAGGTACTTCAGGGCATCCCCGACCGTGCGGAGCTTCTCCGCGTCCTCATCGGGAATGTCGATGTTGAACTGCTTCTCGAACTCCATGACGAGTTCGACGATGTCGAGGCTGTCAGCGCCAAGGTCCTCGATGAAGCTGGCCTCGTCCGTGAGCTTCTCCCGCTCGACGCCGAGCTCCTTCTCGATGATGTCCTTGACCTTCTCGCTCATGTCCGCCATGTCGTGCTCCGTTGGGGCAAAGGGGTGGTTCGAAGATAATGGAATACCGCGACTTACATCACCATGCCGCCATCCACCACAAGCACCTGCCCGGTGATGTATGACGCCAGGTCAGAACACAGGAACAACACGGCGCCGGCCACGTCCTCGGGCCGCCCCAGTCGCTCCAGGGGAATCTGGGCAGACAATGCCAAACGAGCCTCGGGCGTGAGGGCGGCCGTCATGTCGGTCTCGATGAATCCGGGAGCCACAACGTTCGCGAGAATGCCTCTCGACGAGAACTCCTTGGCGACTGACTTGGTGAGCCCGATGAGCCCCGCCTTCGACGCCGCGTAATTGGTCTGGCCCTTGTTTCCGATCAGTCCGACCACGCTCGCAATGTTGATGATGCGACCTGAACGGCGCTTCATCATCCCCCGGGTCACGGCCCGGGTTGCGACAAACGCGGACCGGAGATTTGCGTCGATCACCGCGTTCCAGTCGTCGTCCTTCAGCCGGAGCATGATGTTGTCCCGCGTCAGCCCGGCATTGTTCACGAGGATGTCAATCGACCCGAACTCCCGCTCGGCATCCTCCACCAGCGCAACGATTTGCGCCGGATCGCTCACGTCGCACCCGAACCCGCGCGCGTCGCCACCGACCTCCAAAGCGATCGCGCGAGCCCGCTCCGCGTCGCGCCCGACGACCCCCACGCGGGCACCGCTTGCGGCTAGCGCGTTCGCGATCGCTCGGCCAATGCCGCGCGTGCTCCCGGTTACGAGCGCATTCCTTCCCGTCAAGTCAATGTTCATGAGAGCCTCTCGATCATGCCGTGAACCTCAGCGGCCGTGCCGCAGGTGGCGGTCGCCACGCTTGGCGCGATCTTGCGCACGAGCCCGGTCAGCACCGCCCCGGGTCCCATCTCCACGAACAGCGCGTCAGGAAATCGTTCGGCCAGGACCGTGATCACCTGCGTCCATCGGACCGGTGAGGTCAGCTGCTCCACCAGGAGCGCCCGGCCACGCTCTGGATCGGTCTCGAATTCAGCCGACACATTCACACAGACCGGGACGCCAGCCATGCCGAAAGGCACGTGTGCGAGCGCCTCCGCCAAGCCCGTAGAAGCCGGCGCCATCAACGGTGAGTGAAACGCGCCGCTCACGGGGAGCTCAACGGCGCGCTTGGCTCCGGCCGCCTTGGCCAGCTCCATGGCCTTCCGCACCCCAGCGACCTCGCCGGAGATCACCACCTGCCCAGGACAGTTGTAGTTCGCCGCGACGACGAGTCCGCCATCGGGGTCTGCTGAGGCCCGGGCGCAGATCGCGTCGATAGGTTCGGACGGCTCGCCAAGGATCGCCGCCATGGCCCCAGGCCGCGTAACGCCGGTGGCGTACATCAACTCCCCGCGCCGCCGGACGAGGCGAACCGCGTCCTCGAGTGTCAGCGCGCCTGCCGCGTGCCATGCGGTGAACTCGCCGAGGGAATGCCCTGCCGTGGCCACCAGATGGGGCCCCGCCGCACTCACGAGCGCCGCCCAGACGGCGGCGCCGTGGGTGAGCAGTGCGGGTTGGGCGTTATGCGTCAGCGTGAGTGCCTCAGCCGGTCCCTCGAAACACAACGTCGAGAGCGACTCACCGAGGGCCGCATCCGCCCGCGCGAACACTGAGCTCGCGCTGTCGACACCCTCCGCGAGGTCCTTGCCCATGCCGGGCTTCTGTGACCCCTGGCCGGGGAACAGCGCGACAACCGATGGCATGCCTAAAAGCGAACGATGAGCGAGGCCCAGGTGAACCCGGCGCCGAAGGCCACGAGGAGGACGGTCGATCCCGGCTTCACCCGGCCTGAGGCCATCGCCTCGTCGAGCGCGAGCCCGATGGAAGCCGACGAGGTGTTTCCATAGCGGTCGACGTTCACGTACACCTTGTCCATCGAGACGTTGGCGTGCTTCGCCGTGGCCTCGATGATGCGAATGTTGGCCTGGTGCGGGATCATGAGGTCGATATCGGCGCCCGTGAGCCGTGCGCCGTCGAGGGCGCGATCCGTAGCCTCGGACATCGACCGCACGGCGTGCTTGAACACCTCACGCCCCTCCATCTTTACGTAGAACGACCGATCATCAAGGACCTGCTGGTTGAACGGGTGCGCGGCTCCGCCGGTCGGCCGATACAGCAGTTCGGCGAGCGTGCCGTCACTGCGCATGAATGTGGAGAGGATCCCCTTGGTCCCGTCCGACCGTTTCAGCACCGCCGCGCCGGCTCCATCCCCGAACAGGACACACGTCGAACGGTCCTGCCAGTCCACGATGCTGGTCAATTTTTCGGTGCCAACCACCAGGGCCGTCTGCGCCCCGCCGGCGGCCATCAGCCCTTCCGCGACGATCAGCCCGTAGAGCCAGGAGGAACACGCGGCCATGACGTCGAAGGCCGCCGCGCGACTGGCGCCGAGTTCAGCCTGCAGGTCGACCGCTGTGGACGGGAGCAAGCGATCGGGCGATGCCGTTCCCAGCACGATCACGTCGATGTCGCCTGGCGTGATGCCAGCGCGCGACATCGCCACGCGCGCGGCCGCGGCGGACATGGTCTTGTTCGTTTCGTTCGGCCCGGCCACGTGTCGCTCGCGGATTCCGGTGCGTTGGACGATCCACTCATCGTTGGTGTCGAGTCCGAGCGCGGCAAACTCTTCGTTGCGCATGACGCGACTGGGTGCGAACGACCCCACACCGGCGAGGTGGGCGATGGGCCGGTTCATGCCGCCTCCGTCAGGCGTCGCCCCATGTGTTCGCTCATCCGTGACTCGACAGCGCGCACCGCCAGCTTGACGGCGTTCTTGAGCGCGCGTGGTCCCGACTTGCCGTGACAGATGATGCTGACGCCCTTGACGCCGAGCAGCGGAGCGCCGCCGTGCTCGGAGTAGTCCAGCTCCTTGAAGGCGCCGGCCAATTGCTCCCGAGAGAGCCCGGCGTGCCGGGCGACCAAGCCGAACAAAAAGGGGGCCACGGACTCGTAGAACTTGAGGACCACGTTTCCGACGAAGCCATCGCAAACCACGACGTCAAAGGGGCCGCGATCGCTGGCCCCGTTCGGGAGGTCACGACCCTCGACATTTCCCTGGAAGTTGAGCCCGGACGCACGGAGCAGTTGGTGGGCGGCCTTCACGGCCGCATTTCCCTTCTCCGCTTCCTCCCCAATGGAGAGCAGCGCGACGACCGGGTTGTCGCGTCCGAGCAGGTCTTCGGCGTACACTGCCCCGAGCCGCGCGAACTGCACCAGTTCCTCAGCCGAGCAGTCCACGTTCGCGCCAGAATCCAGCACGACCACCGGGCGTTGGGCCGTCGGGAAGAAAGTGCTGATGGCCGGGCGCGTGAGACCCTCGTGCAGGCGCAGGACAAGGGAAGACACCGCCATCTGCGCGCCGGTGTTCCCCGCGGAGACGAAACCGTCCGAAAGGCCGTCGACCTGCAGCCGCAGGCCGACGTGCATGGAGCTGTTTGGCTTCCCACGAAGGACCGCCGAGGGTTTTTCCGCCATGTCGATCACGTCGGCCGCGGGCACAATGTCGATGCGCTCCGCGGCGGCCGCATGACCGGCACATTCACCGGCGAGCGCAGCGTCGAGGGCGTGCCGGATCGTATCGGGGATCCCTACGAGCTGAACCCGATGGTCGTGGCCCAGTTCATCGAGGGCGAGGAGGGCCCCTACGACCGGAGCTCCGGGCGCGTGATCCCCCCCCATGGCGTCAAGCGCGATGCGCGCCAAGCGTCAAGCCTCGGCGGGAGCGACTCGCTGTTTGCCTGCGTAATACCCGCATTCTCCACACACCCGATGCGGGCGCTTGGGTGACCCACACCGGGGGCACGACTGAATGACGGCCACGGCGGCCGTCTTGTGCGTATTGCGCGCGCGCTTCTTGCGCTTGGAGGTACGTCGTTTCGGGACAGCCATGGTGGTGCCGGGAAAGGAAGTGAACGCCTAACGTGCGTCGCCGCCGTGCGGTGAGAGCGCGTGCCAGCGTGGATCGATCGCGGGGGTACACCCGCAGGCGCCGACGTTCCGGTTGGCGCCGCATGACGGGCACAAACCCTGACAGGCGTCTGAGCACACCATGTAGGACGGAGCGGCCAGCACCCACTCTTCGCGGATAGCCGGCCGTAGGTCCAGTTCACGTTCGCGGGCGTCGATCACGTAGACGTCCGCTTCATCCGCCTCGTCTGCCGACCCGTCCACCAACAGCAGGTGGACGTCCGCCTGCACCGGCTGATTCACCGGCTCCAGGCATCGCCGACAGGTCGATGTGGCTGTCCCCTCGAGGTGACCGCTGAAGTAGAAGCGGCCAGCGCCCGCGGCAGATACCCGACCGGAGACCTTGAGCGATCCCTGTGGCCGGGCGTCACCTTCCTCCCAGATCGGATCAGACTCTGGCAGCTCCCCATCGACCAGGGATGCCTGGGCCTCGAGGTCGCGAAGGTCAAAGGACAACATAGCCCAGCAATCTAGGGTGCCGGGCTATGAGTTTCAAGTTACTGGGAATTACAGACTTACGCCGCCTCGACGGAGGCCTATAGCGTTTCCGCTTCCGCGAAGAAAAAACGGGACTCCCGGACCGCATTCTCGTCCGAATCTGATGCGTGGATGGCGTTCCGTTCCTTCGACTCGGCGTAGAGCTTGCGAACGGTCCCCTCCGCGGCCTCTGCGGGGTCCGTTGCCCCAATGGCTCGGCGTAGCTCGGCCACGGCGTCCGCCTTCTCCAGGATCATGGGCATGCACTTCCCGGAGGTCATGAACGAGACCAGCGACCGGAAAAACGGGCGCTCGCGATGTACCCCGTAGAACTCCTCCGCCTGAGCGGTCGACAGGTGCATGACCCGCGCGGCCACCACCCGAAACCCACCGGTCTCGAGGTGGGCGATGACCTTCCCTGCCTTGCCGGCGCCAAATGCGTCGGGCTTGATGATCGTCAACGTCCTGTTCCCAGCCATATCACGTCACCTGTATCTGGTTTCCAATGTGAGCCTGGGCTCGACGCCGAGCCCGGGTGCATGTGCTACTTCAGCCGAGCCCGGACCAGGTCGACAAAGTCGATCGGTCGCTTGGCAACTCCCATCCCTGCGGCCTCGAAAGCCGCCACCTTCTCTGCCGCAGTTCCAGAGGAGCCAGAAATGATCGCTCCCGCGTGTCCCATCCGGCGTCCCGGCGGCGCCGTCTGGCCAGCAATGAACCCAACGACCGGTTTGGACATGCGCGTTCGGACGAACTCGGCCGCCTCCTGCTCGTCGGTCCCACCGATTTCGCCCATCATGCAGACGACCTGCGTCGCCGGATCTGCTTCAAACGCAGCGAGACAGTCAATGAAGTTCGTGCCATTGATGGGGTCCCCGCCGATCCCCACGCAGGTGGTCTGGCCAATGCCCGCGCGAGTGAGCTGGTAGACGATTTCATAGGTCAGCGTGCCGGACCGGGACACGACACCCACCGGGCCCGGGGTACAGATGCGGCCCGGGATGATCCCGACCTTGGCCGCACCCGGCGTGATGAGTCCGGGGCAATTGGGACCGATGAGCCGGACGCCGCGTTCCTTCACGAACGGGTGCACGCGCGTCATGTCGAGCACCGGGACCCCCTCAGTGATCGCCACGATCAGCTGGAGCCCCGCGTCCGCCGCCTCCATGATCGCGTCCGCCGCGAACATCGGCGGCACGTAGATCACCGTGGTGTTGGCCCCCGTGGCCGCCACGGCCGCTGCGACCGTATTGAAGATCGGCACACTCCCCTCGAACATCTGGCCGCCCTTGCCCGGTGTCACGCCACCGACGACCTGGGTGCCGTATTCCATCATCTGCTTCGCGTGAAACGAGCCGTCGCGGCCGGTGATCCCCTGGACGAGGAGTCGCGTGCCCTTGTCGATGAAGACGCTCATGCGGCCTTCCCCCCGGTGGCGAGTGCCACCGCCTGGCGGACGGCCTCATCCATGTCACTCGAGGCGGCGAAGCCGTTCTCGGTCAGGATCTTCATGGCAATTTCCTCGTTGGTGCCCGTCAGGCGAATCACGATCGGGACCTTGAGCGGGTTCTGTTTGGTGGCGGTCACGATCCCGTTCGCGACATCGTCGGTGCGGGTGATGCCACCGAAGATGTTGAACAGGATGCACTTCACGTTGGGATCGGACGTGATGATGCGCAGTGCGTTCACCACCTTTTCCGGGTTGGACGACCCGCCGATGTCCAGGAAGTTCGCGGGGTCGCCGCCGTAGTATTTCACCAGGTCCATGGTGGCCATGGCCAGCCCGGCGCCGTTGACACAGCAGCCGACGTTGCCGTCCAACTTGATAAAGGTCAGGTTGGCGTTGCGCGCGGTCACCTCGGAGGGCTCTTCCGCAGACTCGTCCCGCAGCGCCGCGATGGCAGGACGCCGGTCCAGTTCATTGTCGTCGATGCCCATCTTGGCGTCGAGGGCTACCACCTGCCCGGCGGTGTCGACGATGAGCGGGTTGATCTCCGCGAGCGAACATCCGCTCTGCATGAACGCGGTGTAGAGCTGCCCCATGATCTTCGCCGCCGCGCGCGCCTTCGTCAGGTCCTCGTAGAGGAAGAACCCGAGCCGCATCGCCTGGTACGGCAGCAGGCCATACCGCGTGTCGATGGGAAGCTTGAGGATCTTCTCGGGGGTGGTGGCGGCCACCTCCTCGATGTCGATGCCGCCGGCCGGACTCACCATGAAGACCGGCTTCTTCGTGGCCCGGTCCAGGATGATGCCAACGTAGGCTTCGCTCGCGATATCAGAAGCTGCGGTGACCAGGACCTTTTGTACCACGAGTCCCTTGATCTCCATGCCCAGGATCGCGGCAGCCTTCTCGCGAGCCTCCTGTGGCGTTTTCGCCAGCTTGACGCCGCCCGCCTTGCCGCGGCCTCCGGCGTGGACCTGTGCCTTGACGACAACCTGGCTGCCGATGCGCCGGGCAATCGCCTCGGCCTCGTCCGCCGTTGTGGCCACCTCCCCGGCGGGGATCGGCACACCAAGGGCGCGAAGGATTTCCTTCGCCTGGTATTCGTGGATGTTCACGCGTTCTCCGTGGAAGGACGGGGTGCCGGGCGCCGGTCGGGACATCCTCGTCCCGAGTCGTCAGCATGCCAGCCGGCGCAAGCTATCGGGGGCCGTGACCCCCATCAAGGCGCGCGGGCGCCGCCCCGGAGCAGTTGCCCCAACAAGCTCCAGTTCTCGCCGAAAGCCACCATATCGCGACGGCTCAAGGCGTCATCCATTCGTGCGTACAACTCGGCCGCTCGACGTCGAAACTCCTCGGGGCCCAGGGGGCCGTCGCCAGTAGCCGGCTCCGGAAAGCCCAAGGCGGCTTCCAGCGTGCGGCCAACGCGTATGCCATCGCCGACCCACACGGCGGCACTCCGCAGGAGAGGCGCGCGATCAGCCGGCCACTCGTAGAGCGCCTGCACCGGCACCAAGGCGTTGTCGTGAATTCCCAGGTGGATGGGTCCCCTGAGCAGCCGGCCCGATTCGCCCCGCGCCGCGGCGGCGACAGAGTCCAGCGCCTGTCGCATGGCGGTGGCAATGTCGCGCCAGCGTCGATCCGCCCCCAGGAGCGGGACCCATGCCGTGTGGACGTCGGCGCCCCCGGAGCCGATGATGACGCCGCGCAACCGATCCGTCGGATCGACCACGGGATACGCCACGGCGAGACGCTGCCGTGGGACGTCCACATACGGCGTAAGCCCGGGGAACGCAAACCCCGAGTCGGCCCCCATGTCGCGGGTGAGCTGTGACGCGGGGACAAGCGCATCACCGCGTCTACCGAAACGGGAAAACGCCCTGGCCTGCGCGAGGATACCGTCCACCGGAGGAGGCAGTTGTCGCAGGAACTCCTCGGTCATCGCGTTCGAGGCGGTGAACAGCTCGGGAAATCGTCGATACCAGCTGCGCGCCACGGGGTCCGCTTCGGCGGGACGGAGGGCGAACACGCGTCCGGAGTGGGCGTTCACGATCGCCACACCGGCGTGCTTGAAGTAACTCACGTCGTGCTGTGCGAGCACGATCGGCTCACTCAAGGGATAGTGGCTGGACGCCGCATACAGGTGTACGCCCCACCACAGGGAGTCGCGCACGAGGAACGGCAGGACGCGATTTCCGGCGATGAAGAAGGGAAACAGGCGCTCCACGCGGTCGCGCACGTTGCGAATGCGCACCAGGCGCGCGGGACCAAACGTGGACTGCGCCTGCAGGAGGCGAGGATTCTGGAGCCCCCACGCGTGGACGATCCGCGCCGCGAGGGTCTCGAGCCGTGGCGCGGCGATCCCGTTGGCGGAGTCCGACACCACACTGCCTTCGGTGATACTGTCGCCGACGGCCAGCGGGGGCAGCCGCGGCGCCTGATCCAGGAAGTCTGTATAGCGCTGCAACTGGCCATCACCCGCGCGATGCATGACATTGGCCAGCGTCACCTCCGGGTGGTCGCTCCCGGTCGGTCCCACGGACCGCTGCACGACCAACGCATGCGGCTGCCCGCCCCGCAGCGCCCAGCCGATGCTTGCCTCAGGTTGTCCGGCGGTTCCCCAGCTCGCGGCCGACCGGCGAACGGCCTCCGTGTCCCACAGGCTCATCGCCGGGGGCGACATGGCGACGGCGCTCGATCGCAGCGTATCGCGCGCGTCGAGGCGCTCGACATCGAATGCCCGGCGTGAAAACGCGGCACGCGTCGCACGATACGGACGATCGCGCAGCTCGGGGTCCGCCGGCTGCATGTACCGGGACGCCAGAGCGGGGGCCAGCTGCCGCGCGCCGAGCGAAGAAATCGCCCAGACCGCGAGCGCCACCAGGACCACTCGGACCTGCCCGACCCAACCCGCCCAGGCCACGAGCATCGCACACACCACGGAGCCCATGGCCAGGAGCAGCCGCGCCGGAATCCCGACCCGGTGATCGAGGGCGAGAAAGGCCCGTCCGGTCCCTTTCCCGTCCAACAGGAGGCCGAGGGCGTCCAATCGATAGCTCCACGCCATCAGCAGGAGGAGGAGACTGAGCAGCAGCAGCAGGTGGCGGCGCACGTGCCCCGATACGCGGAGGCGTCCCTCGGACCAACGCAAGCTTGGGGTGAGCGCGTACAGCAGCACCACCACGGCACCCACCACAAGGAGGGCGAGGGTCGCCCACGCGTGAAAGGACTCCTCAATCGGCAGCCAATACACCCAAAACGCCAGGTCGTAGCCGAAGTACGGCTCACTCTCGCGGAACGACTCCCCGTGGCGCACGAGATCGAGGGAGACCCAGTCGCCCTGTGGGAGCGCCAGCACCGCGCCTAACGCGACGGAAATGACCAGCACGACGAGCACGAGCGACCGCCCGGGCAGCTCCTCGCCGATCTCAAGGTTGCCCACGCGACGAGGCAGGATGACCGAGACGATCGAGAAGCGGACGGCGTAGAGGTTCAGGAAACAGAGAACGGTCCCGGCGAGAAAGGCCGTACCACGCAACAGTGCCAGGTTTGACGTGGTCGCCCAAAACACATTGGCGGCGCCGAGTGACTCATACCAGCGATACTCCACCAGCCATCCCGCCACCACGCGGCCCACCAGCAGGCACGCCGCGACCGAGAGACCGATGGTCAGTCCGAGCCGCCGTTTCGTCACGTCAGGGGGTCACACCCTGCGCGCGAAGCCACCCCTCCATCTCATTCCGGATGGCCGTCAGGCGTGGTTCGGTCAGGGCTTCGTATCGAGTGACCAGGACGGGCTGGGTATTGGAGGCGCGGATCAATCCCCACCCATCCCCGAACAGCACGCGCACACCGTCCACGTCGATCACGTCGTAGCGGCTGCGGAAGTGAGCGGCCGCCTCGGCCACCAAGGCAAACTTGCGCTCTTCCGGGCAGTCCACGCGAATCTCGGGCGTCGAGACAAACTTGGGAACATCGGCCAGCAGCTCGTCCACCTGTTGCCCGGCATCGGCCACGATGCGCAGGAGGCGGGCACCGCCGTAGAGGGCATCGTCATGCCCGTAGAACCCCTCGCCGAAGAACATGTGACCGGACATTTCCCCGGCGATCGGGGCGTGGGCTTCCTTCATCTTGTCCTTGATGAGTGAGTGCCCGGTCTTCCACATCACCGGCACGCCGCCGGCGGCCGTGATCGCATCCGGGAGCGCCTGCGAACACTTCACGTCGAAGATGATCGACTGCCCGGTCCCGGTGCGCGCCAGCACATCACGCGCGTAGATGATCAGGATGTGATCCCCCCACACGATCCCCCCGTGCCGGTCGACCACGCCAATACGGTCGGCGTCGCCGTCGAACGCAATCCCGAGGTCGGCACCCTGCTTCGCGACCTCGGCGATAATGTCGTGCAGGTTCTCGACTACCGTCGGGTCCGGATGGTGGTTCGGGAACGTGCCATCGCTCTCGCAGAAGATGTAGGTCCCGTCGACCCCAAGCCGCGAAAACAGCTTCTCGGCCACCAGGGACCCGGCGCCGTTCCCCGCATCGAACACCACCTTCAGGCGGCGGGAGAGGGGACCGATGCGCGCCACGACATCGTCCACGTACCGATCGATGACTTCCTCGTGCCGGACCGTCCCCGCACCGTGCAGGCGCTCACCCGCGTGGTGGATGCGCAGCAGCCCGGTGATCCCATCGCCGTGCAGTGACTCACGGCCAACCGAGATCTTGAACCCATTGTATTCGGGCGGGTTGTGGGAGCCCGTGATCTGGATGCCGCCATCGACGCCGACGTGATGCAGGCTCCAGTAGAGGAGCGGGGTGGGTACGACGCCGATGTCGACGACGTCCACGCCGCTCTCGGTGAGTCCCCGAACGAGGGCGTCGCGCAGCATCGGACCGCTTGGGCGATTGTCGCGCCCGACCGCCACAGCACCCATGCGCCCGGAGCGTCGCAGGTGGACCGCGTAGGCGCGGCCAATGGCTTCGGCCGCCTCGACGGTCAGGTCCTGGTCAACGATGCCTCGGATGTCGTACTGCCTGAAGATGCCGGGAGAGACGGTCATGGAATTCACCGGAAACGAGGCGGGGCCGCATCGACGCGGCCCCGTGGAGTCATGGAACGGCCGCCGT
Source organism: Gemmatimonadota bacterium (assembly GCA_016712265.1). Lineage (NCBI taxonomy): Bacteria > Pseudomonadati > Gemmatimonadota > Gemmatimonadota bacterium. Next base: position 589,028 of record JADJRJ010000030.1, on the reverse strand, counting down.
CTGCGCGGCGGGGGGCTGGGCGGTCGCCGCGCCACCTAACGCCGAGTGCTGCTTGACCAGCCGCACGAGGGGATCCGGCCACACTCCGAAGATGAGGATGACGACCACCGATGCCCCGATGACGAGGCGCGTCATCCCGGTCGCGGCGGGCAGCGCCGCCGCACCGGCGGGCCGCGGCTTCATGAACATGGCGATGATGACACCCAGGTAGTACCCGGCGGACACGGTCGTGGTCAGGACCAGGATCACCGCAAGTCGAGCCTGGGGCGCGGGCGCCTGCAGGGCCGCTTGCAAGACGTACCACTTGGCGAAGAACCCCATCCCGCCAAAAATCGGGAACCCCAGCAGCGCCAGCATGAACACCGTCATGGCCAGGGCCAGCCCGGGCCGCTCGTGCCACAATCCGTGATAGTCCTCGATGTGCTCGCGCGGTTGGCCGGCACTGCCTAACGCCAACATGACGGCGAACGCGCCCATGGTCGCCAGGGTGTAGGCGAGCAGATAGAAGACGAAGGCCGTGGCGGCCTGCGCCGTGCCGGCCGCGAGGGCCACCAGGATAAAGCCCGTATGCGCAATGCTCGAGTAGGCCAGCATGCGCTTCAGGTTTCGCTGCTGCAGGGCCACGACGTTCCCCACCACCATGGTGATCGCGGCGAGCCACCACACCGCCTTGTGCCATTCGGCGTAGGCCCCTGGGAACGCCTCCAGCCAGACCCGCAGGAGCGCGGCAAAAGCGCCGGCCTTGACCCCGGCCGCCATGTACCCGGTGATCGGCGTCGGCGCACCTTCGTACACGTCAGGCGCCCACATGTGGAAGGGCGCAGCGGCAATCTTGAACGCGAAACCCACAAGGAGCAGCGCGATTCCGACCAGCAGCATCGGCGTCTTCGCGAGGTCGTACTGGCTGATGCGCTCGCCGATTTCGGTCAGGTTCGTCGTTCCCGTGGCGCCGTACACCAAGGCGATCCCATACAGGAGGAATCCGGTCGAGAACGCGCCCAGGAGGAAGTACTTCAGGGCGGCCTCGGCGCTGCGGTTGGAGCGACGGTTGAGGCCGGCGAGCACATACACCGCGATAGACATGAGCTCGATGCCGAGGAACAGCACCATGAGGTCGCGTGCCGCCGCCATCAACATCATGCCCGAGGTCGCGAACAGGAGAAGGACGTGCGCCTCCGCCGTATGGAGTCCCTCGCGCGTGTTGTACTCCACCGCGAGCGCCAGGGTGATGAGCGTTGCGAGGAGGAAGACCACGCTACTCGCCCAGCGGAAGGGGTCAACCGCTACGACGCCAGGACCAGCGGTCGCGCCGCGCTGCGCCATGACCAGCACATAGCCCAGAACGCCGGCGGTCACCAGCATGCTGCCCAGTCCCACCGTGCGCTGGTGCGCCGCGCTCTCGGGTCGCCAGGCGGAGACGAGCATCAGGACCATGGCACCGGTGATCAGGGCCAGTTCGGGGCCAATGGCCGCCGCGAGTTGTCCGGGGATGGAGAGGTCGAAGGTCATCCTAGTTCCCTCCCCCCATCGTGAAGGTGATCGACTGCGCGGCGGCCTTGGCCTCGGCTTGTTCGACGAAGCGGGTGACCGAGGCCTCCATGCGCGAGAGCACCGGCGTGGGGTAGATCCCCATCCACAGGATCATGAAGATGAGTGGCGCCATCAAGCCGATCTCGCGCCAGTTGAGGTCGGTGAGGTGCGCGTTCGCGGGCTTGTCGAGCGGGTTGTACAGGATCCGCTGCAGGGCCCAGAGCAGATACGCCGCGGCCAGGATCACCCCGAGGGCGGACAGGGTGGTGGCAATTGGGGCCGTCTTGAACGCGCCGACCATTACCAGAAACTCGCCGATGAAGCCGTTCGTGCCCGGCAGACCAATGGAGCTCAAGGCTACGATCGTCAGCAACGTCGCATAGATCGGCACCACCTTCGCAATGCCGCCGTAGTCGGCGATGATGCGCGAGTGCTTGCGCTCGTAGATCATACCGATGAGGAAGAACAGCGCCCCGGTGGAGATGCCGTGGCCGATCATGACCATCAAGGCGCCCTGAACACTTTCCCGCGTCATGGCGAAGATGCCGAGCATGACCATGCCGAGGTGGGCGACCGACGAGTAGGCGACCAGCTTCTTGAAGTCCGGTTGCACCAGCGCCACCAACGATCCGTAGATCACGCCGATCACGGACAACCCGATAATCACGCCGCGGACGGTTGGGTGCAGCGCGATGGCCGGGAACAGCGGTACGGCCAGGCGGAGGAAGCCGTACGTCCCGAGCTTGAGCAACACCCCGGCCAGGATCACCGAACCTGCCGTGGGCGCCTCGACGTGCGCATCCGGCAACCAGGTGTGGAACGGAAACATGGGGACTTTCACGGCGAACGCCACAAAGAACGCGGCGAACAACCAGAACGAGACCATCGGGGTGAACTCCGGGAGGGCCATGATCGCGTCGTACGCGAAGTTGGGCTTCCCCTCGAGCAACCCCGCCTGCCAGCCGAGGTACACGATGGCGATGAGCATGAGCAACGAGCCCACCATCGTGTAGATGAAGAACTTGATGCTGGCGTAGATGCGGCGTTCCCCGCCCCACAACCCGACGATGAAGTACATCGGGATGAGCATGACTTCCCACATCACATAGAACAGGAACAGGTCCCGGGCGACAAACACCCCGAGCATCCCCACGGTCAGCAACAGCATCAACACGTGGTACGCATGGACCTTGTGCCGGATGCTCGTCCAGCCGCCGAGGATCGCGAGCGGCATGAGGAACGTCGTAAGCAGCACCATCATCAGCGACAGGCCATCGATGCCGAGGGCAAACGTCACCCCCCAGGAGTCGATCCAGGGCCAGTCGACCGTCGCTTGGTACGCCGCGGATGACGCATCGAAGGACCACCAGAGGCCGGCCGAGATGACGAATTCGAGCAGGAGGATCCCGAAGGTGAGCCGACGCGCCGTCATGGCGCCGGCTTCCATGTGGTCATCCGAGGCTCCCTTGAGCGCGCGCCCATGGGCCCAGACCACGAGGGCGCCGAGGGTGGGCAGGATCAGAAGCGCTGGCAGGACCCAGTGGTGGTACCCGATGGATTGCAGGAAGGCGGCCATGGGTTACCTCAACGAGAAGGCGGAGAGGACACCGAGGACGCCAAGGATCAGCACCCATGCGTACGTCCCCACCTGGCCGGATTGCAGCCGCGCGCCCATCCAGCCAAATCCCTTGGCCAGGTACGCGCTGCCGTTCACGACAAGCCCGTCAATGAGGCCGGCGTCCATCCCGCGCCATAACACGGAGCGGGACAGGCCAACGACCGGTTGCACCACGGCGCGGTCGTAGCCCTCGTCCACGAAGTACTTGTGCTCCAGCACGCGCTCGATTCCCTCGGAGGCCGGTGACTGTGCCTTGGGCACCAGGCGATCGGTCTTGAGCCGCGTCACGGCGAACGCGATGCCGATCACGGCGATAGCAATCGCGATCCCCACCAGCACGTACTCGGTGGAGTGTTCCAGGTGCGCTTCGGTTCCGTTGGTGACTGCCAGCGCGGCCGCGCCGGTCACCGGCTCGAGCCAATGGTGGAGCGCCTGCACCGGGCCAGCCGGGAAGAACGTCGGCAAGTTGAGCCATCCGCCAGCCACGCTGAGCACGCCCAGGACGACCAGCGGACCGGTCATGACCCACGGCGCTTCCTTGAGATGCGCGCGCTCCGCCTCGCCCGTCCGGTTGGAACCGTGGAAGGTGTAGAGCATCATGCGGGTCATGTAGATCGCCGTCAGCAGGGCCGAGGTGAGTCCGATCGCCCAGATGGCGTACAACAGGGCGCTGCCGGGGATGCCAAGCCAGGAGGCGTCGGCCAGGGTCGAACCGTGCGTCCGCGCGAACACCGCTCCGAGGATCTCGTCCTTGGAGAAGAATCCGGCAAACGGCGGGATGCCCGCAATCGCGAGGGTGGCGATCCACATGAGCCCGAAGGTCACGGGCATGTACTGCCGCAACCCGCCCATGTTGCGCATGTCTTGCGCATCATCGTGGTTGTGCGTGTGGTGGTAGGCCTGGTGCATCGCGTAGATCACCGAGCCGGACCCGAGGAAGAGCAGCGCCTTGAAGAACGCGTGTGTCACGAGGTGGAACACGCCCGCCGCGTAGGCGCCGACCCCCACGCCGACGAACATGTAGCCGAGCTGGGAGACCGTGGAATACGCCAGGACCTTCTTGATGTCCCACTGCTTGAGCCCGATGGTCGCCGCGAACAGCGCGGTCAGCGCACCCACAAGGGCCACCGTGAGGCTGGCGACAGGCGACATCGCAAAGAGCGCCGAGCTGCGCGCCACCAGATAGACGCCCGCGGTCACCATCGTGGCCGCGTGGATCAGCGCCGACACCGGCGTCGGGCCAGCCATCGCGTCCGGAAGCCACACATAGAGCGGAATCTGTGCAGACTTGCCGGCGCAACCGAGGAACATGAACAAGCAGACCGCAGTCACGACGAGCGGCGGCAGTGACGACGCGCTCGCCGCGACGCCGGAGAACGTCAACGTTCCGAGGTGACTGAACAGGAGGAACAGGGCGACGAGGAAGCCGAAGTCGCCGATGCGGTTCACGATGAAGGCCTTCTTGCCGGCGTCGGCATTGGCCTTCTCGCTGAACCAGAAGCCGATCAGGAGGTAGGAGCAGAGGCCCACCCCTTCCCACCCGACGAAGAGCATCGGGTAGCTGGCGCCGAGCACCAGGATCAGCATGAAGAAGACGAACAGGTTGAGGTATGCGAAATACCTCGGGTACCCTGGGTCCTCCTTCATGTAGCCGACACTGAAGACGTGGATCAGCGATCCGACCCCGGTGATGACCATGGCCATCACCATCGACAACTGGTCTACCTGGAAGGCCGCGTCGAGGGACAGGTTCCCGGCGGGCATCCAGCGGAACAGCGTCTTGACGAATGGCTCCTCCGCGTGTGCGCCCGCGAGTGCGGCGAAGATCGCAGCCGTAAGGCCAAACGCCGCGAAGAGCACGGCGGGGCCGACCAGGCTGACGAGGCCTGCATGGCGATGCGCCGCCGGGTGGTGCCCGTGATGGTCGTCGTGCCCGCTCTGGGCGTGGGCGTCATCGTGACCGTGGTGCGCATGGTGTGCCGTCGGGTCCGCCGGACCGATGTGCGCGGCGGTCGACAGCGACAGCCAGCCATTGATCAGGAACCCGAGGAACGGAAGGATTGGCACCAGCCAGATCCATTCCGCGACCGACCCGGTGAGGGGATGCGCGCCCGCGGCTGCAGCTTCCTGGAGGAGGAGCATCAGCCCTTGAGGAGATTGATGTTCTGGAGGTCCACCGTCTGGCGGTGGCGGAAGATCGAAATGATGATCGCCAATCCGACCGCAGCTTCTGCGGCGGCGACGGTCATCACGAAGACCACAAACACCTGGCCGGTCGCGCCATACAACTTCGAGAGGGCGACGAAGGACAGGTTCACGGCGTTGAGCATCAGCTCGACGCACATGAAGATGACGATCGCGTTGCGGCGCGTAAGGACGCCGATCACCCCGATGGTGAACAACACCGCCGACAGGGCGAGCGCTTCGGCAATCATCATGCGGCCCTCCGCTTGCCGAGGATCACGGCGCCGACGATGGCCACAAGCAGGAGGATGGAGGTGAGTTCAAAGGCCAGCAGGTGCTCGCGGAACAAGGGCTTCGCGATGACCCCGACCGCATTGAGCTCCTTGAGCGAAGCGGCCGCCGTTCCCACCGGCTGCACCAACGCCTTGGGCGCCACCGAACCGGAGAGGGCCATGATCTGCGCGAGGATCGCGATCCCCACAAATCCGGCGGCCACCTTTCCCCACGTGCCCCGGATGTCCGAGATCTCGTTGGGGTGCCCAAGGTTCAGCAACATGAGCACGAAGAGGAACACGACCATGATCGCGCCCGCATAGACCAGCACCTGGATAGCCCCGATAAAGTGGGCGTCCAGCATCACGTACAGTGCGGCCAGCGAGAACATGGTGTTCACCAGCCACAACGCCGCGGCGACCGGGCTCTTGCGGGTCACGAAGGCCAGCGCCGAGGCGAGGGCGATCAACCCGAACAGGTAGAAATGGACGCGATAGAAGAAGTCCGACATCACTCCCCCTTCGGGTCAGCGGGATCCCACAGCTCGGTCACCGGGTGCGTCTGGGCCATGAGGCGCTCGAGGTCGTAGATAAAGCCTTCACGGTTGAACTCGGCATTTTCGTAGTGCCGCCCGAGGTGGATGGCCTCCTCCGGGCAGACTTCCTGACAATAGCCGCAGAAAATGCAACGGAATTCGTCAATGTCGAAGACGAGCGGGTAGCGATTCCCCTGTTCGTCTTCGCCCGGGACCAGCTTGATGCAGTTGGCCGGGCAGACGGTCGGGCAGAGGCCACACGCGACACACTTGGCCTTGCCGTCTTCCGTCGTGAGCATGCGGTGCGTGCCGCGCCACCGCCGCGAAATCGGCTCACGCTCATCGGGATACTGCGTCGTGACGCGATGCGGATCGATGAGGTGCTTGAACGTGTTCGCCATCCCCGAGAGGGTGGCCCGCACGTAGCTGGTGTCCGCGATCGGTCGCTCGACCACCTTGATGTTGATCGCCATTAGTCCCCCGACAGGGCGGAAAGCCGGGCGCGCGAGGCCGTGATCCCTCGCAGGCGCCGCAGGGCATCGCCCTGCACCGGTGCGTTGGCCGGGCTGATGATCTTCCCGCGGTCGAGGAAGACAAAGAACAGGCCGAGCAGCACCACGTTCACGCCGAGGAAGATGAGCCCGTACACGAGTCCGCGGTCGATGCCGGCTGCATCCAGGACGAGCATCAGCGTGGCCACAATCACGATGTAGGCCAGCGCGAGCGGCAACAGGATCTTCCAGCCCAGGGACATCAGCTGGTCATACCGGAAGCGCGGCAGGGTCCAGCGGATCCAGATGTAGAAGAACAGGAAGAACAGCGTCTTCGCCATCATGATCGCCATCGACAGCAGCACCAGGGGGAACGACACCGCCCCGGCGTTGTCCGCACTGGTAAACGGCACGTCCCACCCACCAAAGAACAACGTGGCGATCATCGCGGACTGTGTTGCCATGTTGGCATACTCCGCGATGAAGAAGAGCGAGAACTTCATTGCCGAGTACTCCGTGTGGTACCCGGTGATCAGCTCGGACTCTGCCTCAGGCATGTCGAACGGCAACCGGTTGGTCTCCGCGAACGCCGAGATCAGGTACACCAGGAAGGCGATGGACAGGGTCATCACATTCCACAGGTGCATCTCCGCCTGCTGGTCCACGATCGAGCGCAGGGTGACGTTGCCGGCAAAAAGCAGCACCGGGATCAGTGACATGCCCATGGAGATCTCGTAGGAGACCATCTGGGCGCTGGACCGCAGGCCACCGAGCAGCGCGTACTTGTTGTTCGACGCCCATCCCGCCAGCACGATGCCGTACACGCCAAGCGACGCCACCGCGATCGTGAACAGGAAGCCGATCGGGAGGTCCGCCAGCACCATGTCCACCCGGCCCCACGGCGAGGCCCACGAGGCGCCCCACGGGATCACGCACCAGATCGTCAGCGCCGGGATGAAGGCCATCATCGGCGCGAGGATGAACATCGCCTTGTTGACGTACGGCGGGAGCGTCTCCTCCTTCATGAAGTTCTTCACGCCGTCGGCCAGGGGCTGGAAGAACCCGTTCGGGCCCACGCGGTTCGGGCCGTGCCGATGCTGGATCCACGCAGAGATCTTTCGCTCGGCGAGGGTCAAGTAGGCCACCCCCAGCATGTAGATCGTGAAGAACAGGAGCAGCTTGACCCCGGTGGCGGCGAGCCACGGCCAGAAGGCCATCGGCCCCTGGGGGTCCACGGCCAACACCAAGGCAAACGTCGAATAGGCGCTCATCGGGTGGCTCCTGCCGCCTGCGCGGCAATCGGGAGGCCACGGAGGCCCAGCCGGTCATAGTCCAGGCCGGCAAACTCGCTGTTGCTTGCCGCCAGGTCGGCGAACACGGCGCTCGCGACCAGGTAGTCGGCGGGTTCACCCAGGGCCTGCAGGAGGTCAGCGAGGATGAACCACCCCGGCCGGGCGAGCCCCGGGGCGGCCTTGGCCTGGAGGAAACGCTGCACGCGCCCGCGAAGGTTGGTGAAGGTCCCCTCCTCCTCCACATGCAGGCAGGAGGGCAGCACCACGTCGGCACGGGCCAGGCCCGACGGCATGGCACTGCTGATCACGAGGACTGCCGACGCCCGACCGGCGGCTTCGACATCGGCCGCGTTCAGCTGGTGATCGGCGATGATCAGCGCGTCGCCCGCCTGGAGCCCGGCGAGCGGGGTCTCGGTCCGGGTGAACCCCATCGCGGTCGCGCCGCTTCCGTTTGCCGCGCGATCTGTCCGCAGGGCCAGGTCGGCGGCGCCGGGGAGCGGTGCCTCAATCCCCTGCTCCACGCGGAAGGTGCCGACGCCGTTGGTCTTCTTCACCAGCCGGCTCAGGAGATGCAAGGTCTCGTTCGACAGGTTCGGAGACGCGAGGACATACGCGCGCTTCCCCTTGAGGATGCGCACCGCCGCCTCCACCGCCACCGCCCAGTCGACGGCCTCGTGCCCCTTGGGGCCGAGGATGGTCGGGACCTCGAGGCGGTCGCGCCGGTTGAGCGCGCGGTAGTTCATCCGCCCATGGTCACACATAAAGAACTCATTGACGGCCTCGTTCGACCGGGGCCGGAAGCGCATGACGATGTTGTCGCGCGTTTCCACGATGATGTTGCAGCCCTGGGAGCAGCCCGTGCACACGGAGGCCGTACGGTCTAACTCCCATGCCCGTGCCTTGTTCAGGAAGTCCTTGGACAGCAAGGCGCCTACGGGACACAGGTCCACCACATTGGCGGCCCACGGGTGCGTGAGGTCCTTCCCCTCGAACTTCCCAATGTGTGCCCGGTCGCCGCGCTCAGTCACGTTGAGCACCGTGTCCTTCGCGACGTCATCCATGAAGCGCACACACCGGGTGCACAGGATGCACCGGTTCGGCACGTACATCACGTCGCCGCCGAAATCCTCCACCGGATTGAATCGCTTGGGCTCCCGGTAGCGGGAATCGGATCGCCCTTCCTGGTAGGTGTAGTCCTGGAGCTCGCACTCACCGGACTGGTCGCAGATCGGGCAATCCAGCGGGTGGTTGATCAGGAGCATCTCCAGGACGCCCTTGCGCGCTTCGCGGGCCTTCTCGGAGTGGACGTGGACCACCTGCCCTTCCGCCACGGCGGTGGCACATGCCGGCGCGAGTTTTGGCGACTTCTCGACCTCGACCAGGCACATTCGGCAGACCCCGGCCACGGGGAGTCCCGGGTGGTAGCAGTAGTGCGGGATGAGCACCCCCGCCTGCTTGGCCGCTTCGACGAGGTTCATCCCGGCCGGTACCGTCACCGGGCGTCCCTCGATCGTGAGGTTCACGGTTGGCGCCGTCATCGAGTCACCACCTGCGGAATCGCGTGGACGGTCGTTCGCTTGATGAGGGCCTCGAACTCGGGACGGAAATACTGGAGGGCGGACGTCACGACCGTGGCGCAGGAATCCGACAAGACGCAGATGGTCTTGCCCGTCATGTTGTCGCCGATGGAGAGGAGCGTGTCGAGGTCCTCGGCGGTCCCGTCCCCGGCACAGATGCGCTCGAGGATCTTCGTGGTCCAGGCCGTGCCCTCGCGGCACTGCGTGCACTGGGCGCAGGACTCGTGGGCGTAGAAGCGCGCCAGCCGGGCCGCCTGCCGGGGGATCGACTGGGCGTCGTCCATGACGATGCACCCGGCGGAGCCGAGCATCGTGCCGGCCGCGACCATCCCTTCGTAGTCCATGACGGCGGTCGCCGCCTGTTCCCACGGGATGACGGGCACCGACGACCCCCCGGGGATGACCGCCTTGATCTTGCGGCCCTTGGGGGCGCCCCCACACACGTCTTGCAGGAACTCACCGAACGGGAAACCCATCTCGACTTCGTAGTTGCCCGGGCGCGCGATGTTGCCACACACGCTCCAGAGCTTGGTCCCGGTGGACTTGGGGTTGTCCGGCCGGGCCATCTTCTTGTACCAGTCCGCGCCGCGGTTGAGGATGTGCGGGACGGCGGTGAGGGTCTCGACGTTGTTGATGGTGGTCGGCTTGCCGAAGAGGCCGGCCACGGCGGGGAACGGGGGCTTGATGCGCGGGTTGCCCCGCTTGCCCTCGATCGAGTTCATGAGCGCGGTTTCTTCACCGCAGATGTAGGCCCCGGCGCCCTTGTGGACCCAGACGTTGACGGTCTTGCCGGTGCCCATCGCGTTCTTCCCGATGATGCCGGCGGCCCGGGCCTCGGCGCAGGCCTGCTCCATCACCTGCAGCGGCTCGGTGAACTCGCCGCGAATGTAGATGAAACAATCCTCGGCCCCGATCGCATGCGCGCCGATCGCGCAGCCCTCGATGAGCGCATGCGGCGTCCAGCGCATGATTTCGCGGTCCTTGAAGGTGCCGGGCTCGGACTCGTCGGCGTTGCAGCACAGGTAGTGCGGCTTGCCATCGCCGAGCTTCATGAAGGACCACTTGAGGCCGGTTGGGAAGCCGGCACCGCCGCGCCCGCGGAGGCCCGACTCCTTCACCACGTTCTGGATGGCGACGGGGTCCGAGCCGAGGGCGTTGGCGAGCGCCTGGTAGCCGCCGCGCTTTTTCCACCCATCGACGGTCCGCGCCTCGGCATCACCGAAGTGCGTGGACAGGACCTGCGTCTCGCGCGGGTGAGGTGTATGGGGAAAGCCCATGATCTAGACGGCAGACGGTAGGGGCGAGCGCGCCGGGTACCCCGGAATGGCTCTGGGACCCTGCGCGCTCGTCGTCGACGACACGGGTGACACGACCCGCGAGGCGGCGTTAGGCATAGCGGGTCAGCACCTCGGGAACGCGGTCCGGGGTGACCGACTCAAGGAAGTCGGCATTGACCATGACCGGGGTGGCAAAGCCACAGGCACCGAGGCACTCGACCTCGATCACCGTGTACCGGCCATCGGGCGAGGTGACCCCCAACTCCCCGCAGCCGGTCTTGTCGAGGAAGGCCTTGACGACATCCTCGGCGCCGCAGACATGGCACGGCGACGTGGTGCAGACCTGGATGAAGTACTTCCCGACGGGGTGCTGGTGGTACATGGTGTAAAAGGTCACCACGCCCTTGACGTAGGCGGGGGTGACGCCGAGCGCGGTGGCGACTTCGGCCATCCCTTCCTCGCTGACCCAGCCCTTGGCTTCCTGCACCATCCAGAGGGCGGGCAGGAGCCCGGCCTGGCGCGTGGGGTAGCGGGAGAGGAGGTCCTCGAGGCGGGCCTTCATCTCCCCGACGAAGACGGGGGTGTAGGGCTCGCCGTGGGGCTGGTGGCCGGCCTTGATGATGGCGCCGCCGGAGGCGGAGGGGCCGTGGCTCATCGGTCGATCTTCCCTTGGGAGACGGTCGCGCTCTCCCGATTCGCGTGGCTCATCGGTCGATCTCTCCCATCACGATATCGATGCTGGCATTGATCGCGATCACGTCCGAGAGCAGGTGGCCCTCGACCATGCGCGGGATTGCCGACAGGTTGACGTACGAGGGGGGACGGATACGCCAGCGCACCGGCTTGGACGTTCCGTCGGACACCATGTAGTAGCCTTTCTCGCCCTTCGGGCTCTCCACCGCCACATAGGCCTCACCTACCGGGGGGCGCGGGCCTTCCATCACTTGCTTGAAGTGGTGGATCATCGACTCCATTTCGCTCGTGGCCTTCGACTTGGGCGGGAGGATCACCCGCGCGTCGTCCACGTTGACCGGGCCGTCAGGCAAACGCTTCGCTGCCTGTTCCAGGATCCGCACCGACTGGCGCAGCTCTTCCATGCGCACGAGGAAGCGATCATACACGTCACCCGCGCTCCCCACCGGGACCTCGAAGTCGTACGTCTCGTAGTCGAGGTACGGGAAGTCCTTGCGCACGTCGTAGGCGACGCCCGCCGCGCGGACCATGGGACCGGAGAGGCCGTAGTTCACCGCCTCCTCCGCCGACAGCGCCCCGATCCCGATCGTTCGGCCCACCCAAATGCCATTCCGCGTCACCATCTTGTCGACTTCGGCGATGGTCTTCGGGAAGGTCTTGATGAACTCGTTCAGCTGGTCCATCCAGCCGTCGGGAATGTCGGCCGCCATCCCACCGACCCGCGTCAGCGAGGTCGTGAGTCTGGCGCCGATCCACGCTTCCAGCAGGTTGTACACCCGTTCGCGTTCCTGAAATGCCCAGAGGAACGGCGTGAAGGCCCCGATATCGATACAGGTGGTCCCCAGCCAGACGAGGTGCGAGATGATCCGCGACAGTTCCATCGCGATCACTCGGAGCACCGTACAGCGCGGGGTGATCTCAATCCCGAACAACCGCTCCGCGCCCAGTGCGAAGGCGACGTTGTTCCCCGGGGAATTCAGGTAGTCCTCGCGATCCGTCCACGGGATGATCTGGTTGTACTGCCGGTACTCCCCGATCTTTTCGAAGCCGCAGTGCAGGTAGCCCACATGCGGAATACAGCGGACCACGGTCTCGCCATCGAGTTCGAGCACCAGGCGGAGCACCCCGTGGGTCGCTGGGTGCTGCGGCCCGAGGTTGATGAGCATGTGCTCGCCTTCCATTTCCGGCTCGAGCGCCGGCGGGGCCTCCAACGCCGTGACGCTGCCGCCGCCATCCACCACGAGCGGTACACGCTGGGGGCGCCCGGACGCATCCAATCCGGTCGTCGAGAGCGCCACTTCGATCGTTCGCTTGGTCGCCATGGCTTACTCCCCCGTCCGTTCGCCGCTGTTCAGGCGCTGCCGCATGTCGCCGGGCAGGTCCTCAAACGCGTCAGCGATGGTCAGCTCTTCCATCGAGTAGCGGGCCTCGGGATTCGCGGCCAGTGCCTGGCGCAACTGTTCGGCGCGGGAGAACCGGCCGCGGAGCGGGAAGTCTTTCCGGAGCGGGTGTCCTTCCTTGTACTGCTCCCACAGCAGGATGCGACGCAGGTCGGGGTGCCCCTCAAAGACGATGCCGAACATGTCGTAGCACTCGCGTTCGAGCCAGTCCGCCCCCTTGTAGATCGGCCACACACTAGCGATCCGCAGCGGCTGCCCCTTGGGGAGCTGCGCCTTGATCCGCAGGAACCGGCGGAACGGGAGCGACCGCAGGTGCCAGACCACCTCCAGTGGCTGCTCCAGGTCGCGGTACTCGACGGCGGTCACATCCGAGAGGTAGTCGTATTGCTCGGCCGCGTCGTCGTGGAGGTGCTGGATGATCGCTGCCGCTGCCGCCGGTGCGATGAACACCGTGGTCTCACCCCAGGTGACCTCGGCGCGCACGATGGCCGCACCGAATTTCTCACGAAGCCGCGCGACGCTCGGGTTCATCTCGCCGCCGCGATGTGCCACGGCACGCGGGGTCTTCGGGGTGGCGTCCGGGGCCGCCCGGCCTGCCGCAACCGGCTGAAAGGCGCCGCTCACAAGCCCGACCGCGTTTGGTGGACCGAATTCCCGAACGGCTCAGAAAGTTCGTCGATCATGGATGGCGGGATATACAGGTTGCTCGCCGGATCGGGTTCGAGCTCAACGCGAAGCGTGGTGTCGGCCATCCGCTCCCGCTTGATTTTCTCCTGCAACATCATGATCCCATACATCAACCCCTCCGGGCGCGGCGGGCACCCCGGCACGTACACGTCGACCGGGATGATCGTGTCGATCCCCTGGGTGACGGCATAGGTGTCGAACATGCCGCCCGTGGAGGCGCACGCGCCCATCGAGATCACCCACTTGGGCTGCGGCATCTGCTGGTAAATGCGACGGATGACCGGGGCCAGCTTGAAGGGCACCCGCCCAGCGCAGATCAGCACATCCGCCTGGCGCGGGGAGAACGACATGCGTTCCATCCCGAAGCGGGCGAGATCGAAGCGGCTCGCGGCGGAGGCCATGAACTCGATGGCGCAACACGCGGTCCCGAAGGGCATCGGCCACAACGAGTTCGCGCGGCCCCAATTGACCAGGAAGTCGAGGCGCGTGGTCACCCAGCCTTCCTGCGACTGGGGATCCATCGTGACGACAGAGGATTCGGGCCGAGGGGTCAATCCCACTGGAGCGCTCCCTTCTTCCAGATGTAGACGAAACCGACGAGCAGGATGGCGATAAACACCAGCATCTCACCAAGGCCGAAGAACGACGTCATCCCGGCCGGACACATCCCGCCAACCAATGCGGCATTGCAGGAGAGCTGGCGGTAGTACGCCCCCCACGGGATCATGAACACGGTCTCGATGTCGAAGATGATGAACAACATCGCGACCATGTAGAACTTCACCGAGAACCGCTCGCGCGCGTCTCCCAGCGGCGGGATCCCCGATTCGTAGGGCTCGTCCTTGATCGGACTCGGGCGCCGCCGCAGCGTCAGCGTCGAGATCGCCACCATGGCAATCGCGTTGACGGCGACAAACCCGAGCAACAGGAGTACTGGCAGGTAGGTCCGGTCCATCGCGCTCCTGACTTCGTGAAAAATTTCACTTAGAAAAGCCCGTCGAAATTACCTGCCCACTTCCGGTGGTGTCAACGGACGTAACCCGTGGCGATCACACACGTTATGCCACGCGGTCGTTGGTTGGTGCCTTCCAAAGGTCCCTTATCCCACACCCGTGGACTTGCCTGCCCACACGATTAGCTTTCGCCGCCCGTTTTCCGCGCCGGCCCCGCTGCGCCATACCAACGATCGTCGGGTGTCACCGGTCCCGACGGTCGACGCCGGACCTCAGGCCATCTCGAACTCGCGGTTGAAAGCGACCGCGAAGTTGAACGTCTTGGCCTTGGTCCGCGACTCCATTGCGTCGGCCACGCGCTCCAGCCGCCGCGGAATCTGGAGGATCGACTCCTGGGCTCGTTTGCCCGCGTCCGTCACGGCGGCGACGGCATCGATTGCCCAGAACCGGATCTGTTCCTCCACGATCTTCAGGTAGTCACGGGGACCGTAGATGCCAGCGCGTCGGATGACGTCGGCCATCTCGCGGAAGTTGGGCATGTTGATCCCCGGCATGTCGATGGCTGGCATCAACGCCACCGCCGAGACAAGAGCCCGGTCCGGGTCACGGGTCAAGACTTCCTTGAAGATCGTCCGGTAGAAGGTGTAGTGCCGCGCCTCTTCCTTGGCGACATTGGACAGCACTTCGCCAATCAACGGCTCGTACTCGCCCGCGAGCTTGCCTGTGTTCGCATGGCTGAATTGAGTGGCACGCTCCTGCAGCGACGTGTACACGAAGACCTTGTACGGGTCCATGTCCCAGGCCGGCTCGAACCCCGCGCGCATGTACTCGAATTGCATTCGATCCAGCTCGGGATTGTCGAGGATGCGGCTTTCTCTCATGTAGTCGTGCAGGATCACCCCGTGCCGGTCCTCCTCCGCGGTCCACAGGTTCGTCCACTTGAACCAGAACGAGTCGGAGCCGAGGTACTGCCCGAGGATGCGGTGAAAATGCGGGAGCCCCTCCTCGGTGAGGAGGTTCACACATAGCGCGACACGGGCCGGGAGGCTGATGCCCACGGCTCGTTTGCGCAGGTCAGAGAAATGCTGGTCGGGGTCGGTGTCCGGCGCAGGGGCCAGGACCTCACTGGGGAGCCAGAGGATCCGTTTGGCCTCATGCGCTTCCATGAGTTCCTGGACGACTGGCTCGAGGTCCGCGAGGACCTCGACCTTGCTGCGCAAACTGGCGTCGGCGTTTTCCATAGGCACGCAAGATACTCCCTTGTCCGCAGGTCGCGAGACCCTCCGAGCACGGGCGTCAGGGGGCGCCGGACATCATGTCGTTAGGCGCTATCGCGGTCGGGTCCAGAGGACGATCAGCCCGCAGTATCCGTCGCGCCCCATCGACGACGCGTGCCTAGCCGGAACCCGACGCCTTCCGGCTCTCCGGCAGCTCGAACGCACTCGCCGCCAGGAAGTCCCGGTTCATCCATGCGATCGTGTCGATGGAGATCTCCTTCGGGCACGCCTCCTGGCACTCGCCAAACAGGGTGCACCCGCCGAAATGCTCCAGGTCCATCTGGGCCACCATCTTGAGGGCCCGGCGATACCGCTCGGGTTGTCCCTGCGGGAGGTGCCCGAGATGGGCGATCTTCGCCGCCGTGAAGAGCGACGCCGAGGCGTTGGGACACGCGGCCACGCAGGCCCCACATCCAATGCACGCCGCCGCATCCATCGCCGCGTCGGCATCCTGCTTGGGCACCGGCAACGCGTTGCCGTCGGGCGCATTGCCCGTTTGCACGGAGACAAACCCGCCGGCCTGCACGATGCGATCCAGGGCCCCGCGATCCACGCACAGGTCACGCAACACGGGAAATGCCGTCGCGCGCCAGGGCTCGATCGTGATCGTCTCCCCGTCGGCAAACGACCGCATGTGCAGCTGGCAGGTCGTCGTCGCGGGCATTGGCCCATGCGCCGACCCGTTGATCATGAGGCCGCACATCCCGCAGATCCCCTCGCGGCAATCGTGATCGAAGGCAATGGGGATCTCCCCCTTCGCCGTCAGTTGTTCATTGACGACGTCCAGCATCTCGAGGAACGACATGTCCGGCGACACGTCGTTGGCCTGGTATTCGCGAAACGCGCCGTCGGCGTTAGGCCCCGCCTGACGCCAGACTCTCAGCGTGAGCTTCATCGTCCTCACTTGTACGAACGGGTGGCCAGCTGCACGTTCTCGAACGCCAGCGGTTCCTTGTGGAGGATCGGCGCCTTCCCTTCCCCTCCGTGTGCCCACGCGGCCACGTACGTGAAGCGCTCGTCATCACGCCGCGCCTCGCCGTCTTCGGTCTGATGCTCCGTGCGGAAATGGCCGCCGCACGATTCCTCGCGGTGCAACGCGTCCATGCACATCAGCTCGCCCAGCTCGAGGAAGTCGGCCACGCGACCCGCCGCCTCGAGCGACTGGTTCAGCTCCGCCCCGCTCCCTGGCACGTTCACGTTGGCCCAGAACTCCTCGCGGAGCGCCGGGATACGCTGCAGGGCCTCCCGCAGTCCAGCGGCATCGCGCGCCATGCCACACTTGTCCCACATGATGCGACCCAGCTCCCGGTGGAAGGACTGCACCGTGCGCGTGCCACCGATGGACAGCATGCGTCGTGTGCGTTCCTCAACGGCGCGCTCCGCACCGCGGACCTCCGGATGGTCGATCCCCACCGGATCGAGTTTCGTCCCGGCCAGGTAGTGTCCGATGGTGTACGGGATGATGAAGTACCCGTCGGCGAGTCCCTGCATCAGGGCGCTGGCCCCGAGGCGGTTGGCGCCATGGTCGGAGAAGTTCGCCTCCCCCAGCACGTGCAGACCGGGGATGGTGCTCATGAGGTTATAGTCGACCCAGAGCCCGCCCATGGTGTAGTGCACAGCGGGGTAGATGCGCATCGGCACCTGGTACGGATCCTCATCCGTGATGCGTTGGTACATCTCGAACAGGTTGCCGTACCGCTCGGCGATCTTGTCGCGTCCCAAACGCTGGATGGCATCACGAAAATCGAGGTACACCCCCAGCCCGCCCGGCCCGACCCCGCGCCCCGAATCGCACGCCTCCTTCGCGGCACGGGACGCGATGTCCCGTGGCGAGAGGTTGCCGAACGACGGGTACTTTCGTTCGAGGTAGTAGTCGCGCTCGGCGTCCGGGATCAGGTGCGGGGCACGCGTCTCCCCTTCCTGCTTCGGGACCCAGACCCGCCCGTCGTTCCGCAGGGACTCCGACATCAGGGTGAGCTTGGACTGGTAGTCGCCGCTCTGCGGAATACAGGTGGGATGGATCTGGGTAAAACACGGATTGCCGAACAGGGCACCGTGCTTGTGCGCGCGCCAGATGGCGGTGGTGTTGGATCCCTTGGCGTTCGTGGACAGGTAGAAGGCATTGCCGTAACCGCCGGTCGCCAGGATCACCGCATCGGCCACGTGGGACGAGATCTTGCCCGTGACGAGATCCCGCACGACGATCCCGCGCGCGCGCCCACCCACAAGGATGAGATCGAGCATCTCCGTGCGCGGAAACATGCGGACCCCGCCCTTCGCGATCTCCTTCTCGAGGGCCTGGTACGCCCCCAGGAGCAGCTGCTGGCCGGTCTGCCCACGCGCATAGAAGGTCCGGGAAACCTGCGCCCCCCCAAATGAGCGGTTGGCGAGGAGTCCGCCGTACTCACGGGCGAACGGAACCCCCTGCGCCACGCACTGGTCGATGATGTTCACCGAGATTTGCGCGAGCCGATACACATTCGCCTCGCGCGCCCGGAAGTCGCCGCCCTTCACGGTGTCGTAAAACAGGCGGTAGATCGAGTCGCCGTCGTTCTGGTAGTTCTTGGCCGCGTTGATCCCCCCCTGCGCGGCGATGGAGTGCGCGCGGCGGGGAGAATCCTGGAAGCAGAAGCACGAGACCTGGTACCCCAATTCCGACATCGTGGCCGCGGCCGACGCGCCGGCGAGCCCTGACCCCACGACGAGGACGTGGTATTTCCGCTTGTTGGCCGGGTTCACCAGCTTCATCTCGAACTTGTGCTTGTCCCACTTCTGGGCGATCGGCCCCGAAGGAATGCGAGCGTCGAGGGTCATGGGGCAGTCTCGGTCATGACGACGGCATCAGGCGCGAAGGCGCCAAGGGCCGCCGCCAGCGGGACGGCCGCGAGGCCAAGCGACACCAGCAGCGCAATGCCAATCGCGACATTGCGATGGAGGGGGCGGTCCGAAGGTCGTCGCAGCCCAAGGGTCCGCCACGACGCCCACGCGCCGTGAAAGAGATGGAGCCCGAGGAGACCGGCGGCGACGACATAAAACACCACGGCCCACCAGCGCTGGAAGCCAAGCCGCAGGTTGTTGTAGGGATCCAGGTGCACAAACTGCGGATGCCCGACGCCGAGCGTCATGTCCAAGATGTGAAAGATGATGAACGCCGCCAGCACCAGGCCCCCGATGCGCATGCTGCGGGCGCCGAGGGTTGAGGTGTGGTGTTCCTTGCGGCCGTACGCAGCCGGCCGGGCGGCGCGATTGCGGGCGGTCAGCTGTAGCGCCGCGACGACATGCAGCACCACCATGGCCACGAGGCCGGCGCGCGCAACCCACAGCAGCGGGCCCAGCGTGCGAAGGCCCACGGCATACTCGTGCATGGCCTGGGCAGGCGCCGTCGGCACGAACATCTGGAGGTTTCCGGCCATATGAGCCAGCGCGAACCCGATGCCACCGAGCCCGGTCGCGGCCATCACCACCTTCTTGCCCACCGTCGAGTCCCAGAACCGGCGGACGCGTCCCGCCGGCGGACGGGAAACGCCCGCCGCCGGTTGCATGGTAGCACTCATTCTTCAGTCGAGCGTGAAGGTCAGATCGACAGCTTGCCCATCGGCTCGCGCACGGCTTCTGCGCTCTTGCCGAGCGCCACGCGTTCGGCCGGCGTCAGCTCGACCTCGAGGATCTTCTCGAGCCCGTTGCGCCCGAGCTTGCACGGTACGCCGAGGAACAGGCCGGACATCCCGTACTCGCCCTCGAGCCATGCCGCGCACGGCAGGATGCGCTTGTGGTCAAACACGATGGCTTCCGCCATCTGGACGGCGCCTGCAGACGGCGCGTAGTACGCCGACCCAGTCTTGAGGTAGCTCACGATCTCCGCGCCACCGTTCCGCGTGCGATCGACGATCTTGTCGAGCGCGCTGCGTTCGAGCAGCTGCGTCACCGGGATGCCGCTGACGGTCGTGTACGAGATCAACGGCACCATCGTGTCGCCGTGGCCGCCGAGGACCATCGCCTGGATGTCCCGGACGGAGACGTCCATCGCCTCCGCAAGGAACGCACGGTACCGGGCGGTGTCGAGTACACCGGCCATGCCGAGCACCCGCTCGCGCGGAAATCCGGTGACTTGCTTGGCGACGTAACACATCACGTCGAGCGGATTCGAGACCACGATGATGATCGCGTTCGGTGAGGTACGGGCGACCTGCTCGGACACCGCCTTGACGATCCCGGCATTCGTGTTCATCAAGTCATCGCGCGACATCCCGGGCTTTCGGGCGATGCCAGCGGTGATGATCACGATGTCGGAGTTTTCGCTCTCGTCGTACCCGTTGGTGCCGATCACCCGCGAGTCGTACAGCTCGATGGGGGCGGATTGCCATTGATCCAATCCCTTGCCCTGCGGGACGCCCTCGACGATGTCGACCAGCACGACCTGGCGGGCGAGTTCTTTTTCGGCCACGCGCTGGGCTGCCGTGGCGCCGACGTTACCGGCGCCGACGACCGTGATCTTGTTGACCATGTGTAAGTGAAGGAGTTCGAGTGTGGTCTGGATAAGGTAATCGAGGCGACGGCAGTCGTCCGACGGTCATCCCCCGGAGTATCGGCTCGTCCTGGCGTCAGCCGCCAACCTCGCTGAGGGCCCGCAGCCCCCCGACCCGGCGCTCCAGGAGGAAATGCTCCTTCGGCTTGTTTTCCAGGGCGTGCCGGAACAACGGCTCCAGCGGGTCGCCGGCTCGGAGGGGCGTCCGCAAGTCGACCTCGTGATCGCCATACAAGCAGGTCCGGAGGCGCCCGTCGGCCGTTAGGCGCACCCGATTGCACGTCCCGCAATACGTGTGGGTCATGGGGGTGATGACCCCAATGGTGCCCCGGGCTCCAGCGAGCGCGTAGTAAGCGGCCGGGCCATTCCCCTTAGGGCCTTCCGTCGGCGTCAGGGGGCCCAACGTGGCGACGCGGCGGAGCACTTCCTCGCTCGGAATCACGTGGGCGTCGGTAACGTCGCGCAGATCGCCCACGGGCATCAACTCGATGAACCGCACGTGCCACGCGTGGTCGAGGGTCAATCGGGCGAAGTCGGCGACCTCGTCGTCGTTGACCCCCCGCATCACGACCACGTTGATCTTGAGCGGACCCAGACCTGCTGCCTCGGCCGCGAGTAGCGAGGCGACGGGATCAAACTCCAAGTTGCGGCGCGCAATGGCCACGATCCGCTCAGGGCGCAGCGAGTCCGCACTCATGTTGACCCGGTCCAGTCCGGCGGCCGCGAGGTCGCGGGCCAAATCCGGGAGCCGCACTCCGTTCGTGGACAGCGCGATATCGCTGATCCCGGGTATGGCCTTCAGCTGGCGCACCAGGGCGGCGAGCTCCGGGCGAATGGTCGGCTCGCCCCCGGTAATGCGCAGTTTGCGCAGGCCGAGCGGGGCGAGCTGACCCACGATGGCCGCAATCTCCTCGTACGAGAGAATGTCGCGCTTGGGGAGCCACTGCAGCCCCTCAAGGGGCATGCAGTACTGGCAGCGAAAGTTGCAGCGATCCGTGACGGAGATCCGGAGGTACTCGATGCTCCGGCCGAATTGGTCCTTGAGCGGGGCGTTCATCGCTCCACCGCTGGTGTCGCCGCCGTGGCGCGCGTCGGGTCCACCCACTCGCGGGTCCCATCCACATAGTGCTCGCGCTTCCAGATTGGGACGCGCTTCTTGATCTCCTCAATGATGGCGCGCGCGGCATCCATCGACGGTGCGCGACGCGGATGCGCCACCGCGATGCCCACGCTCGTGTCACCCAGTTCGAGGTAACCCAGGCGGTGTTCCACCACGATGCGCGCCCCCGCGTGCTGCGCTGCGACCTCAACCGCGATGGCCTGAAGCTCCGCGGCGGCCATGCGCTCGTAGCTGCGGTAGTCGATCCCGGAAACCGATCGGCCCTCGTTGACGTCGCGCACGGTCCCCAGAAAGACCGTGGTCGCGCCGCACGACACATGGGCAACCTCGCGCGTCAGGATGCTCACATCGATCGGGCGATCGACCAGACGGGCCACGGCGGTCATCCGCCGGCCACCGGTGGGATCACGGCGACCTCATCGCCCTCACGCACGACGTCTGCGGCGTCGGCATACGTGGCATTGATCGCGACGAGGGGGCGCGGCGGAACGGGTACCGTGATGCGTTCCTGGACGAGGGCCAGCACCTCCGCTGCGGTCGCGCCGTCACGGGCGTCAACCACGACCGAGTCCGCGCCGAGTGCGTCGGCGTACGAGGCAAAGAGAAGCACGCGGACCTTCATATTCCAGCAACACTAGCCGGTTTGCACTGGTTCCGGCCAGTGGATGAAAAAAACGCCCGGGACAGCCCGGGCGTCAGAGGTCTAATCGTCGTCGTGATCGTCGTGGTCGTCGTCCACGTGGCCTGGGAGCGGTTCCAGGTCGGCCACCATGGCCCGAAGCTCCTTGGACGGCTTGAAAACCGGCACAGGTCGTGCAGACACTTCAACCGGACTCCCCGTCCGCGGATTGCGCGCCATCCGGGTTTTTCGGTGCCGGATCTTGAACGTGCCAAAGCCGCGCACCTCGATGTTCTTCTGAAGCTGGAGCGCCTCCTTGATGGCGTCCAGAAAGGCGTCCACCACGCGGGCGCAGTCCTTCTTGGAGATCAGCGGACCGGCCGTTCGGGAGATCTGTTGTGTGACGTGCTCGACGAGGTCGGCTTTGGTCATTTCACTGGATCAAGGGGGACGCCATCGTTCCGCCCGCTGCGGGTCGAACTTATGGAGCCCCCTCCCGACGTGTCAAGCGGTTGTCCCACTTCGGTTTACATCGTCGCGTACCGCGCTCATGAACTGCTTGAACAGGGGACGCGCGTCGTGCGGTCCTGGAGCCGCCTCCGGGTGATACTGCACCGCGAATAGCGGCAATCGACGATGCCGGAGCCCCTCAACCGTTCCATCGTTCAGGTTGATGTGCGTCACCTCGAGGTCCGGCGCCCCAGGAATCCCGTCCACTCCTCCTTCCACCGCGAAACCATGGTTTTGGGAGGTGATCAGGACCCGACCCGTCGCCAGTTCCTTGACCGGATGATTCCCGCCGCGATGCCCGAACGGCAGCTTGGTTGTTCGTCCGCCATACGAGAGGCCAATCAACTGGTGGCCAAGGCAGATGCCGAACATCGGAACTCCGCGCTCGCCGATTTCCCGGATCGCCGCCGGAGCGTAGTCCACTGCGGCTGGGTCCCCCGGGCCATTTGAGAAAAACACACCGTTCGGGGCAAGCTTGAGCACTTCACTCGCCGGCGTGCGCGACGGAACAACAGTTACGCGACAGCCGTGTGCCTCGAACAGACGCAGGATGTTTCGCTTGATCCCGAAGTCGTATGCGACGATGTGGTAGTCCGCATCGTCCGGGCCCCAGGTGTATGGCCGATCTGTCGTAACCACGGACGCGAGATCCAACCCCTCCATGCTCGGGCACGCGGCCAACGCGGCTCTTGCATCATCTCCAGGTACGTCGCCAACTCCAATAACACCTGTCATTACGCCAACTGACCTCAAGTGCTTTGTGAGGCGCCGAGTGTCCACGGAGTGGATGATGGGAACGTGGTTGGATCCGAGCCATGAGGCGAGATCACCCGTCGCTCGCCAGTTGGAGTAGGTGCCGGACAGCTCCCTCACCACGACTCCCGCGACCTGGGGGCGTTCCGACTCCGGGTCCTCGGAATTCACGCCGTAGTTCCCGATCATCGGGGCGGTCATCACTACGATCTGACCGCGGTAGGAGGGATCGGTGAAGGTCTCCTGATACCCGCTCATGCTGGTGGTGAACACCACCTCGGCAACCGTGGGCTCGACGGAGGCCGGTAGGACTCCACGAAAAAGGGTTCCGTCCTCGAGGAGGAGGAACCCCTTGATGCGTCCCGGCTGGCTCACTGCTTGGGAGCGGGCGCGGTGGACGGCGCGGCTTCCTTGGGCGTCTCGGTGACCGGCGGCGTCAGGGCGGCAGGCGCCTGACCGGCCGCGGGGGCGGCAGGGGCCGTCGAGAACGGCTGGTCGAGGATGGACTTGGGCGCTCGCGTCCTGACCGACATCAGTCCGAGCAGGAAGGACAAGAAGAGGAACGCTCCCCCACCCCACCATGAGGCCCGCGTCAACAGGTTGCCCGCCTGCCTGCTGCCCATGAGGGAATCAGACGACGACGAGGCGCCTCCGAAAGACGCTGCGAGCCCGCCTCCCTTGCCAGCCTGCAACAGGACGGCTGCCATCACCACAAGGCTGACGATGATGAGGATGACGAGAAGGAAGGTGTACATGAGGCGAGTGGAAAGCGTTCAATCGGGGAGCCGATAAGTATCGCCGCTATCAGGGGATAGGCGCAATGGGCCGACCCCGCCTGGTCGCCTCAGGTACGTACGATCGTAGACCAACCCTCGGAGTCGAGCGAGGCTCCCCCAACGAGGAGCCCCCCGACCTCGTCGGCAGCCAGAAGCGACTGGGCGTTGCCCCGGTTGACCGAGCCGCCATAAAGGATCGGGACTGCCTTGGCCTTTTCACCCAGCAGCGACAGGAGTTCACGACGCACCACGCCATGAATCGAGGCGGCGTCTTGGGGGGTGGCGTTACGACCGGTGCCGATCGCCCAGACCGGTTCGTAGGCGAACAGCATTCCCCCGACCGCATGAGGTTCGATGCGAGCGATCCCCGCCCGCAGCTGCCGCAACACGACCGACTCGGTCTCGCCCCGTTCGCGTTCCTCCAGGCGCTCACCGACGCACAGCATCGGCACGAGTCCGGCGCGGACCGCGGCCGCGACCTTCGTGGCGGTCTGTTCGTCGGTCTCGCCGAACACGTGCCTCCGCTCGCTGTGGCCCACCAGCGCGACGTGCGCCCCGGCGTCGCGGGCCATGCTCGCGGATGTTTCACCCGTGTAGGCACCCTTGTCCTCCCAGTGGATATTCTGCACACCCACCTGGATGTCCTGTCGCTCGCGGAGGCCGTCCACCACGGCCGTGAGGGACACGGCCGGCGGGAAGAAAATGACCTGACGGTCGGGCCGCCGGGCATAGTGGGCGAGGAACGACCGGAGGAACGCGCGGGCATCAGAGGGCCCGTGATGCATCTTCCAGTTTGCGGCGAAGACAGGTCGTTGCATGGATCAGCGTTGGGTGAGGGCGGCAACCCCGGGAAGGACCTTGCCCTCGAGAAATTCCAGCGAGGCGCCACCCCCGGTGGACACATGGCTCATCGCGGATTCGAGCCCTGCCTCGGCCACCGCAGCGGCCGAGTCGCCGCCACCCACGATGGTGGTGGCCCCGCGGGCGGTGGCGTCGGCCATGGCGCGTGCGATCGCACGGGTGCCGGCGTCAAATGGCGGGGTCTCGAACACCCCCATGGGTCCGTTCCAGAGAACGGTCCCTGCAGCAGCGATCGCCCGGGCAAAGGACGCCGCGGAGTCCGGTCCGATATCGAACATCGCCTCGCCGGACGGGATGGCATCCCGCTTGACAGCGTGGGCCAGAGCCCCGGCATCCATCGAAGGAGCCGCGATGGCGTCATGTGGCAAGGTCAGGCGGTAGCCGGCGCGCTCGAGCAGCTCGGCGGCCAGCTCAACGCGATCAGCCTCGACCAGCGACTTTCCGGTCTCCAGCTCCATCGCGCGAAAGAAGGTGCACGCCATGGCTCCCCCGATGAGGAGGCCATCCACCTTGGGCAGCAGTGCCTCGATCACGTCGATCTTGCCGGAGACCTTTGCGCCCCCCAGGATCGCGATGAACGGCCGCTTGGGTTCGGCGATGGCTTTTCCGAGGTAGTCGAGTTCCTTCTCCATCAGGAAGCCAGCCACCGCGGGCGTGAGGAACGCGGTCACCCCGGCCGTCGACGAGTGCGCGCGGTGGGCGGAGCCAAAGGCATCGTTAACATACAGGTCGCCCAGGGCCGCCATCGCCCGGGACAGGGCTTCGTCGTTCTTCTCCTCGCCCGCGTGGAAGCGGGTGTTCTCCATGAGGAGGACCCCGCCGTCGGCGAGGCGGCGGGTGGCGTCCACGGCGTCATCCCCAACCGTTGTACTGCAGAACTGCACCGGGCGGCTCGTCATCCCGGCCAGGCAGCGCGCGACAGGGGCGAGGGAGTACTTCGGATCGGGGCCGCCCTTGGGACGGCCGAGGTGCGAGAGCAGGACGACCCGCGCCCCACGGCGCGCGAGCTCCTCGATCGTCGGGAGCGCCGCCCGCACCCGGGTATCGTCGGACACCCGGCCCTCGGAGTCCAGCGGGACGTTGAAGTCCACGCGCACCAACGCGCGCCGGCCGGCCAACGAGGCCGGCAAGTCGCGGATCGTCTGCGTGTTCATGGTCATCCGTCGATCAGAGCGAGGAACCAATCAGCTGGAGCAGGTCCACACATCGGCTGGAGTACCCCCACTCATTGTCGTACCATCCCGAGAGCTTGACCATCGTCCCATCGATCACGTTGGTGTTCTTGGCGTCGATGATGCAGGAGTGCGGGTTGCCGATGTAGTCGCTCGACACCAGCTCTTCCTCGGTGTACGCCAGGATGCCCTTCAGCGGCCCGCTCGCCGCGGCGGCACGAAATGCGGCGTTGACCGCGTCGATCGTCGTCGCCTGCTCCACCTCAACGGTGAGTTCCGTCAGGGACACGTCCGGCGTTGGGACGCGAATCGCAATACCGTCGATCTTCCCCTTCACCTCGGGGATCACCAGCGACGTGGCCTTGGCGGCCCCGGTCGTGGTCGGGATGATGTTCAACGCGGCGGCGCGTGCGCGGCGCAGGTCCTTGTGGGGCAGGTCGAGAATCTGCTGGTCGTTGGTGTAGCTGTGGATCGTGACCATCGACGCGTGGCGGAAGCCGAAGGTATCCCGGACCACCTTGACCATGGGCACGAGGCAGTTGGTCGTGCACGAGGCGTTGGAGATGATGTGGTGCGACGCCGCATCGTACTTCTGGTGGTTCACGCCCATCACGATCGTGAGATCCTCTCCCTTGGCCGGGGCCGAGATGATGACCTTGCGCGCCCCGCCCTCGAGATGCTTGCGCGCGTCTGGCGCATTGGTGAAGCGGCCCGTCGCCTCCAGGACCACGTCCACGCCCAGGTCCCTCCACGGCAGGGCTGCCGGATCCTTCTGGGCAAACACCTTGATCGTGTCCCCATCGACCGTGATCGAGTCCGCCGTGCTGCTCACCTGTCCTTCGTAGGTCCCGTGCACCGAGTCATACGTGAACAGGTGCGCGAGGGTGGCGGTGTCCGTCAGGTCATTGATGGCGACGAAATCCAGCGTGGCGCCGGTTTCCTTGGCGGCACGCAGTACCTGACGTCCGATCCGGCCGAAGCCGTTGATGGCAACTCGGGTTCCCATGTCGTTCTTAGTCCTCTAGGCAGGGGTCGTCGCGCGAGGATCGCGGGCTCGACCGAAGGTGACAGCAGCAATGGCCTCGACGCCGACCGCGTCGAGCGCGGCGGCACAGGCATTCAGGGTCGCGCCGGTTGTCATGACGTCATCCACCAGGACGCAGCACGTTCCGCGCAGCCGTGACACACCCGCAGCCGTGACCGCAAAGGCACCGGCAACGTTGGCGAAGCGGTCGGAACGTGTCAACTGAGTCTGCGAGGGGGTGTCGCGCAGGCGTACGATGGCGTCAGGAACACAGGCACACTGCCAAAGACGAGCGAGGTGCTCCGCGAGCAATTCTGCCTGGTTGTAGCCACGGGTGCTGCGTCGAGCGGGCGCGAGTGGCACGGGGAGGAGGTACGCGGTGGCGGACTGGGGACGGATGGGACAAATCGAGCCCATCCCGGACGCCAGGGCGCCGGCAGCCCCTGTCCACCCATCGTACTTGAGGGCATGCAACAGCGTCCTCGCCGCCGCGTCATCCGCCCAGCACCACGACCGGGCCACGCGGATGGCAGGGTGCAGTTCCTCGCACATCGTACAGGGCACGTCCCGCCATGGGTGCCCGCAGCGATCGCAGCCACCGCCGGGTACCCTCGCGATCGACCGAAGGCACGC
The DNA here is from genome assembly GCA_016712265.1 of Gemmatimonadota bacterium. Taxonomy (NCBI): domain Bacteria; kingdom Pseudomonadati; phylum Gemmatimonadota; species Gemmatimonadota bacterium. The sequence continues at coordinate 561,248 of JADJRJ010000030.1, read as the reverse complement.
CGCGCAAGCGACCCCGCGGTCCGTCGCTTCGAGCAGTCGCCGACACACCAGGCAGGTGCACGGAAACAGGATCTCTTGAGCTCCGCAGATCAACGCGTCGAGCAGGCGGTGCGTGGGGATGTTCCTCCAGCCGGCCCGGCCTCACCTCGCGGCGTGCAGGGCGGCTCGCATGATGTCCAGGGCCGGCACTCGCCCAAACCACCGTTCGAACGCGACGGCGCCCTGTCGCAGCAGCATTTCGCTTCCGTCGCACGCAAGCAGGCCGCGCCGGCGCGCGTTCCGCACGAGCAGGGTTTCGTCGCGACGATACACCAGGTCCATCACGGCGGCGTCAGCCGGGAGCGCGGCCACATCGCACGGTGTCACGTCGTCGCGCAGGCCAATTGGCGTGGCGTTCACCAACAGCGTGCACTCGTGCAGCGCGGTCGTCAGTGCGGTCGCCGGTGTGACATGCGCGAAGGCCGACGCGAGGCGCCGCGCCTCTTCAGGTCGCCGGGCGATCAGCTGGACCGTCGCGCCAGGCCAGCGGCTGGTCGCGACACACACGGCGGCCGCCGCCCCGCCAGCTCCCAGCAGGGTGACGCGCGCCTCCACCAGACGCGCGCCCAGGGCACGCGCCGCCGCATCGAAGCCAGCGACGTCTGTGTTGTCTCCCCAGAGCTCGCCGTCCTGCACCCAGAACGTGTTGACCGCGCCGGCCTGTTCGGCCACATCGGTGTGGCGCTTGCAGACGAGGAACACGGCGCGCTTGTGGGGGATCGTGACGTTCCCCGCCCACCCCTGCGCTGTGGCCGTCTTCAGCACATCGTTCAGGGTCTCCGGCGCCACGTCGAGGGCTTCGTACGCCAGCGGAATCCCGGCCGCCCTTAGCGCGGCCCCCTGAAACGCGGGGGATAAGGAGTGGCTGATGGGGTGCCCAAGCAGAACCAGTCGCGAAGGCGCCCGCCTCGCGCTCACGTTCGCCCAGCGGAGCGCTCGGTCGCAAGCCGGCGGAATGCCACCGCGACGAGCGCGTCGAGGTCGACGAAGGTCTCCCGGTATGCGGGCAGGTCGCCGCCGAAGGGGTCGGTGACCCCCCGGCCACCCGAGCCGGGCGCGGCGTATTCGGTCAGCAGCTCGGCCTTGGCATCCCCTCCCAGAGCGCGAACTGCACTCAGGTGAGAGCCGGACATGGTCAGGATCAAGTCCGCGCCTTGGACGAGGGCTCGGGTGAGCGGACGGGCTTGATGCGCCCCCAGGTCGAGCCCGTGCTCAAGGCCGACGAGCAAGGAGCCGTCCGAGGCTGGTGCCCCAGGATGCGCTGCGGTTCCCGCGCTCTCCACTTCCACGTCAAGCCAGCCACGGGCGATGACCTCGCGCCGGGCAAGAGCCTCCGCGAGGGGCGATCGGCAGGTATTTCCAGTGCAGATAAAGAGGATCTTCACGAGCGAGCGCCCTGGGGCAGTCGCCGGAAAGTAGTCGGCGCGGCCTCGAAGTGCCCTACTTATCCCCGATGAGGGACGGCAGGAACTCCCGCAGCGCAGCGGCCGAGATGGCCCCCGGACGGATGACCCGGGGCCGTGTGCCGACGCAGTCCACGACGGTGGAAGGCTGTGACGGTTGGAGCCGCCCACCGTCGAGGACCCGGATGACCCCAGCGGCCACGGGACCGCTCCATTGCTCCAGGATCTCGAACGCAGACATCGCCGGGGCCTCGCGGGGCCGGTTGGCACTCGTACTCGTGATCGGGTCGCCGTATGCCCTGAGCAGTCGCTGGAGCCCTGGGTGTGGGGTCCAGCGCACGGCGATTCCCCCTTCCGGCCCACGCAAGCGCTCAGGTACGCGCTTTTCCCCCCCGGGGAGGACGAGGGTCACTGGCCCCGGCCAGAATCGCGCGGCCAGGGTGGCGGCGTCGCGGGTGAGGTGCAGTCCCAGCCGCGTGAGCATGTCACTGCCAGCGATCAGGAGGAGGAAGGGCTTGGCGGCGGGCCGTTGCTTGAGCTGCACGAGGACCTCGACGGCCTCTCGGTTCACGGCGGTGCCGAAGCCATACAACGTCTCGGTCGGGTAGGCGAGGACGCGACCCTCCTGCAGGTGACGGATGGTGCCGCCGAGCGACGCCTCGACTTCATCCGCCGACCAAAAGGGCACCGCCAACGACGGGGCGCTCATGCGTCGAGGGGCGCCAGCAGCGCGGCCCGCTGGAAGTCGCCTTCTTCAGTCACCTTGAGCGCCCGTTCGCTACCCCGCACCACGACCACCTCGAATCCCAACTGTTCGCAGAGGGCGGCGTCATCGGTGGCGACGAGGCGCTGGCGTTGCGCCTCGAGGTGTGCGCGCTCGATCATCGCGCGCGGAAACGCCTGCGGGGTCTGGGCGCGCCAGAGTCGCGTGCGATCGATGGTGCGCACGATGCGCCCGGTGTCATCGACTTCCTTGAGGGTGTCGACGACGGGCAGGGCCGCCGTGGCGCCACGACCGGCACGGGCCTCGGCGATCACGGCGGCGATCGTGGCGTCCGTGACCAGGGGCCGTGCGGCGTCGTGGATGACGACGATGTCCGCCTCGTCCGGCAGGTCCTCGATCCCGCTCCAGACGGAATCGGTGCGTTCGCGTCCGCCGGTGGAGACCAGGAGGCGATCGACATCGCACTGGAACAGCCACGGGGGTGGATCGCCGGCATGGGATCGAGGCAGCACGGTGACGACGAGGGCAACGTCCGGCCGCCGATGGAACGCCTGGACGCTGTGGAGCAACATGGGTTTGTCGCCCACCCACCGGAACTGCTTGAGCTCCCGCGAGCCGGTCCGCGTCCCCGACCCGGCGGCCACAATGACGACGCCGACATCCGGGGCGGTCGCCGGCGTGGGGCGCAAGGCGTCGGGAGTGGTCTCGCGCGGCAGGTCACCGCGGGCCCGTGTGTCGTCGTGATGGTCCATGCGCTACCCGAACAGGCGGCCGAAGAGGTCGCCTAACGAAGATACCCCATGGACCCGCAGCCCCTCGGGTGCCTTGCGAGGGATCGCTCGGCCAGCCACCCACGCGGTGCGGAACCCGAGCTGCGCGGCCTCCGCCAGGCGGCGGTCGAGCTGGGAGACGGGGCGCACTTCTCCGCCCAGCCCCACCTCCCCGATGAAGACCGCGTCGCCGCCTAACGGGCGATCGTACACGCTCGAGGCGAGGGCGGCGACCACAGCGAGGTCCCCGGCCGGCTCGACCATCCGGAGTCCGCCGACCACGTTCAGGAACACGTCGAGCGTCGCATAGGAGAGTCCCGCCCGCTTGTCGAGCACCGCCAGCAGGAGCGCCAGGCGCCGCCCGTCGAATCCCGTGGCCACGCGCTGCGGGGTACCGAACCCGGCCTTGGCGGCGAGGGCCTGCACTTCCACGAGGACCGGACGGCTCCCCTCCATCAGGGCGGTGATCGCCGAGCCGCTGGATCCCGCGTCACGGTCGGCCAGGAACAGCGCCGACGGGTTCTCGACCCCTTGCAGCCCCTGTTCGGTCATGCGGAAGACGGCGATCTCGTCCACCGATCCAAAGCGGTTCTTCGTGGCGCGGAGCACGCGGTGATCGGCCGTACCCTCGCCCTCGAAGTACAACACCGTGTCCACGATGTGTTCGAGCGTCTTGGGGCCGGCGATGCCCCCACCCTTGGTCACATGTCCGACCACAACCACGGCGGCCCCGGACGACTTGGCGAACCGCATCAATTGCGCCGCACATTCACGGACCTGACCCACATTGCCGGGCGCGCCCTCGAGGGCGGAGGTTGCGACCGTCTGGATCGAGTCGACGATCATGAGGAGCGGGCGGACCTCGCGCGCGGTCGCGAGGATCTCCTCGAGTTCAGTGGCGCAGAGCAGCGACGCGTCATCGCCGATGCCGAGTCGCATCGCGCGCATCTTGACCTGCAACGCGGACTCTTCGCCCGAGACGTAGAGGACCGTGCCTCCGGCCGCGAGGGTTCCGGCGACCTGGAGGAGGAGCGTCGACTTGCCAATCCCGGGCTCCCCCCCCACGAGGATCATCGATCCAGGAACGACGCCTCCCCCCAACACGAAGTCCAACTCGCGGGAGCCGGATGGGATGCGTGCCGTCACTGCGCCATCCACGTCGGCAATGCGCATTGGGCGCGCCGCGCGACCAGGAGGCGGCGCCGTGGGCGTCCCACGGGTCGGTCGCGCCACGGTCTCTTCCACGAGGGTGTTCCATTCCCCGCAACCGTCGCACCGGCCCTGCCACTTGGCGTGGTCGGCGCCGCACTCGGGGCAGCGGAACGTGGACCGGGTACGCAGGCTCACTCCTGGCGCGCGGCGAAGTTGTCGAACCGCGTGTAGCGCTTGTGAAAGAAGAGACGCACGGTGTCGGTAGGGCCGTTGCGCTGCTTGCCGATGATCACCTCGGCGAGCCCCTCCAGTGGGGTTCCGTCCTGCAAGCGGCGCGGTTCGCCACGCTCGTCGTGTGCGCCCTCGTAGTATTCGGGGCGATACAGGAACATCACGACGTCGGCGTCCTGCTCGATCGCGCCCGACTCGCGGAGGTCGGAGAGCTGGGGCTTCTTGTTGTCTCCCGTGCGCTGCTCCGGCGCGCGCGAGAGCTGCGACAGGCACACCACCGGCACCAGCAGCTCGCGGGCGAGGATCTTGAGGGAACGGGAGATATAGGAGATTTCCTGCTGGCGACTTTCGGAGTCGGCGGGCCCCTGGATGAGCTGCAGGTAGTCGATGATGATGAGCCCGATGTTGTTCTCGGCTTTCAGCCGCCGACAGCGGGAGCGGATTTCGAGCGCGGTCAACCCCGGCGTGTCGTCAATCCAGATCGGGAGTGAGCCGAGGATCCCGGACGCCTTGCCGAGGTTGCGGAAGTCGTCCTGCGTCAACTTGCCGCTACGGAGCTTTTGTGCGTCGACCCAGCCTTCCGCCGCCAGCATGCGGGTGACGAGCTGCTCCTTGGCCATTTCCAGTGAGAAGATCGCGACCGGGGTGTTCGCAAAGGCCGCGTTCTGCGCGACGTTCAGCACGAACGCCGTCTTGCCCATCGACGGACGGGCAGCGACGATGATCAACTCGGACGGCTGGAAGCCCAGCGTGAGCTTGTCGAGGTCCGTGAAGCCAGAGGGGGCACCGGTGACCTCGCCCCCGTGGCGAGACAACTCCTCGATCCGCTCCATGGCGGTCCAGAGGAGTTCCTTCATCCGATGGAAGCCTTCGGCCTTCCGCGTCTGGTTGATCTGGAAGATGCGTTGCTCGGCGCGATCGAGCAGGTCGGCCGACGTCGTCCGGCCCTCGAAGGCATCCGTGACGATCTCGGTCGAGGTCTCGATCAGGCGGCGGACCAGCGCCTTCTCTCGGATGATCTTCGCGTGATACTCGACGTTGGCCGCCGTGGGGACGGCGTCCACGAGCAAGGCGAGATAGTCCTTGCCCCCACTGCCGTCGAGTTCACCGCGCCGGGCCAGTTCATCCGCGAGGGTGAGGATGTCCACGACCGACCCGCGCTCGTTGAGCGCGAGGATGGAACGGAAGATCCGCCGGTGGCCCTCCCGGTAGAACATGGTCTCGTCGCAGAACTCGCCGGCACGCACGATGGCGTTCCGGTCGAGCATCATCGCGGAGAGCACCGCCTGTTCCGCGTCTTCGGAGTAGGGAGGGCGCCGGTCGCGGAACGGATCAGGGTTCGACGACACGATCGAGGAGCGTTCGAGCAAGCTGGACATCTTCCCAAGTCGGGCGCTTCCACGACGGATTGCGAAGCAACGCCGCGGGATGGTAGGTCACGATAACGGGCACGCCATGATAGCGGTGCAGGCGGCCGCGGAGTTTGCCGAGGGGTTCCTTCGTCTGCAATAGTGTTTGCGCCGCAAATGTGCCGAGGGCGAGGATCACCTTGGGGCGCAGCAGCTCGATCTGTCGCACGAGGTACGGCGAGCAGGCGGTCACCTCATCCGGATTGGGATTGCGGTTCCCCGGCGGGCGATGCTTGAGGACGTTGCAAATAAAAACGTCCTCGCGGCTGAGGTTGATCGCGGCAAGGATCTTGGTCAGCAGCTGGCCGGCCTGCCCGACGAAGGGGACGCCTTGCTCGTCCTCGTTTGCCCCGGGCGCCTCGCCGACGCAGACAAAGTCGGCCTGCGGGTTTCCGTGTCCAGGCACGGGATTCTTTGCGCCCGCATACAGGGAGCAGAGCGTGCAGGCTGCGACGGCACGCGCTATCGCGTCAAGGCTGTCCCACGCGGACGGTGACCCCAGGGTGCCGAGGGGTGGGCCGACCGAGAGCCCCGCCCCGAGCGATGCGATGGCGCCTGGCGGATCTGTTGGAGCGGGCACGGTCGGGCCGGGTTTCGTGTCGGAGGTGGGTGAGGAACCATGCGCTATCGGGGAGCTGACCGCAGCACCGGATCGGTCAGCTCCCCCTGGCGTGGTCAGTGCGGTCGGGTCGTTCCCGATGGCGCGCAGCGCGTCACGCCAGTTCCCGTGCTCCTCACCGCCGCTGGCCCGCATGGGTCGGGGCTCGGGCATCTGCCGCGTTGGGGCCGGCACCGGCGCCGGTGGCCCCGCCACGATGGTGTCGGGCCCGGCGTTCCCGGCCCCGAGCACCCGCAGCACGTCGTCGACATGAAGGGAGTCGAGGACGAACTCGGTCTCCCCCATCTCACGGCGCTGCTCGAGGAATGTGCGCAACCGTTCGCGGGCACTCACGGCAGGAGCCCCACCGCGCGATCGAGGATGGCGTCGGCGACGTCGTCCTTGGACAACAACGGAAGTGCCTCGGGTGCCCCGCGACGCTGAAGGATCGTGACGCGGTTGGTGTCCACGCCAAACCCGGCGCCCACTTCCCGCGCATCGTTGACGACGATCAGGTCCAGCCCCTTCCCCTCGAGCTTGCGCTGGGCGTTGGCCAACACATCTTCTGTTTCGAGGGCAAAGCCGATGACGACCGTGCCGCGTCCGCGGTCGCCAACCGTCGCCTGCAGGATGTCGGTTGTCGGTGTGAGCGCAATGACGCCCGGGGCCGTGGACTTCTTGATCTTCTCGCTGGCCAGCGTGGACGGGCGGAAATCCGCCGGCGCGGCGGCCATCACGAGGACGTCGGCGGATGGCAGCGAGCGACGGACGGCCTCGTGCATCTCTTCGACGGATTCGACCGACACGATCGTGGCCCCCACGGGATGGGGGACGGACAGCGGGCCGCAGACCAGGGTCACGCGCGCGCCGCGGCGCCACGCAGCAGCGGCGAGGGCGACCCCCATCTTCCCGCTCGACCGATTCGACAGGAAGCGGACCGGATCAACGGCCTCGCGCGTCGGCCCGGCGGTGACGAGCACATGCCGATCCTTGAGGTCGGCCTGCCCCTCCAGCCGACGGCCGATGTGAGCCATCAGCACCTCGGGCTCGGGCAAGCGCCCCGGCCCCGATCCCTCCCCAACGGCCAAGTCGCCCGTGTCAGGGTCCAGGACGTGATAGCCGATCTCGCGGAGCTGCGCCACGTTGCGACCGGTCTGGGGGTGTTCCCACATCCGGTCGTTCATGGCCGGTGCCAGGAACACGGGAGCCTGTGTTGCGAGCAGGCAGGCGGTCAGCAGGTCGTCGGCGCGACCTGCGGCGGCGCGCGAGAGAAAATCGGCCGTGGCCGGGGCGACAGCGATGACGTCTGCGGATCGCGCCAGACGGATGTGGTCGAGTGCGTGTCCCGCCTCGATCAGTTCGGTATGCACCGGGCGTCCGGTCAGGGCCTCGAAGGTGACGGCCCCAACGAACTCCTGGGCACTCCGCGTGAGGACGACGTCCACTTCGGCGCCGGCCTGCGTCAGGCGACGCGCGAGCGTCGCGGACTTGTAGCTCGCGATTCCCCCGGTGACCCCGAGAAGGACGCGACGCCCAGCGAACGGACGAACGGGATTACTCCCCGCGCTTGCGCGCTGTGATCTTGTAGTCGACGTCCCCCTGCGAGAGTTCCTCCATCGCCCGGGTGGTCAGCTTCTTTTCGCGCGTGGCGGAACGGTCGCGCGGGAACTCGTTGAGCACGCGCGCATACTTGGCGGCGACGAGCACCCCGAGGTACTTGTTGGCCGAGCTGCTGGCGATTTCGTCCGGCGTGAACACTCGCATGGTCAGTTTCCTGGGAATTGCTGAATGAGGTCGTTCAGGGCTCCCACGATGTGCCGAACCCGCTCGGCCGTCCGGGGGAGTCTCGCATGGCGCACCGCCTCGGCTTCGACGATCGAGGCTACCTGACGGTACGCTGTTTCCAGGTCGTCATTCACGACGACGTACTGATAGTGCCCCACCTCCGCCAACTCGTCCCGAGCGCCCTGCAACCGCTTGAGAGTGGTCGCCGCGTCCTCGGTTTTCCGGCCGGTCAGCCTGCCCACCAGAACGTCGGCGGAGGGCGGCAACAGGAAGACTAACACAGACTCGGGGTAGGATGCCATGAATTGGCGTGCTCCCTGGACGTCGATGTCCATGATGACGTGCCGTCCGGAGGCAAAAACCCGGTCGACCTCTCCCTTGAGGGTGCCGTATCGGTTGCCGTGGACGTGGGCGTGTTCGGCGAATTCCCCCCGGTCGACCCGCCCCCCGAAGTCGGCGAGGGTCAGGAAGTGGTAGTCGCGCCCCTGAACCTCACCCGCGCGGGGGGACCGGGTGGTACACGAGACGGAGTACCCCACGTCCGGGCGCCGTTCGACCAGCATCCGGGCAATCGTCGTCTTGCCTCCCCCAGAAGGGGACGAGAGGATGATCGGGAATGGGGTCACTCGATATTCTCCACTTGCTCCCGCATACGTTCCAGCTCCTCCTTGATCAGGACGACGTCGTTCGTGATGGCCACGTCGTTGGCCTTTGACCCGGTCGTGTTGGCCTCCCGCAGCATTTCCTGAAGCAGGAAGCCGAGGCGCTTTCCCACCCCGTCGGGAGCCCCGACCAGGGTCTGCCGGAACGCGGCGATATGCGCCGTGAATCGCGCGACTTCCTCGCCGACGTCTATGCGTTCAGCGAGGAGTGCCACTTCGGTAGCCAGGCGCTGGGGATCCACGGCGGTTCCTCCCAGCAACTCCTCGACGGCCAGTCGGATCTTCTCGCGATGGGCAAGCACGCGTTCGGGGGCGCGCGCTGCGACGCGCGCCAGGGCGGTGTCGACGCGGTCCAGGCGATCGTGCAAGTAGGCGGCGAGTGTGGCGCCCTCGACGGTCCGCGAACTGGTGAACGCGTCCAGGGCCTGGTCGCAGAGGAGGAGCAGCGCCGCACCGTCTTCTTCGCCGGGGGACTCCTCCCGGGCAAAGACGTCCGGTAGGCGCAGCACCGTGGCCACATCCACGTCACCGGCGAGGTCGTGGCGCCCCTTGAGTTCGCGCAGGACGGCGACCCAGGCCGCCACACGCCGTTCGTCGATGGCCGGCCGATCGGCCACGGCATCCTCGAACCGGGCGGCGAGGCTGACATGGCCTCGCGTCACCCGCTTCTTGAGCAGTTCGCGGACCTCGAACTCGAAGCGGGAGAGTTCGCCCGCCAGGCGGATCGTCGAGGTGAGGAAACGGTGATTCACCGACCGGACGTCCACCGAGACGCGTCGGGCCCCAATGCTTCCGGTCGCGATGCCGAACCCTGTCATGCTGCGGATCATTGGCGCATCCCTGGTTCAGTTGAAGAAGTTCCAGCGAACGCCATAGAACTGTGCGGGGCGCGAGTTCCGAAATCCGGGCACTTGCGAATAGGTCTCGTTGAGAAAGTTCCGGAACTGGTACGAGAGGGTCGCCTGCATCAGGCGAATCTCCAATTGGAAGCCCACGAGGCGATACTGGCCCGATTCCACCACCACGTCATCCTCGAGCACGAACGGCACCTGTGTTCGGTAGTCGTGGGTCAGGGCGAACCGGATGTTGAGGTTGCCCGATGGGAAGCGTGTGAGCCAGTCCGTATCGATGAACAGCTTCGCGTGGGACTGGAACTCGGGGCGGAAGCCACGCGACTCGGTCCATCGAACCCCGGTGGCGTCGAATCCCACGTCCTTCCAGAATCGGCCACGCGCGGTCACGAATAGCCCGGTCGCTGCGGGGTCCGGGACCATGCGGTACCCGGTGTCGAAGAGCACTGGCGGTGGAAGGCGTGCGGGATCACGCTGCATCACTCCCCCGCCCACCCACATCTCCTTCACGCGCCACGCGGCCTCGCCACGAAACGCGAGCGGGGAGCCGGTGATCGTCGAGTCGTCGAACGTCGTGCGACTGGCGGCCCCGCTCAGCGCGAGTCGCGACCACGGCTGCAGGCGTACTGATCCCTCGGCGCGGAGGAACCCAAGGTCATCCCGACGCTCGACTGTGCCCGAGGCGTCGAGTTTCCACCACGCCACGGCCCCTCGAACCATGGGCGACACTGAACGGGAGCCGTCCCGGTCGCGGACGCGTACGGTCGCGGAAAGCGTCGCCCCTCCACGAGTCCAGCCGATGGCGCCCACGTACTGTCGGGTCGAGGCCGCAAAGGCGGTCGAGTCGGGGATCGTGTCAGACACCGATGGGGTACCCGTCGTGTTCGCTGAGGCCAGGATGGCGCTCTGTCGGTGAGACAGGCGGGCGCCGATCACTTGGGCCCAGAGTCCCGTCGTCGTGTCCACGTAGGAGGCACGCGCGGTGACATCGCCGTTGGTCAGGTCAATCGGCGCCAGGGCCATGCCGGTTCCCCCGATGCGCTCCTGCTGTGTTCGCTCCCGCCGCGTGCGCATGAAGGTCACGTCAGCCCCCCACCGCCCCCGGGCCCATCCGGTTCGCCCAAACAGGGAAAGCTGGTCTCCATCGCCAACATCCCGTGGGTCGCGCGTGGAGAACTGCTGGCCGCCCAGCTGCAACACCTGGCCCCCGCCAAAGCGGCGGCCGTAGTACCCACGGTAGGCGTTGGTCTGGAGGTCCCCGTTCCCGATGTCCACTCGGGTGGACGGAGTCGTGCTTCGCACTCTCCAGGTCTGGAGGTACACCCGGGTCTCGAAGGCCCCCCGCTCGACGCGAACTTCTTCCAGTGGCCACAATGGGATCATCGAGACCTCCAGGACCTCCCCATTGCGTGGGTCCAGGTTGTCCAGCTCAATACCGTCCTGAAAGACGCGCACCGCTCGGAAGTCCCCGAGGTACGCGGCGTGCTCCGGAGAGGCGAGCCACCCGGTCCGGAAGACCGTCACCCCAGGGACGGTCTCCAGCAGGTCGCCTAACGACAGCGCCCCGCTCTTGCCGATGGCCTCGCGATCCCAGCGGAACACTCCGGGGTGCTCGGTCAATCGAGGCATTTCTGCGGCTGGGGTCGCCACCTTGATCGAATCGCCCCGCTTTTGCTGTTCGCGGATGATCGCGAGGTCCTGCTGCATCAGGGAATCCGCGCGCAGGGAGTCGACCCGTGCCTGTCGCACGGAATCCGTCCGGGCGCGCGCGGTCGAGTCCGCCCGCAGCGAATCAGCCTTGAGCGAATCCGCCCGCGTGCGCAGGCTATCACGCACCTGGGCCTCGGCGCTGCCATGAAAAACGGCCCCGACCAGGAGGCCGAGACCGGTCCTGAGACACCAGCGACGCATCCCGGTCAGTGGGCGCGTCCCCGGACGAACTCGACAAACGTTCCCACCGGCACCCCGGTGGCGCCTACCGGCATGATCGTCAGGTCGCTTTCGCCGTACGCCGTCCCGGCGATGTCCAGATGCACCCATGGATAGTCCACGAACTCGTTCAGAAATGCGGCCGCCGTGAGCGCACCGCCCGCTCGTCCTCCGGTGTTCTTGATGTCGGCAACGACGGAGCGGATCTGTTCCTTGTACTCGTCCGTGAGCGGAAGTTGCCATGCCGGCTCGGCCGCACGCCGTGAGGCGGCGATCACCTCTGCCATCAACGCGTCATCGTTCCCCATCGCCCCAGTCGTGCTGTTACCCAGCGCGACAACACAGGCGCCCGTGAGCGTGGCGGCGTCGATCACGGCGGCCGGGTGATACTGCTTGACCCAGTGCAGCACGTCGGCCAGCACGAGCCGTCCCTCGGCATCTGTGTTGATGATCTCGATCGTCTTGCCCGAGGACGCGCGCACAATGTCGCCCGGCTTGACCGCGACGCCACTCGGCATGTTGGTCGTGGCCCCGAACACTCCAACGACATTCTGCTTGAGGCCGAGTCGCGCAATCGCCTCCATGGCGCCAATCACGCCAGCGGCACCGCACATGTCGAACTTCATGAACTCCATGCGCTCCGCGGGTTTGATCGAGATGCCTCCCGTATCGAAGCACAAGCCCTTGCCCACCAGGACGATCGGTGCCTGGCCCTTCGGACCCTGCCCGTACTCGATGGCCACCAGTTTGGGGTCCTGCGGGGTGCCCTGCGCGACGCAGAGGAATGATCCCATCCCTTCGCGCTCCATCTCCTTGCGACCCAGCACCGTTACCCGGAGCTTGTGGCGCTTCCCGAGGTCGCGCGCGGTATCGGCCAGCAGGTCCGGCGTGCAGACGTTGCCAGGCATGTTCGCCAGGCGGCGTGCCATGGCATACCCCTCGCCGATGGCGGCCGCGGAAGCCAGAGACGCCGTCGCGCTCTGGGTATCGTCGACGAGGAATGTCACGGAGGCCAGCGGCGCCCGTCGGTCCGACTCCGGGACGGGAGTCTTCATCTCGAGGTACTCCCATGACCCCAGCTGGACCCCAATAGCTGCCTGCTCGAGCTCGGACGGCGTCCAGCCCGAGGAGACGAGGGTTAGGGAGCCGACCCCCGCCCTGTGCGCCTGACGGCCCGCGAGGGCGGCGGCCCGGCGCAATGCGGACTCCCTGGACCCAGCGCTACCCATGCCCACGAGGAGGATCCGACGAGGGCCACGGGAACCCCCCACCAGATGCAGCTGCTCGTCCCGTCCACCCCGAAAGTCCCGCCGGTCAAAACTGCGCTTGAGGGCCCCACCCAACGCCTTGTCCAACTCGCGAAGGTCGGACGGCAGGCCACTCCCCACCGGCAGGAGGCAGGCTAGCATCGGCGTATTGGCGGATGCTGCGCGACCGGAACGCGCACTCAGGGCAAGGGACATGTGGGGAGGAAGCGAGGGGCACGTCGTGCGGAAGCAGGTAAGCTATTGGCGTCCGCATTAAGCCCACAAGCGACCGCAGTCAGGCCACGCGATCGGGAAGTGGTTCGCCCGCCACCCAGGCGGCAATGTTGGCCAGGACACGCTCCCCCATCGCCACCCGACTTTCGATGGTCGCGCTACCAAGATGTGGAAGGGTGACGATGTGCGGGTGGGCCAGGAGCGCCGGGTTCACTGCGGGCTCGCCGTCAAACACATCGAGGGCTGCGCCGGCGAGCTGCCCTGCATCGAGGGCGCCAAGGAGTGCGGACTCGTTCACGACGTCGCCGCGCGCCGTGTTCACGAGAAACGCCCCACGTCGCATCGCTGAAAGGGCGGAGCCATCGATGAGGTGGCGCGTCCCCTCGGTCGCCGGACAATGCAACGAAACGAAGTCGGCCGAGCTCAGCAGGTCGTCCCGGGAATCGCACCATCGCACGCCCAGCTGGGACTCCTCGCTAAGCGGCAGCCTCGTGCGGGACCAATAGGCCACGGACATCCCGAACCCTTGGCGCGCGCGCTGGGACACGGCGCGGCCGATCCGGCCCATGCCGACGATGCCTAACGTCTTGCCGGACACCCGGGTCCCGAGCATGTGGGTCGGTCGCCAGCCAGTCCACGCTCCCGCTCGCAGCTCTCGGTCTCCCTCCCAGGCGCGCCGTGCCACGGCCAGAAGGAGCAGCATCGTCAGGTCGGCCGTATCCTCGGTCAGGACGCCGGGTGTGTTGCTGACGGGCATCCCAATCCGACGGCACGCCGCCAAGTCAATGTGATTCGTTCCCACGCCGAAGTTCGCGAGGAAAACGGTTCGTCGAGGGGTGCCTTCCAGGAGTCCCGCATCGAGCCGATCCCCCAGGGTGCAGAGCACCACGTCGAATTCGCGAAGGGCGGTGCCCAACTCCGCTCGGGTCAACTGTCGGTCGTCTGAACTCAGGGTCGCGCGGTAGCGCTCGCGCAGTACGGTCTCAATGGGTGCCGGGAGGCGACGGGTGACCAGGATCGACGGACGGAGCATGTCGGGGCGAGAGGCCAGTACAAAGAAAAGCGGCGCATCCTTCGATGCGCCGCTCCAGTGAGTGCCCAGGACGAGAGTCGAACTCGTAAGGGCCGAAGCCCGGCGGATTTTGAGTCCGCTGCGTCTGCCAGTTCCGCCACCCGGGCGCACCAATGAGGCTAGGCACCCGAGCGCCGAAGCTCAAGGGCCTTCCCCGCCCGGACGTCGCGGGCGGCGCAATCCTGGGGTCTCCAGACGATCCGCCGGAGGGCCACTCCGGCGATCCCTCATCTCGTCCATTTGGCGACGCAACTGCTCCTGCATCCCGACGTAGCGGGCCCGCTGCACCGGACTCAGGAATTGGCGCAATTCTCGTTGTTCCTGCTCGAAGAGCTCCAGTCGTCGACGCTCCACGCGCAGGCTGCGCTCCAGCAGTGCGTCCACCACGGCGTCAGGCGCGGTCGAGTCCGCACGAAGGGCCCGGCGCATCTCCCGTCGCACGTCCAACTCCTCCCGGATGAGGGTGCGACGCTCGCCCTCGAATCGTCGATTGACCTCGCCGAGGCGAACCATTTGATCGTCGCTGAGGGACAAGCGTTCTCTCATGATGAGCGCGAGCCGCTCCCGAAAGCGCTCCTCGAGGCGGCCCCGGTCGGACGAATCCTGCCGCAGCCGACCACCGCCCTGCGCGTCCATGGTGGCGGCCGCCACCATGGTACCCAGTACCGCACACAGCGCACGCCATCGCATGGCTAGTTCCCTCCGGTCGAGCTGGAGATCCAGCGCGACTGGCGCGACCCCTCCGGCTCCGCATGCGGGGCGACCTCGATCTTCTCCAGAGCGCCAATCAGCGCCTCCAGATCTTCATCGGCGAGGTCGTCGATGCCGCCTCCTGCCGTCAACCTGACCGCACTCGGCTCACCGACGGTCGGGACGACCGTCGGCGTCGAGGTTGGCACGGCCGTCGGAGTGTCAATACTGGCGACGATCGCGGGGACCTGGGTGGAGTCTGAGGTGGGGTCGTTCCGGAAGGAGCGCACCGCGGTAGCCACCGACGTCCCTCCCAGGATCACGAGGGTGATGGCCGCAGCCCATCGCCAGCGCACCGGGCGGGCCTCGGGGGTCACATGCGTCCGCGCCACGGCGGCGAGGATCGCCTGATGGTCGATCCGCGGGGTCGGCGTCGCCGTCAGCACGGCACGCGCCGATCGCAACACGTCCAGCTCCGCCCGACACTCCGCGCACGCGGACAGGTGTTGTTCGACCAGGGCCACGCGGGTGGCGTCCAACCGGCCATGGAGCAGGTCGGGCAGTTGTTCCCGGATGTCGATGTTGTTGCAATCAAGCATTGAGACGCTCCTTCACCTGCCGCAGTGCGTTGTGATAGTGCACCCGTGCCGCCCCTTCCGTGGTCCCCGCGACCTCGGCGATCTCCTTGTAGGACAACCCTTCGTTCACGCGCAAGACAAACACCTCACGTTGCGTCGGCGATAACGTCGCCAGTGCGGCCCGCATCCGGCGATGGGACTCGTCGGCAATCACGATGTCGAGGGCGTCATACTCCGTGGCGGCGTCCCCCTCGCGGACCTCCTCGTCCTCCGGGTGCCGCTTGCGGGCCCGGCGGACATCCGACACCAAACGTCGTGCGATCGTGAACAGCCAGGTACGCAGCGAGCTTTCGCCCCGAAAAGACGCCAACGCCCCGAAAGCCCGGATAAACGTGTCTTGCACGACGTCCTCCACCCCGCTCCGCAGCCCCAGGCTGCCGACGAATCGTGCCACCGCCTCGGCGTGCCGTTCCACGAGACGCGATGCGGCTCGCTCGTCGCCTGCCTGCCAGCGGGCCACGAGGTCGGCATCTGATGCCTCGGAGAGAGTAAGTGTTCCATCGGCCATCGCACACTCTAGCTGGTGGGACGTTGGGGCCTCGGACGCGTTAAGGCTAAGGCCGCCGCGCGGCGTTCGGGCCCGGGCCTTGGAGCTGGCGCGGGTGCGACCCGCCGTGAGCCCCGGCCCGGACAAAGCAAAAGCGCACCCCAAACCGGGGTGCGCTCTGACTCTTACACGCGGCCGCCTTACGCAGCGGGTTCCACCGACACGCGCATGCGGCGCTTGTCCTTGTGCTCGAACTTCACCGTTCCCGCCACGAGGGCGTAGATGGTGTAGTCGGTTCCGAGGCCGACATTGCGACCCGGATGCCAGTGCGTGCCGCACTGACGCAGGATGATGTTGCCGGCGATGACGCGCTCGCCGCCGTACTTCTTGATTCCGCGATATTTCGGGTTCGAATCGCGGCCGTTGCGCGATGAGCCGACGCCTTTCTTGTGAGCCATGGAGAGAGCCTCGCTCAGCCGAGGGTGATGTCGTTGATGCGGACCTCGGTGAACCCCTGCCGATGGCCCTGCTTGCGCGCGTAGTTCTTTCGGCGCTTGAACTTGAAGACGATGATTTTGTCGTCGCGGCCCTGCTTGACGATCTCGCCGGTCACGCGGGCACCCGCGAGGGTCGGAACGCCGACCTTCGCTTCGGAACCGGTGGAACCGAGGAGGACCTCGTTGAACTCGATGGACGTGCCGGCATCACCGGGGAGCGAGGGGATACGAAGAGTCGTCCCCGGCTCAACCCGGAACTGCTTGCCACCAGTCCGGATGATTGCGTAAGTCATGGTAAATCGGGCAGATGCGAGCCCAAGAAGCTAGAGGGTAGGCTGGGGTAATGGCAAGTGGGACAGGGAAATGAGACCCACGAAGGCTGTCCGGGACCGGCTTCGTGCCCGGCCCCGGAACAGCTCAGACCACCGCGTACTGCTGCGTGACGTCTCGTCCCGCGCCCTTCTGGACCAACTTGAACTCGTCCGGTCGGAGGAGAGGGTCGTCGCGCAGCTCGACCGGAAACCCCCCGACGCGCTCGAGCTTCTTCAAGAAGTCCTTCTCGGTCTCCAGGAGGAAGAAGGCGACGTCGGGGTGCAATTTGACCACGACGTGCTCCTTGCGCCCCTCGGCGCCCATGCGTTTCACGGACCGTTCCACCCGGCGGACGATCGTCTCCGGGGTGAAGACCCGACCGGTCCCGTGGCAGGTTGGACAGGGCCCGGTCATCGACTGGAAATGGCTCTGTCGGACCCGCTGGCGGGTCATCTCGATCAGGCCGAGGTCGGACACCGGGAACGCCCGTGTCCGGGCGCGATCGCGGCCGAGGTGGCCGCGGAGTTCCTGCACGACCCTCTCGCGGTTACTGCGGGTCTCCATGTCGATGAAGTCGGCGACGATGATCCCCCCCATGTCGCGCAGGCGGATCTGGCGTGCGAGCTCGCGCGCTGCCTCGAGGTTGGTGCGGAGGATCGTCTTCTCGGGGTCCTTCTTGCCCGTGAAGCGCCCCGAGTTCACGTCGACGGAAACGAGGGCTTCGGTCGGCTCGATGATCAGGTAGCCCCCCGACGGCAGGTCACAGCGGCGCTTGAACAGGTCCCGAATTTCCGTCTCGATCTCCGAACGGTCGAACAACGGGACGTTGCCCTCATACAGGTGGAT
The DNA here is from genome assembly GCA_016712265.1 of Gemmatimonadota bacterium. Classification (NCBI taxonomy): domain Bacteria; kingdom Pseudomonadati; phylum Gemmatimonadota; species Gemmatimonadota bacterium. The sequence goes on along the minus strand of JADJRJ010000030.1, from coordinate 543,672 downwards.
CCGCTCGACCAGCTCCGGCGCGAATCCCTTGAGGTATTCGACGATCTCGTTGTAAATCTGCCGCGAGTCCACTTCGACCTTCTCGATCTTGGTCGAGAAGACATCGCGGATGATCCCACGGGTCAGGCTGGTTTCGCGGTGCAGCAACGCGGGCGCCCGGACGAAGGTGTTCTTCCGCTTGACCTTCTTCCATGTGTTAAGCAGCATGTCGAGTTCGCGCTTGAACGCGTCCTCGGTGGCTTCTTCGCCCACGGTACGCACGATCACGCCGCCCGACTTGGGCGGGAGCATCGATTCGACCTGCTCGCGCAGCCGCTGGCGCTCGGCCCGTTCGCCGATCTTGCGTGAGACGCCCACACGGGAGGCGTGGGGCATGAAGACCAGGAAGCGACCCGCCAAGCTGACCTGCGCGGTGACGCGCGGCCCCTTGGTGGAGATCGGCTCCTTGGAGACCTGGACGATTAGCGTGTCGCCCTTCTTGATGACGTCCTGGATCGGCGGTGCCTTGGCCCGTCGCCCGGTGGGAGGGCCGTCGTCGTCCTCCTCTTCCTCGTCCTCGTCGTCGTCCTCGGGGTCGATGGGGACGACGTCAGACGCGTGCAGGAACGCGCTTTTCTCCGTCCCGATGTCGACAAAGGCGGCCTGGATGCCGGGCTGGACGGCCTCGACGCGTCCGAGGTAGATGTCGCCCACCATGCGGCGCGCTTCCGGTCGGTCGACCAGCAATTCCACCAGCTGGTCGTCCTCGAGGATGGCTACCCGGGTCTCCCGGGACGTGGAGTTGATCAGGATCTCGCGCTTCATCTAGTGCCCTGGCCGTGCGCGGTCCTCGCGACTCGAGGTGACCACAACTGGCAGGTCCATGGGGTGAGGTCCGTCGCGAAGCGGCACCAGGCCGGTGCGTGCGAGGAGCCGTGTGGGACGTTGGCCCGACGCGCCGGGTGATCGTCGCAGCCGAGGGGACGACCGAGCGCTCCAGCGGAGCGCGGCCGTCCCGGGACTGGCGATCGGGAGCATGCGCCCCCCTGTCCATCGCGATCGTGCCGGTCACGCGCCTCGACACCGTCCGGCGGCGCCACGCACGTGACACGAAAACGCGAAGGCCCGCGAGTCGCGCGAGCCACCGCAGAAAGAACACCAAGGGTGCCGACACGCCGCTCGGGGTCACCAGGACCACTGGAGCTTTAGTGCCAACACAAGGAGGGCTGCCAGGAATCCGAGCGCCGCCTTCCATTCGCCGTGCTTCATGTACAACGCACGCGAGAAACCGATCGTCGCGGTCGCATCCGCCTGCCGCCACGGGGTCAGTCGCGGCACGAACATCGGGACGTTCCGCGCATAGGCGGCATACGCCTCGGGAAACCGCCCGGCGATGTTGGCACGCTCACGTTGCATGGTCGGAACATAGATCAAGGCGAAGAAGCCTGCCACAACCACCAGCAAGGCCCAATGCGCGGCGACCGCAAAGCCGGCACTGATCAGGAACGAACCGAAATAGAGGGGATTGCGGGTGTGCGCGTAGGGCCCCGTGGTGGCGAGCCGGTCGTTCTTCATGATGTGCCCGGATGCCCAGGCTCGCACGACCACGCCCACGAGGGCTATGGCACCACCGAGGGCGAGCCCGCGTGCGCTGGGGCGAGCCAAGGCGAGGTACGCGCCGGAAAGAAGGAACCCAAGCGGCAATCGCAACCGCTTGGCCAGGAGCGAATAACTCACGCACCAATCTCCCGAAGCAGCTCGCGTGCAATCACCAGACGCTGGATCTCGCTGGTGCCTTCCCCGATCTCGCAGATTTTGGCGTCCCGCATCATCCGCTCCACCGGGTACTCCTTGGTATAGCCGTACCCGCCGTGGACCTGGATGGCCTTGATCGTGGCGCGCATGGCCAACTCGGAGCAGAACAACTTGGCCATCGCGGCGCTCTTCGTGACCGCCTTGCCTTCCTGAAGCATGCGGGCCGCGTGGTAGACGAGGTGCTTGCCGGCCTCGATTTCCGTGGCCATGTCGGCGAGTTGGAAACTCACGCCCTGGAAGCTCGAGATGGGCTGGCCGAACTGCTTGCGGACGGTGGAGTAGCGCAGCGCCTCCTCGAAGGCCCCTTCGGCAATCCCGAGGGAGAGGGCGGCAATGCCGATGCGGCCGGCATCGAGGGTGCGCATGAAGTTGATGAACCCCTGCCCCTCCTCACCCAACCGGTTCTCGACGGGCACCTCAACATCCTGAAAGATCAACTCTCGCGTGTCTGAAGCACGCCAGCCGAGCTTGTCCTCCTTCCGGCCGGAGGTGAAGCCCGGCATCGCCGGCAGGGAGGCATCGGTCCCGATCCCGTACGGAGTCGCGCGGGCGATGTCGTCGTTTCGCTTGGTGAGGATAAAGCTGGAGATACCACGCGTGCCGGCTTCGGGGTTCGTCACCGCGGTAGCCACAAAGATTTCGCCGACCCCGCCGTGCGTGATGAACCGCTTCGACCCGTTGAGGATGTAGCGATCTCCCTTGCGGACCGCCGTCGTGCGCGTGCCCCCCGCGTCGCTCCCCGCCCCTTCCTCCGTCAGGCCGAAGCCGCCCATCACCTTGCCAGAGGCCAGCAGCGGGACATAGCGCTGCCGCTGTGCCTCGGTCCCGAAGTGGACGATGGGCGAGGTGCCGAGGGTGGTGTGGGCCGAAATGGTGAGGCCATGCGAGGCATCGACGCGCGCCAGCTCATGGATCACGATCATGTACGACGTCAGGTCGAGCCCGGCGCCGCCCAGCTCTTCGGACCAGGGGACGCCCAAGAGGCCGAGGTCGGCCATGCGGGCGATGTTCTCCCAGGGAAATTCGGCCGAGGCGTCGTAGCGGGCGGCAACGGGCGCCACCGCTTCACGGGCAAACGCGCGCACCATGTCGCGCACCTGCAGATGTTGCTCCGAGAAATACTGGGAATCGTCCATCGTGATCTGGTGGCCGGGGTCGGAGAGGCAGCGACCAGCGGCGGTCCGACGGCCGAGGATGCGTCTCATGTCGTGCGTGGGGAATGTAACATCGGGACGGGTACGGCCCGGAGAGGCAACGCCCTCCCCCTTCGCCCCGGAAGACGATCCGTCGCCACGGGTGCTTGGGGTCAGCCCGTCATCCGGGAGTCCCACGTGGTCCCTGCGGCTCGGCTGGCGTTAGGCCATCCGGGCCGACCCGTCGCCACGTCACACCGCGCGGACGAAATGCCCGCGGGTGAAAGCGCTCCCCACCAACTCGCGTGGACTCAGGGTCCCGGGGACGCTGCCCCCGGCCGCGATCGACGCCGCATAGGCGGAGGTGACGCGTCCCACCGCGTCGCCCGGCACGTTGAACAGCAGCTGGAATCCCCGAAGCCCTGCCGTGCCTAACGCGGCCACAAACTCGGACCCCTCGATGGGGCGCGAGTGGAGGAGCCGGTTGCGACACGCGGCGTCGGTGGCCACCGGAAAGGTGTATCCGGCCGGATCGGTCAACTCCACCGTGCGGTGCTTGGACACACACAGGTCACGACAGGTCGTGGCGACCCGGTCGAACGCGGCGGAGAGGACGCAATGCTCAATGGTCATCCCCTCCGGGCGCCCATAGAGCACCACGTCGAACCCACGGCCCTCCCACGGGGCAACCATCCGCGCGAGCTCGTCCACCGTCAGCTCGACCGACGCCACGATGCGGGCGATGCCACGTTCAAACAGCAGGGCGGCCGTGTGGGCATTGGTACAGTTGACGGCGTAGTCGGCGACGACGTCGCGGCCGGCCGCGGCGAGTTCGACGGCGAGGCCGACATGTCCCACCTGGATCGCCAGGCCGGTTGCGAGCCACTTGTCCAGCGTGCGTCGTTCTTCGGGGCGCACGATCGTTGGCAGTCGCAGCCGCAATCGCGCGCCTGTCGCGTGCAGCTCCTCGGCGAGTGCCACCACGCGGCTCACGGGAGGCACCGGGTGTCGCAGGAAGGGATCCACGACGACCTCGGTGGCTCCCGCCTGTGCGGCCTCGCGCGCCTGGTCGACGTCGCACGTCGTCGCGACGAGGCGCGCCGCGGTGTGCGACACGGGCGACGCCACGCCAGTCAACGAGGTCGCTGCGGCAATGGTCGCCGTGCGGATCGCCTGGTCGGCCGCGCGCGTCCAGTCGCGCCGCAGGGTCAACTCCTCGACGGCCGCCGTGCGGAGTGCATTCAAGGCGCGCACAGGGAGGAACACCCCGGTGCCAACCCCCTGCATGTCGAGCGACCCCAGCACGAACGGGGTCTCGCCGAGGCGGCCCAGCTGCTCCCGCAGGCGCGAGACGTCGAGCGGATGTTGGGTGGCGGGGGTGAGCGCGACGTCGCTTCGGGTCTCGACCTGCTCGTCGCCGGCCACCCAGATGGCCTTGAGGGGGCTGCCGGCGGCGCCGAACAACCGGACGTCGACGACCTGCTTGCGTTCGCGCGTTGACGTCGGCAGCGAGGCCCACGTGGCACGCGCGCGTTCCAGCAGCGCCGCCTCCCCATTCCGGAAGACGCGCCAACCCACGGGAATGCGCTCCCTGCTGCGAATCACTTGACGGACGCGTCCGGTGGACGCGCTACCGATTGTCTGCACCGATTGCGCGGTGAAGCCGGTGCCACGTCCACGGTGTCCTGGCGGCGGCTCGAAGCCCAGGCCGTCACGTTCGGCGACGGCGTGCGTGACCTCCACGATCACCTCGCCCGGGTCGCTGCGCACGACCACGCCAATTTCGTGTCCCCGGTTGTCGGGTTGCTCTCGGGTGACATAGTCGCGCCCGGCGCGGCCGACCAACATCCCCGCGGTAAAGCCGCGGGAGTAGATCTGGACCAGGGGGCGCACGTCCTCGAATTCCGGCACCGCCAGCTCACCGGCCTGCAGGCGGTCCAGCCAGCGCCGGTACCCCAGGGTGACGGTGGCGACGTATTCCGGCTTCTTCTTTCGGCCTTCGACCTTGAGGGTGCTGATGCCGGCCGCGTGAAGCTCGGCCAGCTGGTCGTGCGCGGCGAGGTCCCTCGCGGAGATAAGGTACCCGCGATCCAGCTCGGCGCCCGTCACTGTGTCGGTCAGCACGTAGTCCTTGCGACACGACTGCGCACACGACCCCCGGTTGGCGCTCCGCTCGGAGATCATCCCGGACATCAAGCACTGCCCGGAGTACGAGATGCAGAGGGCCCCATGGACAAACGCCTCGAGCCCAAGGTCCTGGACCGCGTCGCGGATGGTGCGGATGTCCTCCAGTGTGTTCTCGCGCGCGAGGACGACGCGGTTGATGCCGAGGGTGCGCATGAACCGGGCGCCGCTGACGTCGTGAACGGTAAGCTGGGTCGACCCATGCACCTCAAAGGACGGGTAGACGCGCTGGATTAGCCGGATCAGCCCGAGGTCCTGGACGATGGCCGCATCGACCCCGAGGTCGATGGCTTCACCCAGGTGACGCAGTGCATCGGAGAGTTCGGCGTCCTTCAGGAGGATGTTGAGGGTGAGGTACACGCGCACCCCCCGGTCGTGTGCCATCGCGCAGGCCACCCCCACCTCCGCCATGGTCAGCTGGGCGCCTTCATCGCGCGCATTAAATCGCTCGGCGCCGAGGTAGACCGCGTTTGCGCCGTTGGCAATCGCGGCGCGGACCGCCTCCAGGGAGCCAGCGGGGGCGAGAAGTTCCGGTATCTGGGACGGATGGGAGGGCACGCCCGGAAACTAACCGGCCACGTGCTCCCGGCGGCGACGGTTCCTCGGTCCCGCAGGTCAGTCCTGTCGGTCGCGTTCGAAGAAGCGCATCAGGAACGCCAGGGCGACCGCGACGATGGCGGCCCAGCGCAGTCGGTCACTCTCAAACCGGACGCCGGCGGCAAACAGCGCCAAGCCGATGCCGGCCAGCGCCAGCTTGATCGCGGTCGGGCGGGACATTCGTCAGGAATCGCGGGCCGTGCCACCATGGACGGCTGCGACCTCGGCCGCCGGCAGGTCCAGGACCATGCGCAGGAGGGCTGTCGAGTACACCTTGCCCTGGGCGTCGGTCTTGAGCGACAGGGTGCCGCCGCCGTCCAGGGCCCCGTGGAGCAGGAAGTTCAGGGCCTTGAGGTTCGGCAGTTCGTACCGTTGCACGGGGCCGGTGATCATGCCCCGGAAGTGCTCGGCGACGCGTTCCACCGTGAGTTCGCGGACCAGGATGGGATAGAATTCCGGCCGGAGGGCGATCACGCCGACGTTCGCGGTGTCTCCCTTGTCGCCGGAGCGGGCGTGGGCGAGGTCCAGCAGTCGCACCTTCATGAGCGGATCTCCACGACCGGGGTGACGACGGTCTTGTCGACCAGGGCCGGCCAATAGGCGACGATTTCCTCGACCTTGGGACGGCCGCCGGCAAATCCGGTGACGGTCGGCGGTCCATTGAGGACGAGCGGGGCCAGCTCACGGGTGAACTTCTCGACCATAGTCTTGTCGGGCGACCGGACACCGATGCGCAGCTGCACCTCGTTGGCCTCGTGGCCGTCACCGGCGAGATAGCCGTGGGTCGACGTCGCCCCGACGAACTCGGTGACGATCGCATCAAAGCGCATGCCGAGCATCACGAAGCGTCGGCGCAGGACGTCATCGGCTGCCCGCGCCTTGGCCATGGCGTCCGGCCACGCGTAGACCAGGGTACCGACGGCCTTGAACCCGGCGCGGTAGGCAATCGAGACCTTGAGCTTGTCGGTCGGGGGCCGTCCCACGATCCCGGAGACGCGCACGCGATCCGGGCCCGAGGCCGCCAGCTGAATACTCGTGAAGTCTGCCGTGACGTCCGGCGTGATATAGCTGTGGGGATCCCCCATTTCGTAGACCAGCTGCTCGGTCACCGAGGGGACGGAGATCCGTCCGCCGGTGCCCGGATGCTTGACGACCTCGAAGGTGCCGTCGCGCCGGGCCTCGACGATCGGGTATCCGACGTTCCAGAGATCGGGGATGGTTTGCCAGTCGTGGAGGCAATTGCCACCGGAGCACTGGGCCCCACATTCGATGATGTGGCCGGCGATAATGCCGGCCGCCAGTCGATCCCAATCCTGGGCGTCCCAGCCGAATTCGTAACGCAGCGGGGCCATGGTGAGCGCCGTGTCGGTCGAGCGGCCCGTGATCACGATGTTGGCGCCCTGGCCGAGCGCCTCGATGATCGGCTCCGATCCGATGTAGGCGTTGGCAGAGAGCACCCGGTCGCGGACGTCGGTGAGTGGCGCCCCGGTGTCCATATTGGCGAGCGGGTGCCCGGCGGCGATGAGCGCGTCGAGGCGTGGCAGGAGGTCATCCCCGGTGACGACGCCGAGCTGCAGCTTACCACGAACCCCACGCTGGTCGGCGAGGGAGAGGAGGGCGTCGGCGCAGCCGTGGGGATTGACCCCACCTGCATTGGCTATCACGCGAACGCCACGCTGCACGACGGCCTCGAGGACGGAATCGACGGCGCCGATGAAGTCGCGGGCATACCCCATCTTCGCGTCACGTTCCTTCTGCTTCTGCAGGATGGACATCGTGACTTCGGCGAGGTAGTCCAGCATCAGGTAGTCCACCGGACCACCTTCGACCTGGCGCCGGGGCGCGGCGAGCCAATCGCCCCAGAAGCCCTGGCCAGCGGCTACACGCACGACATCCTTCATCAAGTTGGCTCCGGCTGCGGGGGGAGGACAAACGCACCGATGTGTGGCCCGGGATTGTGCAGAGTGACGCGCAGCACCTGGGCCAGGACGTCGCGGGTTTCATCGGGGTACACCACGGCGTCGACGTACCCACGGGCGGCCGCGTAGCGGGCGTCCAGCTGGTGTTCGTAGTCGGCGCGCATCTCGTCCACGGCGGCCACGACCTCGGGTCCCGGCGTGGTGCCTGCGCGCTTGGCGGCTTCGAGCGCCGGGCCGTGGACGGCCTGGATCGCGGCTTCGCCTTCCATGACGCCCATACGGCCGCTGGGCCAGGAGAGGATGAAGTCGGGATCGAACCCCTGCCCGGCCATGGCGTAGTAGCCGGCGCCCGAGGCGTGATTCACGGTGAGGACAACCTTGGGCACGCGCGCGCAGGCCATGGCCTCGACAAAGCGCGCGCCCGCGCGGATGATTCCCTCGTGCTCGGCTTCGCCACCGACCATGAAGCCTGAGACGTCCTGAATGAACAACAGGGGAATGCCCTGGCGGTCGCAGCGGTCGATGAAGAACGCGGTTTTCTCGGCGCTTTCCGGGTAGATGATGCCCCCGAACCGGGGCCGTTCACCGGCGCGGCCCTTGATGAGGCCGCGTTGGTTGGCGATGACGCCGACGGGGATGCCGTGGATGCGCGCGTCGCCGCAGATCATTTCCTTGGCGAGGTTGCCCTGGAATTCGTCGAGGGACCCGTCGTCCACGATGGCGCGCAGGACCTCGTGCATGTCGTAGGGCATGCGGTGATCCGAGGGAAGCAGCGCGTAGAGGTCGCGTGCGGTGATTCGGTCACCACCTGCAATGGAATGGTTGTGTTCCTGCGCGATCGCGCCCCTATCTTGAGACCGGGGGGGGGCCCCCCGCCCCGGCAACCGGGCCACCAGATCGCGAATTTTCGCCAGGCAGGCGGCGTCGTCGTCCACCGCGTAGTGCGCCACCCCGCTGACTTCCGTATGGGTGACCGCGCCGCCAAGCGTCTCGCCATCGATCACCTGGCCCGTCGCCCCCTTCACGAGGTTGGGCCCGCCAAGTCCCATGAACGACGTGCCCTTCACCATCAGGATCACGTCGGACAGCGCCGGGAGATACGCCCCACCAGCAATACACGGCCCCATCACCGCCGCGATCTGCGGAACCCGGAGGTACCGCCGCATGATCGAGTTGTAGTAGAACAGCCGCGCCGCCCCGTATTGTCCCGGGAACACCCCGCCCTGGTACGGCAGGTTCACCCCGGCGGAGTCGACCAGGTAAATGATCGGCACGCGACACCGCATCGCGATCTCCTGCGCGCGCAGCATCTTCTTGATCGTTTCGGGCCACCACGAGCCCGCCTTCACGGTGGCATCGTTCGCGACCACCACCACGTCGCGACCACTCACCACGCCGAGCCCGGTGACCACCCCGGCGCCGGGCGCCTGGCCCTCGTACTGGTCGTGTGCGACCAGCAACCCTACCTCAAGAAAGCGCGTTCCCTCGTCCACAAGGCCCGCGATACGTTCCCGCGCGGTCAGCTTCCCCTGTTTGTGCTGGCGCGCGATCTTGTCCTCGCCCCCACCCAGTCGCAGCTGCTCTTCCAGGAGCCGAAGCTCCGCGCTCAGGGACCGCAAACGCGATGTCACGTGGATGCCTGCTCCCGTGCCGCGAACCAGCCCTGGATGTATTCGATCAGGTCGGTGGTCCTGGTGCCCGGGCCAAACAGCTCACCCATCCCCTGCGCACGCAGGATGTCCATATCCTCTTTGGGGATGATCCCGCCACCCGTGATGAGGATCTCCGCGCGACCCGCCTCCACGAGGAGCTGGCGCACTCTTGGGAACAAGGTCATGTGCGCACCACTCAGGATCGACAAGCCGACGACGTCGACGTCCTCCTGGATCGCCGCCGTCGCAATCATCTCCGGCGTCTGGTGCAGGCCGGTATAGATGACCTCCATGCCGGCGTCGCGCAGGGCGGCCGCGACGACCTTGGCGCCGCGGTCATGGCCATCGAGCCCGGGTTTGGCGACAAGGACACGAATCGGACGGTTCGACATGCTCGGGGGAAAGGGTTCCGGGACGAAAACTAGTCGCGGCTACGAGACCGGGGCAGCGCGACCCGACCACCATCGGCGGACGCCGACGCCAGCCGAACCGTCACGCCTTCCGCGCGACGAGCAACATCTCGCTCGACGTCCGCCGCAGCGGCCGCCCAGACCACGCGTCTTCGGCCAATTCAACAACCAGGCCGGCGTCATTCAGGAGGCGGGATAGTTCGGTCGCCGTGTACAGACGAATCCGGTGCTCCCGGGGGGCGAGGGCGCGTGGGCCGCCAGAGAAGGCGCTCGTGATCGTCAGAACCCCCGACCACGCGTCGAAGCGACGTTCCTGTACCACCGTGGTCCCGTTTGCGGTCGTCCACCAGTCCTTGGACACGAATCGCGCCATCACGCCGTCGCGGCTCCCGCCATGCCAGACAAGGACACCGCCCGGACGGAGCACCCGGGCAAACTCGCCGATGACCCGAACATCGTCGCGGGGGTCGAGGAAAAAGCCAAACGAGGTGAAGAGGTTGAGCACCACATCGAACCGGCCACTCCACGGTGCAGGCAACCGGCGCATGTCGCCCTGACGGTATCGCAGGGTTGGCCCGGTCCCACGCGCGATGGCGCGTTGGAGCAGCGCGCGGGAGTAGTCGAGGCCGTCCACCCGGAACCCCGCTTCGGCGAGCAGGTGTGTGTGGCGCCCCTGACCGCACGGGCAATCCAGTACCCGCGCACCGGCGGGCAGCCCCAGGAGCTCGACCAGGCGAGCGACCTGCACCCGGTCCTCCACCGGGCTGAAGATGGGCTCGAACTCCAGCAGGTACTCCTCGCCAAAGTACGAGGTCCACCACTCGCCGTCGGTCGCGGGAGCCGTTCGGCCCCCGCGTGCAGGTTTCCGGATCAGAAGAACACCGGCTCGCGGTATGCGCCGAACTGGAGCTCCATCGCATGCCGGATTTCGTAGAGCGTGCAGTTCGCGCGCGCGCAATCCAGGATGAAGGGGATGAGGTTGCCGGTCGTCGCCGCCGCGTCCGTGAGCGCCTGCAGCCGCGCCTCGACCAGCGCTTGATCCCGCGCCGCCCGCATCTCGGCCATGCGCGCGCGCTGTTCGGCTTCGGCGCGCGCCCCTACCTTGAGCACCGGGATCGCCAGCTCCTCATCCGAAGTCGTGAACTCATTCACTCCGACGATCACGCGCCGATGCTGCTCGATTTCCCACTGCTGACGCGCGGCGCTCTCGGCGATCTTTCGCTGGAACCATCCCTGCTCAATGCCTCGCACCACCCCGCCTTGTTCCTCGATCTGGGCAAACAGCGCCTCGGCATCGCGCTCAAGGCGATCGGTGAGCGCCTCGACGTACCATGACCCGCCTAACGGGTCACTGACGTTCGGGACGCCCGTCTCGTACGCAAGCACCTGCTGGGTACGGAGGGCGACTTGCACCGCCTGCTCGGTGGGGAGCGCGAGCGTTTCGTCCATCGAGTTGGTGTGCAGTGACTGCGTGCCGCCCAGCGCGGCGGCCAGCGCCTGGTAGGCCACGCGCACCACGTTATTCATCGGTTGCTGCGCGGTCAGGGTGACCCCGGCCGTCTGCGAGTGGAACCGGAGCATCCACGATCGAGGGTCCTTCGCCCCGAAGTGTACGCGCATCCGGCGCGCCCAGATGCGGCGCGCGGCGCGAAGCTTGGCGATCTCCTCGAAGAAATCGTTGTGGATGTCGAAGAAGAACGAGAGGCGCGGGGCAAACGCGTCCACGTCGAGCCCGCGCGCGATGCCGCGCTCCACGTACGTAAAGCCGTTGGCGAGGGTGAAGGCCAGCTCCTGCGCCGCGGTCGCGCCGGCTTCGCGAATGTGGTAGCCCGAGATGGACACGGTATTCCACTGCGGCGCGTGCTCGGCGCCCCACTCGAAGAGGTCGACGATCAGTCGCAGCGCCGGTTCAATGGGATAACACCAGGCGTGCTGCGCCATGTACTCCTTGAGGATGTCATTCTGGACCGTTCCACGCAGCTGGTCGGCCCGCACGCCCTGCCGCTCGGCCGCTGCGACGTAGAAGCAGAAGAGGATGACCGCGGGGCCGTTGATCGTCATCGATGTCGAGACCTGGTCGAGCGGGATCCCCTCGAAGAGGACCTCCATGTCTGACAGGCTCGAGATCGCCACGCCGGTCTTGCCGACTTCACCCTCCGATCGCGGATGGTCGGCGTCATAGCCCATCAAGGTGGGAAAGTCGAACGCCGTGGAGAGCCCGGTTTGCCCGTTCTCCAGCAGGAACTTGAATCGCGCATTCGTCTCGTGCGCGGTCCCGAAGCCCGCAAACTGGCGCATGGTCCACAGGCGTCCGCGGTAGCCGGTGGGATGAATGCCTCGCGTATACGGGTACGCCCCCGGAAGCGGCGCACCGACGGGGTTGGCATCCAGCGCCGTGTACACCGGATCGATCTCGAACGCCGAGTTGGTGAAGGCCAGGTCGCGGCGCTCTGCCTTGTCGTACCGGGCGCGCCAGACGGCGACTTCGGCGCGCAACCGAGCCAGCTCGGCGTCTTGTGCTTGCACAGCGGCCTGCAGTTCCTGAATCGACGTCATGGCTTCACCGTGGAAAGGACGCCGGCGGCCCGGCGCAGCAGCTCATCCGCAATTGCAAATGGCGACGTCTCGCCCGAGGCTACCTGCGGCAGGTGGGCCTCGATGAAGTCCCGAATCTCGGGATGTTCCCACACTCGACGACGCATCCGCTGTTCCGCCACCTCGATCACCTGCTCCCGCCAGCGCGCCAGCCGACGCGTCATCCGTTCCCCGCTGGCCTCAAGATACTGCTGGTGTCGAGCCAGGGCGTCGGTCAACTCCTCCACCCCCTCTCCCTTGGCGGCGACCGTCCGAAGGACGGGTGGGACCCACCGCTCCGGAGCCGCCTCCCGAGCGGCGAGGCGGGCGGCCTTCCCCGGATTGGCGATGGCCCCCAGATCGACTCCATGGTGGGCGGGGGCATTCCTGAGCGCGAGGCCCGCGCGCATCCCGAGCATCAGCTCGATGTCGTTGCGCAGCCGATCGGCCCCTGGCCGATCGGCCTTGTTCACGACGAACAGGTCGGCGATCTCCATCAGCCCCGCCTTCAGGGTCTGGATGGAGTCCCCGGACTCGGGGACGAGGACCACTACGGTGGTGTCCGCGACGCGCGCGATGTCCAGTTCACTCTGCCCGACGCCGACCGTCTCCAACAGGATGCGATCAAAGCCAAAGGCATCGAGGACGTCCGCCACCAACCGCGTCGCCGACGACAAGCCGCCTAACGAGCCGCGGGTGGCAAGGGAGCGGATGAACACCCCGTCATCGAGCGCGACGCTCTCCATGCGAATGCGATCGCCGAGGAGGGCGCCGCCCGTGAAGGGTGACGTGGGGTCCACGGCCACCACTCCCACGCGGAGCCCTGCGCGTCGCCAGGCCAACACGAGCTGCGTCGTCAGCGTGCTCTTGCCGGCGCCCGGGGGCCCGGTGATGCCGATCCGTTGGGCGCGACCAACGCGAGAATGCAGTCGAGCAAGCAACGTGTCGTAGCCCCCGCGCTGGTTCTCGACAATGCTGACGGCGCGGGCGAGGGCCGCCGGTCGCCCTGCGTCAAAGTCCTGGAGCAGCTGGTCCACGCTCACGCCGTGGCCCCTCCGTCGGGCCGGTGCACCGGCTCCGGTTCGTCGTGTTCGTCGCGAATCTCCCCCACGAGTTCCTCCAGCAGGTCCTCCAGGGTGACCAGGCCAAGGGTCTCCCCCGCTGGCCCCTGGACGATGGCCAGGTGCTGCCGCTCCCGAAGCATGCGGAACAACAGGTCGTTGCAGCGCCCCGACGGAGTCGCCAGACCAACCCGTCGCAGGGTCGGCGCCTCATCGACCGCCTGGATCACGTCAAACGCGTGGACGAAGCCGGCCACCTGGTCGAGGGTGCCCGTGTAGACAGGCACCCGGCTGAATCCACCCTGTGCGAGCTGGCGGCCGAGGGCAGCCGTGTCGAGCGCACTGTCGACCGCAAAGATGTCCTTGCGTGGCGTCATCACTTCGCCCACGCTGCGCTCGCCGAAATGGACAACCCCTTCGATGATCGCAATCTCCGTGTGCTCACCAACCCCCTCGAGCTCCCCTTCGCGAAGCAACTCGCCCAGCGCCTCGTCGTCGGTTCGCACGTCACCGGCGTCCCGTCTGGCCTCCCCGGTCAGGCGTCGTACCAAGGCGAGGAGTGGCAGGAGGAGGTACTCCAGCAGGCGGACGATCGGGATCAGGGGTGGGATCAGCGCGGACGGCCAGCGCCGCGCCACGGCGCGTGGCAGGAGCTGGCCGAGGACGAGCAGCGCGACGGCGTAGCTGAACGTCAGGCGCACCCGGGCCCACGGCTCCACCGTGGAGGTGGCGATGAGGGTCCCGGCCAGGAACACCGTCAGCGCGACCCCGGTCGTGGCGGCGAGGATGAGCCGTTGGGGACGTTCGAGGTACAGCTCGGCAGTCGGTGCGCCACTCAGGCGACGTTCGACCCAGTGCCGCAGCCAAATGCGACTGACCGACCGCACGGCGGTCGCCGTGGCCGTGAGGACGGCGACCAGGATCAGCGAGAAGACCAGCATGGTAGTGGTCGTCATCTCGGTGGCTCCCCGTGCGCCCACGCCTCGCCCGGTGGGGCACGCCGTTCGAGATAGACGCGCTCGATGCGTCGACGCACCACGCGCTCCACGACCACGCGGAAGGAATGGATCTGGAGTTCTTCCCCTGCCTTCGGTACTCGTCCCAGGACTTCGTACACCAGGCCAGCGATGGTCTCCACCTGTTCGTGGCGCAGATCCTCGCGCACCAGCTCCGAGAGTTCGTCCAGCGTCAGGCGCCCCGTCACCCAGAACCGCCAATCGTTCTCCACCTCGACGCGCGGTTCGTCTTCATCGTATTCGTCGCGGATTTCGCCGACGATCTCCTCGAGGACATCCTCGATCGTGATGAGACCCGCCGTGCCGCCGAATTCATCAGCGACGATCGCGATATGTGACCGCGAGGCCTGAAAGTCGCGCAGTTGGGCATCCGCAGACTTGGCCGCGGGAATGAACACGGCGGGGCGAATCAGCCCGGTCCAGTCGTCGGGCGCTTCATCCGCGACAATGGCGGGCAAAATGTCCTTCGCAAAGACGATCCCGACGATATTGTCGATCGTATCCTGGAACACCGGGAGGCGCGCATGTTCGGAGCTCCGTACGCGGTCGACCACTTCAGACCACGGCGCGTCGCGATCGACAGCGATAATGTCCACGCGCGGCACCATCAACTCGTGTACCGTCGTCTGGCTCAAGCGGAACACACCGTTGAGCAGGACCTCCTGTTCCTTCGACACGTCGGCCTCGCTCGCCACCACCTGGCGGAACTGCTCCGCCGTCTCCTCGATATCCTCATCATCGCGGGCGGGGGGCGGCAGCAGGTGGTGCAACCACCGATCGAACCAGCCGCCCAGCGCTGCCACAGGGGCCAGGAGGCGCTCCGTGACGAGGATGAACCGGAAGATGGCGTCATCGGGCGCGAGCCCACCGACCGTCCCCAGGCTGCGCGCCAGCGACTCGGTCGCCCCGACGAGCACGATGGCGGCGATCACTCCGAGCAGGAGGGACATGCCCAGCGAGACGCTGCCCAGGTCGAGGGCGAGGGCCACCCCAATGCCGGCGAGCAGCTGGGCCATCACCCGCGCGAAGGCGAGGGCCCGGTGGGCGCGCTCGCGACGCGCGTGCAGCGCCTGCAGCGGAGCCGCCAGTGGCGCGTCCGGCTCGATCGCGAGGAGCGCGCCGTCGGCGGCGGCGCAGGCGTACGCCACCTGTGCCCCAACCAGGGTAAGCAGCAGCCCGGTGAGCATCAGGCGAGCCCCCGCTTGACGGCGTCCCGCAGGAGTCGCTCCTGTCGCCGCCACATCACCGAGGTCTCGCGCGCCGCGGTCGCGGGATGTTCCCAACCCAGGGCGTGCAGCACGCCGTGGACCACCAGGCGTCGGCATTCCTCCGCCACCGTGGTCCCGAAACGCCGGGCATTGTCGCGGGCCACCTCGGGCGCGATCCACACCTCGCCCACGATCGGAGCCCCGGGGGCCTTTCGCGCGTGTTGAAGGGTCACGATATCCGTCGGGCCCGAGACCCCGGTAATCGCCCGATGCACGGACGCGATCTGCCGGCGTCCCACAAAAGCAAACACCAGCGCCGCGTGCCGGACGGCCTCCCGTGCCAGCACATACCGCGCGAGCCGTTCGACGCGCGCGGCGGCCAGCGGCAGTCGGGTGAGGGTCGGTCCCCGGGTGACCATGACGTCGATCCCGGGGCCGCGCCGGCCTTGGGGAGGGTCCTCACCCACGGCTGCCATTCCCTCCACTGTCTTCCTCGTACGCCTTGATGATCTGCCGGACGAGCCGGTGCCGGACGACGTCCACATCGGTGAGGTAGTGGATCGCGATCCCCTCGATGCCCTTGAGGATCCGTTCGATCTGCAGCAGTCCGGACTCCTCGCGACGTGGGAGGTCGACCTGGGTCTTGTCGCCCGTGATCACTGTCTGGGAGTTCGCGCCGAGTCGCGTCAGGAACATCTTCATCTGTGCGTTGGTCGCATTCTGTGCTTCGTCCAGGATCACGAAGGCGTCACTCAGGGTGCGGCCGCGCATGTAGGCGAGCGGGGCGATCTCAATCGTGCGGGTCTCGAGGGCGCGCTGCATGCGCTCGGCGGGCATCATGTCCTCGAGAGCATCGTACAGGGGACGCAGGTACGGATCGACCTTGGCCTGCATGTCGCCCGGCAGGAAGCCCAGGCTCTCTCCAGCCTCGACGGCGGGGCGTGCCAGCACGATACGTCGCACCCGCTTGCGGGACAGGGCATCCACCGCGGCGGCAACAGCGAGGTAGGTCTTGCCCGTCCCCGCCGGCCCGATGCCGATGACGATGTCGTGGTCCGCAATCGCCCGGAGGTACTCGGCCTGGCCGGGCGACTTGGGCTGGATGATCTTGCGCACCCCAGGCAGGACGATGCGCACCTCCCCGTTCGCGGCGCCGTGGTCGCGCGCCTGCTCCAGGCTTGCCCGCAGGATGTCATCCGCATCAAAGATCATGCGTTGGCGGGCCGCATCGATCATCCGCTGGGCAATCGGGACCGCCCGGGTGACGGCTTCGCCATCACCGGTAAGCGTGAGCACGTCCCCGCGCAGCGACACGCGCACCGCCGTCAGCTTGGCGAGCTCGTTCAGGTTCACGTCGTTCACGCCGGTCAACAGAAGGGGATCCGCCCCCTCCACGCTGAGGCGCTGGGACAGCATCTCGTCAGGCACGCGTGGTCCTGGGCGTGAGGTTGAGTGCCTCCAGGTCCCTCGCGTTCACCGTCGTTGGCGCGCCCTCAAACAAGGCGCGGGCCGCCGTGGTCTTGGGGAACGCGATCACGTCGCGCAGGGACGGGGCGCCGGCGAGCAACATGGCAATGCGGTCGAAGCCGAGGGCAAAGCCCCCGTGGGGCGGCGCGCCGGCCCCGAGGCCATCGAGGAGAAAGCCGAAGCGTCGGGCTTGCTCGTCCGCGGGGATGCCGAGCAACCGGAAGATGGTCGCCTGCAGTTCCGGGTTGGTGATCCGGATAGAGCCGCTTCCCAGCTCATTGCCGTTGTAGACGGCGTCATAGTGCTGCGCGCGGACCCGCCCCGGGTCGCTCTCCAGGAAGGGAAAGTCATCGGCGTGGGGCGACGTGAAGGGATGGTGTGCCGGCACATGAGCGCCGCTCTCGGGGTCGTGCTCGAACAACGGAAAGTCGACGACCCAGCAGAAGGCATGCGCCCTGTCCGGCGTGACCCCGGGGCGCCGGGTGACCGCGCTACGGACGGCGTGGAGCGCCGGGGATGTGATCGTGTCAGCCCCAACGACGGCAAGCAGCAGGTCGCCGGGGGTGCCCGATCGCGCCGCCAGGAAGGTGGCGCCGAGTGCCTTGGCGCCCTGCCCTTCCCATCCGGCCTCCGTGCGGCGCACCCAGATCAAGCCCCCCGCCCCAGCGTCCTTCGCGGCGGCCGTCAGCGCATCCAGCTCCTTGCGGGACACGTCGGCCGCGCCGGCCACCTGCAGCCCGCGGAGGCGCGCGCCCGTGGTCACGGCACCGTGGACGAACGGCGCGGCATCGTCGCCGACCAGGGCCGTCAGGTCGGTGATCTCCAGCTGGAAGCGGAGGTCCGGCTTATCGACGCCAAAGCGCTCCATCGCCTCGCGCCAGGTCAGGCGAGGGAATGGGCGCGGCACGTCGTGGCCCGCCTCGTCCCACAGCTCAACAAGCACCGTCTCCACCACACGTTGCACGTCGTCCTGGGTCACGAAGCTCGCTTCCAGGTCGATCTGCGTGAACTCGGGCTGGCGGTCGGCGCGCAGGTCTTCATCACGAAAGCAGCGCGCGATCTGGAAGTAGCGATCGTATCCCGCGACCATCAACAACTGCTTGTAGATCTGCGGGGACTGCGGCAGCGCATAAAACTCACCAGGGTGGACCCGGCTGGGCACGAGGTAGTCACGAGCGCCTTCCGGGGTCGGCTTGGTCAGGATCGGCGTCTCGATCTCCAGGAATCCCAACCCGGCCATCGTCGCCCGTGCGCGCTGGAGTAGCCGGTGGCGCATGATGAGGTTGGCCTGCAATTCCGGTCGGCGCAGGTCCAGGACCCGATGCTTCAGCCGCAGTTCCTCGGCCGCCAACTTGTCCCCCTTGTTGCGCGCGACCGGGATGGCCGGGATCGCCGCTGGCCCCACGACGGACAAGGCGGTGGCTACGACCTCCACGTCGCCAGTGGCCAACTCGGGATTGCGCCCCTCGGCCGGTCGGGCAACCACCCGCCCCTCGACCAGCACCACCGTTTCGGGCGTCAGCTGGGCCGCTGCGGCCATCGTGCCCGCGTCACACTGCGCCGGATCGAACGAGACCTGCACGATCCCCTCGCGATCCCGGAGATCGAGGAACACCAATCCTCCAAGGTCACGGGTGCGATGCACCCAGCCGCCCAAACGAACGGCGTGACCCGCGTTCCCCGCGCGCAGGGCGCCACAGCGGTGGCTGCGCATTCCGGTCTCCACCGACCAATCACGATTCACGTACCAACTCCTGGCGCCCTCGCGCCCGAAACGCTGCGATGCCTAACGTTGCTCCAGCCATATCCGCCGCCCAGTCCGCGACATCCCCCGACCGCCCCGGGATCCACCGCTGGTGCGCCTCGTCGAGCGCGGCGAAGGTACCCACGGCGACCAAAACCCCCCAGCGGACGCCATTCGAGGCGCGGGCGGCGGCCCGACCAAGCCCGAAGTACATGGCGCCGTGAATCACCTTGTCGATCCCGGGGAACGTCGGGCCTCGGGGAACCGAGGAGCCCGGGACCGACGTGACACAGACTATGCCCAGCGCCCACGCGAGAACGGGGCGGAGACGCGGAGCGATCACCAGGGGGTGGGGGCGAGAGATGCGGGGAGGCGACGGAGTTGCGAATCTAGCGCATCCACCCCGACGCCGGGAGCAGCGGAATTGACCAGAGCCGACTCCTGCGACTAGGTTAACCCTTTGTCACGCATGCAGTTGTGTCGTTTCCCTCGCGAATGATCATGAGCGCCGCACGCGAAAACCTGTTGGCGCTTCCTCTGGAGCTTGCCCGCGAGCGCCTCACCGCCTTCATGGATGAGCGCGGCGAACCTCGCTTCCGGGTTGGCCAGGTGTATCGGCGACTATGGTCCGAGCCCGTGCGCCGTTTCGCCGAGATCAGCGAACTTCCCCTCCCCTTGCGCGCGGCCCTCGACGAAGCCTTCGAACTCCCCGGGTTGGCCTTGTTGGCCGAGCAGGCGTCGCAGGATGGGACTCGCAAGTTCCTGTTCCGTCTGGCCGATGACCAGGCCATCGAGACGGTCGCAATTCCCGACGGCGATCGACTGACCTTCTGCATCTCGTCTCAGGCGGGGTGTGCCCTCCAGTGCGCCTTCTGTGCGACCGGGGTCATGGGGTTCGCGCGCAACCTCGGGATTCATGAGGTGGCCGGGCAGGTACGCGAGCTTGCTCTGCTCGACCCACCGCTTCGCGCGACGAACATCGTATTCATGGGCATGGGCGAGCCGCTCATGAACTGGGACGCGGTGGCGGGGACCTTGACGATCCTCAATAGCCCCGAGGGTTTTCACATCGGCGCGCGCCACATCACCGTGTCCACGGTCGGCGTGCTTCCCGGCATCGTCGCGCTGGCGGAGCGCCCGGAGCAATTTCGGCTCGCAATCTCCATTCACGCGCCCAACGATGCCCTCCGGCGTTCGTTGATGCCGATCAACGTGAAGTATCCGCTCGCAGAGGTGATCGCCGCGGCCCGCAACTTCGACCGACGCGTGACCTTCGAGTACGTGATGCTCGGCGGGGTCAACGACCAGGCGACGCATGCCACCGAGCTCGCCCGGCTGGCGCGCGACTGCGGCGCCTTCGTCAACCTCATTCCGCTGCACCCGGGAGGCGCCGGGGGATTCCGGCCGTCCACAGCGAGTGAGATGCGCGACTTCGCGGCGTTGCTGCGTCGCGCTGGTGTTGAGGTGGCGATCCGCCGGAGCCGCGGCATGGACATCGCTGCGGCCTGCGGCCAGCTACGGGTTGAACGGCTGCGGCGGAGGGCGCCAGTCAGCGCCGATCAGGATCGTCAGGTCCACGTAGCGCCCGGAATCGGGCCGGGTCTCGACCCCACCGCCGCCTAACGCCCGCACGGCGAGCTGCGCCCAGTCCGGATGACCGGTCCGGTCGATCACGAGGTTGGACGTGCGACGCGCGTTGTCCCCGGTAAAGCGGACCACATCGAACCCGGCATCGCGCAGCACAAACGTTGCGCGCCGCGCCAACCCGCGAACCTCCGAGGCATTCAGCACCTCAACGCGAATGCGCGTCCCCTCGGGGACGAGCCGGCTCACCACCGGAGCGCTCGCGGCGCGGTCGCGTGACCACCACCACCCCGCGGACGCCAGTACGACGGCCAACAGGCCGCCGAGGATCAGCGGACGGCGTTCCATAGGGAAATCGTCTGGGGAAAGAGCGCCTTCCCGTCGCGCAACGCCCATTCCAGGCGCCATTGCACGACGCGCCGCAGGCAGGCCGCGAACTCGCGAGGGACCTTCGCGCGCAGGCCGGCGCGTTCCTCGTCGGCGAACGAGCGGCCGGGCTCCAGGAAATCCGCCAGGTACAGCGCCTGCCCGACCCGACTCCATGCGCCACTGCCTAACGTGTGCCACCGGATCGCTTCCAGGACGTCGGCTCTGTCCTCCCCATCGGCGGCGAGGCGCGCGGCGGCGGCGGGTCCGTGCAGCGCGTTCAGCGGAAGCGAGCCCAGGGTCCCCACCCACGGGCGCAGCTCGGCTTCCCCCGCGTCGCGCAAGGCATCATGCCATCGGCCGGCATCGTGCCACGCGGCGGATTCAGCCGCTGGCAGTGTCATTTCGCTGGCCCACTGGTCGAGGAGGGTAGTCACGCGTTCGATGTGCTCGCGTCGGCGTGGATGGACCACGGCCCACGCGGGAAGAAAGCTGGCACGGATTGGCGAGGGATCCTGGGGCGACACAGCGCGAGGTGCACGGGGCGACGGAAGGTCTCCGCCTCACCCAAGGCGCGTCAACTGCCTGGTCAGCTCGGCGAGGGAACCCGCGAGGTTGCGGAGGTCCTGAGACGTGGACTCGAGCTCACCGAGCGCGCGCGCCTGCGCGACCGCTGCCTGACTCACCTGCCCCGCGCCGCGCGCGTTCTCCTGCGAAATGGACGCGATGCGCTCCACCCGGGCGCGCACGTGAGCCACACTGCCCTCCTGGGCGCGTGACACGTCGGCGATCTGGCGAATGCCCACGGTCGCGTGGTCGACGGCGTCCCGAATGGCCGCCAGGGCACCGTGTGCCGCCCCGGACAGCGATTCCACGTCGCCCACCAACTCGCGGCCCCGTTCCATCTGGCGACTGGCGCGTTGCACCTGCTCGCCCAGGGAGACGACCAATTGCGTGACGTCGTCCGACGCCCGCGCACTCTGTTCGGCAAGCCGACGGATCTCGTCGGCGACGACCGCAAATCCTCGCCCCTGTTCGCCGGCGCGCGCCGCCTCGATCGCGGCGTTCAGGGCCAGGAGGTTGGTTTGTTCCGCCAGGTCACGGATCAGGGCAAGAAAGGAGGTCGCACGTCGGGCCTGTTCGGTGAGGTCGCTAAGGACGCTGGTACTGTCGCCGACAAACCCCTTGGCCTCATCCAGTCGCGCGAGGGCGTCTCCCACGGTGGTGCGGTGCGCGTCGGCAAGTGCGGCGGCCCGCTCGGATGCGGCGGCTGCGCCGGAGGCATCTGCCGCGATGCGCGTGGTGCCTGCGTGCAGGGCCTCCACGGCGGAATGGCTCGCCCCGAGCTGGTCGCTCTCCTCTATGATGGAACGCGTCATGGCGGCGGCAAGCCGCGCCACGGACTCGCCTTCGTGTCGCATCTCGCGGGCGGTCTGGGTCAGCGCCTGCACCTGGTGCTCCAGCCGCGCGACGGAGTCCACGAGGGGGCGACGCAGATCCTGGATCTGGAGGATCGTTGCCACGTGACCGGCGAGCCGTTCGATGAGTGCGACATCCTTCGCACTGTAGATATCGCGCTTCTGGTGGTGCACTTCGACGAGCCCGAGCGTCCGATCGCCGAAGCGCAGCGGGGCAAGGATCACGCTGCGCACCCCGGCCCGCGCCAGGTGATCGGTCCGCGTGTCTCGCGTCGTGTCGGGAACGAGCCGTGCGCCCGTCGCGGCGAGCACATCGCGTTGGAGGGGATCCGGGCCAGCAGGATTGGCCAGGGGGGACGCTGTCGACGTGTAGAGGTGATGCATTACCCCTTCCTGCCACCGATATACGTGCAACGCGCGCCAGTCGACCAGGCGGTGAGCGACCTTGCTGGCATGTTGCAGCGCGTCGCCGAACGCCGCGTCGCTGCGGATCGCGCGCTCGATCTCGTGAACGACGTTCAGTTCCTCGGCTTCGATCGCCTCCTGGACCATACGGCGAAACAGGAGCGCCGCAAAGGCGACCGCCGCACCGACGACCATCCACCCCAGGGGGCCGACTTCCTGGACGGTGAAGGCCGCGACCAACGCCCCAATGACGCCGGCCGCCGCGACAATCACCTCGTAGCGGAGAATGAACCCGCGTTCCGTCGGGCCGAGCTTGCCGCGATGCAGGAGTGAGAAGTACTGCAGCGCGCGCCCAACGAGGAAGTGCGCCGCGAACAACGTCGCGAGTGCGGGGACCCGCTCCGCCTGCAGGACCGCTCCCTGCGGTGCACCGGCGAGGACGACGACGAGCGCATACCAACCCCACGCGGCGGTCAACGCCAACACCTCGCGGCCGGCATTGATGCCGGCCCACGACCATTGCTTGCGATGCACGACGACATCGGATACCACGATCCCCAGGACCAGGCCGACCGCCGTCGCGGGGAGTCCGCCGATCAGCGCACCAGCGAGCACCACGCCCCCGCTCCCGGTCAGTGCCGTGTACTTGGTGAGCGGGACCGGCCGCCAGCGTGCCGCCACCAGCGCCGCGCCGACGGCGAGCACAACACCAATGCCCGGCAGCGACAATGGTTGCGCCAACAGCAGGAAGCCGGCGACGATGAGGCCGGCCACCCCGACGAGCCGCGGGACGGCGCCCGCCAGCGTCACAATCGTGCGGTCGGCGCCCGACCGCGGTCAGACGAAGTAGTCGCCAATGTTGATCCCATACCGCTCGGGATTATCGGTCTTGATGATGGTGCGACGGAACGCGCCGTTGGCGACGACCTCGGCGAGGTCGACCAGGTGACCGGGATACAGGAGGTTGCCGCGCGCGTCGCTCACAACCCGCACGATGGGGCGCGAGAGGGCCTCGGGGCGCGGGGATGACGCGTGGACAATCGCCAGCTCGAACGTATCGAGGACGACCAGCGTCCCCACGGGAAAGACGCCCAGAAGGTTAATGAACCCCTTGACGATGACCGGGTCAAACCCGCGACGCGGGCTGTCGCGCATGCCCGCGAGAACCGCCGCTGGTGACAGGGGCACCGTCTGGTACGCCCGCCGCGAGGTGGCCGCATCGAAGCCGTCGGCGACGGCCACGATCCGACTAAAAATGCTCTGCTCTCGTGGGCGCACGGCGCGCGGATACCCCGTGAGGTCGGTCTTCATGTGGTGCTCGAAGGCCACGATCATCGCGCGATACGGCAACTCCTGCTGCCCCCGCATGTGAAACAGCGCCAGCACACCGAGCCACGGGTGGGCCGCCAGCCATCGCCAGTCGTCGTCCGTGAGCCCCTCGGCCTTGTTCAGCACCGCGAGTGGCACGCGGGACTTGCCGATGTCGTGGAAGAGCGCGGCCAGCCCCAGGTCGTACAACTGGAGCTTGGACAGCCCCAGTCGTCGGCCCAAAGCCACGGAAAAGATGCACACGTTCACCGAGTGCGTGAACGTGTACTCGTCGTAGTCCCGGATGGTCGTGAGACCCAGCAACGAGGTCTCCTCGTTGAGGATCTGGTCCACGATGGACTGCACCACGCGCTTGATCTTCTTGATGCTCGTCGCCTGCCCCATTCGCACCGAGTTGATCACTTCCTTGGTGACGGCGACTGACTGGGCGTACGTGCGCTTGGCCGCTTCCTTCGCCCGCTGCTGGAAATCCTCGTCCTGCGGTACTTCTTGCGGGGGCCCCAGGTCGAACACGGTCACGCCGGCCCCGGCGAGGCGTTCGAGCCAGTCGGCGACGGGCATTTCCTCACCCGCCTTGGCCTGGGCCATCAGCTGGGAGAGAAAGACCAGCCAGTCGCGTGCCGTCGGCGCGACGCTCGCGCGGAACGACCCCAACCCACACGCCCGCAACGTCGACAGGATCTGGCTGAAGGCCGCGTAGTTGTCCAGGTCGAGACGCAGGCGCGTGGCGTTGACGAAGATGAACTCCGCCGAGGCCCGGAATTCGAGTTCCTGCTCTCGCTCGAGGATTGCACCGGCGGCCGCTGCGAGATCGTCGAGGGCCTTGGTGACGGCCTCGTTTTCCGGCGGATACAGCCGGATCACGCGCATGGCGCCGTGCACGGTGACCACCAGCTGGCGTCCGGCCTTACGCAGGAACCCATCGCCGGAGAAGTCCGCGAGGGCCCCACCCGGTGGCGTTAGGCGCGTACTGCTCATGCGGGCCCCGGGCGCAGCGCGCGATTGACCGCATTGCGCACCAGCACTTCCTTGTCCGTGCCTGACTTGAGGAGCGCCGCGCGCGCCGGCTCACTACCGATTCGTCCCAGCGCCATGGCGGCGCAGGCCCGGAGCTCCGGATCCCCACGTTTGCCGAAGAGGCCGCGACCATTGAGGATGCCGTCGAGCATGGCGATCCCGGCGTCTCCGCACATCGCGCCGTACGCCTCGAACACCGCCATCTTCTCCGTGAGGTCGGCGGTGTTGATCTTCTGTTCCTTGATCAGCGCCTCGAGCCGATTGAGGGCAGGCCGGTGGGTCCGGGCGCCGAATGCGCGCACAGAGGCAACCCGCACGTCCCGGGACGCGTCATCCAGGGTGCGCTCCAGGGCCTGCAGCGACCCCGGGCTGCCGACTTCCGCGAGGGCTTGCACGGCCACCAGGCGAACCTCGGCCTCGGTGGACTGCAGCATGCGTCCCAGGGCCGGAACAGCGGCGGGTGCTCGCATCGCGCCTGCACGTCGCACGGCTTCCAGCGAGATCTCCCGCTCACTCGAGCCGATTAACCGGATGAGCTCGTTGGTGTTCGCGGCCGCAAGCCGCGCGGCCGCCGTCTCCATTTGCGCACGGACTCGTGGGTTCTGGACACGCCCCAGCCACTGGAAGATCGTGCCAAGGGCCTGGACGCGGAGCTGCTCGAACAAGTCGTTGAGCTCCTGCTGTCCCACGCTCTCCACGCGCTCATCAATGGCCTGCAGGAGCTGGGTCAGGGCCTCGGGTTCGCTTAGACGATCCGCGAGAAGGAGCAGGCGCGCCCGTTGGCCGTCCTCGATCGATCGAGCCCGCTCGGCCGTCACCGTCACTTCGTGGAGGAGCGCCGCCACGGCACCGAGCTGTCCGGTGGTCAGCAGGTTCACCAGCAAGATGTCGAGGACCCCGGCGATTTCCTCACGCACTGTGGGGTCGACTTGTTGCTCGTATGTGTCGAGCAGTGCGCCGACCACATTCGTACGCAGCTCGCTTGCGTATTCCTGCTGGATCGCCGCCCGAAGGTACTCGACCTCCTTCTCCTCGAGGAAGTAGAGGGTGGTATTGAAGTCGTCCAGGGAAACGACGCCCGGGGGAAGGACCTCTTCCGTGGCCGGCTGCCGCAATTGGCTCGGATCCACCAGACGCTCCATCCGCGACAGATCGGACGGGTCCAGCGGCTCCGCGCCGTCCACGGTCATGTCGACATACCGATAGCGGATGAAATTGAACTCCCGCTCCCACATGAGGGTGAGGAGGTCGTCCTCATCGTGCAGTGCCTTCCGGACCCGGGTGATAACGTCGATGAATCCGACGAATTCCTGGGTCTCCACCTCCTTGAGGAACCTCAGTTCGCGAATCCCGTCCTTGTAGAGCACCCACGGGAGGGCGTCCGTCGTCTTGTCGGGCTCATTCAGCACCACCCGCCCCGCCCAACGGAGTTGGGTGTCGGAGACCTCGAGAGTGAGCTCCGCGGTGTGCTCCCAGATGGGCGCGAACGTCGCCCGGGCGACTTCGAGCGACTTGAGATAGGTCGGGTTGTTATGGAGATAGAGCTGGTGCGCCCGCACCGCCCGGCCGAAAGCGCGGAGCATCTCCTCCACGAGTGCGGGAGGAAACGGCGCTTCGTCCAGGGCATCGCTCGCGGAACCTCGGGGCGGCGCGGCGTGACCAGTCACGCGCGCAAAATACATGATTCACAAGGACATGCCACTCGTCGGTTCAGATGGCGTGCCATTCGTCGGTGTCGGGCTACATAAAGGGCAATGGCTCTCCGGGTCCCTTGCGCTTCGGGTCTTGTTCGGCTAGGCTTTCGGATGTTGTTCGGTAATGACCTGGTCGTGCCGCACGGATCGTGGTCCACATGCACCGGAGCCTTTCATGCCGCTCACCAAGCGTCAACGTGAAATCCTCACCTTTCTCGAGACCTATGCCGCCCGGTATGGCTATGCGCCGAGCTTCGAGGAAATCGCCGAGGAATTCAGCTACAACTCGCTCGCCACGGTTCACGAGCACCTGTCGAACCTCGAGCGAAAGGGGTACATCCGCCGGAGCTACAACGAGAGCCGATCAATCGAGGTGCTTCCTTCGGAGGTGTTCGCTCGCGCCGTGGAGCTTCCGCTGCTCGGTCTCGTCGCCGCCGGGGCGCCCATCGAGGCGCTGAGCGCCCCGGAGACGATCGCGGTTCCTGAGGAGCTCACCGGTCGAGGTGGCAACCACTACGTGCTCAAGGTACGCGGGATGTCGATGGTCGACGAGCAAATCCGCGATGGCGACTTCGTGGTGGTGAACGGGCGCAACTCGGCAGACAACGGAGAGATGGTCATCGCTCTTGTTGGCGGCACGTCGGCCACCGTCAAGCGCATGTATCGTGAGCGCGACGGGCGGGTGCGTCTCCAGCCCGCGAACGATACGATGGCCCCGATCTACGTTCACGAGAACGACATTTCGATCCAGGGGGTCGTCGTCGGGGTCATCCGCCGCTACTAGGCGCGGCTACGGGTCTCGGAGCGTCACCAAGAGTCGCTTCGGCAGGTCATTGCGGGAGGCGATGA
This sequence comes from Gemmatimonadota bacterium, assembly GCA_016712265.1. NCBI lineage: Bacteria > Pseudomonadati > Gemmatimonadota > Gemmatimonadota bacterium. Next base: position 516,251 of record JADJRJ010000030.1, on the reverse strand, counting down.
TCGCAATGACCAAGCCGAGGAGCGATACGCGCTCCACGTCTTCTTCGATGAAGACGCCGCGCCGGGCCCGATTGGTGAGGTTCACCACGCCGATCAGCTCGGAGCGGTAGATCAGCGGGAAGGAAATGAACGAACCCGTGGTGAGGTACTGGTCGCGCAGGAGGGGGTGCTCTTGCAGCTCGGCCGCATCCTGGACCAGCAGCGGTTCGCGGGACGACGCCACGATGCCTGCGACTCCCTTTCCAAACGGGATGCGGGAGCCAGCACGGATATTCGGCGCGAGGCCCCGCGCGGCCGCCAGGTAGAGCACCTCCGGCTCCGGCGACTGGAGCATCAACGAGCATCGTTGGGCCTGCATGTCGTCGCCAACGAGCGCCAGGAGCCCGTCAACCAGGGCGCGTGGGTCGGTCGCCGTGTTGTCGAGGCGAAGGGCTCGCTCGATCAGGTAGAGCGTTCGGACCTTCTGGCGCAGCGCCTCGTGGCGGCGATGCAGTTCGACATGAGCCTGTTCAAGCTGGGAGACCGCCTCGGTGAGCTGGTGCTCCAACGAGGACGCTTTCCGGGCGGCCTGCCTTGCGGATTCTTGCCCTGCGGCAGCTTCCCGCTCCAGGTGAACCAGCCGCTCGGCGTCCGCTGTATTTGCCTGATGCGCAGCACCGCGGGCACGGCCCAACTCGGTCTCAAGTCCCGCGAGTTTCCGGAGGTACTCGCCGTGAACGCGCTGGGTGACGTCTTCCAGAGTTTGCACGGCCTCTTCGCGCGCCTCTCGTTCCTGGAACCTGAGGTACGTGAGGTCAAAGAGGGGCGGCCGCAGGCGCAACTCGCTCCGAGGTCCGCGTCCCGAACATTCGCCGTTGCTCGTAGAGCGCCAGGACGCCGGAGAGCTGACCGTCGGTCAGGAGGCCGCGCAGTGACAGCACCCCGCCGTCGGCGAAGGCGGTCATCCCGAGCAGGCGGGCGTACTCGGCCGACTTGTCCCCCAGGTCGACGAACTGGCCGCCATTGGACAGCATGGCACGGACGGCGGGTGGCAGGTGGTCGATGGTCGTGTCGACCTTGGCGGTGACCACCTGGCCACCACTGGGCGTTAGGCGATCACGGAGGAGGCTCCGGCGTCCATCATATCGGAGCAGGCTGAGCACGGCGGTGCGATCGGCCTCGACGACGGATTCACCGAGCGCGACGAGCGCCGCCTCCAGGTCAGGAGCGACGCTCAGCGCGTGGGCGAGGGATGGGAGGCTGCGCGTGGACATGCGGAGACGGATCCGGGCGGCTCGCGCCAGAGCGTCGCGCCCGCGCGCGACGGCGTGCAATGTGGACGTGCGCAGTGAATGAAGTCAATCGCGCGCGCACGAATGCCTGTTTGCTTGACTTGATGGGGGCTGGAACTAGGTTTCGCCGCGTGTCGGTACGCACCGTGCAGCTCGTGCTGCACTACGACGGATCCGCGTTCTCCGGCTGGCAAGTCCAGCCGCAGCGACGAACCGTGCAGGGGGAGCTGGAGCGCGTGCTCGCCGAACTCTGTGGGGAGCGAATCGTGGCACAAGGTGCCGGACGGACCGATGCGGGCGTACATGCGCGAGGGCAGGCGGTTGGCGTTCGGGTCCCGGTGCGGTGGCAGGCGCAGGGGTTGCGCCGGGCGGTCAATGCCCTGCTCCCGGATGATGTGTGGGTCGCGGCGGCGCACGACATGCGTCCCGAGTTCCACGCGCGCCACAGTGCCACCAGTCGCCGCTACCGGTATGTCATTGGGACGGATGATGGGACCCGCTCGCCATTCCGGCGCCGCTGGGAGTGGTTTGTCTCGCGCCCGTTGGACCTCGACGTACTCCATACCCTCTCCGGCATGATCCTGGGCAGCCACCGATTCCTGGCGTTCGCGGTGCGCGGCACCGCGCCAGCCGGGGACGAGCACCGCTGTGACGTCTCGCTCGCGCGCTGGGAGCGCGAGGGCACGCGGCTGACCTTTCACGTCGAGGCAAACCGCTTTCTGCATCACATGGTGCGCTTCCTCGTGGGAACGATGGTCGACGTGGCCGCCGGTCGGCGGCCGTTGGCGCACTTCGGGCCGCTGCTCGCAGCTCCATCCAACGACGAGGTCTCGCCCCCGGCGCCCGCGCATGCCCTGTCGCTGGAGGCCGTGCAGTATCCCGCCGACCTCTACCTCGCATGAACCCGATCCGCCGCTCGTGCCGCTTCGCATGAAGGACCTCCTCGCCTCCGTCGCTCTTGCGCTTGGCGCGGCCTGTGAAGGGACCGCTCGCGCCACCCCTCCCGCTGTCGCGGCCGACACGCTGCCCCGCGCTGCGGTGACCGAACAGCTGAATACCTCCCGGCGCACCGCCATCACCGAAGCCGTCACGCGTATTGCCCCAGCCGTGGTCACGGTGCAGACCGAGACCGTCGAGCGCGTGCCCGTTGACGTCTTCGAGCAGTTCTTTGGTGGGCGATCCGGGCAGCAGACCCAATCGGGGATCGGTAGCGGGTTCATCATCCGCGCCGACGGCGTGATCGTCACCAACGAACACGTGATCAGCGGCGCCTCGAAGATCTCCGTCATGCTCCGCGACGGGACCACCTATCCCGCGCGCCTCCTCGGGGCCGACGAGACCAACGACCTGGCGGTGATCAAGGTCGACGCGCGCAACCTTCCCGTCGCTCAACTCGGGAACAGTGACCAGCTCATCATGGGCGAGTGGGCCATTGCGATCGGCAACCCGTTCGGCTTCGTCCTCGGGAACACGGAGCCTGCGGTGACGACTGGGGTCATCAGCGCGACCGGGCGGAACCTGCTCGGTCGAAGTGAGGGGAATGGCGTCTATCTCGGGATGATCCAGACTGATGCCTCGATCAATCCGGGAAACTCTGGCGGACCGCTGGTGACCGCCACCGGAGAGGTGATTGGGGTCAACTCCTCCATCTACACGCCCAGCGGTGGCTCCATCGGTCTCGGCTTCGCCATCCCGATCAACCGGGCACGTCGGATCGTCGATGACTTGCTGGAGCATGGCAAGGTGCGCCGACCATGGATCGGTGAGAAGCTGCTCACGCCGCGAGGAAACAATCCCCGGGACGTGGTGACGGCTGGCGTCGTGTTGCAAAGCGTCGTTCCGGGGTCGCCCGCGGCGCGCGCCGGGCTTGAGGCGGGCGACGAAATCGTGGCCGTCAGGGGCAAGAGGGTTCGGAACGTTTTCGAATGGGAGACCGAGCGGCTCGACATGCGCGTCGGCGAAACGGTCGCGCTCACGATCCGAAGCGGCACTCGGGAGCGACCGGTCACCGTCACCGTGGCCGACCTCCCGGAGGTCAGCGCACCGCGCGTTACGGTGCTCCGCGAGCTGCAGCTCACCACCCTCACGCCGCAGATTCGCGCGGAACGCAGCTACCGGAGTGCGCAGGGTGCCGTGGTGGTCGAGGTCTCGGATCGGATTCGCGAGGAGATCGGCATCCAGTCGGGTGACCTCATCGTGCAAATCAATCGTGCGGTGATTCGCACGGCGTCAGATGTCTCCCAGGCGTTCGAGACCTATGGGGGACGCCAGCCCATACGCATGGCGTTCGAGCGGAACGGCTTCATTCATACCCGAGACTTCGAGATTCGCCGGTGAACGCAGGGACGGACATCTATTCTTCTCCGCTCGCGCAGCGGTATGCCTCGGCCGCCATGCTCGCACTCTGGTCGCCGCAGCGGCGCTACGGTTTGTGGCGGCGCCTGTGGTTGACCCTCGCGGAGGAGCAGACGGCGCTCGGCGTCGCGATACCGCCGGCCGCGATCGACCAGATGCGCGACCACCTGGACGACATCGATTTTGACGCCGTGGCGGCGTACGAGAAGCGCTTTCGCCATGACGTGATGGCGCACATCCACGCCTTCGGCGACGTCGCACCGGCGGCCCGGGGGTTCATTCACTATGGGGCGACGTCGTGCTTTGTCACGGACAATGCGGAACTCGTCCTCATGCGCGAAGGACTGCAGCTGTTGCGCACCAAGCTGCAGCAGGTGCTGGCCCAGTTGCGGGACTTCGCCACGACGTGGCGCGCGCTGCCCACGCTCGGTTACACCCACCTGCAACCCGCGCAGCTCACCACGGTAGGCAAGCGGGCGACGCTCTGGATGCAGGACATCCTGCTCGACCTCGCCGAGCTGGACCACCGCGTCGCCACCCTGCCGTTCCGTGGCGTGAAGGGCACCACTGGGACCCAGGCGTCGTTCCTGCAGATCCTCGATGGGGATCACGACAAGGTGCGCGCGCTCGACCGGCGGGTGACGGCGGCGTTGGGATTTGCTCGTCCGCTCCCGGTCACCGGCCAGACCTATTCGCGCAAGTTGGACGCGCAGGTGCTCGCCGTGGTGGGCGGCATCGCCGCCAGCGCGGCCAAGGTGGCCTCTGACCTCCGGATGCTACAGGCCTTTGGGGAGATCGAGGAACCGTTCGAGAAGGAGCAGGTGGGCTCGTCGGCGATGGCCTACAAGCGCAACCCCATGCGGAGCGAGCGCATCAACTCGCTCGCCCGGTTTGTCGGGTCGCTCGAGGTCAACGCCAACCAGACCCACGCGATCCAATACTTCGAGCGCACGCTGGACGATTCGGCCAATCGGCGCCTGGTGATCCCCGAGATGTTCCTTGCCACGGATGCGATCCTGGTCCTCCTCGTGAATATCACGAGTGGCCTGGAGGTCCACCCCGCCCGGATCGAGTCGCGGGTTCGCGAGGAGCTCCCGTTCATGGCCACCGAGGAGTTGATCGTGCGAGCGGTGCGCGCCGGGATGAGTCGGCAGGATGCCCATGAGGTGATCCGTCGACATTCCATCGCGGCGGCACGGGCGATGAAGGACGAGGGGCGACCGAACGACATGCTTGAGCGCCTCGCGTCCGATCCGGAGTTTTCGGTCCCGGTCGGGGAGATGCACCAGGCGCTGGACCCTGCGCGGTACACCGGTCGCGCGGCGCAGCAGGTGGACGACTTCCTCGCCGAAGAAGTCGCGCCGGCACTCGTCGGGATGGTGCCGGGCACCTCGCGTGAGGAGGTCCGTGTATGACCATTGCCTCAACTGCCCTGCCCTTGCCGCTCGTGCGACGCGGCAAGGTACGCGACGTCTACGAGGTGGATGCAAATCGCCTGTTGATCGTCGCGACCGACCGGGTGTCAGCTTTCGACGTGGTCATGGCCGAGGCGGTGCCGTTCAAGGGCGCCGTGCTCACCCAGCTGACCGCCTGGTGGCTGGGCCGACTCGACGGCATCGTCCCGCACCACATGCTGACCGCGAACGCCACCGATATCGTGCGAGAGGTCCCCGCCCTGCGACCCCACCACGCGCTGCTGTCTGGTCGCGCGATGCTCTGCCGGCGGACCGAGGTGTTCCCCATCGAGTGCGTCGTCCGGGGATATCTCAGCGGATCAGCATGGAAGGAATACCGTGAACACGGCACACTGGCGGGTGAGCCGCTCCGCGTCGGGCTGCGGGAGAGCGATCGGTTGGACCCGCCGATTTTCTCCCCCGCCACCAAGGCGGAGACCGGCCATGATGAGAACATCACGCGAGCCCAGGTGAGGGCGGTGGTCGGCGATGCCGTCGCCGCCGAGCTGGAACGCCATGCTCGGGAGATCTATGCCTTGGGTAGTCGTGTCGCCGAGCCGAGAGGGATCATTCTCGCCGACACGAAGTTTGAGTTCGGCCTGGCGGGCGGGCAGATCCTGCTCATTGACGAAGTGATGACGCCGGACAGCTCCCGGTTCTGGCCCGCCGACCTGTATGCACCCGGGCGAAGCCAACCGAGCTTCGACAAGCAGCCCTTGCGCGACTATCTCGACGTGGAACGCGCCGCCGGGCGGTGGAACGGCGAAGCCCCTCCACCGCCGTTGCCACCCGAGGTGGTCGCGGCGACCAGCCTGCGGTACCTCGATGCCTTTCGACGCCTCACCGGCGCCCCCCTCGACACCAGCCGCGAGTCATGAGCATTGCGCGCGAAGGCCTGATCTTCATTTACATCGCGGCGGCCATCACGGCGGCGACCTACATGGCCGCAGCCGGCCGGCGATCGTGGCCGCTATGGGTGTTGGCCTTCGTGTTCACGTTGCTGACCCTGTGGGTCATCTACTTCTTCCGGGACCCGGAGCGCACGGGCCCTCGCGGCGACGACCTGGTGATCGCGCCCGCCGATGGCCGCGTGATCCAGGTCAGCGAGGTCGATGAGCCTGCCTTCCTCCACGGCCGCGCGATTCGCGTCAGCATCTTCATGAACGTGTTCAACGTGCACGTGAACCGGTACCCGATTACCGGAACCGTGCGGTACGTCCACTACAATCCCGGCAAGTTCCTCAATGCCGCCGTCGACAAGGCGTCGCTCGAGAATGAGCAGATGTCCGTTGGGATTGAGCATCCCAGGGGACGCCTGCTCGTGCGACAGATTGCCGGCCTGATTGCGCGACGCATCGTGACCTACTCGCGTGAGGGGGATGCCGTGGAGCAGGCGGAGAAGCTCGGCCTCATCCGATTTGGGTCGCGCGTCGACGTCTTCCTCCCGCCCGGAACCGACATCACCGTGAAGGTCGGTGAGCATACCACAGCGGGAACCAGCGTCATCGCGCGCCTGCGGGGGCCCGGATGAGGCGCCCGCCGCCCCTGCGACGCACGGTCGTCCTGCTCCCGAATGGCTTCACCCTCGCCAACCTGTTCCTTGGCGTGTTTGCGATCGTGGCCGCGTCGCGCGGGGACTACTCCCGCGCCGGTGCCTATGTCGTTTTTGGGGCGGTCTGTGATGCCCTCGACGGTCGCATTGCCCGCGCGACGCAGACCGGCAGTCGCTTTGGCGAGGAACTGGACTCCCTGGTGGACGCGATCTCCTTCGGGCTCGCCCCGGGATTGATCATGTACTTCGCCGTCCTCAACCAACAAGGTTGGGACTGGCTCTTCACGTTCCTGTTCGCCATGTGCGCCGTGATCCGCCTCGCGCGGTTCAACGTGGAGCAGGCGGGCCGCAAGAAGTCGCACTTCAGGGGCCTGCCGAGTCCGGCGGCGGGGACGACGCTGGCGACATACTATTGGTTCTCGCAGACCCCGTTGTACACGCAGACCATGATCGCGGACCTGCCGTGGCACGTGATGCTGCGGTACATCATGCTCGGGCTCGGCTTCTTGATGATCAGCAACGTGTCCTACGCGGCAGTCCCGACGGTGGGGTACCGCACCGTCAAGGAAATTCTCGGCAGCCTCCTGGTGCTGGCGACGATCATCGGGGTCATCTTCCTGCCCAAGCAGTTCTTCTTTCCTGCGCTGATGGGCTACGTGTTGTATGGCCTTGGGCGCACGGTACTATTTGGCCTGCTTGGCCGCCTGCCCGCGGAAGAACTCGACCTGCCCGACGAAGACGGTGAGGTGGACGAACGGCGCCGGCGGCGTCGTCGCCGCCGCCGACCGGACGCGGACGCCCCTCTCACACCACCCTCTTCACCTACCGTCTGAATGCCTCGCTTTCGCGTTGCCGTCCACGTTGTTCCGCGCAAGGGGATTCTCGATCCGCAAGGCAAGGCGGTGCGCGACGCCCTGCACACCCTCGGCTTTGGGTCGGTTGTTGACGCCCACGTGGGGCGACACCTCGTGTTGGAGGTCGACGCGCCCTCCGAGGCCGAGGCATCCGCTGGTGTGCGCACCATGTGTGACAAGCTCCTCGCCAATCCGGTCACCGAAGACTACGAAATCGCCGGGGTGCAGCCCGCATGAAGTTCGGCATCGTCCTCTTTCCGGGCACCAACCGCGATGGTGATGCGTGGGACGCGGTGACGGGTCCCCTCGGCGCCACCGCCGTGCGCTTGTGGCACAAGGACCACGACCTTCAGGGCGCTGACGTCGTCATCCTGCCGGGCGGGTTCTCGTATGGCGACTACTTGCGCGCGGGCGCGATTGCCCGGTTCAGCCCGATCATGCAGGAGGTCGTCGCGTTCGCCCGGGGCGGAGGGCCAGTCATTGGCATCTGCAATGGCTTCCAGATCCTGTGTGAAGCACATCTGCTGCCCGGCGCGCTGATGCGCAATGCCTCCCTGCAGTTCCGCAGCATGCCGGTCACACTGCGGGTGGAGAATGCTACCACGCGTTTCACCAACCAGTACCGTGCCGGGCAGCTCCTGCGCGTGCCCATCGCCCATGGGGATGGACGTTTCGCCATCGATCCGGACGGCCTGCGTGCCCTCGAGGACGCGGGCCAGGTGGTCTTTCGGTACACGGACCGCCACGGCCTGCCCACCGAGGACGCCAACCCCAACGGCTCCCTGGACCACATCGCCGGCATCATCAACACGAACGGAAACGTGATGGGATTGATGCCACATCCCGAGAATGCGATCGACCCGATGCTGGGGTCGACCGACGGCCTCGGCATCTTTACCTCGCTCCTTGCCCACGTCGGCGCCTGATCGACCGGCACCGACGCTCACGAATTTCACCACGCCATCCCCCATGCCTGATTCAAAGCCGACCCGCGCTGAGGACGAATACTTCGTCAAGCAGGACGCGGAACTCATCAAGGAACAGCGCGCCCGCCTCGATGCCGAACGTGCGCGCGCCGAGCGTCGATCGCACTTTATGAAGTGCCCCAAGTGCGGCGCAGACCTGCAGGAAGTGGACTTCCACCACATGAAGCTCGACCGCTGCGCCGAGTGTGGCGGGTTGTGGCTCGACAAGGGCGAGATGGAGATGCTGGAGCACGTCGACCAGAGCGCCGTGCGCGGCTTCATCCGATCGCTCTTCGGGCTGAAGTAGATGGGAGCCACCCCTCGCCCCGGCGATCCGGCGATCACTCCGGCCCTCGTTGCCGACCATGGCCTGACCCCGGATGAGTATGACCGGTTGGTCGCGATGCTCGGCCGGACGCCGACCCTGACCGAGGTCGGGATCATCAGCGCATTGTGGAGCGAACACTGCTCATACAAGCACTCGCGGCCCATCCTCAGGACCCTGCCCACCAAGGCCCCGCACGTCCTGCAGGGCCCGGGGGAAAACGCCGGGGTCATCTCCATCGGGGATGGGCTGGCCGTCGCGTTCAAGATCGAGTCCCACAACCACCCCAGCGCGGTCGAACCGTACCAGGGCGCAGCCACCGGGGTCGGCGGCATCCTCCGCGACGTCTTCACGATGGGCGCACGGCCGATTGCGCTGCTCAATTCGTTGCGCTTCGGATCGTTGGAGAGCCCTCGCGTGCGTTGGCTCGTGGCCGGAGTGGTCAAGGGCATCGGGGACTACGGCAACTGCGTAGGCATCCCAACCGTGGCGGGCGAGGTCGTGTTTGATCCCTCGTACGAGGGTAATCCCCTCGTGAATGCGATGTGTGTCGGCCTGCTCAAGGAATCCGACCTGATCCGGGCGAAGGCGCAGGGCGTGGGGAACCCGGTCATCGCCGTCGGCGCACGCACCGGTCGTGATGGCATCCACGGCGCAGCGTTCGCCTCCGAGGATCTCACCGAGGCCCCGGAAGCCAAGCGTCCGCAGGTGCAGGTCGGCGATCCGTTCACCGAGAAGCTGCTGCTCGAGGCGTGCCTGGAACTGATCACAAGCGGGCACATCGTGGCGATCCAGGACATGGGGGCCGCGGGACTGACGTCCTCATCGGCAGAGATGGCGGAACGCGGCGACGTTGGCGTCACCATCGACACCACCAAGGTGCCCGTGCGCGAGCCCGGGATGACCCCGTATGAGATCCTCCTGTCGGAGTCGCAAGAACGGATGCTGGTGGTGGCGCGCCGGGGGCATGAGGACGACGTCCGTGCCATCCTGGAGAAGTGGGACCTCGTGGCCGAGGTGATTGGAGAGGTCATCGCCGAGCCGGTGTATCGCGTCACGGAAGGCGCGCAGGTGGTGGCGGAGTTCCCCGGCTCACGACTCGTGACCGATTGTCCGGTCTATCATCCCGATGCGCGCGAGGGGGACGAGGTGCAGGCCCTCCGCGCGATCAATGTGCACGCGATTCCCGCGCGCCCGGAGGAGGCCGACCCGTTCTGGACCCTCACGGAACTGCTGGCGAGCCCAACCATCGCCAGCAAGACGTGGATCCATCGGCAGTACGACTCCACCGTGCGTGGGCAGACCGTGGTCGGGCCAGGCCACGGGGACGCTGCCGTGGTCCGCATTCCCGGGACGACGAAGGCCATCGCCCTCAAGACGGACTGCAACGGACGCTACGTGTATCTGGAGCCCAGGACGGGGGGCCGGATCGCCGTGGCCGAGGCCGCGCGCAATGTCGCGTGCACCGGCGCGCGGCCAATGGCCATCACCAACTGCCTCAACTTCGGGAACCCCAAGCGTCCAGAGATCTTCTTCCAGTTCCGGGAGGCCGTCGGCGGCATGGGCGACGCGTGTACCGCGCTGGGCACCCCGGTCACCGGTGGCAACGTCTCGTTCTACAATGAGAGCCCGGGCCGCGCGGTGTTCCCCACCCCGACGATCGGGATGGTCGGGCTGATCGACCAGGTGGAGCAGTGCGTCGGCGGCGCGTTCCGTGTTGCCGGCGACGCGATCGTCTTGCTGGGAGAGCCGACCGATGAACTGGGGGCGAGCGAGTACCTCTCCCGCATCCACGGCCTCACCGCCGGCGCGCCGCCTCGGTGCGACCTGGAGCGCGAGCGGCTCCTGGTGGACGTCCTGCTTTCCGCGATCGGCGCGGGGGTGGTGCGATCGGCGCACGATTGCAGCGATGGAGGGCTCGCGGTCGCACTCGCGGAGAGTGCGATGATGAACGCCGAGGCACCGCACGGGTTCACGGTGGATCTGTCCGCGTATAGCCTTCCGACGCGGGCCCTGCTGTTCGGTGAGGCCCAGGGGCGCGTGGTGGTCTCCACACCGGACCCGCAGGCGCTCCTGCAGGTGGCCGCGCAGCGCGGCCTTCCGGCCACCGTGCTCGGGACCGTCGGGGCACTTGGGGCGGATGCGGTCGTCCAGGTGGCTGGGGCTCGGCATGTCGCGCCGATCGCACGGCTCGCCACCGCATACCATGACAGCATACCCAACCTCATGGCGCGGGTGGCCGTGTCGTCAGACGATGCGGCAGTCGCCGGGAGCATGCGCTAACCATGTGCGGAATCTTTGGGGTGTACGGACGGCCCGACGCGGCAACCATCACGCACCTGGGCTTGTACTCGCTGCAACACCGTGGCCAGGAGTCCGCAGGCATCGTGGCGGTCGATGGGGAGTCGGTCGCTCGCGGCACGCGGCGCATGGGGCTCGTGTCGGATGGGTTGACCGCCCGCGAGATGGAGGCCCTGCCAGGCCACATGGCGATCGGGCACACGCGATACAGCACGGCCGGGTCATCGGCGCTCGAAAACGCGCAGCCCGTGCTGGCGCGATTCAAGGGCGGGCACATCGCCCTGGCACATAATGGCAACCTGACCAACGCCACGGAGATTCGCGGCACCCTGGAGAATTCAGGGTCGATCTTCGCGAGTACGATGGACTCGGAGGTCATTGTCCATCGCCTGGCGCGCACCCACAGCGCCGCGCCTGAGCACATGCTGGCGGACGCGCTGGATGGCATCGAGGGCGCATATTGCCTGACCGTGCTGATCGGCGAGACCCTGCTGGCGGCCCGCGACCCGCGTGGCTTTCGGCCGTTGGTTGTTGGTCGATTGGGCGACGGGTGGGTCGTGGCGTCCGAGACCTGTGCCCTCGACATCGTCGGGGCTTCCCTGCATTGCGAGGTCGCCCCCGGCGAAATCATCGCCATGGACAGCCGGGGCTTTCGATCCCTGCAGCTCCCGACCCAGCGTCCCCTGACACGATGTGTGTTCGAACACGTGTATTTTGCCCGACCGGACAGCTACGTGTTCAGTGGTTCGGTGGACCGTGCGCGACGGGCGCTCGGTCGAAGGCTGGCGGCCGAGTCGCCGGCCCCCGAGGCCGAACTCGTGTTCGCCGTCCCGGACTCGTCCAATGCTGCGGCCCTGGGATACGCGGAAGCGTCCGGCCTGCCGCTGGAACTCGCCCTGATCCGCAACCACTACGTTGGGCGAACCTTCATTCAGCCGACACAGGCGGGGCGGGATGCCAAGGTGAAGGTGAAGTACAACGCGGTGAAGGAGGTCCTGCAGGGGCGCAGCGTGGTCATGGTGGATGACTCCATCGTCCGAGGCACCACGACGCGGGGGCTGGTTGCGCTCGTCCGCTCAGCGGGGGCCCGGGAGGTGCACATGCGGGTGTCCTCGCCGCCGATTACCGGACCGTGTTACTACGGGATCGACACCCCCAATCGCGAGGAGCTGATCGCCGCGACGCACTCCCTGGACCAGATCGCCGCCGCCATTGGCGTGGATTCCCTGGGGTACCTCTCGCTGGACGGGATGCTCAACGCGGTACCCGGGGGCCCGCACGGATTTTGCCACGCCTGCTTCTCGGGTGCGTATCCCACCGCTGCCCCACTCGTCGATCTGCACCGGGCAGGAAAGGACATGTAGGCAACCGCTGGACCTGCTCCGGACCCGACATCGGGTCCGCCAAGGACCCTGGGACGACATCGAGGCGCTCCATGACGCAGTTGGTCTACTTCTTTGGCAACGGCAGGGCCGCGGGCACCCGCGAGATGAAGGCCATCCTTGGCGGCAAGGGGGCGAATCTCGCGGAAATGACAAACATCGGTGTCCCGGTGCCCCCCGGGTTCACCCTCGCCTGCTCCACCTGCCTCACCTACCTCGAGGCGGGTCGGCGGCCCGATGGACTCGAGGCCGAGGTGGCGGAACACCTCGCCCGACTGGAAGAGGTGACCGGTCGTGGCTTTGGCGATGCGGCCAACCCGCTGCTGGTGTCGGTCCGCTCCGGCGGCCCGGTCAGCATGCCGGGGATGATGGAGACGATCCTCAACCTCGGCCTGAATGACCGAACCGTTCAGGGGCTCGCGACACTGAGTGGCAATGCGCGGTTCGCGTTTGATTCGTACCGCCGCTTCCTCCAGATGTATGGCGATGTAGTGCTCGGAGTCCCCGCCCAGCAGTTCGAGCACCTGCTTAAGGCCAAGCGGATGACGGCAGGCGTGGCCACAGACGCGGAGCTGTCCGAGGAGGCCCTCCGGAATCTCGTCGAAGAGTACAAGGCACTGATTCGCCACGAGACGGGCGCCGACTTCCCGATGGACCCGCGACTTCAGCTTTGGGGAGCCATCGAGGCGGTGTGGAAGTCCTGGACGCTCAAGAAGGCCGTCGACTACCGTCGCGTGAATGGCATCGCCGAGACGCTGGGAACTGCCGTCAACATCGTCGCGATGGTCTTCGGCAACATGGGCGATGACAGCGGGACGGGGGTCGCATTCACGCGCGATCCCTCCACGGGAGAGCGCCGGTTCTATGGTGAGTTCCTGGTCAATGCACAGGGCGAGGATGTCGTGGCCGGCATTCGTACCCCGCTCCACATTGATGAAATGGCGACGCGCCTTCCCGCCGCCTATGCGGAGTTGCTCCGTATCCAGGAGGTGTTGGAGCGCCATTTTCGCGACATGCAGGACCTGGAGTTCACCGTGGAACGGGGCACGTTGTACCTCCTCCAGACCCGCACGGGAAAGCGGACCGCGGCGGCGTCGCTCCGGATTGCCCGTGACATGGTGGCGGAGGGCTTGATCACGACGCGGGACGCCATCCAGCGCGTGAACGCGTCACAGCTGGACCAGCTGCTGCACCCCGTGATTGATCCATCAGCCCGCGCGGTCCCCATCGCCACCGGGCTCCCCGCGAGCCCTGGCGCGGCGGCCGGCATTGTGGTGTTTGACCCCGACGTCGCAGAGTCCCGTGCCGCACGGGGTGAAGCCGTGATTCTCGTGCGCGAGGAAACGACACCAGAGGACTTCCACGGTATCGTCGCCGCACGTGCGGTCCTCACCTCGCGCGGTGGGATGACGAGTCACGCGGCGGTCGTGGCCCGCGGGATGGGCAAGTGCGCGGTGGTGGGATGCAAGGAGGTTGAGGTGGACACCACGCGTCGGGAGTTCACCGTCGGCACCACCACAGTGCGCGAGGGAGACTGGATCACCCTCGACGGCGCGACGGGTCGTGTCTTCCCGGGAGACCTCCCTACAGTCCCCTCGGAGGTCGTGCGCGTCACCCAAGGACAACTGGCGGCGGCCGAGGCACCCCTGCACCAGGCTTTCGCCCAGGTCCTGCAATGGGCGGACGGCGTACGTCGCCTCAAGGTGCGCGCGAACGCCGACACGCCGCGCGATGCGCGCGTCGCGCGGGCGTTTGGAGCGGAGGGGATCGGGCTGTGCCGCACCGAGCACATGTTCTTCGAAGGCGACCGGATCCACGCGATGCGCGAGATGATCGTCGCGCGCGATGAGGGCGGTCGCCGTCGGGCCCTGGCCAAGTTGCAGCCGATGCAGCGCGGAGACTTCGAGGCGATCTTCGAGGCCATGAGCGGGTATCCGGTCAACATCCGGCTACTGGACCCGCCGCTCCATGAGTTCCTCCCCCACGGTGGCGAGGAAAGCAAGTTGCTGGCTCGCCAGCTCCGGCTGACGCGCGAAGAGCTGACGAGGATTGTCGAAGGACTCCGGGAATCCAACCCCATGTTGGGCCACCGCGGCTGCCGCCTCGGGATCACCTACCCGGAGATCACGGAGATGCAGGGGCGGGCAATTTTTGAGGCCGCGGTCCGCGCGAGTCGACGCGGGCTCGACGTTCAGGTCGAGATCATGGTTCCCCTGGTCGCCACCGAGAAGGAGTTCGTGCACCAGCGGGCCATTCTTGAGGAGTGCCACACCCAGGTGGTCCGTGCGATGGGATACGACATCCCCTACCAGATCGGTACCATGATCGAGCTGCCACGCGCGGCGCTGACCGCGGCGGAGATCGCCCGAACGGCCGAATTCTTCTCGTTCGGGACCAACGACCTGACGCAGACCACGCTCGGTCTGAGCAGGGACGACGCCGGCCGCTTCTTGCCGGGCTACGTGGAGCGCGGCCTGCTGCCGGAGGATCCCTTCCAGGTCCTCGATGTCGTGGGAGTCGGTAAGCTCATCCGGATGGCGGTGGACGACGGGCGCGGTGCCCGCCCCGGACTCAAGACGGGAATTTGCGGTGAGCATGGCGGCGAGCCTCGATCGATCGCCTTCTGCCACTCGGCGGGCCTCGACTATGTTTCCTGCTCGCCGTTCCGGGTACCTATCGCACGATTGGCCGCGGCCCAGGCGGCGCTGACGTCGTGAGGCTCTGGCGCTTGACGGTGAGGCGGTCGCGGGGATAGCGTCGCGCCGCCCGACACCATCTTGCTCCCCCCGACGTGAGCGCACCTCGAAAGCGGCCGTATCCCCTCGCAGGTCTGGGCGCCTCTGCAGGCCCGACCGTCATCACGGTTCCTGACACCAGCCTGACGATTGGCGGGCCTGGGATTGCGATCATCGCCGGGCCATGCTCAGTGGAGAGTTACGGAATGTTGAGCCAGACGGCGACCTCCGTCCGCGCCGCCGGCGCCGCATTCCTGCGAGGGGGCGCCTTCAAGCCGCGAACCTCTCCCTACACATTCTCCGGACTCGGCGTCGACGCGCTCGAGATGCTGGCGACCGTCCGGGCCGAGACCGGGATGCCGGTCGTGACCGAGGTCATCGACACCCGGCTGGTGGATACGGTCGCGATGTACGCGGACATCCTGCAGATCGGCGCCCGCAACATGCACAACTATGCCCTGTTGTCCGAGGTCGGCCGGACGCGCAAGCCCGTCCTGCTCAAGCGGGGGTTTGCAGCCACCATCGCCGAGCTGGTCATGGCCGCGGAGCACATCATGACCCAGGGCAATATGGATGTGATCCTGTGTGAGCGCGGCATTCGTTCGTTTGATACGGAGACGCGCAACACGTTCGACGTGGCCGCGATCCCGGTGCTCAAGCGGGAAACGCACCTGCCGGTGATCGTGGATCCGAGCCATGCCGCCGGACGGACCGACATCGTGGCGGCACTGTCCAATGCGGCCATTGCGGCGGGCGCCGACGGCCTCATCGTTGAGGTGCACCCCCGCCCACCGGAGGCACTGTCTGACGCCGACCAGTCGCTGAGTCTCGCGGAGTTCGACGCGCTCATGCGCGGGCTCGCTCCCTTCGTGCAGGCGGCCGGACGGTACCTGGTGGCCCCAGCACCCATTCCGGTTGCCCCGCACACGGAGCCTGCCTCGTGAGCACCCCCCAGGAGGCCGTGCGGGAGCTCGCGCGGCTGCGCGAAGAAATCGAGCAGGTCGATCGCCAGATCGTGGAACTCGTC
Organism: Gemmatimonadota bacterium; assembly: GCA_016712265.1. Lineage (NCBI taxonomy): Bacteria > Pseudomonadati > Gemmatimonadota > Gemmatimonadota bacterium. Next base: position 500,030 of record JADJRJ010000030.1, on the reverse strand, counting down.
GTGCATCGCGCCAAACTTGCGGCAGAAGCGGGACGCGCCAAGCGAGTCGCGGGCCTTCCCCTCCTCGATCCGGTCCGGGAGGCTCGGGTCATGGAAACCGCCGCTGAGTACGCCCGCCAAGCGGGTATCCCGGACGCTGAGGTTCGCCAGGTCTTTCGGCTGCTCATCACGATTGCGCGCAAGTCGCAGGAGGCGATTCCATGACCAACCCCGATGCCGTGGCCGGCGCGATGCCCGTTGGGGCCGTGGAGCACGTCCCACCGGACAAGGTGTTCGCCGCACCCCAGCAGGCGACGGACTTCAAGTTCGACTCACGCACCGCCGGCGTGTTTGACGACATGGTGGGGCGTTCCGTCCCGTTCTACCATGAGATCCAGCGCATGACCACCGAGTTGGCCGCGGACTTTGCGGTTCCGGGGACCAATCTGTACGACCTTGGGTGTGCGACTGCGACGACGCTCATCGCGTGCGAGCCCGTGGTGCACCCGGACGTGCACTTCGTGGGTATCGACAACTCGGCGGAGATGCTCGCCAAGGCGCAGAGCAAACTCGATGCGCTCCCGAGCGCGCGGCGCCGCACGCTGGTGCTCGGCGACCTCCACGAGGAGATCACCATCGAGAATGCCTCGGTCGTGATCCTCACGCTCACCCTGCAGTTCGTGCGCCCCCTCCATCGCGAACGCCTCATCCGGACGATCGCCGAAGGAATGAACCCACAGGGATGCCTCATCCTGGTCGAGAAGCTCACCGAGGACGACACCCTCTTCAACCGCCTCTTCATCAAGTACTACTACGACATGAAGCGCCGGCACGGGTACTCCGATCTCGAGATCTCCCAGAAGCGTGAAGCCCTCGAGAACGTGCTCATTCCGTATCACCTCGCCGAGAATGAGGCGCTCTGCAGGAAGTGCGGGTTCACGAAGTTCCAGACCTGGTTCCGCTGGTACAACTTCTCGGGGATGATCGCCGTCAAGTGAACGCGAGCCAGGTCCCTGCACTGCCCTGGAGTCCTGCCTGGCTCGTCCGGTACGGGAACTTCCTGTTCAAGACCCGCGATGCGGTCTTTCCCGTGGTCCTCGTGGGGCTCCTCGTGATGACCCCGATGGGCACCATGGGCGGCGACGTACCGAGGTCTCGCCTGGTTGACATTGCCGGCGTGGCCATTGCCCTCGCCGGGCAGCTGCTTCGTGTGGCGGTCATCGGGTATCGGTACATCGTCCGTGGCGGGCGTAATCGCGAGGTCTACGCCGAGGGCCTGGTGTCCACCGGGTTCTTCGCCCTGTCGCGCAATCCGCTGTACGTCGGAAATATCCTGATCCTCGCGGGGCTCTTCGTTATCTGGAACAGCCCGTGGATGTACCTCTTCGGCGCCCCGTTCTTCCTCCTGGGATACCGCGCGATCGTCGCGGCCGAAGAGGCCTATCTCGGTCGACAGTATGGGAGCGAGTTCGCGGCCTACTGCGCCCGGGTACCTCGCTGGTGGGTGCGTCTCGGGGGGCTCGCCACTGCGACCTCCGGGATGACCTTCAATTGGCGGCGCGTGGTGCTGAAGGAATACGGGAGTGCCGCCTACTGGATGGCCGGCTCCGCCGTGCTCCTCCTGCTCAAGGATCGGCGGTACGCCCTTCTCACGTCGACGGAGCCGCGACCGTTGGTCTACTGGGTAGCCATCGGCGGCGTCGTTCTCGGGTGGGGCATTGCCCGCTACCTGAAGAAATCGAAGCGGCTCAAGGAATAAGGGCCGAGCCCAGCGCGAACTCGAGTGCCGCCACGAGGCGCTCGACGGGCTCAAGCCCGATGTGCAGCCGAACGAGGTTCTCCAGCGACGCCGTGGACACCGTCCGGGTGATGTTGGCGCCGCCCGGGAGCACCGCTGGCATCACGAGGCTCTCAAACCCACCCCACGAGTACCCGAGGCCAAAGGCGCCGGTCTGTACGAGGCGATCGACGAATACCGCAACTTCGTCCTTCGTTGCCGCCGTGCCCGCCGGCGTGAGCAGCATGAACGCGAATAGCCCGTTCGATCCGTTGTAGTCCCTTCGCCAGACGTCGTGCCCCGGACAGTCCGGGAACGCCACGTGAAGGACCTGACCAACGCGCCGCTGTCCCTGCAGCCACTTCGCGACGGCGAGCCCGGAGCGCTCGTGCTGGCGGAGGCGAATTTCCACAGAGCGTGCACCGCGCGTCGCGAGGTAGGCCTCGTCCCCATTGGTGCAGCTGCCTAACGCGACGGCGGTATCCCGTAACGCACTCCATGAAGTCGCGCTCGCAACCACTGCCCCCAAAAGGAGATCGGCGTGTCCGCCCCAGTACTTGGTGAGGGGGATGATCGAGATATCCACACCGTGGTCGAGGGGGCGGAAGAGCCCCGGCGAGCCCCACGCATTGTCCATGAGAATGGCGGCGGGGTGACCGCTGCTCCGGATGGCGCGGGAGATGGCGGGGACATCCTGCACCTCGAAGGTGTAGCTTCCCGGGCTTTCCTGGAGCACGGCGCAGGTGGATGCCCGCAACAGCTGCACGATCTCTGCGCCAACCATCGGATCGTAGTACTCCGTCTCCACGCCAAGGCGGCTAAGGGTCTTGTCGCAGAGTTCACGGGTCGGTCCGTACACGGAGTCGGGGACCAGCAGGTGTGCTCCGGTTCGCGCGACGGTCAACAGGGCGACGGCCACAGCGCCGAGCCCACTGGGAGCGAAGACGACACCCGCGCCCCCTTCCGCGGCGAGCACCGCGTCCCGGAGTGCGTCGGTGGTGGGCGTCCCGAAGGTGCCGTACATCTTCGGATCGGGATCGCCCGCGCGGTTGGCCCGGTGCACCTCCTCGAGGTGTGCGATCGAGTCGAAGAGGACGGTGGAGGCGCGATAGACCGGCGTATTGGGCGCGCGGAACGATGATGCCATTGAGGTATCCAGACGGTGCAAAGCAAAGAACCCCACTCGCAAGGTTCACGAGTGGGGTTCAGAGTGGAGGCGCGGGGATTCGAACCCCGGTCCGAGACAAGATCAACCACAGCCCCTACGTGCGTAGCCCACCGGTTGATGTCTGCAGAAACTGGCCAGTGGGCAGCCCATTCCTGCACAAGCCTCCTAAAGTTTCGCCCGTCGCCAAGAGGCGCGACGACAGACTATCCCGATATTCCGATACTCCTAACGCCGCCTCGGGCAGGCTTCATCAGGAGCAAGGCTTACAGCAACTCCGAAGAGTTACGCAGCCAGGGCCATTTCAGTGTTGGCAGTTGTAGGTTTGCCGAGGGTTTTACCAGGACCCAGCACCTGGGCACGCAGCTACAGCGTCACCGACCCCGTCGAAGCCAAGTCGCCCCCGGATTGATCATGGACAGTAGGAAGAGTAGCGCAGGCCGACGCCATGTCAACGGCACCATGCGCGATGCTGGTTCAGCAGACACCGCGAAGTTGTTGTTGACGAACGACTTGCGACGTTCGTCCTCATGGTACACATGACACCATCCCGGACCTGTCTTGCATGCGGTAGCGCCGATCTGGCCCGGCTCCGTCCCTATCGTTCGGAGTCACCGGCTGGGCGGCGGTTATTCAACGGCGATATTGCGCGCTGTGCAGCATGCTCCCTGGTGCAACTCTCCCCTGTTCCTTCCGAAGACGAGCTGACCAGGTACTACACCAGGGACTACCGAAGCGGGGGGCGTTACGGGGGAAATGCGGCGGATCTCGCGAACTTCCCCCGGGACAACCTGTTCTTCTTCAACCGCGGTGAGGCGGTCGCGGACCTGCTGGTGAAGCACCTCGGGGATCGGTCGCCCCAGCGGATCCTCGATGTTGGTGCCGGCTTTGGGCACATCCTGCACCGCCTTGGATCCCGATTCCCCGGGGCCGAGCTGCACGCCCAGGAACTGTCCGAACCCTGCGTGGCCCACCTGCGCGGGATCGGGGTTGCAGTTCACGATCGTCCCCTCGCCGAGGTGGTCTCGGGGGTAGGTCCGTTCGACGTCGTGGTCCTCTCCCACGTGCTGGAGCACCTTCGCGACCCGGTAGGCGTGCTCCGGCTGCTCGGGAAGCACATGACCGCAGGGGGGCTCCTCTCCGTCGAGGTTCCCCATGTCCCAGCGGATACCCTCCTCTCATGGGATGACAGTCCGTGGGCACCGCGTCACGACGAGCCGCACCTCACCTTCTTTGGCGCTCCGGAGCTCCGCGGCCTCCTTGGGCGTGCCGGGTTTGACCTCCGCTTCCTGGAAACGGCCGGTCCCCCCTGGGAGCGCGTGAGCCGACTCCGCTACAGTCTTCCGCCGCTGATACCCACGCTGCGTCGCGCCATTCCAGAAGGGGTGCAGCGGGCGCTACGACGACGATCCTCGGCGGTCGGTGATCCAGCCTCAACCCGCTGGCCAGCCTTCCATGCGTATGGCGGCCACCGCATCTGGCTGCGGGCCATAGCCACCCTTACGCGCTAGGCGCGCGGACGTCCGCGCTGAGGATACGGGCTGCAGCCATCGCGGCCCCGAAGCCGTTGTCGATGTTCACGACGACGACGCCAGCGGAGCAGGAGTTCAGCGCGGTCAGCAAGGGAGCCACCCCCCCGAAGGCGGCCCCATACCCGACACTCGTGGGGACCGCGATGACCGGGCACGCCACCAGTCCTCCCACCACCGACGGCAGGGCGCCGTCCATCCCCGCGACCACAATCACCGCACGTGCACTTCGCAGCTCGGCCGAGCGGGCGAGGAGTCGATGAATCCCGGCGACCCCGACATCAGTGACGCGCAGCACGGCCATGCCTAACGCCGCCGCGGTCTCATCGGCTTCGTCGGCCACGGGGAGGTCGCTCGTCCCGGCCGTGACGATCATGACGGGCCCGGGCAATGGTGTGGGAGCGTTCGCTCCCGGGATGCGGACGGTCCGTGCGACGGGATGCGCGATGGCTCCGGGGAACCGTTGGCACAACTGATCCTGCATCTCGCCACTTGCCCTGGTGAGGAGCACCCCCTGTCCCCGGGCGAGCAGGCGCTCGCTGATGCCGATCACCTGCTCGATGGTCTTCCCTGCCCCGTAAATGACCTCCGGGAATCCCTGGCGCAGTGTCCGATGGTGATCGATGGTCGCGAAGTCCGTGGACTCCAGCGGCGCCTGTACAAACGCTGCCAACACGTCGTCCACCGAGGCGGCACCGGACGCGACCTGCCCCAGGAGGGCGCGCGCCTGCTCGGGCGTCACGCCTCGACCGGGGTCAGGTCGGTGCTCACGTCCGAACGCTCCAGATGGAGCCCGGTCGCGAGGTATTCTCCGAAGATCCCCTCTACCTCGGAAAAGGAATTCACGGCGTGCAGGCGCTTGCGCAGGTAAGCCGAATTGGGGAGGCCCTTCACGTACCAACCGAGGTGCTTCCGGAACTCCACGGCGGCGCCTTCCGGGTCGTGCTCATAGGACTGGACCAGCCGCGCGTGATCGAGGGCGATCGCGAACCGCTGTTCGACCCCCGGAGTCGGGGGCACGGGAGTTCCATCCAGCAGTGCGCGCGCCTGGGGGAAGATCCACGGTTGACCAAACGATCCGCGCGCGATCATAACCGCATCGCAGTTCGTCAACTGGCGCATGCGCACCACGTCCTCGGGAGTCTTGATGTCGCCATTGCCGATCACCGGGATGGACAGCGCCGCCTTCACCGCGGCAATCTCCTCCCACCGCGCGTGTCCGGTGTACATCTGGGTGCGCGTGCGCGGGTGCAGGGTCAACGCGCTCGCGCCAGCGTCCTGGCACCGGAGGCCGATGGTGACTGGATCACGCATCTCCTCACTCCACCCGCTGCGGACCTTGACCGTTACCGGCAGGTGGGTGCCGGATCGCACCGCGCGTATCACGTCCTGCACGAGCCCCAGGTCGCGGAGGCATCCGCTGCCCCCATTGCGGCGCACGACCTTCTTGACCGGACAGCCGAAGTTGATGTCGATGAAATCAGGCTGGAACACGTCGGTGACGAGCGCAGCCGCGTCGTGCATGGCAACGGGATCAGCGCCGAATATCTGGACGCCGATGGTTCGTTCATCGGCTCCAAACCGCAACTTGGCCACCGTCGCCGGGTTCTCCCGACGAATCCCCTCGGCAGAGAGGAACTCCGTGACCACGACGTCAGCACCGAACTGTCGGCACAACCGCCGGAACGGCGACTCCGAGACACCGGCCATCGGGGCCAGGATCAACGGGATGTGGTCGGGGGTTGGGTACGGGAGCCGCATGCCTCGGAACCTAGTCGTGCCCGGAAATCGCTGCAACACAAGGGTTTGACACGCGTCTACCGCACCGGTACCTTGCCCAGCCACCCCTCTTCAGCACATGGAACTTCGCGAGTTTTTCTCTGAGGATGCGATCAAGTTGGAGCTCGAGGGCTCGTCCAAGGACGACGTCCTGAAGGAACTGATCGGCCTCCTGAAGATCGACGAAAAGTCGGAGGCCATGCTCTTCAAGATGCTGAAGCGTCGAGAGAACCTTGGCTCGACGGGTATCGGCCGCAACATCGCGATCCCGCATTGCCGCTCGCTGGTGGTGAATCGCCTGCGCGTCGCGTTCGGGCGCAAGGCGTCGGGGCTCGACTTCAAGGCCATCGACGACAAGCCCGTCAAGTTCTGCTTCCTCATCGTGGCACCGCCGCTGGAGGTGTCCAACCAGTACCTCCCGGTCCTGGGCAAGATTGCGCAGTTCAGCAAGGAGCCGGACGTTCCGGAGCGGCTGTTGGGGATTTCAACCCCGGCGGAGTTCATGGCCCTCCTCGCTGAAAAGGGCGTGTAGGGCACGGCGGCGATCGCCGGCTGCGATCGCTGAGGGGCCGTACCCATCGCCGCGCATCCGACGGAGAGGCGTGCGGTTTCGCCTAACGCTCGACGCGGGCCACGGAGGCACCCAGGCGGGTGTGCACGCGCCACCCGAGCGATGTGGCGACCACGGCCAGGCAGATCACGAGTCCCCACCAGATCCCCTCAGGACCCAATCCGCGACTGAAGGCCAGCCACGCAGCGGCGGGAATTCCCACCGCGACGAAACCGAAGAGGTTCAATAACATTGGCACCCTCGTGTCCCCGGCTCCTCGCAGGATACCACTGGACACGCCCTGAATGCCGTCAAAGACCTGAAAGGCCGCTGCGATCGGTAACAGGCGAGCGGCAAGGGCCAGCACCCCCGGATCGCGCGTGAAGACCGCCGCGAGGGGGCCCGGGAACGCCATGATCAGGCCCGCGCACGTTGCCATGAACCCCACGCCGCACGCCAGCGCCGCACTCGCCTCGCGGCGTGCCGCATCCATGTCGCGGCGGCCGATCGCGTGACCCACAAGGACCGCCGCCGCGGCGGAGGTGCCTAACGGCACCATGTAGGTCAACGCGGCCACCTGGATCGTGAGGTTGTGTGCGGCAAGTGGCACCGTCCCGAACAACCCCATCAGGAGCAGGGCGGCGCCGAACGCCGCGATCTCCAGCCATTGGTGAATGCCGATGGGGAGCCCGAGGCGCAACATCGACCAGAGCGCCGGCCACTGGCGTGCCTCCCGCCAGGGGGATTGCAGGTGAGTGGCGAGCTGGGGCCACGCGATCCCCAGGAGGAGGATCACGGTGGTCCACCGTCCGATGGTGGTGGCCAGCGCCGCGCCCTGCACGCCAAGGGCAGGTGCCCCGAGTCGGCCAAAGATCAACACCCAGTTGAGCAGAGCGTTGATGAGGTTGGCGATCAGGACCGTCACGAGGACGGGCCGCACGGCGTGCAACGCTTGCAGGGATTGGCGGAGCGCGAAAAACCAGTAGTACGCCAGCACACCCGGGATGAGGGCCGTCGAGTATTGGCCCGCCAGCAGCGCAACATCGGCGGGTTGGCCCAGGCGGTGCATGACCCGCTCCGCCGGCCACAGCAGGAGCATGGTCGGGACCGTCAGCACGAGGCCCAACAGGAGACCGCGCTGGACGCCGAGTCGGACCGCCGCCGCATCTCCGGCGCCACGGGCCTGCGACACGATGGGGTCAATCGCCTGGATGGCCCCCTGACCCACCATCGTCACCAGGAGCCAGTGCCAATTGCCGAGGGCGCCACCGGCCATCGCCGTCGGTGAGACGCGGCCGAGCATGATGGCGTCCACGGTGCCCATGCTCATCAAGCCGAGCTGCACAAGTACGATAGGCCCCGCCAGGCGCGCCACGTCAAGGAGTTCCCGACGGGTCGGCACCCGCAGGGCACCGCCGCTCATCCGCCTACTCCCACTCGATGGTCGCCGGCGGCTTGGATGACACGTCGTACACCACGCGATTCACGCCCTTGACCTCGTTGATAATGCGATTCGACATCCGGCCGAGCACCTCCGGGGGAAACGCGAACCAATCGGCGGTCATCCCGTCGGTGCTGGTCACGGCGCGAAGGCCCACGACATTGTCGTACGTCCGGAAGTCTCCCATGACCCCGACACTCCGTACGGGTAACAACACCGCGAATGCCTGCCAGATGTCCCCGTACAAACCGGCGCTCCGAATCTCTTCCAAATAGATCGCATCGGCCTGGCGGAGCACGGCGAGTTTCTCCTCCGTCACATCGCTCAGCACCCGGATGGCCAGGCCGGGGCCCGGAAAGGGGTGGCGACCGACCATCTCCTCCGGAAGCCCAAGCTCGCGTCCCACGTTGCGCACCTCGTCCTTGAACAACTCGCGCAACGGCTCGATGAGCGCAAACTTCATGTCAGGCTTGAGCCCCCCGACATTGTGATGGGTCTTGATCGTCGCACTGGGGCCGCCCTTGGCCGAGATGGACTCGATGACGTCCGGGTACAACGTGCCCTGCACCAGGAACGCGGCGTCCTGCCCGGCCGCAGCGGCAGCATCCTCAAACACGTCGATGAACGTGTGCCCGATGATCTTGCGCTTGCGCTCCGGGTCGTCGACGCCAGCGAGCGCGGTGAGGAAGCGCGACTCCGCCCGCACCGTTACCAACTTCATCCCCATGTGCGAGCCGAACATGTGCTCCACCTGTTCGCGCTCGTTCTGTCGCAACAGCCCGGTGTCGACGAAGATGCAGGTGAGCTGGTCGCCGATCGCCCGGTGAACCAGCGCCGCCGCGACGGACGAGTCGACGCCGCCCGAGAGTCCACAGATCACGTGCTTGTCGCCCACCAGCGCCTTGATGCGGGTCACTTCCTCCTCGATGAAGTGACCCGGCGTCCACGACGGGGCGCAATGGCAGACATCGAACAGGAAGTTCGCAATCACCTCCGCACCTCGCGTGGTATGCATCACCTCCGCGTGGAATTGCACGCCGTGAATAGGGCGCGTCTCGTGGCGCATCGCGACCACGGGGTTGTCTTCACTCGCGGCGGTGACGAGGAATCCCGGAGGGACACTTTCGACGTGATCGCCGTGGCTCATCCACACCTGCGTGCGCTCGTGAGGCGCGAAGCCGCCAAACACGCCCTCGGCCTCCAGGATCGTCACCTCCGCACGTCCGTACTCCCGCCGTCCCCCGGCCTTGACCTCACCGCCCACCGCGTGGGCGATCCACTGCATGCCGTAGCAGACGCCGAGGACTGGCGCCACGTCGAGGATGCCGGGATCGAAGGTCGGCGCGCCGTCCTCGTACACCGACGACGGACCACCGGACAGGATGATCCCGGTGGGCTTCCATTCCTGGATCCAGGCCAGGGAACGCGGGGGATGGATCTCCGAGTACACCCGCGCCTCGCGCACGCGACGGGCAATCAGCTGTGTGAACTGCGATCCGCAATCAAGGATCAGGATTCGGTCCGTCGGAATGCTCACGGCGCGTCCGGCGTGTAGGTGTCGGTGTGACGCAACTTGAAGAACTGCAGTTGGCGGGTTTCGAGGTCGAGGATGGCGCCGCTCGGCTCGCCGTTCAGCCATCCGCATCCCTCGCCGGGATTCACGATCAGCGTGTCGCCGCGGTCCTTCATCTCCTCACGATGCGTGAAGCCATGGACGACGATACCGTGGCCGGCAATGGAGCGATCATTCACCTCATTGAGGTCGTGCACCATCAAGATCCGTTGCCCACCCAGTTCGAGGGAATGCGGCGACTCGAACAGCTCGATGCCGACCCCCTGCTGGGCGTAAGCCCGCAACCCCTCGCGGTCGCCATCGTTTCGGCCGAACACGCCGATGAGCGGCATGTTCATCTCGACAAACGGGCGCAGCGAGAACGGAGCGCAGAAGTCGCCGGCGTGCAGCACGAGGTTGACCCCGTGTTCCTGCATGTACTGGAGGAGTGAGCGCACCGCAGGGATGCGGTCATGGGTGTCCGACAGGAGTCCGACCTTCATGCCTGCGTCCTCCACTGGGGGGTGACAGTCTCGCGCCGGACAAGGTCCGCGTATGACTCGCGTTCGGTGATCACCGCCCACTGCCCCTGGTGTACCAGCAGCTCGGTGGCTCGCGTGCGCGAATTGTAGTTCGATGCCATGCACGAACCGTACGCACCCGTCGTGCAGAGGACGAGGAGTTCGCCGGCGCCGACGTCCTCCATGGGGCGGTCGAGGGCGAGGAAGTCCCCGCTCTCGCAGATCGGGCCGACGACATCCAGGGTGGTGCGGGCCTCCCTCGGCCGGACCGCGAGGATCCGGTGATAGGCGTCGTAGTGCGACGGACGCAGGAGGTCGCTCATGCCGGCATCCGTCACGAGCACGTCGCGTCCACCGGTGCGCTTGCGGTACAGCACGCGCGTCAGCAGGGCGCCCGCCTCGGCGACAAGGAATCGGCCGGGCTCCACGATCAGGGTCAGGGCGATGCGCTGGAGCGCCGGCACCACGATCGCCGCATACTGCACGAGGTCTGCCGCTGGCTCGTGGTCATACGGCACGTAGAGCCCGCCGCCAATATCCAGCGATTCCAGGGTCGAGACCCCGGTACTGCGGAGTCGACCGACCAACGTCTCCAGCCGCTGCAGTCCGTCCGCGAGCGGGGCGAGGTTGGTCAGCTGTGAGCCGATGTGCATGCCGACGGCGACCAGGCTAACGGCAGGCAACGCGTGGGCGAGCCGCGCCACGCGTTCTGCCTCATCCCAGGGCACGCCGAACTTGTCTCCCTTCTGTCCTGTCTTGATGTAGGCATGGACGCTGTCCACGGCCACTTCCGGGTTCACGCGCACCCCGATGCGGGCCTGGACCCCCTGCGTGCTGGCGATGGCACTAATCTCCCGCAACTCCGCTTCGGACTCGACGGTGATGAGATGCACCTGGGCGGCGACGGCGGCCTGCAGTTCCTGGGGGGACTTCCCCACCCCGCCGAAGATGATCGCGCCTGGCGCAAACCCGGCCTGTTGGGCACGGTACAGCTCACCACCAGAGACCACGTCCACGCCGGCGCCCAGTTCGCGCAGCCAGCCAAGGATGCCGAGCGACGCATTTGCCTTGCACGCGTAGTGCACGCGATGCGGCACGGGGGCGAGGGCCTCGGTGAGTTCCCGGTACCGCGCGCTGATCGTGGACCCGCTGTACACGTAGGCGGGCGTGTCGGCGGCCGTCGCGAGCGCCTCGAGCGAGACACCATCAAGGTGCAGGACGCCCTCTACCGCCAGGAGGGGCGTCCGCATCAATACGCTCTCGCCCAGACCACCTGGTGTTGCGCCGGCTCCCCGGTCACCAGGCATCGCGTGGGCCCATCGACCGTGCGGAACTCAGGCTCCGGGATGCAGCGAATGGTGGCCTTCGTCTCCTCCTTCACCTTGGCCTCGACCGCCGGGTCACCATTCCAGCCTGCGTACACAAAGGCACCTTCGCCCTCGATGATCTCCCGGAACCGGTCATAGCTGATCACTTCGCGGACGGAGTTGGCCTCACGCCGCTCGCGCGCCGCGGCCAGCATGTCCTGTTGGATAGCGTTGAGCAGCTCGGCAACCGCAGCGGTGATCCCTTCCATGGGCAGCACGGCCTTTGCACGGGTATCGCGCCGGGCCGTCATGCAGGCCTGGTTGGCGAGGTCGCGCGGTCCCAGCTCAATGCGCAGCGGGATCCCCTGCAGCTCCCATTCGTAGTACTTGGCGCCTGGCTTGACCCCCTCACGGGCATCCACATGCACGCGAATCCGGTCCTCCCCGCGACCGCCCCAACCCGTCAGGTCGGCCTTCAGCCGTTGCGCAGCCTCAAGCAGCCGGCCGCGTTCCTCGTCGGACTTCCAGATCGGGACGATCACGACCTCGATCGGGGCGAGTCGCGGAGGGATGCGCAGGCCAATGTCGTCGCCGTGCGTCATGACCAAGCCGCCGATCATGCGCGTGGACACGCCCCAGCTCGTGTTCCAGGCGTGCTCGATGCTGCCCGACTCGGACTGGAACTTCAAGTCAAACGCCTTGGCGAAGTTCTGTCCGAGGTTGTGCGAGGTACCGGCCTGCAACGCCTTGTTGTCCTGCATCATGGCCTCGCACGAATACGTGCGCAGCGCGCCGGCGAACTTCTCGGCCTGCGTCTTGAGGCCGGTGACCACCGGCATCGCCATCCACTCCTCCATGAAGGTGCGATAGACGCCCAGCATCTGGCGGGCTTCCGCCTCCGCCTCGTCGTGCGTTGCATGGGCGGTATGGCCTTCCTGCCAGAGGAACTCCAGGGTGCGCAGGAAGAGCCGCGTCCGCATTTCCCAACGGACAACGTTCGCCCACTGGTTCATCAGGATGGGCAGGTCGCGATAACTCTGGACCCACTTGGCGAACATCGAGTAGATGATTGTCTCGGACGTCGGGCGCACGACGAGCGGCTCCTCGAGCTTCTTGCCGCCCCCGTGGGTGACCACGGCGGCTTCCGGGGCGAACCCCTCGACGTGTTCCGCCTCCTTGTGCAGGAAGCTCTCGGGGATGAACAGCGGGAAGTAGGCGTTGCGGTGGCCCGTGGCCTTGAACATGTCATCCAGGGCGCGCTGCATGCGCTCCCAGATCCCGTACCCGTTGGGGCGGATCACCATGCAGCCGCGGACCGGCGAGTAGTCCGCCAGCTCGGCGCGGAGCACCAGCTCGTTGTACCACGCGCTGAAGTCGGCTGCGCGGGTCGTGAGGGCCTTGTCAGACATTGTTGGCTTGGTCAGAGGGGCGTGAGGCACGAGGAGCGCGGGCGGCACCGGCGGCCCGGAAGGCACGACAGCTCGTCACGGTCGATCGGTCGCGCCACCGACGCCCGACCGCCATGCTGCGACGATCTCCTCGATCGATGCAGTCCGCCCTTCGAAGTGCTGCGCGAGGCTTTGGCGAACCAGCGAGCGGAACTCGATGACCGCCTTCACGCGATAGCTCCGCTCGGTCGACGCACCTTCGGGCTCCAGCATGTAGCTCGCAGCCGAAGACCAAGCCGCCTTCCGCTGCTTGCTCAACGACATTGGCCGAAGCGGGTATTCGACGTGCACGCCTGCGTCTCGCAAGGCACGCGCCGCGCGGATGGTGCTCGTCAACGGCTCGCCTTCGGGGGCCGCAAGCCATATGTCAGGCGCGTTGGCATTTGCCCATGGGGGCAGCTCGCCCGGTGCCAACCGCGAGACGATCAGTTCACCGAGCACCACGTCACCCATGCCGAAGCCAAGCGCCGGCATGTCGACGCCGCCTAACGCCTTGAGGAGGTTGTCGTAGCGTCCGCCCCCGCAGATCGCGCGAAACTCCCCGCGTGCATCGAACAGCTCGAACACGATGCCGGTGTAGTACGCCAGGCCGCGAACGATCCCCAGGTCCAGCTGCAGGTACTCGAGCACACCGTGCGCGTCCAGCAGTGCCCGATAGTCAGCGAAACGCGCCAGCGCCGCCTCGACATCGGCATTGCCCGCGAACTCCCTCGCCAGGGCATCAAAGTCCGAGGCGCGCACGGTGGCGAGGACCCGCTCGGCCACGTCGGTCGTCACCCCGGCGTCGCGCATTCGCTTGACCAGCGCGGCATCGTCATCGCGGCCGATCTTGTCGACGGCGGCGAACACGGCAGGCGTCGCGTCCTCCGCGATCCCGAGCCCGCGGAGCACCGCGGCAAGGAGTCGCCGGTCGGACACACGCGCCTTCACATCATCGGGCTCGAGCCCCACCCGTCGCATGACGGTGCAAGCCACGGCGAGCAGCTCCGCATCGGCCGCAACGTCGGCCTCGCCGAAAATGTCGACATTCAGCTGGAAATGCTCGCGGAGTCGACCCTTCTGCTGCCGCTCGTAGCGAAACAGCTGGGGCATCGAGAACCATCGGACCGGCTTTCGCAGCGCGTTCGCCCGAGCGGCGACCATCCGGGCCACGGTCGGGGTCATCTCGGGCCGCAACGAGATCTCGCGGCCCCCCTTGTCCGTGAAGTTGTAGAGCTGGCCAACGATCTCGTCGCCGCTCTTGCGCGTGTACAGGTCGAGGGGTTCCAGCGGCGGGCCATCATATTCGACGAACCCGAAACCCCGAGCGGCCGCGCGCCAGTGGTCGAAGAGCCACGACCGCTGCGCAAACGTCTCGGGATAGAAGTCTCTGAACCCTGGCAAAGCCCCTGCTGACATTCGCTAAACCTAGTTCCCAAGAGGACTTACGTGCAAGCGATCCATCGCGTCGCCGACGGTGTGAAAGGACCCCGTCACGACCGTTCTGCCGCCGCGATCGCGGGCGAGCCGCAAGGCTTTGTCGAAGTCCGGGGCCGACTCCACGGTCCATCCCTGTGTGACGGCGTACGCGACCGCCTCATCCAGACTCCACGCCCGACTGGCGGGAGCCGTTGGCGCGTTGGTGAGGATGAACCCATCTACAACCGGAGCCAGGGCCGCCATGATACCACGCCAGTCCTTGTCCCCCAACACACACAGAACCGCGGTCACGGGCTCACCTGGAACCGAGCGCAGTGTCGAGGCGAGTACAGCCGCTCCGTCTGCGTTGTGCGCTACATCGAAAATCCACGGGCCCACCTGCTGGAATCGGCCGGGGAGGGCCACCTGATCCAGGGCGGCGCACGCGGCGTCCCACCCAGGCCACCAGCGACCGCCCGCGGACTGCACCGTTCGCAGGGCGACCGCGCAGTTGGACGCCTGGTGTACACCGGCCAGAGGCGTACGCACGCGTCGGGGGCCCTCGGCCAGTTCCAACGTGAAGGTGGTTCCACGTCCACTCGTCTCGATCTCCCGCGGTGGCGTCTCACGCCACAGGTCAACGATCCGGGATGCACCGCGCCCCCTCGCGTGGTCGGCCAGGAGCCCCGCGACCTGCCCGTTGGCCTCGCCAATCACGGCGGGCGCCCCCGGCTTGAAGATCCCCGCCTTCTCGGCGGCGATGAGCTCATGCGTGGGGCCCAACTGCTCCACGTGGTCAATCCCGATCGAGGTCACGGTCGCCACCACGGGCGACACCACGTTCGTGGAATCGAGACGACCGCCGAGCCCGGTCTCGATAACGGCGACATCGACCTCCTGGTGCACGAACCACGCAAAGGCCATCGCCGTCGTGGCCTCGAAGAAGGTCACGCCTAACGACTCGACGGTCGGCGTCCATCGGTCCAGGAAGGCGACGACCCAGGCCGGGTCGATCGGGCGACCATCGACCAGGAACCGCTCGCGAAAGTCGACGAGGTGCGGCGACGTATATCGCCCAACCCGGTGGCCGCCGGCGCGCAATACCGCGTCGATCGTGGCGCAGGCGCTTCCCTTCCCGTTGGTTCCCGCGACGTGCAGCACCGGCAGGGCGAGGTGCGGGCGGCCCAGCATGGCCAGGAAGGCGTCGGTGCGCTCAAGGCCGAACTTGCTGACCCCGGTGGTGCGGGCAAAAAGCGCGTCGAGGGCCTGGCGATAGGACGTCAGGTCGTCGCCCATCCTGCTGCCGCGGGTTTGCCACTCATGTGGCGCAGCAACCGGCCAAGGGTCTGCTTGAGGTCCTTGCGATGCGAGACAAGGTCCAGCATGCCGTGGTCCAGCAGGAACTCGGCGGTCTGGAACCCCTCCGGGAGGTCCTGCCCCAGGGTTTGCTTGATCACGCGGGGGCCGGCAAATCCGATCACCGCCCCAGGCTCGGCGATGATGGCATCCCCAAGCATGGCATAACTGGCGCTCACGCCCCCCGTCGTCGGATTGGTCAGCACCGACACATAGGGAATCCGACGATCCGCCAGTTGCGACAGCACAGCGGAGACCTTGCCCATCTGCATGAGCGAGAGGACCCCCTCCTGCATGCGGGCACCACCGGACGCGGAAATCACGATCAGGGGATGCTTCCGCTCAAGCGAGCGCGTGGCCAGCCGTGCGATCTTCTCACCGACGACGGAGCCCATCGAACCACCCATGAAGGCGAAGTCCATGACCCCGAGATTCACCGGCATTTCGCCGAGCTTGCCGGCCACCGTGAGGATCGCGTCCATCTCCCCCGCATTCGTGCGTGCCTTCTTGAGGCGGGCCTGGTAGTCAGGAAACCCCAGCGGGTCGGTCGAGCGCACGTCTGCGTCCGTCTCTTCCCACGAGGCGTCGTCCATGAGCAACTGGACGTAATCGAGCGCCCGGATCCGCCGGTGATAGTCGCAATTCGGGCAGACATTGAAGGCCCGAACAAACTTCTCCCGGATATCCGTGTGCGCGCACGCCTCGCACTTCTCCCAGACGTCCGGCGGGATCTCGAGGCGCTCGCGGCGCGGCGTGCGGGTCTTCTTTTCCTTGCGGAACCAAGCCATACCGGAAAAATGAGGCCGGTCGAGACCGGGCGGTAGGATCGGAACGCGATTTAGCGCCGCAACCCGATCGGGAGGGCGTCAGCCTCGCCACGTCCTTCAGCGGACACGCGGACCAAAATGCCCACGGCCAGCCAGCAGGACAACATGAAAGACCCCCCATACGAGAAAAACGGCAGGGGAATCCCCGTGATCGGCATGAGGTTCAGCGTCATCCCCACATTCACGACGACGTGGACAAACCAGCTTGCGAGGAGCCCGAATGCGACCAACGAGCTGAATCCGTCGTTGGCCCGGGCAGCGACGCGGATGACCCGAAGAAACAGAAAGAGGAAGAGCGTCAGTGCCGCCGAAACACCGAGAAAGCCCAGCTCCTCACCAAGAACCGCAAAAATGAAGTCGGTGGTCTGGGCGGGCAGGAAGGCTCCTTGTTTCTGCGTCCCCTCGAGGTATCCACGACCGGTGAGCCCACCGGAACCGATCGCAATCTGTGACTGGATGACGTGGTACCCGGTTCGCTGGGGATCCTGTTGGGGGTCAATGAACACCAGGATGCGGCTTTGCTGGTGTGGTTTGAGGTTGTCCCAGAGGACGGGGGCAGCAACCCCCATGACCACATTGGCGACGATCAGCACGACGCCCTCGACCACGTACGGCTTGAACCAGAGGACCAGGGCAACGAGGAGCAGAAACCACGCCCCCCAGAGCCCGGTGCTGAACGCGAGAATGAGTGACACGGCTGGGCTGGCGACCAGCAAGAGCAAGGGCCAAGAGGTGCCCGCCCAGAACATCATCCCGAAGAAGATCCCGACGAAGACCATCCCCGTCCCCAGGTCGGGTTGTGCCATGACCAAGAGCCAGGGCACCAGCACGGCCACGGCGGGGACGATGAGGTCGACCAGCGACTTTGGCGCCTCACGGCGCCCGGCGAAGAGCCGCGCCAGCATCAACACGACGGCGATCTTCGCCAACTCGGAGGGTTGCCCCAACCGCACCCCGCCAATGGTGAGCCACCCACTCATGCTCTTGGCCGTCCCCGCGCCGGTGCCGAAGGCGAGGGTAATCAGGAGCAGGACAATGGACAGGGTGTACGCGGGAACGGCGACCCATTCGAGAAAGCGGACGCTGGCCCGCGAGACCACGTAGGCCATCACCAAGCCGGCGCCGAGCCACATCAGTTGGCGTTGCCAGGCATTCATGTCGACCACGACCTGCGCATCGGTCTGGCCGGCCGAGTAGACCATCGCCACACCGTACGCCGTCAACAGCAGGGCGAGGAGCGCGAGCGGATAGTCAGCGACGACGCGCTTGATCAATTGCCCACCACGTTGGCCGGCTCGATCGCCGGGCGCTTGAAGAAGTGCGAGATGATCTTCGAGGCGATCCGCGCTGCCGCATAGCCGTGTTCACCCTGCCAGAGCATCACCGCGACCACGATCGTCGGGTCATCCTGCGGGGCCATGCCGACAAACCAGGCATGGTCACGCGAGGTCTCGTTCTGTGCGGTCCCCGTCTTGCCTGCCAGCTGAACTCCGTCGATGGCGGCGCTGCCCGCGGTCCCGCGGCCTGAGACCACATCGCCCATCGCCGCGCGCAAACCGGCGAACTGGGCCGGGGTCAGCTTCAGGATTTGGGTTCGCTCGGGGGATCGGGCGACGACCTCGGGCGTGGCGGCGAATCCGTCGGTGGCGAGCGCGGTGTAGAAGCGCGCCATGTTCAGCACGGTTTGCGAGTTCTTCCCCTGGCCGATCGACAGGTTCAGCGTTTCCCCGTTACTCCAGTTGCCTCTCCCGAACGTGGAGTCCAGGTACGCCGTGCTGGCGGGCCACAGAGGCTTCACTTCGCTTGGCAGGTCGATTCCGGAGCGTTCCCCCATCTTCAGGCTCACGCCGCCGGCGAGCAGGCGCGAGAGCGACATCCGCAGACCCAGCTGGTAGAAATAGACGTCACACGACTTCGCGATGGCCTCGCTCAGCGTGACGGCGCCATGTCCGCCCTTGTCCCAGCACCCCCATGATCGAGAGCCGTAGACATAGCCGCCCGTGCAAGGCCGCGGCATCCGGCTATCGAAGTCCACGAGGCCATCCTGCAGCGCCAGGGCGGCGGTGGCGAGCTTGAAGGTGGACGCTGGGGGATACAGCCCCTGCATCGCCTTGTTGTACAACGGCAACCGCACCTTGTCCGCGTTCAGCTCGTCCCAGTACTCCTGCTGGATCCCCCCGATGAACCGATTCGGGTCAAACGAGGGAGAGCTATGCAGCGCGAGTACCGCCCCCGTCTTCGGCTCGATGGCGACAACCCCAGCCGCCAGCGTATCGCCCAGATAATTCGCTATGAACCGCTGGAGGTCGAGGTCGATGTTGGTCTTGAGCACCTGGCCCGAGACCGGGGCGTCGAAATCGCGGTCGGCGCCATCACGCACCACGCGACCGCGGGCGTCCACCTCAACGAATCGGCTGCCTTCGCGTCCCCGCAATTCGGCCTCGTACTGACGCTCGAGCCCCGACCGACCGATCTCCTGGCCACTCTTGTATCCCTCAAACGCCTCCGTGCCGAGTTCGGTATCCCGGATCTGGCCCGTGTACCCCGTGAAGGCCGCCACTGCGGGGCCATCAGGGTAATACCGCTTGGGTGCGGATTGGATGATGAGGCTTGGAAACTCGACGCGATGTTCCTCGAGCACCGCCACCTGGTCATACGAGGCGTCGGACAGGATCACCGTGGGCCGGTTGGGATCCTTCCGGAATCGTTGCACCGCGCGATTGACCTCCCCCTCGCTGAGCGGAAGGATGCGCGTCAGCGCGACCAGCGTCGATCGCAGGGAATCCGCGGAGGCGCCAAGGATCGACACCGAGTACCCGGGAACGTTCTCCGCGATGATCTCACCGTGTCGATCGTAGATGACCCCACGCGCGGCAGGCAGCGGTACCTGCCGCAAGCGATTGCGCTCCGAGGAGAGTCGGTAGGCCGCATCGTCGAGCACCTGCGCGCGAAAGAACGCGCTGCCCAGGGCGGTCATGGCCACGAGGATCGCCGCCGTCGCAGCGACCCCACGTCGCTGGATGTCGTTCGGATGGAAGCTCATGTCCCGGGCGGTTCGAGGATTCCGCGAAACAACACGAGCAGGACGAGCCCCGCCAGCGCCGTCACGGCCGCCGCCAGCGGTGACCAGAGCAGCAGCTGCGCGGCCCCATCCCCCCAACCGACTTGCTGCCGCAGCACCACCGAGACTACGTCATGGGCCCACTTGCCGCCGAAGAAGAAGACGGCGTGCAGCATCACGTTGTCGGAGAAGAACACCGCCTTCAGCCACGACGCGGTGAAGCCGAGCACGGTCAGTGTGAAGGCCCCCACGCCGAAGGCCTCGGGAAGCAGCGCATCGCCCAACAACCCAACGACGAGTCCCGTCACCGCCGCGACGCCTGGGCGCAATCGCACGGCCGCGAGGAGTACGGCAATCACCAGGAAGTCCGGCGTCACCCGCCACGCGACGAGTGGTGTCACCGAGAAGTGCAGGATGATCAGGAAGACGCACAGCAACAGGGTGCGGAGGCCGCGGCTGTTCATGGCACCCTCCGCCCAGAGTCACGCAGTGCCGCGCCGCCGGCAGCCGCGATGGAATCCGTGACCCGCTGCATCTCGGCCAGGCGCGCCGCGTCGTTGAGCTGGCGCAACGAGTCACCGGCGGCCACCGCTCGTGCCCGCGCGGCCTCGGCGGCGGACGAATCCGGCCAGGCACCGGACAGGTCGTTCCCCTGGACCGACGGGGACAAGATGAGGACCGCCGAGACCCAGGCAGGGTGTGCTGCTGCACGCAGGAGGTAGGTCCGCGTCCACTGCGCGGTCGTCGGGACCTCCCCGATCACCCGCCCGACCACAATGCCCCGCGGAAAGACGCCGCCGAGTCCGGTCGTGACAATCGTCGTCCCTGAATCCAGCGCATCGCGGTACGCGACGCCCCGCAACTCGAGTAACATGCGGTCTGGTTCGGCACAGGCTATCTCATCCAACCCGCGACAGGCGCTGCTCGCCTGGCCGGTGAGGTGCGGGGCCACGATCCCCACCGTTTGCCCGTCGGCGGACATCGCCGAGGCGCGGAAGTTGGGGTGCGACCACAGGATCGCATGACTCGTGCGTTCGTCCACGAAGGTCAGCCGGCCGACCAACCCCTCCGGCGCGACGACGGCGCTGTTCGCGAACACCCCATCACGGCGACCGGCCGTCAGGACGAGCGTGTGGCTCTCACCAGGGAGGTGCCCGTGCAGCGCGGTGGCCGGGGTGAACCCGGTCCGCACTTCCGCGCCAATCCCGAGCAACCCGCGCAAGGTCGCGTTCTCCGCGGCCAATTGCCGATGGGCGACGTCACGCAGCGCGAGCGAATCGAGTCGCTGGACGATATTGTCGCGCTCCGCCAGGGCCGCGCGTGCGCGCTCGGACTGCTGCTGCAGCGCCAGCAGGGGGCGCGCAAGGCTTCGCTGGAGCGCTGCGGCCACGGCATCGCGCGTACCCCCGGGGAGCACCATGGCCATCACCGCGACCAACGCGGACGCCACCAGGAGCGCCGCGTCGATCCGGGTGCCGGCTTTCGCCGCACGCGCCATGACGATTCCTCGTCAGGAAGAAAGGACCGAGAAGTACTTCTGCTCGTCGTCGAGGATGCGCCCTACCCCACGAACGACGCAGGTCAGGGGGTCTTCGTCCACGTGGATCGGCAGGCCCGTCTCCTGGCTGAGCACGACATCCAGACCGCGAATCAGGGCACCGCCACCGGTCATGACGATGCCGCGATCGACGATGTCCGAGGACAGTTCCGGCGGGGTGATCTCGAGGGCCCGACGCACCGCGTCGACGATCTGCTGGATCGGCTCCTGGATGGCTTCACGGATCTCCGACGAATGGACGCGAACGATCTTCGGGATCCCCGAGACCAGGTCGCGCCCCTTCACCTCCATCTCGCGCTCCTCCCCGACGGGAGCCGCGGACCCGACGGTGATCTTGATCTGCTCCGCCGTGGGCTCGCCGATCAGCAGGTTGTAATTCTTCCGCATGAACTGGACGATGGCCGTGTCGAGCTCATCCCCGGCTGTGCGGATCGAGGTATCGGAGACGATGCCGGAGAGGGCGATCACGGCGATCTCCGTGGTCCCCCCGCCAATATCGATAACCATGTTCCCGGTGGGAGTCTCGATGGGGAGCCCGACCCCGATAGCCGCGGCCATCGGCTCGGCGACCATGAAGACCTCCTTGGCGCCCGCGCCAAGCGCGGAGTCGCGCACGGCGCGCTTTTCGACTTCGGTGATCCCGGACGGCACGCAGACGATCACGCGCGGCTTGATCTTGAACATCCGGTTCTTGATGATCAGCTCCAGGAAGTAGCGGAGCATCTTCTCGGTGACGTCGAAGTCGGCGATCACCCCGTCCTTCATCGGCCGGACCGCGATGATCCCGTCGGGCGTGCGTCCCAGCATGCGCTTGGCTTCGAGTCCCACCCCCTTCACCCGCTTGGTCTCGCGATCCATCGCGACGACGGAGGGCTCGTTCAGGACGATCCCTTCGCCCTTGACGTAGATGAGTGTGTTGGCCGTACCGAGGTCAACGGCGATCGCATTTGCGGGAAAGAGCTTCCCCGCCTTGGGGAACGGCCAGCGCATGTATGTAATACACCCTGGCGCCTGGGCGGGCGCCGGTGGACTTGGGGGGCTTCCAGGGGTGAAGCGCCTTTAAGTTATCGGAGCAGGTGAAGCGGTGCAAGGCGTTGGTAGATCACAACCTAGGTGCGACCGGACGAGCCCGCCGAGGACCCCTCGGGACCCCCGAAAGCCCTGGCGTCCCCCGACACCCCCGTGCTCCCAAAGCCCCCCTCCCCCCGCTCCGTTACCTCAAGGGCCTCTGCGACCTCCAGCACCGGGGTCTCGAAGCGGGCGAACACCGCCTGGGCGATCCGATCCCCCCGCCTAACGACCATTGGCGCCACCCCGAGGTTCCAGACGATCACCTGCAGCTCGCCGCGATAATCCGGGTCGATCGTTCCCGGCGCGTTAGGCACCACCAGGCCGTGCTTCAGCGCCAGGCCCGAGCGGGGACGGATCTGCATCTCAATACCCGGCGGCAACTCGATCACCAGCCCGGTGGCCACGGCCCGCCGCTCCCCAGGCGCGAGGGTGAACTCCGGTTCCGCCGAGCACACATCGTACCCAGCGCTGCCAGCCGTTTGTCTCGCGGGCAGCGGCAGGTCCATATTGTGCGGCAACCGCCGGACACGAATCTGCATGGTCAATCCTCGTTAGGTTGTGGCCAGGGCCGCGCGCGCCGCCACCTCATCCCGCCGCAGTTGCGCCACCAGCGCCTCCGGCGAGGCAAACCGCTCCACCGCGCGCAAGCGCGCAACGAAATCGATGCGGACCCGCCGATCGTAGAAATCTCCCGTCGCATCAAACAGGTGCACTTCCAGCGCGACCTCGGCATCGTCAAACGTCGGACGGCCCCCAAGGTTCAGCATCCCGCCAAACGCCCCCTGCGGCGTCTGTACCCGCACCGCATACACCCCAAGCGGCGGCAGCAGTTTCCGCGAGGACAACACCGGCACGTTGATCGTGGGGAAGCCCAGGAGCCGCCCGCGCTGGGCACCGGTCACCACACGGCCCCCCATCGAGTACGGACGCCCCAGCCCCTCGGCGGCCCGCGCCAGGTCGCCCCCAGCCACTGCGCGGCGCAGGAACGTCGAGGAAATCGGGTGCCCGCCTCCGCTGGTCACCGCCGTCACGACTTCCACCGAAAAACCCCGCGATGACCCAAGGTGGCGCAACACGTCGGGATTGCCGGCGCGATTCCGGCCGAACGCATGGTCATGCCCCATGAGCAGGTGCGCCACCCGGAACCGATCGACAAGCACTCGGTCAACGAAAGATGGGGCATCCAGGGCGGCGAGCGCGGAGGTGAACGGCACGACGGCGAGGTAATCGATGCCGCTTTCCACCAGCACCTCCACCTTTTCATCACCCACCGTCAGCAGCGGCGGCGCGGCCCCGGGGTTCACCACCTCGAGGGGATGCGGTTCGAAGGTCACGAGGACGGTCGGAAGCCCCCGTTCGTGACCCCGTGCGACGAGTCGCGCGAGCACGTCCTGATGGCCTCGGTGCACGCCATCAAAGGACCCCACGGTCACTACCGTCGCGGTCACGTCCGGGGGGAGGCCGCTCTCAACCATGCACCACGATCGGATATACCACGCCCTGGGACACGCGGGCGATCCCGAGCCATTCCCCCTGGGGCCCGCACAGGACCGCGGCGGCCGCTTCCAGCGACTCTGGGCGGGCAACGGTCGCCCCATGTCTGGCCCGGGCGGCCTCGGTGGCGTCCAGGGTCACCACGGGCAGCTCGCGAAGCGCATCCAATGGAGCCCGCGCCCCGGCCTCGCCCCGGCGCAGCGCCTCCCACGAAGTGGCCTCATCAACGTGAAACGGACCGCTGCGCTCGCGCCGCAGCGACGAAAGGTGGGCCGCTGAACCCGTCGTGCGGCCAAGGTCACGCGCCAAGGCGCGAATGTACGTCCCTGTTCCGCACGTCACGCGGGCGACCAGCTGCCCTTCCCCCCATGCCACCTCCTCCCACTGATGGACGGTCACGCGGGACGCCGCGAGCGTGACCGTTGCCCCGCCGCGGGCCAACGCATACGCCCGCTGTCCATCCACCTTCTTCGCGGAATACGCCGGCGGGACCTGCGCGAGCACCCCGGTCAACCCGGGCAGCGCGTCCCGGATCGCCTCGAGGGAGGGTGGCGCCGCGTCACGCGTGACCTGCCCCGTGACGTCGTCGGTGTCGCGCTCGGTGCCGAAGGAAATAGTGGCGAGGTACACCTTGGGTTCCGTCGAGACAAATCGAATGCAGCGGGTGGCGACCCCACTCATGACCACGAGCAGTCCCGTGGCGAACGGATCCAGGGTTCCGGCGTGCCCCACCCGGCGCGTCCCGACCGCACGACCGACCTGCCGCACGACATCGAACGACGTCACCCCCGCCGGCTTGTCGACGAGGACGAGTGCGTCAGTCGAGGTCGCTCGCATCGTCGCCTGGCGCCCCGTCACGGATTCGCGCGAGCAACGACTCGATGCGCGCGGCGTGTGCGACCGTCGCATCGAGACGGAACTCGATGGTCGGTGCGGAGTGCAGCCGAAGGCTGCGGCCCAACCGGCTGCGCAGGTGCGAGGCCACCGAGTGCAGCCCCTCCAGCGTGGAGGATTTCACGGCGTCCTCCCCCATGATGCTCACATAGACCTTGGCCGTGCGCAGGTCGCGCGTGACATCCACCCCCGTGACCGTCACGATGCCCGTGACACGGGGGTCCTTGACGCCCTCTGCCAGGAAGGTCGCCACTTGCTCGCGAATGGCCTCAGCCACACGGTCGGGACGTCGGGAATCTCCAGCCATCGGGCACGATGCGGGGCGGCCCGTGAGCGCGCCCCCACTCCTCAGGAATTGGGCGACTGCAGGGTTCGGGCGAACTCCTCCTTGCGATAACACTCGATCACGTCGCCGACCTTGATGTCGTTGAAATTCTCGATGCCGATACCGCACTCATACCCTTCCTTGACTTCCTTCACGTCATCCTTGAACCGTCGCAGCGAGGCGATGGTGCCGTCGAAGATTTCGGTGCTGTCTCGGATCAGGCGCACACGGCCCGTCCGGTTGATGATCCCCGACCGCACCTGGCAACCGGCAATGGTGCCAATGCGCGAGACCTTGAAGATCTCGCGGACCTCGGCCTCGCCGAGCACCACTTCGCGCTCTTCCGGGCGCAGCATCCCTTCGAGCGCCGCCTTCACGTCCGCGACCGCCTCGTAGATGATGCGATACAGCTTGATGTCGACCCCTTCACGCTCCGCGGCAGCCCGCGCATTGTTGTCTGGCCGGACGTGGAAGCCGATGATGATCGCGCCGGAGGCCCTGGCCAGCAGGATATCGCCTTCCGTGATAGCACCGACGCCACGGTGGACCACCTCGACCGACACTTCCGCGTTGGAGAGCTGCTGCAATGCGTCGGCGAGTGCTTCGGCCGGGCCGCCCTGGTCGGCCTTGATGAGGATGCGCAGGTTGCGTCGTTGACCCGCCGCGGCTTGCGACATGAAGTCCTCGAGCGTGACCGCGCTCTTGGATGTCCGTCGGCTCTTGGCCTCGCGATCGAGGCGCTCACGTCGCTGGGCGATCTCGCGAGCCTGCGTGGCGTCGTCGACGACGAGGAACTGGTCGCCCGCCATCGGGACTCCGGTCAGGCCGAGGACCTGGACCGGGATGGCAGGCCCCGCCTGCTTGACGATCTTGCCGCGTTCGTCGAGCAGCGCCCGCACGCGACCCGAGAACAGGCCGCAGATGAAGTTGTCGCCGACCCGGAGCGTCCCGCTCTGCACCAGGATCGTCGCCACCGGTCCCTTGCCGGCGTCGAGCTGGGCTTCGATCACCGACCCCGTGGCCGGCTTGTCCGGGTTGGCCTTCAGGTCCAGGATCTCAGATTGCAGGAGCAGCTGCTCCAGCAGTTCGTTGACGTGCGTGCCCTTCTTGGCCGAGATCTCGGTGGACAGCACCTGGCCACCAAACTGTTCGAGGACGACGCCGTGCTGCAGGAGATCCTGGGAGACCCGCATGGGATTCGCATCGGCCAGGTCTACCTTGTTGATCGCCACGATCAGTGGCACGCCGGCGTTCTTGGCGTGCGAGATCGCTTCGATGGTCTGCGGCATGACCGAGTCGTTTGCGGCGACGACCAGGACGACGATGTCCGTCACCTGGGCGCCGCGGGCGCGCATGGCCGTAAACGCCTGGTGACCCGGGGTGTCGAGGAAGGTGATCGTCTTCTCGTTCGGCAGGCTGACGTGGTAGGCCCCGATATGCTGGGTGATGCCCCCGGCTTCGCCGGCCACGACATTCGCTTTCCGGATGTAGTCGAGGAGTGAGGTCTTGCCGTGATCGACGTGACCCATGATCGTGACGACCGGGGGCCGGAACTTCAGCGTTTCCGGCGCATCGGCTGGTGCCGCAGCACCAAGGTCGGCCGCGTACTCCTCTTCCTTCACCGCCTGGAAACCGAACTCCGATGCGATCAGCTCGATCTGGTCGAAGTCGAGGCGCTGGTTGATGGTCACCATCAGCCCCAGGTTCTTGAAGGCGAACCCGACGATCTGAGTGGGGGGAACCTTCAGGATCTCAGCGAGCTCGGCCACCGTGATGAACTCGTTGACGCGCACGAGCTTCTTCTCACGCTCCGCTTCCTCGCGGCGCATCGCCTCGAGGTCCTGGCGTGAGTCATCGCGCCGCTGCGGCCCGCGCTTGGCGGTACCGCGCATCGACGTCATGACGCGGCTGATGTTGGCCGACACCTCTTCCTGATCCACCCGATCGCGCCGACCCTTCTTCTGCTTGCCGCGCCCTCCGGCGCCTGCGGGCGGTTGGGAGGCACCGCGATCATCGCGGGCCGGCAGTCCAACGGCGCCACCGGGGGTGGCAGACGCAATGGGCCGCGGCGGCCCGAACGGCGAGCTCCCGGCCGTTCCCCGAGGCCGCGGAGCACCAGGAACAATCGGGCGCGGTCGCGGGCGATCCGGCATTCCCTGGGCAGGCGCCGGACGCGGCGGCGGAGTGGACGTGCTGTACGCCGGCCTGGGCAGCGGTCGCGGAGGCGGGACGTCAGCAATCGGTTCGGGTACCGGCGCCGGTGCCGGCGGTGGAGGCTCAGGCGCTGCGACAGGAGCAGGAGGCGCTACCGCCGTCACGACATCTTCGACCGGCTCCGGACGCGGGGGCTCGACGACCTGGGTCGCTGGGGCGACCGCCTCAATCGTCGTCGGCTCGGGTGGCGCCGGCTCCGGCTCGACCACCTCTGGCTCGGGCACGATGATGTCGGCAGCCTTCCGGCGGCGGATCGACCCCTTGGCCGCGGGCGTGGTCTCCACGACCGCGGGCGCCTCGGTGGCCGCGGTGCCGCGACGCCGGCGGGCCGCGGCGGGAGCTGCGGGCGCCGGCTTCTCCTGGCGCGCGCGCTTCTCGCGTTCCCATCGGAGGCGCACTCGAGCGACCTGATCATCGGTCAACTGACTCAAGTGACTCCGTACAGGCACGTCCAATTGCCGGAGGAGCTGCATGAGATCCTCCGCCGGAACGCCGAATTCGCCTGCCAGGTCGTGTACGCGCAGCTTGCTCAAACGAACCTCCTAACGAGTCCCCCGGGGACTCGGGTTCCGTCCATCACGTCGATCGGGTTCGACCAGACGTCGTAACCCACCTGCCAGCGCCGCGTCGATCACGCCCACGGCCACCGTACTCTCCTTGCCTACCGCCTGTCCCAGCTCCACGGCCGACAATCCCTCAACGACCTGCACGCGCTTCGCCTCCAACAGCGGCAGCACCTTGTCGCGACTGTTGGCCGATGCATCCGGCGCCACAAACGCGATCTTCACCTTGCCGCGCCGCGCAGCGTCCTTCACGCGCTCCACCCCGACCACCACGTTACGGGCCCGCGCCCCAAGGCCAATGAGGCCAAGCAACTTGCGCTGCACCTCAGGGGCAAACACGCCGGCTACCCCTCGCCGCCGGCTTCAGCGTTCCCATCTTCCGTCGTCAATTCGGACAACATCCGCATGATGCGATCCGCCTCTTCCGGCGCAATCCCCGGGAGCTTGAGCAAGTCCTCTCGCTCCAAGTCGAGGATGTCGTTGAACGTCTTGTAGCCAGCATCCTCGAGCACGGCGACCGTCGCTGGCGGCAACCCCTCGATCTCCGAGAGGCGCACATCGCCACCGACATCCCCCTCCTCAGGCAACGGCTGGAACACCGGACCTTCAACCCGTTCCATCCATTCCCGGCTCGAATAGAGGTCGATCTTCCACCCCGACAGCTCGGACGCCAGTCGCACGTTCTGTCCATTTCGCCCGATAGCAAGCGAGAGCTGGTCTTCGTCCACCACCGCCTGGATCGTCCGGGTTTCGGGGTCCGAGAAAACGCGTGCCACCCGGGCAGGAGCCAGGGCGAGCTTCGCAAAACGCTCGGGGTCACTCGACCACGGCACGATGTCGATGCGCTCGCCATTCAACTCGTTTACCACGGCCTGCACCCGAGCGCCTTTCATCCCCACGCATGCACCGACCGGGTCGATGCTCTCGTCCCGCGACCAGACGGCGATCTTGGTCCGGCTGCCGACCTCGCGTGCCCCGGCCCGAATCTCCACGATGCCCTGCTGGATCTCCGGAACCTCCAGCTTGAACAGCGCCTGAACGAACAGGGGATCCGCACGCGTCAGGATCAAGCGAGGCCCCTTGGGCGTCTCCTCGACGCGCTTGAGTACCGCGCGAATCGGGTCGCCGGTGTGGAAGTGTTCGCGGTGATTCTGCTCGCGATAGGGCATGATGGCCTCTGCCTCGCGGTACTTCTGCAGCATCAACACGATCTTGCCCCGTTCCACTTGCTGCACTTCGCCCGTAAGAAGCTCCCCCACCCGGCCACTGAATTCGTCCCGGATGCGCGTGCGCTCACCTTCGCGCACCCGCTGGATGATGCGCTGCTTGGCGGCCTGCACCGCGCTCCGGCCAAACTCTTGAAAGTCGACCGGGATTTCCATCACGTCGCCGACCTGGAACTCCGGATCCTCGAACTGCGCCTCCTCCACGGAGACCTCGGCTCCGGCGTCCATCACCTCGGCCACCACAGTCTTGAGCAGGACGATGCGAATCTCTCCCTTCGCCTCATCCACCTCGACCTCGGCCTTCACATTGGGGCCATGCTTCTTGGCCAGGGCGGCATGGATGCCGTCCTGCAACAGGCCATGCAATTCGGTGCGATCCAGCTGCTTGATGTGCGCCAGTTCGCGAATCGCGGCCAGGATTTCTGCGGTTCCGCTCATGCCATCATCCTCAGTTGTTCCACACGAGCACCAAGCGAGCCTCTTTCACGTCCGCGAGGGGCACCCGTTGCTCCTCGCCCTTGAGGTCGCGCACGACTCCAATCTCCTGCCCAGCCTGTTCATCGACACCGACCAGCTCAACCTCGACACGCCCTCCCAACGACGGCGCCAACACACGGGCCCTTCGGCCAGAAAACCGACGCCAGTCCTCCGCGTGACGCAAGCGCCGCTCAACCCCCGGCGACGACACCTCAAGCGTATAGTCCGGGCTCACCAACTCGCTGCCGTCGAGCTGCGCCTCCAAGGCTCGCGACGTCCGCGCACAATCCTCGATGGTCACCTTGACGCGGTCGACCCGCTCGATCCGCACATCCAGCACGGGACGTCGCGAGGTGCCGCCACGGCGCAACTCGACGAGCTCGAAACCGAGCTCGCCAAGTACTTGCTCCACAACAGCTTCCAGCGATGAGACTCCCATGGCCTCGACCCCTTGAGAACAAAAAAATGCGGGGGAGCCTCCCCCACATTTCACGCGCCCGGTGGCATCCGGGCGTGACGGGAATGTAGGTCCCGGCTTGGGTCAGGTCAAGGAAACCCTTGAGTTCCTTGTACTTCGGTGCCCCCGTCTCTACGAAACGATGACCCCAACTTGGCGACCCGCATCGCCGCACCGGTGGGAAAAGAACCGGGCATTATCGCACCGCGTGCAACGAGCGGAAATCGTCACTGCGGGCACCCCACATTGCTCGAGCCGATGCGCGATCAACCGGCGGAGGTCCACCCCGGTGGGATCGGCGACCGACCGGCCCGTGAGCTGCCCGTAGACATCCGGCCCCACCACGTAGCAGCTCCCACAGATCGCCGGCCCGCAGTGCGCGACCAGGTCGGAGGCCCTGAGCCCCAGCTCCACCAAGGTATCGATTGCGCGGCCGGCAATGTCGCCAACCGTCCCGCGCCATCCCGAGTGTACCACCGCAACAGCGCCCGAGGGATGCGCGATGAACACGGGCACGCA
The DNA here is from genome assembly GCA_016712265.1 of Gemmatimonadota bacterium. Classification (NCBI taxonomy): domain Bacteria; kingdom Pseudomonadati; phylum Gemmatimonadota; species Gemmatimonadota bacterium. The sequence goes on along the minus strand of JADJRJ010000030.1, from coordinate 469,542 downwards.
GTCCGCCAGCGACACGGCCATCGCTGTCCCGCGGCCGGCCGACAGGTGCCCGTCGGCGTCGCCCTCGCGGAGCGTCCCTTCCCACCCGCCCCTGTGCACGAGGATCCGCGAGCCATGGACCTGGTGCGAGGCGACCAGCCGTGGTGCGCCGGCAAAGGCGCGAAGGGATTGCCAGCGCTGGAACACCTGGTGCGCCGGCTCGACGGATTGCCACGCGAAATCTCCCGCCTGACGAGTCGTCGTGAACGCGCGGACCCCAAAGGCCTCGAACCCGGGGGCGGACTCGACCTCCACCTTAACGCGCCGGCACGCGCGTGATCCGGGCGCCGAGGGCGTTCAGGCGCTCGTCGATCCGCTCGTACCCTCGTTCGATCTGGCCGGCGTTGTTAATGACGCTCGTTCCCTCCGCACACAGGGCCGCCAGGAGGACAGCCATCCCCGCGCGAATATCCGGTGACTCGACGCGGGCGCCTCGCAGGCGACAGGGACCGGCCACCAGCGCGCGATGCGGGTCACACAAGACGATGCGAGCCCCCATCGCCACCAGCTTGTCAACGAAGAACATGCGCGACTCGAACATCTTCTCGAACATGAGGATCAGTCCCTCGCATTGCGTCGCCGTCACGATGGCGATCGACATCAGGTCGGCCGGAAAGGCCGGCCACGGCTGGTCCTCCAGCTTGGGCACGTGGCCTCCCAGGTCCTCCCGGATGCGTCGCGACTGCTCGGCAGGGACCACCAGGTCATCGCCATCGATGTGGCAATGGATCCCCAGGCGCTCGAACCCCATCAGGACGGAGCGCAGGTGCTCCACCCCGGCGCGCACGATGCGCAACTCGGACCGGGTGACGGCGGCGAGTCCGATGAACGAACCGACTTCGATATGGTCCGGCCCCACGCGAAAGGTCGCCCCGCCAAGGGGGCGCTGGCCGTGGATGGTCATCGTGTTGGTCCCGATGCCCTCGATGGCAGCACCTAACGCTACGAGGAAGCGCGCCAGGTCCTGCACGTGCGGCTCGCTGGCCGCGTTGCGGAGCACCGTCGTGCCCTCAGCGGCCACCGCCGCCATGAGCGCATTTTCGGTTGCGGTGACGCTGGGTTCATCAAGGAAGACATCTGCCCCACGCAAGCGCTCGGCGCGGAACTCGTAGCGGTCCGTCGCCGAGACGGTGGCCCCCAATTGTTCGAAGGCCAGAAAGTGCGTGTCCACGCGACGGCGCCCGATGACGTCGCCACCTGGCGGGGAAGGATCGCGTGGCCGCGGCGCGCGAGCAGCGGCCCAGCCAGCAGGATCGAGGCGCGAATCCTGGCGCACAGCTCCGGATCGAGATCGTCCGTCCGAAGGTCGCGGGCCTCAACCGACAGGGTGTTCCCGTCCCACGTGGCGCTCGCCCCTACCGACTGGAGGAGCTCGACCAGGATCTCGGTATCCTTGATCCGTGGCACATTGGTCAGGGTCACCGGGTGCTCGGTGAGGAGCGTCGCGGCGATAATCGGGAGGGCGGCGTTCTTGTTGCCCGCCGGTTCAATGGAACCGGACAGTCGATGCCCGCCTTCCACGATGTACTGGACTGGTGCCATGCGCTGTGTTGTGAGTTGGCGAATAATGCCCGTAGCTGCGCTGCCTTCTCAAGCTGCTAGATTGCCCGCGTTCGCCAACCTCCTGCCCGTTCCTCGTGTTCGCCATCGCCCTTCTTGCCACCTTGCAGGACGACCCCACGCGCGTTGTCATCGAGCGCGGCGGCCTGGAAAATGTTGCCCTGGTCGGCCAGGCCGTGACCTCGGTCCTCGTCCTCGTGCTGCTCATCAGCGCCACCCTCACGCTGCTGGCGCTCCGCCGCGCCCTCGACGAGCTGACGCGCCTGGTGCGCTCGACCTCGTCGGACATCACGGCCGCCGTGCACGACGCGCGAGAAGTCGCCGATGAATTGCGGCGGTTGACCGGCCGGGTGCGAGATACCGCAGACGTGGTCCGGAGTGGGGCGCAGAAGGTGCGCCGCTTCATGGAGCGTGGTTCCGAGCGCGGCGCAGCGGCCCCGGCACCGGCCCCAGCGATGGCAGCGGAAGACGGGGAGGAGGGTTCGGAGCGCCCGGAAGGAGCGCGTGAGCGTTCGGAACGTCGTCGCCGCAAGCGTCGTCGTCCCGGTGATCGGCCGCGGCGAGACGACGGCGGGGCCGAGCCCCAAGGCCCCCCCGCACCCAGCGAAGACTGACCGTGCGTGCGGTGCGGGTCGCTGTCCTGGTGTGCCTCGCACTCTGCCTGACGCCGACGGAGGCGTGGGCGTGGACCCCTGGAACCCACGTCTTCCTCGGTGACGCGGTCCTCCGGTCCCTGCACCTCCTGCCCGGCCCCGTCGCCGAGCTGCTGCAGGCCTTTCCCTATGACTTCCTCTACGGATCGATAGCGGCGGACACGTCGATCGCAAAGAAGTACGCGGCGGCGGGGCGACACTGTCACTCCTGGGTCGTTGGGCAGGAGATTGTGGACCGCGCACGGGACGAGGCCACGCGCGCCTTCGGCCTGGGGTATCTCGCGCACCTCGCCGCTGACGTGGTCGCGCACAACTTCTTTGTGCCGCGCCAGCTGACCGTCACGTCATCCACGGCCGCCCTTGGACACTCATACTGGGAAAACCGCTTCGAGACACACCTTGGCGAGGCGCCCGCCCGCCGCGCGCGCGAGCTGATCCTCCTCGACCACAGCCGGAGCGACGCTCACCTCGACCGCATCCTGAGTCCGACGATCTTCTCCACGCCGACCAATCGCCGGATCTTTCGCGGCATGGTGCGGGTCACCGACTGGGAGTCGTGGCAGCGCATCTTCCAGCTAGCCAAGGAGCACTCGCGCTTCGACCTGCCGGACGACGAGGTCGATCGCTACCTGGCGCGGTCCTTCGACTTCGTGATCGACATGTTTCGCCGCGGCGTGTTGTCCGAGCCACAGCGGCTAGACCCCGCCGGCCTCGATCCACTGCGAGACGCCAAGCGGGTCCGCCGTGACGTGCTGCGCGCCGGGGGCGAGCCCGACCTCCTGGCTGCCGCCGATCGCCGTTTCGGCATGCCGGCCACGGAGCTCGCCTTCGCCGCCGCCGTCGTGCCCCCACTGTCCAGCGTCAGGCGTTAGGCGAGGCGATCGCGGAGCAGTTGGTTCACGCGCTTGGGGTCGGCGCGACCGCCGCTGCGCTTCATCACCTGACCCACGAGCACTCCCAGGAGCTTCTGCTCGCCGCGACGCAGCCGGAGCACCTCATCCGGGTGATCGGCCATCACGGCATCGACCCAACCGAGGAGTGCGCCATCGTCGCTGACCTGGCGCAACCCGAGGGCGTCGGCGACGGCGGGCGCCGGCCGTGCGCCCCGTTCATCCATCATCGCGAAGAAGACCTGCCGCGCTGCGGTTCGGCTCACCACGCCATCGCGGACCAGGTCGAGCACTCCCGCCAAACCGGCTGGCGCGAGCGGCACGTCCCGGATCTCCAGCTTGCGATCGTTGAGCCAGGCCAACACGTCCCCCATGACCCAAGTGGCCGCGGCTCGCCCGTCGCCGTGCGCCGCAGCGACGGCCTCGAAGTAATCCGCCATGGGCGCCGCACCCGTGAGCACCGTCGCGTCGGCTGCCGAGATGCCGTGCTGCGAGACCAGGCGGGCCCGGCGGGCGGCCGGCAATTCCGGCAGTTCCGCGCGTCGGGCCTCGATCCACGCGGGCTCGAGGTCGAGCGGGGGAAGGTCGGGATCCGGGAAGTAGCGATAGTCGTGGCTTTCTTCCTTTGACCGCTGAGGTCGGACCGTGTTCGCCGCGCCATCCCACAGCAGCGTCTGTGACACCACGCGTTCCCCGGCATCGCGGAGGCGCACCTGCCGTGCGCACTCGACCTCGATCGCACGCTCCGCCGCGGCAAACGAGTTCATGTTCTTGATCTCGGTCTTCGTGCCTAACGCCCCCTCGCCCTGCGGTCGAATGCTGACGTTGGCATCCACGCGCAGCGATCCCTCCTCCATATTCGCGTCGCTCACGTCCGTGTACTCCAGGATCTCCTTGAGCCGGAGGAGGTACTCGCGCGCCTCCGCCCCGGACCGCAGGTCGGGCTCGGAGACGATCTCGATCAGCGGAGTGCCGGCGCGGTTGAGGTCGATGGCACTCCAGCCGGCGAACCGGTCATGAATGGACTTGCCGGCATCCTCTTCCATGTGCACGCGTGTGATGCCGATCCTCCGCCCTTCCGCAACCGGGAGCCAGCCACCGAGTGCCAGCGGGCGGTCGAATTGCGAGATCTGGTACCCCTTGGGTAGGTCGGGATAGAAGTAATTCTTTCGGGCAAAGACCGACCGAGGTTGGACGTCGCATCCCAACGCGAGCGCCGCGCGCACCGCCAGCGCAACCGCGCGCGCGTTGAGCACGGGCAGGGCGCCTGGCAGACCAAGGCAGACGGGACACGTGTTGGTATTCGGCGGGTCCCCAAAACTCGCCCGGCAGCCACAGAAGATCTTGGTCGTGGTCTTGAGCTGGACGTGAACCTCGAGGCCGACCACCAGCTCCCAGTCAACGGCAGTCATGGCGCCACGGCCTCAAGGACGGCGGCCGCCCGGCACAGTGTCGCCTCGGCAAAGTGGTTGGCCATCAGTTGCACGCCGATCGGCAGACCATCCACCCGTCCGGCGGGAACGGAGATCGCCGGAATTCCGGCGAGGTTCGCCGGGACCGTGAAGGTGTCGGCGAGGTACATCTCGTACGGGTCACTGATGGCTCCCAGCGGCCACGCCGGGGCTGGCGTGGTCGGCGTCAGCAGGACATCCACGCCGGTGGCGAAGACTCGCGCGAAGTCGTCCGCGATCAATCGGCGGGCTTGCATGGCGGTCCGATAGTAGGCGTCGTAGTAGCCGGCAGACAGCACGTAGGTGCCCAGCAGGATGCGCCGCGTGACTTCCTCACCAAACCCGCGAGAGCGCGTCGCCTCGTACATCCCGCGGAGCCCGTCCCCTTCCATGCGCATACCGTACCGCGCCCCGTCGAACCGCGCGAGATTTGCCGAGGCCTCCGCGGGGGCGAGCACGTAGTAAGTGGGGATGGCGATCCCGGTGTGCGGTAGCGTGACCGGTCGCACGGTGGCCCCTGCCGCGAGGAGGAGATCGCGCGCGGTCTCGCAACTCGCACGGATTCGCGGGTCCAGGGCGTCGTCGTAGTACTCGGTGGGCCAGCCCACCACGAGGCCCTGCACGTCGCGTGAGGTGGCCGACGCCACGTAGTCGTCCACGGCGTCGGCGGCGCTCGTGGCATCGCGCGGGTCGTGCCCGGCGATGGCCTGCAGCCCCCGCGCCATGTCAGCGACGGTCGCCCCGAAGACGCCGACGTGATCGAGCGACGAGGCAAACGCCACAAGGCCATACCGACTTACGCGGCCGTATGTTGGCTTGAGCCCGACCACGCCGCAGAAGGCGGCCGGCTGGCGCACCGACCCGCCCGTCTCCGAGCCTAATGCGATGCGGCACACCCCAGCGGCCACGGCCGCCGCCGACCCTCCCGACGACCCCCCAGGCACACGCGTCGGGTCGACGGGGTTCCTCGTGGGGCCAAAGGCCGAGTGCTCCGTGGACGACCCCATGGCGAATTCGTCGAGGTTCGCCTTCCCCACCACCAGAGCGCCGGCCGCGCGCAGGCGGCGCACGGCCGTCGCCTCGTACGGACTGACGTACCCCTCGAGAATTCGTGACCCACAGGTCGTCGGGAGGTGCTCGGTCGCCAGGTTGTCTTTCACCACCACAGGAATGCCGGCGAGCGGGCCCAGCGCCTCCCCGGATGCGACCTGCCGATCCACCACCTCCGCCTGCTCCCGCGACCACTCCCGATCGTGGGCGAGCAGGATGTTGAGCCCGTCTGGCCCTGCGGCAACCTGCCGCATCCGATCGAACGTCCGGTCGACGCACTCAAGGGCGGCCAACTCGCCCGCAGTGACCCGCCCGTGCAGTTGGGCCACATCGAGCGCCGTCAGGTCGTTCATGCGCCGACATCCTCGTGGGCCGCGAGCCGCGGGACGAGAAACAGCCCGTCCCGCATCGCCGGCGCCATCGCGTCGCTCGGACGCCGAAGGGGATCCGCCGCTGCGACGTCCTCGCGCAGCACAGAGCGCACCCCAGGAGCACCGTCCATCGGCAGCGTGTCCGAGGGAACTGCGCGCGCCAGCACGTCCATGTGATCGAGGATCCCGCTCAACTCCCGGGCCAGCTGGGCGACGCGATCCGGTTCCAGGCCGATCCGCGCCAGGTCCGCCACATGGCGGACGTCCTCGGGTGCAACACGCATCTAGTCAGTCCCCCGCGCAAGACCGGCGTGCGCCAGGACGAGTCGCTTCCGGCCGATGGTCTCGTCGTCAAAGTCGATTGTGGCCTTCGCTTCGCGCCCCGTCCCGGAGAGTTCGGCGATGACCCCCTCGCCGAACTTCACATGACGCACGCGCGCCCCAACCGCGAGCCACGGCTCATCCTGCGACTCGTCCTCAGGGGCCACCGAGGGCGTCGGACGAAAGACCGGGACGCCGGGCCTTCGGGCGGCCGCACTGGGACGATCCCAGCGTTCTTCCTCATCGCGCGCCCAGGACGAGCCCCCGCCCCGTCGCCAGCTGCCGCTTTCCTCGCCCAGCTTGCCGGACCCACGCAGCCGCGGCGTGTTCCGCGCCACGACCAGTTGTTCGGGAATCTCGCGCAAAAAGCTTGACGGCATCGATGGCATGAACTCGCCGTTGCGACGCCGGCCCCGCGCGTGCGTGATGAACAGGCAATCCTCGGCGCGCGTGATCCCCACATAGAACAGCCGACGCTCCTCCTCCAGGCCGCTCGGTGTTTCTCGCGCCCGCGCCAACGGAAAGAGGCCCTCCTCCACGCCGGTCACGAAGACGACGGGAAACTCCAGTCCCTTGGCGTTGTGTAGCGTCATGAGGGTGAGCGCATCGGCGGACGGGTCCAGGCCATCGACACCGGCGACCAGTGAGGCGTGCTGCAGGAAGTGGTCGAGCGGCGTGAGGCCCACCTCGCCCCCATCGTCCACAACCGATTCGGCAGCGCCGGCGACGAGCTCGCGCACGTTCTCCACGCGTTCCTGACCTTCCGGTCCCTCGGCGCGCAGCATGTCAAGAAACCCCGTGCGCTCGATCACCTCTTGCAGCAATGCGTCAACCGAGGCGTCCACCGCCATCGTGCGCAACGCCCCGATCAGCTGCGCGAACGACTGCAGGGCCTGTCGCGCGGCCGGTCGGAACGGCGCGATGGCGGCCGCGTCGGTCGCCATCGCCAACATGGGGCGACGCGCGACGAAGGCCGCCTGCGCCAGCGCCTCGACCGTGGTGTCGCCCACGCCGCGGCGCGGGACCCCGATCGCCCGGCGGAACGCCTCGTCGTCCGCCGGGTTGGCCACCAGCTTAAGGTACGCCATGAGGTCGCGAATCTCGCGGCGGTCATAAAAGCGGACAGCGCCGACGAGTCGATATGGCATTCCCACGCGCCGCAGGGCTTCTTCCATCGCCCGGCTCTGCGCGTTCGTTCGGTAGAGGACGGCAAAGTCCCGGAGTGGGCGCCCGCGCGATGCGAATCGGCGGGCCTGCACCTCACTGACCACAAACTCCGCCTCGTCGCGGTCGTCGAGCGCGGCCATGACCGTCACGCGATCCCCGCTGGCGCGCGTCGTCCGCAGGGTCTTGCCGCGGCGCTCCGCGTTCTGGGAGATCGCGGCGTTCGCCACGGCGAGGATCTCGGGGGTGGAGCGGTAGTTCTCCTCCAGCCGAACGACCGTCGCGCCCGGAAAGTCGCGCTCGAAGTCGAGGATGTTCCGGATGTCCGCCCCGCGCCAGCCGTAAATCGATTGGTCGTCGTCACCGACCACCATCAGGTTGCCGTCGCCGCCAGCCATGAGCACCGCAAAACGATACTGCGCCCGGTTGGTGTCCTGGTACTCGTCGATCAACACGTGCCGAAAGCGGTCCCGGTATCCCTCCAGCACGGCCGGGTGACGGGTGAGCAGCTCAACAGGCAGCGTGAGCAGGTCGTCAAAGGTGACCGCGTTGGCCTGTCGCAACGCTGCATCCAGGTCCCGGTACACCTTGGCGACGTCTTCCGAGAAGGCGTCCTGGGCCAACGAGGCGTACTCCTCATGTCCCACGAGCTGATTCTTCGCGTCGGAGATGGCCGCCGCGATGGCCTGCGGCGCTCGTTCCTTCACCGAAATGCGCAAGCGCTCCATGGACCGCTTGATCGCGCCGAGGGTGTCGTCCTCGTCGTAGATCGTGAAGCTCGAGGTGCGGCCCACCAGGGGCGCTTGCATGCGGATCATCCGCGCCCCGATGGCGTGGAAGGTGCCGCACCACATCCCCGCCGGCTCGCGCTCCAGCAGGCGCCCGATGCGATCCCGCATCTCACGCGCCGCCTTGTTGGTGAACGTCACCGCGAGGATCTCGCCGGGGTGAACGCCATGCTGTCGAATCAGGTGCGCGAGCCGCGTGGTCAATACGCGCGTCTTGCCGGAACCGGCGCCGGCGAGCACCAGGAGGGGCCCGGCGTGGTGCAACACGGCCGCACGCTGCGCCGGGTTGAGCCCATCCAGGTACGACCGGGGAGAAGCAACGACCGTCATGCGGGGAAGGTAATCTGGAACGTGGCACCACGGTCCGTCGGCACGAGCACGATGGCCCCGCCATGCGACTCGGTGACAATGCGGCGCGTCAGCGCGAGCCCGAGCCCCCAACCACCTTGCTTCGTGGTGAAGCCGGCGTCGAACACCCGCTTGCGGATGTCGCGTGGAACGCCCGGGCCATCATCGGCCACCACCACGCGCACGGCCTCCGGCGTCCGCTCGACGGTGAGCTGCACACGGCCGCCCCGTCCCGCGAGCGCATCAATCGCGTTCTTCACGAGCGATTCGAGTCCCCACTCGATCAGCACCGCGTCCCCCGCGATCGTCGCACCGGTCTCCAGCTTTGTCTCGATGTGTACGCTGTGGGCCAACGAGGGGACGCGGGCCCGGAAGTAGGTGGCCACGCGTTCCGCTACCAGGGCCACGTCGACGGACTCGCGGCGCGCAGGGCGCCCGATGCGCTCGAATCGATGCGCCACGCGCTCGAGGCGCTCAAGGTCGCCCTCCATGTGCGTCAGCGCGTGTGTGCTCAGGGCATCGCCCTCCCGTTCGCGAAGCAACTCGATCCATCCGCTCAGCGACGACAGCGGAGTACCGAGTTGGTGCGCGGATTCGCGCGCCATCCCGGCCCACACGCGCTCGCGATCCGCCGCCGCCCGTGTCCGGAACCCATAGACGGCGGCAACCAGCAGAAGCGCGAGAAAGGCCGACTGCAGGAGCGGCACCACGCGGAGCTCCTTGACGAGCGGCGTGTGACCGAAATGCAGCGTCCCGATCTGCGGCAACAGCAGTGGTTCGTTCTCGAGGTCGAGTTGCCGCGCGAATGCGGCCAATCGAGCGAGTGTATCGGCCTCGGTGGCGCCATCGAACGGGGTGTTGGCCGACGCGGTCGGGACACCATTCGCGTCGGTGATCACCACGGGGACGCCGGACTCCTGGATATGCCCGGCGAGGTCGAGCAAGGCGGCCGTTTGCGCGGCGCCGTCCGTCGCGGTGTCACTGAGCGCTCGGTAGACGCGCGCGTACATGCGCCCTTCGCGCCCGGCCTCGGCCTGAAGCCTTCGCACCACGCGTTGGGTATAGAGGACGTAGGAGCCGAGCACAAGCACCACGACCACCGCGAGGGCCAGCGCCGCGCGCGAGCGCATCACTTACCCGAGGACTGCTGTCCCCATGTAGGGATGCAGGCAGTCGGGCAGCCGGACGGTTCCGTCCTCCTGCTGGTAGTGCTCCAGGAGGCAGGCGATGATCCGCGGGAAGGCGAGGCCGGACCCGTTCAGCGTGTGCACGAAGCGCGGCTTCTCACCCGCAGCGGGCCGGTACCTGATGTTGGCGCGCCGCGCCTGGTAGTCGCTGAAGGTGCTGCACGACGACACTTCGAGGAACTTGCCCACGCCGGGCGCCCAGGCCTCAAGGTCCCACGTCTTGGCACTGCTCTGGCCGGTGTCACCGGCGGAGAGCAGGACGCGCCGATAAGGCAATCCCAGTCGCTCCAACAGCGTCTCCGCATGCCGTGTCAGGCGCTCATGCTCCTCGGCGGCCTGCTCGGGGACGCAGTAGCGGACGATCTCGACCTTGTCGAATTGGTGGAGTCGCAGGAGCCCCCGGGTGTCCTTGCCGGCCGCCCCCGCTTCGCGTCGAAAGCACGGGGTATACGCCACAAAGCCGCGGGGAAGCTCGCTTGCCGCGAGGATCTCGTCCCGGTAGAGGTTCGTCACGGGCACCTCCGCCGTCGGCACGAGATACAGATCCTCTTCGCGAAGGCCGTACATGTCCTCCTCGAATTTGGGGAGCTGACCGGTGCCGACCATCGAGCGTCGGTTCACAACCGCAGGGACCCACACCTCCTCATAGCCGTGCTCACGCGTATGGACGTCAATGAAGAAATTCATCAGCGCACGCGTCAATCGTGCCCCGGCACCGCGCATCACGATGAAGCCGGATCCACTGACCTTGGCTCCACGCTCCAGGTCGAGGATGCCCAGCTGTGACGCGATGTCCCAGTGCGGCCGACATCCCGCGCCATCCCGAGGGGTCCCCCAGTCCTTCTCGATCCGGTTCGACGACTCGTCGCCGGCTGGCACGTCGTCCAACGTGATGTTCGGGAGGTCCAGGAGGATGCCATCCAGGTCCGCCTGCGAACGCGTGAGCTCATACTCCAGCGTCGCGATCTCCTCACCGAGGGTACGGCCCGCCGCGATGAGGTCCTCGGCGTCTTCCTTGTTCCGCTTGCGCCGCGCGACTTCCTGGCTGTTCTGGTTTCGGGTGGCCTTCTTTTCCTCAACCGCCTGGATCATGGCGCGACGCGTGGCATCGAGCGCGATGCCACGGTCGATCACCGCGGCATACTGGTCGCGCTTGCCGCGACGTTCGATCGCCCCCCGCAACAGCTCAACCTCGTCGCGGAGCACTCGGTAGTCGTGCATCTCAGTTCTTGGGGACGCCGGGCAGGAAGGACCGGAAGCCGCAGTTGGGATTCCGGACGGTGCGGAAGTAGATCTGGCGACTCGAAGTATTCACGCTATCGACCACGAGCTTGGCGTACAGGATGGACGCGAGCGAAAACTGGCAGGCCTCCGAGGCCACCTCGACGATGACCGGCTGCCCGCGCGCCACCACCAGGGCCGTATCCCGCTTGAAGCCACTTTCGGGCGCCCGCGTCACACCGTCAAAGGTACCGGTGGGTGCGAGCAATCCCACCTGTTGCGTCGCGCTGGGAATCCCGAACGACTGCTTGACCTGGGAAATCAGTCGGGCCGGGATGACCCGTACCTTGCCGTCGGCCTCAAGGTCGAACGCTACGTCGAACCCGACGTCCGGCCCGATGCGCACCAGGGCCCCGGTCGCGGCATTGAAGCCCGAAACGAAGGACGAAGGGGTGCCCGTCATGGCAAAGGCCACGAGCGTGTCCCGCCGGGTCTCAATGGTTGCGTTGAGCCCAAACGGGTCGTCGCATCCCGAGGTGCCGGCGAGCCCCAGAAAGGCGCCAGTCAGGACGACAAGGCGTGCGTGTTTCTTCAATGGGGACAACGAGTTCCTGATAGCCATGATCACAGTGGCGAAGGTTACCGACCCAGAGAGGCTTCATCAAGCGACCTGGGCTTCGTCGACGAAATGCCCTACCCCATCCCGTTAGACTTGGACAACGATGCAGACCACACGGATGCCCACGATTCGAGACCTTGTCGCCAACCTCGCTGCCCGGCCTGGGGTGGACGCTGCCGTCCTCCTCGGCCGGGACGGCCTGCTGATCGACGGCGCGGGCGCCGATGGGGCCGGCCTGGAGGCGGCGGCGGCCTACGTTCCCTCCCTGATCGCCGCCGCTGAGGAACTCTCCAGCGCAGTTGGCAGCGGACGCCTCGTCTCCAAGGTCATGGAGTTCGAGCGAGGCTACGCCGTGATTTCTGCCCTGTCCCCTGAGGCCCTCCTGCTGGTCCTCGTCAGTTCCGCCAACGACCTCGGGCCGATCGTTGGGGATATCCGGCGCCACCGAAGCCATATCGCCTCCATTCTATGAGTCGTTGGGTTGTCGTCCTTGCCGGGGGGGTGGGTTCCCGCTTCTGGCCGCTCAGCACGCCGGCGCGCCCCAAGCAGCTCCTCCCGTTGATCACCGATACTCCGTTGCTCTCGGAGACGCTGCAACGCCTGGAGCCACTCGCCGATGCCGATCACACACTGATCCTGACCAACGCCTCACTGGTGGAGGCGATTCGGGACCTGCTGCCCGGTGTCCCATCAGGAAACGTTATTGCGGAGCCACGACCGGCTGGGACCGCCGCTGCGCTCGCATGGGCGGCGCACGTGATCGCCGGCCGGGACCCCGAAGGGACCATGCTCTCGGTGCACGCCGACTGGGCGGTTGGTGATCCCGTTGGCTTCCGCAGCGCGTTGACTGCTGCGGCCGTGGCCGCGGAGCAACACCATGCGCTCGTCACGGTCGGGGTGCTTCCCGTGCGGCCGGACCCAGGCTTCGGGTACATCCAACCTGGGGAGCCTGTCACCGGCCCGCTCCGCCGGGTTCGCCGGTTCGCCGAAAAGCCGAGTCGAGAGCGGGCGGCGGAGATGATTCGCGAGGGGTATCTCTGGAATTCCGGGATTTTTGTCTGGCGCGCGCAGGACTTCCTGGCCGAGGTGGAGGCCCTCACCCCGGAGGTCGCCCCCGCACTGGCGGCCCATCGCAATGACATCGCCGCGTTTTTTGGCGCGGTCACCTCCATCGCGGTAGACGTTGGCGTACTGGAGCGCAGCCAGCGGGTGATGGTCCTTCCGGGCGACTTCGGGTGGGACGACATCGGCACGTGGGAGGCGCTGGCGCGCGTTCGCCACCTGGATGACCACGGCAACGCCGCACAGGGGAGTGTATTTCCCGTGGACTCCTCACGAAACGTGGTACACGCCGAGGAGGGTGATGTGGTACTCTACGGCGTCTCGGACCTCGTCGTGGTCACTTGCCGTGGGATGACCCTGGTGACAACGACCGCACGCGCCGCTGACCTCAAGCTCCTCATCGACCAACTGCCCGCCAACGTGCGTCAGCGCGAGTGAGTTCCGCCCCGCCCTTTTTTCTCTACGACGACGCGCAGGCGCGCCGCGCGGAACCGTTCGCGCTCACGCGGCCCTTTGGTGAGCTTCGTGCCGGGGCCTTGCTCGTCCGTGAACGGTGGGCGCACGCCCTCGCAGGTACCGCCGTGGGTCGTTTCGGCGCACCGCACCTCGCCAGCTTTGAAGAGTTTGGTTCCCCACCAGGCGCGTCCCGCGGAGCAGTGATCCCCGCGGGGTCGCTCGTCGTCAACACGCGCTGCACGCCGCGGCTCACCGCGTTGGATCCGCTCGGGGGGCGATGGCTATGTGATGGAGAGGTCGCGGCGATCCGACTCGCGCATGATCTCGAAGCCCACGTGTTCGCCACTGGCGAGACGCGCCTTGACGACCTCGCCGCCCGCGGCCCGGACGCCGAGTGTCAGGGATGGTGGATGCACCGACCGTGGGACCTGGTTCGACACCTCACGGAGATGTTGGCCGCCGACATTCCCGCGCTTGGCACTGGGTTCGGTGGTCCTCCCGCGCACTGCGTCACCTTGGGCACGTTCCCCATCCTCGTCGATGCCACGGCAACCATCGAGCCTTTGACGGTGCTCGATGCGTCCGCTGGCCCGATTCTCGTGCAAGCTGGGGCCTCGATCTCGGCCTTCTCCCGCGTGGTCGGCCCCTGTGCGATTGGGTCGGCCACTCAGGTCCTGGGTGGACGCGTGGCCGCATCGTCCCTCGGGCCGTCGTGCCGCGTGCATGGAGAGCTCAGCACGAGCATCTTCGTGGGCCACGCCAACAAGGGACACGAGGGATTTGTCGGGCACTCCATCCTCGGCCGCTGGGCCAATCTCGGCGCCGGCACGACCACGAGCAACCTCAAGAACACCTACGGCGCGGTACACGCGTGGAGCCCTGACGGTCCCGTCGATACCGGGATGCAATTCCTTGGCAGCCTGCTAGGTGATCACGCGAAGACAGCGATCGGCACCCGCCTGACTACAGGGGCGGTTGTCGGGGCCGGCGCGAACGTGCTCGCGGACGGACTGACACCCAAGGTGATCGCGCCCTTTGCCTTTGGTGATGGCACATATCGAGTGGACAAGTTCCTCGAGGTCGCTGCGCGCGTCATGGCGAGGCGGCAGGTCGCCCTGTCGGATGACCAACGCGCCGCCCTGGCGGCCGCGCACGCCGCCCGCTGGCACGGGTGAGGGTCACGGTCCTCGGGAGCGGCTCGAAGGGAAACGCACTGGTGGTGGAGTGCGAGGACGACCGCATCCTGGTCGATGCCGGATTTCCCGCACGAACCCTGGTGGCGCGGATGCGGGCCGCGCGCATTGAGCCAGAATCGGTCAGTGCGTTGATCCTGACCCATGAGCACAGTGACCATGTGGCGGGAGCGCGGGTAGCAGCGAAGCGGTTCGGATGGACCGTGTATGCCACGGCGGGAACCATCGAGGAAGTGCCACGGCTCAAGGAAGTGAGCCCGATCCCGATCACCCCGCGGGAGTCCCTGGCCCTCGACACCATGCGGGTCACGTGCCTGAGGATTCCGCACGACGGTCTCGATCCTGTCGCGCTGACTATTGAGAGTCGCGCCACCGGGGCGCGCCTTGGGGTGGCCTATGACGTGGGGCACGTCACGCCCTCGCTTGAGCATGCGCTGCGCGACCTGGACGCGCTGGTCCTCGAGAGCAACCACGATGCGGAGATGTTGCGGACCGGGCCGTATCCCGCATCGCTCAAACGGCGCATTGCGGGCGGCCGCGGCCACTTGAGTAACGAGGCCGCCGCTCGGCTGGCGAGCGCGATCGCGCATCGCGGCCTGCGGCATGTCGTCCTGGCGCACCTGAGCGAACAGAACAATGCCCCGGACGTCGCCCGGCGCACCGTGGGCGTCGCCCTGCGCCGGACCCCGTATGACGGCACCCTGACCGTGGCATCGCAGGATGGGGTCGTACGGTTCGGGGTGGCCCGGAGCCCCCGCGTCGAACAGATCGACTTGTTCTAGCCTAACGGGTTCTGCCAATCCCGTCGCGCCAGCAGGAACGGCACGCGGGCATCGTACGTGTGGTGCGCGCGCACAAAGGCCTCACCCTGGCGTCGCACCCGGGCCCGCAGTTCGGGCCGGCCATCGAGCCCGCGAATGCGCTGGATACAGTCGTCCGCGTCGCGATACCAGAAGCAGTGCTCGCCGTCGCGGAGCATCTCCCGTATCCCCGGTGCCTCCGGGCCGAGGTACAGTCCACCGGCGAGGATAACCATCCACATCCGGTCAGACGCATAGGTCGTCGCCCCGCTGGCCCGTGCCGGCAGGATACCTAACGAGTACTCGGCGCTGGTGCAGGCCGTGGCGAACGCCGCGCCCTCCACGGGTCCCCCGCTCCAGGAAAGCTCCGTTTGCCAAGGCTCCCACCCGGGCCCGTAGACCCGGGTCGGCACGGCGCGACCCACCGTGCGCAGGAATTCGGCTCGGGTCGGGTCATACCCGGCCCCGATGAAGGCGACCGTGGTGGCGTGGGCGGCTTCCGGAAGGCCCGGGACGATCTCGCGCGCCCCGGCGGCTGGCAAGAAGGACGCGGGGAGCCCCAGGGCTTGCCACTCCTGTACGAAGCCCGTGACGAAGAAGGTCTCCACCAACCGCCCCACCGCCGTGATATGGCCGATCTCCGGGATCGCCTGGTCCGCGTGCCACTGCGGATCGTGATACCACATGGCGTTAGGGCGACCCCGGATGACTTCGGCGATCGTCTCCAGGTCCAGGCGTAGGCACTTCGACAGGAAGACGAAATCCGGGGCGAAGCGGCGCGTGAGACGCCGCAATCGGAGCTGCGTGAGACGACGACCCACCAGGCGCGCCGATCGCCGATCATCGAACAGGACGGTGGAGTGGCCGGCGCGGTCCAAGGCCCGCTGGATCGCCCGTTCCATGCGCCAGGGATTTCGGGCCCCGACGAGGAGCACTTTCATGGCCGACTGCTCATCACAGGCGTTTTATGTATACGTGATGTTACAATCTGTCTGATTGTACATGCATTACAGTCTGCTTACACTCCGGGTCCACTGATACCGGATCGCATGCGGACACACAACAAGGAAACCCAGGCCACGATGACCCCCGACCGGGCGCTCGAATTCCTGCGCGACGGGAATCGGCGTTTCGTCGGCAACCTCAAGGCCAACCGCAACTACCTCGAGCAGGTCAATGATACACGCGAGGGACAGTGGCCGTTTGCCACGATCCTGAGCTGCATTGATTCCCGCACGAGCGCGGAGCTGGTGTTCGACCAGGGACTGGGGGACGTCTTCTCCATCCGGATCGCCGGCAACGTGCTGAACGACGAGATCCTGGGGAGCATGGAATTCGCCTGCAAGGTGGCGGGCAGCAAGTTGCTGGTTGTGCTCGGCCACACCAAGTGCGGCGCCATCAAGGGGGCCTGTGATAATATCCAGCTCGGGAACCTGACGACGTTGATCAACCGCATCCAGCCTTCCGTGTACTACGAGCAGACGGAGCGAGAGAATCGCACCGCAAGCAATCCGACGTTTGTCGAGAAGGTGGCGCGCATCCAGGTCTATCGGTCCGTGGAAGGGATTATCGAGCGCAGCATGGTCTTGCGCGAGATGATCGAAGCCGGAGAGATCGGGTTGATCGGGGGCATGTACGACGTCACGACCGGCACCGTCGAGTTCTTCGAGGATGCCTGGATGTGCGGCGAGGTCCGCCACTTCTATCTCGACACACCGTCGGTCCGAAGACAAAGAGATTCCTTCCAGCCGGCATAGAGAAAACATCCTCATTGCGGGCGGCCCGTCGCTCCCTCTACTTACGTCCGTCTTACATCCTTGCAAACGCCCGCACTTCGCGGGCGTTTCATGTTCCAGCGCCAACTCTCACCGGTTGCCCCCCGTTCGATGAGCACGTCAAACTCCGCCGATCTCCTCGACGCACCAGCCGCCAGCTGGACGCCTCCCTTCCGCGAATCCTGGCGTGCGGACCTGGGTGCCTCCGTTGTGGTGTTCCTGGTCGCCCTTCCACTGTGCCTGGGCGTCGCACTCGCCTCGGGAGCTCCGCTCTTCTCTGGGATCGTCACGGGAATCATCGGAGGCGTGGTCGTCGGATTTGCGTCCGGCTCGCATCTCATGGTCAGTGGCCCGGCCGCCGGGCTCACCGCCATCGTGCTCGCGGCAATTGCGACGGCCGGCTCCTTTTCCGCGTTTCTGGTCGCCGTCTTTCTCGCCGGGCTCATGCAGATTGCCCTTGGCTTCCTCAAAGCCGGCGTGATTGGGTACTACTTTCCCAACTCGGTCATTCGCGGCATGCTCGGCGGCATCGGGATCATCATTATCCTCAAGCAAATCCCCCATGCCTTCGGATACGACGCCGATTTTGAGGGGGACGAGGCGTTCCAGCAGGCGAACCAGGAAAACACGTTCTCCGCGTTGCTGAATGCCTTCGATCATGTCGAGACAGGCGCCATCCTGCTCAGTGTCCTGGCGCTCCTGATCCTGGTCCTGTGGGACCAGAAGTTCATGAAGCGCGTCGCGGTCGTGCCTGGTGCGCTCGTGGCGGTCATCGTCGGCGTCGCACTGAATGGCGTCTTCACTGGGAGCGGCTCCCCGATGGCGCTGACCGGCGATCACCTGGTGGGGTTGCCGATCATCGGGTCGGCGTCCGACCTCCGCAACGCGGTCAGCCTGCCGGATTGGTCGGTGATCGCCAGCCCGGCAATCTGGACCATCGCGGTGACGATCGCGATCATCGCGTCTTTGGAAACGCTGCTCAGCCTCGAAGCCACGGACCG
Organism: Gemmatimonadota bacterium; assembly: GCA_016712265.1. Classification (NCBI taxonomy): domain Bacteria; kingdom Pseudomonadati; phylum Gemmatimonadota; species Gemmatimonadota bacterium. Next base: position 451,593 of record JADJRJ010000030.1, on the reverse strand, counting down.
CATGGATCCACTCAAGCGCGAGGCACCCGCCAATCGGGAGCTTGTCGCACAGGGAATCGGCAACGCGCTCTGCGGCCTCGCCGGTGGCCTGCCCATGACGGGGGTTATCGTGCGGTCCTCGGCCAACGTTTACGCCGGGGCCAAGACGCGGGCCAGCGCAATCCTCCACGGCGTACTCCTGCTGGTCGCCGTCCTCGCAATTCCCACGCTGCTCAACCGGATTCCCCTCGCGGTGCTGGCGGCGATCCTCATCTATACCGGGTGGAAACTCGCGCATCCTCGGCAACTAAAGTACTTCCTGAGCAAGGGGAGCCATCAATGGATCCCGTTTGTGGTGACGACGGGAGCGATCCTGCTGTCTGACCTGCTCAAGGGCATTGGGATAGGCCTGGCCACGGCTGCGGTCTTCATCCTCCTCGAGCACTTGCGGGCGCCCAGCTACACCGAGGTCCCCGGAACCGATGGTACCACGCGGCTGCGACTGAATGAGCACCTGACCTTTCTGGCGAAGGCCAACCTGACGGAACGTCTCCAACAAATCCCGCGGGGCACGATCGTTGAGCTGGATGGGACTGGGGTCCGTCGCATCGATCACGACGTGGCCGAGGTTATCCGTGAGTTTGTGTCGTCGGCGGGCAACCGTGACGTGGAGGTGCGCCTTCGCGGCCTCGACCACCTCACGCAGGGGGCCGCGGCCCTGGCCCATTGAGCACGCACCACGACCTGTCAGGAGGACCCATCGACCGGGCCCTCGGTGTGGCGCGTGGAATCTTGCCGGACCAGGGCCCGATCGGGGTGTTCATCCATCACAACACCCTGCACGCGCTCCAGCACCTGCCGTTCCACGAGGCCGTCGCTGAGGGGGCGCACCTGACCGGCGCGCGTCCCTACCTGTCGCTTGACGAATTTCGCAGCGCCTGGGCACGCGGACGCATCACCGCGCCGGACCTCGACGACGCCCTCGCGCGCTTCGTTGGCGAACGTGGAGCTGAACCCGCAGCGCTCGGCTTCACCCGGCTGGCGTTGTGGCGGATGATCCTGCTGCACGATCCCGAACAGGCGGAACCGGTCGGCACGGCGTATTTGCTCAGCCTGGCTGGTGAGACGGACCGATGGGCAGCCTGTCTCGAGGTTGCCGCCCGCCTGGCGGGGGGGGCTCCGTCAGCGGCCAGTCCGGTCATCGAGCGGCACCAGATCGCGCTGCAGGCGCTGGGGCACGGGGGCACCGATGCCCTCGTTCATCGGGAGCTGATCCGGCTGACGAGCGGATTCCTGGATCGGGGGCAGGCCCTCGTGTCGATGCCGGGACGCGATCAGGGGTTTCTGGCCGCCGTGGCGGCGTTGTATGCGGCAGCCCCGACGTCGCCCCGGGGTGCGCCGGGACTTGGCGACGACTTTGCGGTATTGCATCGCGACGGGCAGTCCGCGCGTCAGGTCGTGGAGATGTGCCTCGCCGCGTTAGGCGTTGGGGCCGAGGATGCCGAACCCTTTGTGCGCTCGACCCTGCTGGCGCTGCCGGGATGGGCGGGGATGTTCAGCCGCCTCGAAGCCCATCCCGAGGAGGGCATGCCGGGCATCCCCTATCGGCTGGAGGACTTCCTCGCCGTCCGGCTGGTGATCGAGCGGCGCGCGGTGGCCGCTGCGGCGCGGGAGCTCGGGGTGAGTCCGGGTTTGGATGCGCTTCGCGCCCTCGTCCGGCCGTCGCTGCCTGAGGGCAACACCTTGGCGGCTCGCCTTCACGCGCTGACGGCTGGGTGGTCGATGGAGCGCATCACGGCCCTGGAGCCAGGTGAGCTCGAGGCTCTGGTCCGCGAGCTGGAGTCGTTTTCCATGCTCGCCCGGCGCCGCGTGTGGCAGGAGGCATACGAGGGTTGGTATCGCCGGCAGGTGCTCGATGCCCTCGCCGCCCGCCGAACGTTAGGCCCGCGCCCGCGTCCGGCCCGGCCGGAGGCGCAATTTGTCTTTTGCATCGACGAGCGCGAGGAGTCGATCCGTCGGGCCATCGAGGAGCAAGGGCCTGGACTCGAGACCTTCGGCGGCGCCGGCTTCTTTGGTGTCGCCATCGACTTCCGTGGGTTGTACGACGCAGAACCTGCGGCGCACTGTCCCGTCGTGGTCGTTCCGGACCATGAAGTGCACGAGGCTCCGCTCTACACGGCGGAGGGCTGGGATGCGGCGCGGCGACGCATGCGAGAGGGCTGGCACGCCGTGCACCGCGTGGCGCATCGCCGGTCGCGCACGCTCGTTGGCGGCGCGGTCCTCTCCTTCGCCATGGGGCCGGCGGCCGCGGCGATGGCGCTGGCCCGGGTGGCCTTTCCGCGGGCGTCGTTAGGCGCCTTCAACCGCTGGCGCCACCGGCTGCTCCCGCGCCCTGCCACGCGCCTTGCGGCGGTGCGCGCTTCCGGGGAGTCCCGCTCCGATCGCGGGAAGTGGCTGGGGTTCACGCTGGACGAAGCCGCGGACCGCGTCGCGGGCACGCTGCGCAATATCGGCTTGACCACGAACTTCGCCCCGATCGTGGTGGTCCTTGGCCACGGATCGACGTCGCTCAACAATCCCCACGAGTCCGCGCACGATTGTGGCGCATGCGGCGGTCGGCGCGGCGGGGCCAACGCGCGGCTGTTCGCCGAGATGGCCAATCGACCGGCCATTCGCGAGGCCGTCGCCGCCCGCGGGATCGTCATCCCGGCGGACACCTGGTTCGTTGGGGCGTTGCACGACACGGCAGATGACGGTGTGCACTACTTCGATGTGGACGTACTGCCGCGCGAGAGCTACCTCCCATTTGGCCGGGCGGACCTCGTCCTGCAACGCGCACGCGAGCTGAGTGCCCAGGAGCGGTGCCGCCGCTTTGCGCATGCACCGCTCGGCATCACGCCGTCGGAGGCGTTGGCGCACGTCGAGTCGCGCGCGTCGAGCCTGGGCCAACCCCGACCGGAGTACGGGCACTGCACCAACGCGGCCGCCATCGTCGGGCGTCGGGAGCTCTCGCGCGGGGTACACCTGGACCGCCGCGCGTTCCTGATCAGCTATGACCCGTCCATCGATCCCGAAGCGGTCATCCTCGAGCGTGTGCTCGCGGCCGTGGGACCCGTCGGCGCGGGGATCAGCCTCGAGTACTACTTCTCCTCCGTGGACAACGAGGTGTACGGCTGCGGCACCAAGCTGCCGCACAACGTCACCGGACTCGTTGGGATCATGAATGGCCACCACAGTGACCTCCGCACGGGCTTGCCGCTGCAAATGGTTGAGCTGCACGAGCCGGTTCGCCTCCTCCTGATCGTCGAGGCCACGCCGGAGGCCCTCCTCACGGTCGCCGGGCGCCAGGCCGAGGTGCGCGAACTCGTCGTCAACGAGTGGGTGCAGCTGGTCAGCGTGGACCCGGTCACCGGGGAGATGCACCACTTTCGCGATGGCGGGTTCGTCCCGTACGCGCCCGGGAACACGCCCATCCCCTCCGTTGGACGCTCCGTTGAATGGCACGGGCAGTCCCGCGACTACGTGTCCCCTGCCCTCACCCTCGCGGCGATTACCGAAGAGACGGCTGTCCATGCGTGACCTCCTTCCGGTGGCTTTCGGCCTGGCGATCCTGACACCGCTGCTCGCTTCCCTGGCGCTCGGCCTCAGGGTACTGATCGCCGACACGTGGATCAGCGAGCGCCAGGCGACACGCATCATTCGGCTGGCACTCCTTGCGTCGTTCGGCGGGTCGGTCCTGGTGGCCGCCATGCATCTCGGATACCTGGGATCGGCGGTCAGCGGTGAGGTGGACTTCGGCAGCTGGGTTGCGATTGGTTCATACGAGGTTCCCGCGGTGTTGTTCGTGGATCATGTGGCGGTCGCCTTCTCGCTGCTCGGGGCCGCCATGACCGGGTTGGTGGCCCGCTTCTCCGTGACCTACCTCCACAAGGAGCCAGGCTTCACGCGTTATTACCTCTTGCTCGGGTTGTTCGCGTCGGGTACGCAGCTCGTGGCGTTTGCCGGCGCCCTGGACCTGTTTTTTGCTGGTTGGGAAGCCATCGGGATTTCGTCCGCCCTGTTCATCGGCTTCTTCCACGAGCGGCCCGAACCGATCCGATCGGGGCTCCGGGCGTTCGTGACCTATCGCGCCTGCGACCTCGGGTTTCTCATCGCCATCGTCACCACCCACGAACACCTGGGTTCAACGCGCCTGCTGGATCTGGCCAACATCGGTCGCCTGCCAGGGACCGAGGTCACGGTGATCGCACTCCTGCTGCTTGTTGCCGCGCTCGGCAAGTCGGCGCAGCTACCCTTTTCCGGATGGCTGGTCCGCGCGATGGAGGGCCCCACGCCATCGAGTGCCCTGTTCTACGGGGGCGTGTCCATCCATTGCGGACTGTTCCTCTTGCTGCGCACCGCCCCAGTGATTGAGGCGTCCCCCGCAGCGGCCGCGACCGGCGTGGTGATTGGACTCCTGACCGCGATCTATGCGTCTGCCGCGACGCGGACGCACGCGGATGCGAAGGGCGCGCTGGCTCATGCCACCCTGGCACAAACGGGATTGATCCTCGCCGAGATTTGCCTGGGGCTCACAACCCTGGCTTTGGTCCACCTGGTCAGCCATGCGATGTTACGCGCATGGCAATACCTCCGGGCGCCCAACATGATTCACGACGCCCATCACTACGGCCATCATGAGGCGCATGCGGACGTCGGAGGGGAACAGTCGCGCATGACGCGCGCCTGGTACCTGCTGCCCCTCCATCGGTTTCGCCTCGAAGACCGCCTCGACGCCGTGGCCGACGCCGTGCTGCGCCTCGCACGCGGATTGCATCGGATGGACCAGCGCCTGCTTTCCCTGTTTGGTACTGGCGAGGCACACCGATGAGCATGGACGTGCTTTGGTTGCCCGGACTGGTGTGGGTGGCCGTCCTCCTCTTGTACGCCGGTGTGCCGCGCGGCGTGCGTGACCCCCTGCCCCGGCCCGCCGCCGTCACGGTTGTGGTCGCGTCCACCATTGCGATTTTCTCGTCGCGCGCGGACCTCGCGTACGTCACCACGGCGGTGGGCACGGCGGTCCTCGCATGGGCGGCGTGGCCGGTCACACGTGTGGGGAGCGTGGTCCTCTGGATCGGTGGGCTCCTGACCGCTGCCGCTGCGATGGCGTTTCGCTCAGCTGGTAGCGCGGAGTTGCCCCTGTACCTCTCTCTCGGCGCGCTGGCACTTCGCTGCGGGGTGGTGCCCGTGCATGCGGGTGTGACGGCGCTCTCGCACCGGGCGCCGGCGCTCCAGTCTCGGCAGTTCGCGACCCTGCTCGTGCTCGTGTTTGTCCACCTGCGATTCGCCGATCACGTCGACGTGGCGCGGGAGATGGCCCCGGCCCTGGTCGGGGTCGGCGCAGGCAGTGCGCTGATCTTTGGGCTCACCAGCCTTGCGCGCGGCTCATTGACCGGGTTCCTCCAGGGCTCGACCCTCATGCACGGCGGCCTGTTGTTCGCCGCGGTAGGAGCCGCCGGGCGAGGCCACCACGCAGCGGCCTTGTTTGCATGCATCACGATGGCCCTCGCCGTGGGCGGCCTGAGCCAGATGGTGCTGGCCCTCGAGGCGCGCGTCGGACCGGTGAGCCTAGAGCAACGGCACGGGTGGGGGCGAGCCTTCCCGCGGTTGACGGCCGCGTTCGCCTTCCTGGGGGCGTGCGGAGTCGGGATGCCCGGCACCGCAGGATTCATCGCGGACGACCTCCTTCTGCATGCCTTGTGGGAGGAAAGCGTGGTCGCAACGATCGCTGTCGCCGTGGCGTCTGCCCTCCTCGCGATTGCGACCCTTCGCGCCGTGGCGTCCGTCGTTTTCGGGAAGCAGTCCACGTCGGTCGCCCCCGACCTTCTGGCCCCGGAACGCTGGTCAGCCGTGGCCCATGTGCTACTCCTTGTCATCTTTGGACTCCTCCCCAATCTCCTGACGGCGAAGGCCCCGGTGCTTTTCGGGGGCCCCTGAGCCGCCTCCGGCCTCTGTCGGTTGGCGGCCGTCTGTGCTAGAACCCACCGTCCATGCCAGCCGAGGCCGGCCGGCGTCCGACAGAGGCCCGGCTACCACGCGCGCCACGTGGTGAGAAAACCGGACGCGTACCCTCGTTCAGGGGGCATGGCCGCTCTCGCCCACCGACATGCTGTTCCCCAGAGGGATTGTGGGGGATTGCCCGTCGGACCTAGGTTGCGGCCAATGTCCCAGTCGCCGCGCGCTACGGGAGGGGTCCGTTCCGACCTCTCTCGCGAGGTGGAAGGCCTCATTTCCAGATGGGCTGGCGTCATTGTGCGCGCCGCTCGGCAGTATGGGCTGGATGCCAATGAGCAGGACGAGGTGACGCAGGATCTTCGCCTTCGCTTCTGGGCGCTGCTGGAACGCGACACAACCAGTGCGCCCACGATCAACGCGACCTACGCCATGCGGGCGGCGACATCCGCCGCGGTGGATCTCGTGCGGCGCAATCGCATGCGCCGGGATGCAACCCATCAAGAGTTGTCTCCGGAAGTGGCCGGCGCGGTGACGGGCGAGGCCGACCTGGTCGCGCGCCTCAGCGAGGCCATCGACACCCTCATCCCGTCGCGTCGGTTGGCCGTGCGACTGCACCTGGACGGAAGATCGCTCCAGGACATCTCGCGGATTCTCAAGTGGTCGGAAGCGCAAGCTCGAAACCAGGTCTACCGGGGCCTGGCAGACCTCAAGGCGCAGTTGCGCGAGGGAACAGGCACATGACCCAGTTTGATGACGCAACCTTGCGTGCGGCCTACGCCGGACGGCGGGATCCCCACGTGGCTCGAGTGCCGGTCGAGACGGTCGAGGCCCTGGCCCGGGGTACCTACGTCGGCGCCGACCGCGAGCACTTGCTGGAACAGGTGCTTCGTGACCCAGGTCAGTCGCGCGAATTCCACTTCTTTCACGATGTAGGGGTTTCCGCCGCGCCGGCGGTGCGTCGCGCCTGGTGGCACGGAACCCGGGGACTGGCCCTGGCAGCGGGCGGCGTCCTCGCCGTGGCGCTTGGATCGCGCTATCTCGGGTCGCCCGGGCCGGAGGAAGGCCCCATGCGCGGCGCTGGTGCGGGGGTGATGGTCTGGGGCCCGGCCGACGCCATGGCGGTCGACGCCGCCGAAGGGCCAGTCACCTTCGCGTGGCGCCCGATCGCCGGGGCGCGTGACTATGAACTGACCATCACCGGCGACGACGGTGCGGAGCGCCTTCGTCGCGCCGTCACCGACACGGTGCTGACCCTCGTTGTCCCGCCGGGCGCCACGGCGTGGTGGGTCACCGCGCGACACGCGGACGGTTCGTCCCGGCAAAGCGAGATTCGCTCGCTGGTCGTGCGTTAGGCGCCGCGGCGAACGGCCGGACCCGGTCATCCCCGACGATCCCGACACTGGCCCAGGTCCGGGGCGAAACCCCACGCTGGATGAGCACCCGCTTGGCGCGCGCCAGGGCATCACCTGCGGTTGCGCCCGTTGCCATTCCCTCGTAGAAGAGGCGCATCAACTGCACCAGGGACCGATCGCGAACATCCCAGTACGTCGCCGCCACGGCGCGCGCCCCCGCTTCCAGCAAGGGGCCGACCAGGCCCTGGACCCCTTCGCCCGTGGCGACGAACCCCCCGACCGTCCGGCACGCGGAGAGAACCACCAGATCCACGGGGACGCTCCACCGAGCGAGTTCGGCCGTCCCGATCCGGCCGTCGTCGGTTGCATTTCCGCTCAGGTAGATCGCGGTTTCGAAGAGGCCATGGTCCTCCACCCGCGCGTGTGTCGCGAGGTGCAGGGTGCTGATGCCGCGCCAATCGGCCGTGGCAATCGCGTTGCCCTGCGCCGCGGTCCGCAGGAGCGCTGTGCCCTGGTCGCGCGCCGCCCGGATCACGGCGCGCACCTCTTCTTCCGAGCCTCGAAGGCGTGACAAGCCGTAGCGTGAGTCAAACACCGGGTCACCGAATGCCAGCACACGTCCCCCTCGCGACCCCTGCGAGGGCGCCAGCGCGAGCCGAACGGATGGAACGGTCGAGGTCACGTACCGCATCACCAGCGGCTGGCCGCCAACGACGAGCGCGTCGAAGGGCACATGGTAGAGCTGGCCGTCCGGAACGATACGCAGGTGCGTCGTCGTCGGGGGGAGCAAGCGCACGACCGATTGCAGGAGCTGGGTGCCTAATGATTCGGTGATTGCCCGGGTGGGTCGGTCATCCTCCATCAGAGTCGTCAGGCGGCTGATGGCCGACCGCATGGAGTCGATCGGCGCGAGCGACGCCGCCCGCACCCCGCCGTCCCACATGACGAATGCCGTCGTCGGTTCCCCGCCCCGCCCCGTGACAAACGACACGACGGCAGTGCGCGGTGGCACCAGGGACTGCAGCTCCGCCACGTCCAGTCGACGGTCATCGAGGATGACCGGGGCGGCCTCCAGGGTGTCCAGCGCATGGCGCCGCGACCGCTGGATCCAGAGCCAGCGCGCTCGCTCGGATTCCGCAACGGAAAACGCGCGCTCGACCTGTCCACCGAGGACGAAGCGGTTCACGATCGTCGCGACCCCCAGGTCCGTGTCAGAGTCGAAGCGCTGACCCGACATGAGGCGAAGAATGTCCGCGCGCTCTCCGTTCGGGCCACGCAACCCGTCGAGGGCTCGCATCCCGATGGTGTAGAAGGAGTCCGACAACGCAAGCCGACCGGCCAGCGCGTGGGCTTCGGCAACCCGAAGGTTGCCATCCAGTTGGTCATGGCGGGCACTGCCGACCACCGCGAGGAACCGCTGGAACCCCGTGATGGCTTCATCGAACCTGCCCTGCTTCAGCGCGACGCGCCCACGCAGGTACGGCAGGTTGGCGCGCAAGATGCCCTGCACCCCGGCCGCCGTGGCGAGCACCTGGACCGAGTCGGTCACGACCTCCGCCTCGCGCAGCCTCCCCAAGTCAATGAGGGCCATGGCGCGCCGAAACTTGAGCTGCAGCGTGGCGTTTGCGCCCTGGACGGCCGTGATGACCGCCTCCGCCCGCGCATACCCAGCCACCCCTTCCTCCAGTCGCCCGCCAAGCACATCGGCTTGGGCCTGCAGAATCGCGACGTTCGCCTCGCCCTGCGCGTCGCCAAGCCTCCGAAAGGACCGCATCGCCTCATCCGCGTTCCGCCAGGCCACGGCGGCATCGCCCACCCGGAGGGCCACCTGGGCAAGGTTGAGACGAGCCCACGCCACGGTGATGGGGTTCTCCGTGCGGGTGGCTCGTGCAATCGCGCGCTCGGCGTACCGTCGCGCCGCCGGAACGTTCGAGCCGTACGAGACGAACGCGTAGGCCATCCACTGCTCAATGCTCGCGACCAGGTCCTGGTCATGCAGCGCGCCGGCCAGCAGCAGTGCCTGGTTGAGCGCGCCGCCAGACGCGCTCTGGCTCCCGCGCGCCTCGAGCACCATCCCTTCGGCCAGGAGGCATCGCGCCAGGGTCAGGGAGTCGCGCTCAACGCGTGCCGCTCGCAGTCCCGCCTGCACCAATGAGTCTGCCGCACGCAGCGAACGCGTCCGCAGCTGGATGGCCGTGCCGCACGCGCGCCCTGCAGCACCAGGAGCGTCCAGCGGAAGCAACTGCGACGCTCGATCCACGGCGGCCTGGGCGCTATCGCCCTGCCCCCGCCGCCCCAGGAGGGGTGCCATCAGCATCAGCGCTTCCGCTTCCGTGCGGGCGTCCCCCGCGCCTTGCGCGTCACGGACAACGCGCTGCAGCAGTCCAAGCGCGGAGTCCGGGCGCCAGCGCGTGACCAGGCTCGTCGCGTACCCGAGCGCTGCCAGGCGCCCAAGGTCGGAGCGCCAGCTGTTCGCGTTCGCCATCACGCGGGAATGCCACAGATCGGACGCGCGATGGTCGTAGCGCAGGCGGTGCATGGTAGCGACCGCCAAGGCATCCAGCAGCTGTTGCTGCGAGCTTGCTGCGCCCACCACGGGTGTCTTGAGCGTCACCCCCCCCGCGCCGCCAACCGTCCCTGGGCGACCGCCGCTCGCCCAGGAGAGGACTCCTGGGACGCCATCACCTGCGCGCCGAGGATCAACGTGGCGCTGAGATATCGAAGGGGTGTCATACGGATGAGATATCCTCAACCCCCCGCTCCCATCCGTCAACTGTGGGATGCCCGGGGGGTGACAACAATGCGGGCCGGGCGACGAGTCGCCCGGCCCGCATCACCTGCCGTGGAACGCGAACTAGTACATGCCACCCATGCCACCCGGTGCAGCCGGGGCGGCGGGCTTGTCTTCCTTCTTCTCGACGATCAGCGCTTCGGTCGTGAGGAGGAGGCCGGCGATCGACGCCGCGTTCTGAAGCGCGTACCGGGTGACCTTGGTCGGGTCGATGACGCCCGACTGGACCAGGTTCTCGTACGTGTCCGTGAGGGCGTTGTAGCCGAAGGCGTCGTCCTTGGAGGCACGGACCTTCTCCACGACGATGGAGCCTTCGCCACCGGCGTTGGCCACGATCATGCGGATCGGCTCCTCGATCGCGCGACGAATGATGTCGACGCCGATCTGCTCCTCGTGCTCGGCCATCTTGAGACCCTTGAGCGCGCGCTGGGCGCGGATGAGGGCCACACCACCGCCAGGGACGATCCCTTCTTCAACCGCCGCACGCGTCGCGTGCAGGGCGTCTTCCACGCGCGCCTTCTTCTCCTTCATCTCGGCTTCGGTCGCCGCACCGACGTTGATCACCGCCACGCCGCCGGCGAGCTTCGCCAGGCGTTCCTGGAGCTTCTCGCGATCGTAATCCGAGGTGCTCTTGTCGATCGCCGAACGGATCTCCTTGACGCGACCCTGGATGGCATCGCTGTCGCCAGCGCCGTCGATGATCGTCGTGTTGTCCTTGTCGACCACGATGCGCTTGGCGCGGCCGAGGTCAGCCACCACGGCGTTCTCGAGCTTGAAGCCGACTTCCTCGGAGACCACCTGGCCGCCGGTGAGCTTCGCGATGTCTTCCAGCATCGCCTTGCGGCGATCGCCGAAGCCAGGCGCCTTGACGGCGCACACCTTGAGGGTGCCACGGAGCTTGTTCACCACGAGGGTGGCCAGCGCTTCGCCTTCCACGTCTTCGGCGATGATCAGCAGCGGGCGGCCCATCTGGGCGACCTTCTCAAGGACCGGGAGCAGGTCCTTCATCGCGCCGATCTTCTTGTCGTGGATCAGGATGACGGCGTCCTCAAGCGAGGCTTCCATCTTGTCCGGGTCCGTGACGAAGTACGGCGAGATGTAGCCGCGATCGAACTGCATGCCGTCGACGGTCTCGAGGGTCGTCTCGATGCCGCGGGCTTCCTCGACCGTGATGACGCCATCCTTGCCGACCTTCTCCATCGCGTCGGCGATGAGGTCGCCGATCTCCTTGTCGTTGTTCGCGGAGATCGAGGCCACCTGGGCGATTTCCTTCTTGCCGGCCGTCGGGACCGAGATCTTCTTGAGCTCTTCGACGATAGCCGCGGTCGCCTTGTCGATGCCGCGCTTGAGCGACATCGGGTTGATACCAGCGGTCACGTTCTTGAGCCCTTCGCGGAAGATCGCCTGGGCGAGCACCGTGGCGGTCGTCGTGCCGTCACCGGCGACGTCCGAGGTCTTGGTCGCGACTTCCTTCACCATCTGCGCGCCCATGTTCTCGATCGAGTTCGAGAGCTCGACTTCCTTGGCGACCGTGACACCGTCCTTGGTGACCGTCGGCGCGCCGAACTTCTTGTCGATGACGACATTCCGGCCCTTGGGGCCGAGCGTCACCTTCACTGCGTCAGCGAGCTGGTCGACACCGCGCTTCAACGCGGCGCGTGCGTCGGTGCTGAAATGGAGTTCCTTTGCAGCCATGGATAGTCCCCTGGATGTCAGTTGATGACCGCGAGGATGTCGGTCTCGCGGAGGATGAGGTACTGCTCGCCGTCGACCGTCACTTCCGTCCCGGAGTACTTCCCGTAAAGGACCTTGTCGCCAACCTTGCAGTCGAGCGGTACGCGCTTCCCGTCTTCAAAGCGGCCCGGGCCGGTCGCCACGACCTCGCCCTGCTGCGGCTTTTCCTTGGCGGTATCCGGGATGTAGAGACCGCCACGCATGCTCTCGGCCTCTTCCATCGCCTTCACGACCACCCGATCGGCGAGCGGCGCGATTTTCGTCGCAGCGGCATTCTTCGTCGCCATAGACGTCGTCCCTCCTTCTGGGATTGAAATGATGAGATTAGCACTCGTCCTGTTCGAGTGCTAACGAGAAGTCTACTCGACCCCGTCCTCCCCGTCAAACCGGAGGGAGGCCGCGGCACCTCAGGCGGTCAGCAGCTCGTGGGCCAGTCGCAGCCCGATCAGGGTGAGGTGGGGTTCCACCCGATCCACTGAGGACGTGATCGGAGCGATCATGGGGGCCAATCCACCGGTCGCAACGACCAGCGGGACACGCCCGGTCGGCCATTCCGCCTTGATCCGGCGGACAATCCCGTCGAGCGCCTCGGCTGCACCGAAAACCACGCCGCTCCGGATGCACTCCTCGGTGCGGCGGCCAATAACGCTGGTGGGCGGGACGAGTTCGGTCGCCGGCAGCTTGGAGGTGCGACGGAAGAGGGTTTCCGCGGATGTCCGGATCCCGGGGGCAATCACCCCGCCAAGGAATACCGCGTCGCGGGTGATGCAGTCATAGGTGGTCGCGGTACCCAGATCGACGACAATGGTGTCCGACGCAAATAGCCTCGCCGCGGCGAGCGTATTGATGATCCGATCCGCACCCACCGTCAGTGGCTCGAGCACATCCAGGGTAATGGGGAGCGGGGAGCGCGCATCGACGAACAGCGGCGAGCAACCTGCGAGCACGCCGATTCCGCCCGCGAGCGTGTCGTTCATCGCCGGGACTACGGACCCGACGGCTGCCGCGGAGACCGCGCCGCGATCCAGCCCCCGGAGCTGCAAGAGGGCCAACAACGTGCTGGCCACCTCATCCGGGGTCCGTGCAGGATCGGTGCCCATGCGCCAGGACGCGTGCAACACCTCGCCGTCGAACAGGCCGACGGTCGTTTCCGTGTTCCCCACATCAAATACGAGTAGCATCTCCTGACTCCTCGGCAAGCACGAGTGAACCCGACATGCAACGAATGGGACCTGCGGCGCCGTCCACGACCAGGCTCCCATCTTCATCCACCCCGCGAACCACCCCACGCGCCGGCATCACGACGGCCCGCCCCGCCGCCCAATCACGCCGTCGCCAGTCGCTCCGTTCCGCCTCGGTCAGCCCACCGCTGGCGGCCGCTGCGGCCCGAAAGGCGGGAAGCAGCACTTCCAGAATGTCCACCCGTGACCCGGCGAAATCGAGCGACGCTGATCCCGGCCACGGCCCCTCCCTCACGTTCAGCCCGAGCCCGATGACGACCCAATCGGGGGTTGCCCCACGCCACCGCGCCTCGACGAGGATCCCACCCACCTTGGCTCGCGAACGCATCAGGTCATTAGGCCACTTCACCCGCAGCTCCGTAGCCAACGGGGATAACGCCTGAACGGCCTGGAGCCCCAACCGGAGACTCAGCACTCCAATCGCCACCGGATCCGTTGGTCGTTCGATGAGGCTCATGGCAATGGTCCCCCCTGGCGCGCTCACCCATCCGTGGCCGCCCCGCCCGCGACCATGGACCTGTTGCTCGGCGATCACCAGCGTCCCGGCCGCGGCTCCCTCGGCGGCGAGTTCGTGGGCCACGTCCATGGTGCTGCCAATTTCCGCAAACAAGCGTACCCCCGGCAGGTGGCATCGCGCGGCGATCTCTCCCGCAGATGCCCCATCGTAGTGACCCGCGGGCACACGACCTAACGACGCATCCACCAGAGCACCAGGACGAAGAGACCCGCCACCCACCGATACACGGCAAACACACCGTAGCTCCGCTTGCTCACGTACCGTAGCAACACGGCGATGGCGACCCCGCTCGACACGGCCGCCGCCAACACGCCAACGACGAGCGGCGCCGTGACACCATTTACCATCGCCTCTGGTGCCTTGTGCGCCACCGCGGCCAGGGTGATCGGAAAGCTGAGCAGGAACGAGAAGGTCGCGGCGCTCGATCGATCGAATCCGAGGGCGCGCGCCGCCGTGATGGTGCTCCCTGAGCGCGAGACACCGGGGATGAGGGCACACGCCTGTGCCAGTCCCACCAACGCGGCATCGCGCCACGTCATCTCCTTGAGCGGGCGCGCCGAGCGAATCGAGCGGTCGGCCCACCACAGCAGGGTGCCCAGGACCATGAGGGCGATGGCGATCGACACCGGATGTCGCAGCGCATGCTCCGCGAGGTCGCCTAACGCCAAGCCAGCGATTCCTGCAGGGATCGTCGCGAGCAGGACAAACATCGCGCGACGCTCGGCATCGTCTTCTACCCGGCCGCGCCGCACGACGCGCAACCCGGCGAGGGTCAGGGCCCCCCATTCCCGGCGAAAATACCAGGCCAGGGCCACCAGCGTCCCCAGATGGAGCGCGACGTCAAACGCCAATCCCGGATCCTGCCACCCCATGAGCCAGGGGACCAATGCGAGATGTGCGCTCGAACTGACCGGAAGGAATTCCGCCAGTCCCTGCACCAGACCGAGGACGAGGGCTTGCCAGACGGTCACGTGGTGCTCCCGGGGAGGATGCGCGGCGGGCGCGAGCGCTCCACCGCGTCGACATAGAGCGCCTCGTATTGAGCCACGATGGCATCCTGGGAAAAACGCTCGCGTGCATCCTGGGCGGCACGCACCGATGCGGCGTGCCACCGCTTCTCGTCGCGCAGGAGTTCAATGGCGCCGGCGGCCATCCCTTCCACGTCTCCAACGTCGCATAACACCCCGGTCTCGCCGTGGCGCACCACCTCCGGGAGGCCACCCGCCGAACACCCGATCACGGGGACGCCGGAGGCCAGCGCCTCGAGCGCACTCAGCCCGAACGACTCCTTCTCGGAGGGCAACAGAAAGAGATCGGCGCTTGCCAGCAGCGGCGCCACGGATTCGATCTTTCCCAGGAAGTGCACATGGTCCGCGACCCCCAGCAGGCGCGCCTCATCTTCCGCCTCTCCGCGCTCCGGACCGTCCCCCACCATCACCAACGCCGCGTCGATCGCCGCGTGCACCCGGGCGAACGTCCGCACCACATCACGGACGCGCTTCACCGCGCGAAAGTTGGAAATGTGCATCAGGACGCGTCGGCCGCCGAGACGGTCGCGCAGCAGCGGACTGTAGCGCGACCGGTCGTAGACCGCGGGGTCGATGAAGTTGTGGATCACCTGCACATCACAGCCAGCGCAGCCAAAGGCAAAAAACGTCTCATCCCGCAAGTACTGCGAGACCGCCGTGATGCGGTCGGAGCGTTCGATCGAGAACTTGATGATCGCGTGGAACGACCGATCCTGACCGACGATGGTAATGTCGGTGCCGTGCAGGGTGGTCACCACCACCACATCATGGCCGTTCGCCCGCAGCATCTCCTTCGCGATCCAGGCGGAGGTGGCGTGTGGAATGGCGTAGTGCACGTGGAGCAGGTCCAGCTCGTGGGATCGCACGACCTCGTGCATCCGCACGGCGAGGGCGAGGTCGTAGGGCGGATACTCGAACAGGGGATACCGGCCGACATCCACCTCGTGAAAAAAGACCCCCGGCATGAACGCCGGCAGGCGGAACGGCTGCTGGTACGTGATGAAGTGAACCTCGTGGCCCCGCTGGGCGAGCGCCATGCCCAGCTCGGTCGCCATCGCGCCGGAGCCGCCGTATGTCGGATAACACGTAATGCCGATCCTCACGTCTCCTCCTGCCACTGGTGCCACCAGGTCGCCACCACCTCGCGCCCTTCAAACGTCTCGAGATCCACGCGCGTGACGTCCAACGCCGGTAGCTGGTGCCGGAACCAGGTCCGCTGCCGCTTGGCATATTGGCGTGTGCGGATGATGACCTCCTGGCGGACCGCGTCCAACCCCCGCACTCCCTCGACAACGTCACGGACCTCGCGATACCCCGTGGCGTTCCATGCCGGAGCTGCGTCGGGGATCCGGTCACGGAGGCCCCGGACCTCGTCGAGCCATCCCGCGTCGAACATCGCGTCAACGCGGCGCGCGATCCGATTCGCGAGTTCCACCCCTCGGTCCACCACCAGGTAGACCGGGTGATAGCGGGGCACGCGAGCCCTGTCCCGATGCCACGCAGAGAGAGGCGTTCCGGTCAAGGTGGCCACCTCGATGCTCCGGAGCAGTTGCGTGCGGCCGAGGTGCGCACGTTCCGGGTCCAGCTGCGCGACCCGCGCCCGGAGCGCCTCGATGGGAAGCCCCTCAAGTTCCGCCCCAAGGGCGTCGCGCGCCACCGGGTCGAGCGGCGGTTCGTCGAACAAGGGCGCAAACAACGCGCGAACGTACAATCCGGTCCCGCCGATCACGACCGGCAGGCGTGAGGCGGCGAGCGCAGCCTCGATCCCCCGGCTGGCATCGTCGGCCCAGCGCGCCGCGTTCCACCGATCGCCAGGCTCGGCGACGTCGATCCCCACGTGTGGCACGCGCTGACGCTCTGCGGCCGTGGGCTTGGCCGTCCCGATGTCGAACCCGGCGTAGAGTTGGCGTGAGTCGGCCGACACGAGCGTCACGGACAGTGAGGTCGCGACGTCCATGACCAGGGCAGACTTGCCGGCGGCGGTGGGGCCGACGACCACCGGGAGCCTAACGACGCCCAAAACGCCGCTCCACTTCATCCCAGGACAACCGGACAATGGTCGCCCGCCCGTGGACGTCGTGCGCCGCGAGCGTCGTGGCGGACAACTGCCGGAACAGCGCAGCCCGTTCGTCGCGAGACAGCACATCACCCGCCTTCACCGCGGCCTTGCAGGCCACGGTCGCCGCCAGATGTTCGTGGGCCGCGTGGGTCGCCGCTTGACGGCCTCCGGACAACGCCGCGAGGGATTCACGCAAACAGCGCAAAGCATCGAACCGGGGATGTGGCACGGGGACAGCATGCACCACCAGCGAGTGCCCACCAAACCCCTCGATCTCATAGCCCAGCTTTCGGAACGCCGGGGCGTGGGACTCCCAGGCATCCGCGTCGTCCGGGGACAGGTGCAGGGTCTCGGGAAACAACAGGCGTTGCGACGGCGCGTCTCCGCGTTCGAGCGCGGTGAGGAATCGCTCGTAGAGGATGCGCTCATGCGCCGAGTGCTGGTCGATGAGGATCACGCCGTCCTCGTGTTCGTACATGAGGTACGTCCGACGCAGCTGGACGAGCTCCGGCACCTCAATCGCAAGAGGCGGCGAATCCGCGGCATCCGTGCCCTCGGCGGAGCCCAGGTCGACGGCAAACAACCCCTCACGCATCGGCACCTGGGTCGCAGCGACCGGGGGATGGGTGGGCTCCGGCACCCCCCCGCCCCCGCTGCCCCCCAGCCCTGGGCTCCACGATCGCCCGACCCACGGCACGGCATCCGCCGTGCCTAACGCGCGCTGCACGATCGCCTCGATAGCACGATCCACGGCCCACTTGTTCGTGAAGCGCACTTCGGCCTTGGCCGGATGCACATTCACGTCCACGTCGTCGGCGGGGACCGTGACCTCGAGCAGGAACGACGGCCGCAACCCCGAAGGCAGGGTCGACCGATACGCGGCCTCCACCGCACGCGCCACCCCATGTTCCCGCACCGGCCGACCGTTCACCAGGAGGAACGCACGGCGCGATCCCGTCCCGACGTCGCCCGGTCGCTCAGCGAGACCGGACACGTGGACGGTTCCCGCCACCCCCTCGACATCGAGGAACCGCGCGGCATAGTCAGCGCCCCAGATGCCGGCCACGCGCTCACGCAGGGTCTGCACCGGGGACAGGACCAGCGCCTCCCGACCATCCGAGGTCACGCGCAGTCGCACGTCGCGGCGGGTGAGCCCAACACTCACCAGCGTGTCGGCGATGGCACGCCACTCCGATCGCGCGCTGCGGAGGAACTTGCGGCGTGCCGGCGTATTGTAGAACAACTGTGCGACCGACACCGTGGTGCCGCGCCGCCGCGTGGCCGCTTCGGCACCAAGCACCACACCACCCTCCGAACGCAGCAGGATCCCCTCACCATCAGTCACGGCGGTCAGCAGGTCCAGCCGCGACACCGAGGCGATGGCGGGCAACGCCTCGCCGCGAAAGCCATAGCTGGCCACGCCGACCAGGTCGGCCGCGCTGCGGATCTTTGACGTCGCATGCCGGGCGAGCGCAAGCGCGGCATCGTCACCGTCCATGCCGCTCCCGTCATCCACCACGCGAATGAGGCCGCGCCCACCGTCCTCCACCTCCACCTCAATGGACGTGGCCCCGGCATCCAGGGCGTTCTCGACAAGTTCCTTGACCGCCGACGCCGGCCGCTCGACCACCTCGCCGGCGGCGATTTGGTCGGCAACAGTGGACGGGAGGATGGCAATGCGGGGCACAGCGAACTCGCAGGGAAAGGGCGCAGCGCGAAATCTACTGGTTCACCCGCTCAGTTCACGCGCGCCCGAACGACCCGTCCCGGCACCTCGAGCCCGTGGGTCTGCGACGCCTCGATCCACCCTTCGCGGCCATCAGCCAGGCGGATGCGCGACCAGTTGCCCTGTTGCGACACGAGCCGGGCCGTCTCCCCCATGGTCACCCGTGCCCCTGGGGCGCCGGACACTGCCGGAAGGTCGCGCAGGGGCTCATCGGCTGCGATCACCAACTGCCTGCGACCGACCTGCTGTTCCCGGAGCGCAACAGCGGCGCCACCGACCACGATCGCCGCGGCGAGCCATCGGCTGTTCGTCCGCCCTGGTCGCCACCATGCCACGGCCCACATCCCGAGCCCGATCATCGCCAGCGCGCTCGTCGGGACGGGGGGGATGTCGCCGAGGAGTCCATCGCGAAAGGAGGGTGTGAGGACGAGGCGCGTCCGGGCGTCGTCGGCCATGGGTTCGAGGCGCAGCGCGCGTTGCCATCCGACCACCGCCTGTGCGGTGTCGCCGAGCACCCACGCCGCCGTGCCGGTGTTCATCCAGGCGTCTGCCGATCGTGGGCGCCGTTGCGCCACGTCGAGAAATCCGGCCCTGGCGGCGGGCACATCGCCCGCGTCCCACCGCGCGAGGGCCGCGCGAAACACCGCGGCATCCGGGTCTGCGTCGCGTGCGCTCGCCAGTCCCGCGCCGAGCACCATCACGACGCCGAGCGCACGGCGGGCAACGCGGCGGGACACAGCCGCGTGCGGCACCGCCTCATGGTCCACGCGCTGGCACAGGTCGAGGGCGCGTTGCGCCACGTCCGCGCGGCGCAGCGCATTTCCGCTGTAGAGCGACGCGTCGAGTTCATCCAGCAGGACGGAGACGTCCCGCGCGGTGGACGCCGTGACCCCCGCCCGGCGCAACGTACGCTCGAGCGTCCGCCGTTGCGTGAGGGAGAGCGCCGCCGACGGCACGCGCGCCGCCAGCACGTCGCGGAAGGTGCGTCGCACCTCAACAGGGTCCGGGACGGCGAGAGACGCCCAACGCTGCAATCGGTCCAAGGGCAGGAGCGCGCGCACCGGGCTGGGACGACGCCGCCACCGCAGGAACAGGGCGGGCACTGGCACGACAAGCACCCCGAACCAATACCACGAGCTCGCGGGCCACGGAACGCCAACGTCGCCCCGCCAAGTGCGGCGGACGGTGTACCGGGGAGCAACCGCTCGCTCCTCCTCCGTCGCGACCACCAGCCCGCCGTCGGCGACCGTGAGCGAGAGCGGAGAGATGACGCCGACCTCGTACTGCTCCGTATACGGGTTGAAGTACGGGTATCGAATCTCCGGCACGTCCTGGCGACCGATGACCCGCGGCGTGACCACCCACTCGAAGGCCTTGTCGCCGCGGATCAAGGCACTGCTTGAGTCAACCCGCACCCGCTCAGGTCCGGCCACCACGTGGGCCCAGGGGATCCCGACATCGGGGCGCGGAAACAGTCCGACGTTCCCCGTGCCGCTGACGGTGACGGTCAGCACAAATGGGTTACCGACGCGCTTGGCGGACGCGTCCACGCGCGATGTTATTCCCAGTTGGCCGACGGCGCCCGCATACCCCGTCGGGCGGCCGGCCGTGGGTGGCGGACTCACCTGTAGTCGGTGGGTGGACGAAGTCGCGCTATGCGACTCCTCGCGGGCGAAGATCGAGTTGGAGAGGGGGACGAGCCAGTTGAGTCGTGCTGGGGCAATGTCGATCGTTCCGGGGGCCACCGGAAACAGGGCGCGCGAGTATACGTGCACATCCCACACCCGGTCACCGGCACTCCGGGAGAACAACCGCCCGGGCAACGGCAGGTCATAGGCAATGACCGATCGCACGTCCGGAGGCACAAACTGCGGATTGCTCCGCAGGCGGCTCCGCATCGACTCGGACAGGAAAATGCCGATCTGGTACGTGGCCTGTTGTCCAGCGTACACCCGACCGGGCCAGACCCCGGACGCGAAGTTGATCTCGCGAGCCGGGTCGACCGTGGCGGCCGCCACGATCTCCGGCGTTCCCCGGGCCGGTGCCTGCGGGCACAGCACCGCCGGCGTGCACCAGGCGAGCGCCAACACCGCCAGGTGTCTGCGCATCACCAGTCCTTGCCACCGGGCGGTGGCTTCGGGCGGCTGTCCTTCTGTTTTCGCCCTTGGACGCCACGCTCCTCGCGGGCCGCAGCGTCCAGGAGCTGCTCGGCCTGTTGCTGGCCGAGTCCCCCACTCTGTTCCCGCGATTGCGGCGAATCCTGGTCGCTCTCGTTGCGGTCGTTGGCGGAGCTGTTCCCACCACCCCCTCCCCCACCGCCTCCACCTCCACCGCCGCTCTCCTCTTCCTTCCGGAGCGCGAGTTCGTAGTTCCACTTGGCGTCCGGGTTGGTGTGCTGCAACAGCAGCGCCTGCTTGTACGCGTCGACCGCGGCGCTGAATGCCGCACGCGCCGCGGTGTCCCCTTCTGCCTCAGCCGCCAGGCCACGCTGCAGGTGGCCGAACCCGATGTTGAACAACGTGCGAAAGCGCAGTTCCTCGTTGGACGCGCGCCGGAGCGGCTCGAGCCGCTGGAGCCCGGACTCGACCGAGTCGCCGGCCACCAGGGCGGTCCCCAGGTTGTACGAGAGTTCCGGTCGCACGTCTCCCGCGACGATGGCGCGCCGATACGCCGCGGCGGCTTCGGCATGTCGCCCAAGGGCGAAGGCGCGAGCCCCGTCACGCGCCGCCGCCCCCGGCAAGGCACAGCCCGCCATGGCGAGGGGCGTCGCCACCAGCAGCGCCGCCCGACGCCCCGACCGACGGGATAGCAGCCAGGTATCGAGGAGCAGGAGGAGGAGCGCGGGAAAGACAAACCATTGGAAGCGAGCCTTTCGGCTCATCCCGGACGCCAGCGCACGCGTCGTCCGCCGCAGGCCCTGCAGCGCCGCCCGGACACGCGCCGCCTTGTCCGTCGCCTCCGCCGCGATGAACGTGCCCTGGGCCGTCTCGGCAATCAGGCGCAACGTCTCCGGCGAGTACCGCGTCACGACCTCCTGGTCGTTCTCGTCTCGCTTGAATTCGGTGCCGCTCGTCCCGGTACCCATCGGGATCCGGCTTCCCTCGACGGTCCCGAATCCCACCGTAACGACCGCGATCCCGTTCTCCCGAGCTCGCGTAGCCGCGGCCGCAACCTCCTCGGCCGGCTCGAAGGCCTCGCCGTCGGACATGATCACCAGCGCGCGGTCTGACGACGTCCGCGTGGCGAGCAGCAGGTCGGTCCCCTGCGCGATGGTCCGTGCGAGGGAGCTCCCGGCCTGGCCGACGATGGAGGGATCGAGGTTGTCGAGAAACAGCTCAATGGCCCCGTCGTCCACCGTGAGCGGAGTCAAGATGTAACTTCGACCGGCAAAGGCGAGCAGGGCCACGCGATCCCCGCGCGCCAGGTCCCGGTAGCGGCGCACCTCCTGCTTGAGCCGGGCCAGCCGACTGGGCGATTCATCGGTGGCCAGCATCGACAGGGACGCATCGAGTGCCAGGACAACGTCCACTCCTTCGCCGCGTACCGCCTGTGCTTCCTCACCCCATCGCGGCCCGGCAAAGGCGACACCGGCCAGCACCGCCGCGAGGGCGAGGCGCACAACGCGCGCCATCGACTGTGGCTCCAGCCCGGGCGCCAGTCGTTCGATAAGGTGCGCCTCGGCAAGGCGCACCAGTCGACGGAGCATCTGGCGGCGGCCCACGATCAGCAGCGCGACAATGGCCAGGGTGACCGCGGCGGCAACGACGAGCAGGAGCGGCGCATCGACGTACCCAAGTACGCTCATGCCGCCTCCGGGACTGACGACGCCGCGTCGCTCGCGGCATGCACGTCCTGGCAGACGCCGCGACACTCCGTGGCATGCGCCACGGCGAGCTGGGCCGACATGCGGCGGCGGGCAAACTTCACGAGGTCCGCGTCGTGCAGCAGCCGCGCCAGTCGAGTGAGCGGGACGGTGTGATCCCCCCGCAGCCGGTGCAACAATTCTCCACTCGTCAGGGCGGTGCGCGCCGCGGGACGCGCTGCGGCGAGGTAGTCACGCAGGATGTCGGTGCACAACGTGACGTGCTGTCCGGTTTCACCGGCCGCGAGCAACCCCAGGGCATCCACGCGCGCAAAGG
Organism: Gemmatimonadota bacterium; assembly: GCA_016712265.1. Taxonomy (NCBI): domain Bacteria; kingdom Pseudomonadati; phylum Gemmatimonadota; species Gemmatimonadota bacterium. Next base: position 429,033 of record JADJRJ010000030.1, on the reverse strand, counting down.
CGCGGGTCGCCACCACAAAGGGATCAACCACCGGCGCCGCACCCTTCGGACGTCGTCGCCACCACCACCAGAACAGGCCGCCCAGCGCGAGGGCGCTCGCAACGACCGCGAGCCACCACCACCACGGCAACCCAAACTCGTAGACCGGCCGCGGCGGCCTGGGCACGCGCTGCGCCGTGTCCTCCGGGAGCACGGTCGCGACGAACACCGCGAGGTCGCGTCCCACGGGCACGCGTCGCGTCTCCCCGTCCCGGGTTGTCAGGATGTCCTCAAAGCGCAGAGAGCGACGGCCAACGTCCCATGCAGCCAATCGATAGGTGGCGCTCATCTCGACCGCCGTGGTGTCGCCGCCGTCGGTGAGGACCACGCGATCCAGCGGTTCCACGGCGAAGGCCGTGTCCGGGCTGTCCGGGAAATCCAGGACAGTCCCACGTGGGGCGCGTACGCGAATGACCACGCGGAACGGGTCGCCCACGGTCACCGACTCGGGCGACACCACGACGCCCAACTGGATCCCCGAGGGCGCCTGTGCGACGACCGCCGGCCCCAAGGGCGCGACCGTCACCAAACACGCGGCGAGCAGCCGGGGCCTCATCCGCGAGCCACCCGACGCTCACGCGCCCGGAAGAACCGCATCAGCGGTTCGATGAAGGAGTCCTGGGTGGTGACCGGAATCTCGTCAATGGCGAGTCGACGCAGGAGGGCGCGCTTGGCGGCTCGCCGCTCGGCCATCATCCCCGCGTAGGCGACGCGCACCTTCGGATGACTGGTATCGACGGCCACCAGTGCCCCAGTTTCGGGATCGCGCAGGGTCGCCAGCCCGACGTCGGGCAGTTCGTGCTCCGCCGGATCCTCCACCCGCGCCACCACCACATCGTGACGCTGGTTCAACAGCTTGAGCGGTCGCTCGATGGCGGGATCGTCGAGATCGGTGATGAGGAAGATGATGGCGTGCTGGGACAGCATCTTGCGCAGGTGATCCAGGGCCGCGCCGATGTTGGTGCCCGTGCCGGTTGGCCGGTGCACGAAGATATCGCGGAGGATGCGCAGGGCGTGCCGGCGTCCCTTGCCGGGCGGGACGAAGTGCTCCACCCGGTCGGTGAAGAGCAACGTGCCCACGCGATCGTTGTTCCGCACGGCGCTCATGGTGAGCACGGCCGCCAGTTCGGTGGCCAGCTCGACCTTGAAGCGGTTCACGGTGCCAAACTGTCCGGAGCCGGACAGGTCCACCACGAGCATCAGGGTCAGCTCGCGTTCCTCGATGTACCGCTTGACGAACGGCCGGCGCATGCGCGCCGTGACGTTCCAGTCGATCGACCGCACCTCGTCGCCGGGCTGGTATTCCCGCACCTCTGCGAACTCCATCCCCTGCCCCTTGAAGATCGAGCGATACTCCCCCGAAAAGAGCGAATTGACCAGCCTCCGGGTGCGCAGCTCAATCAGCTTCACCTGCCGCAACACCTCCGGGGTGATGCCGATCGGCGACGCCGTCGGGCGCGCCGACGGGCCCGGGCGCGTGCGCGCCGCGTCAGCGGCGCGGGAGGACGACGGCGAGGCGGGGACGGGCATGGGCGTCGCCGGTCACGGCGCTTCGACGGTGTCGAGGATCTTCCGCACGATGTCGTCGCTCGTGACCTCTTCGGCCTCCGCCTCGTAGGTCGTGAGCACGCGGTGCCGCAGCACGTCGGGCGCGATGGCCTTGATGTCGTCCGGCGTGACGTAGGTCCGGCCGCGCAGGAAGGCGTGCGCGCGGGAGGCCTGCGCGAGGGCGATCGTGGCGCGGGGTGACGCCCCGAACTCGATCAACGGGGCCAACTCCTTCAACCCGGCCTCCGCGGGGACGCGGGATGCGTGGACGACATCCACGATGTAGTCCACGATCCGCTCGTCCATGTACAACTCGGTGATCCGTTGCCGCGCACCGAGGATCCCTTCCGGGGTGGCTACGGCGTTCACCGGGATCGGGGACCCGCTGGCCATGCGCCGCATGATCTCCTTTTCGTCGTCACGCGTCGGGTACCCGACGCGCAGCTTGAGCATGAAGCGATCAACCTGCGCCTCCGGCAGGGGGTACGTGCCCTCCTGCTCAATCGGATTCTGCGTGGCGAGGACGAGGAAGGGCTCCTCCAGACGGAACGTCTGCCCTCCGAGGGTGACCTGCTTTTCCTGCATGGCTTCGAGCAGCGCCGCCTGCACCTTCGCTGGTGCCCGGTTGATTTCGTCGGCGAGCACAATATTCGCGAAGATCGGTCCACGCTTCACCGAGAACGACCCGGTAGACTGGTCGAAGATCTGGGTGCCAACCACGTCGGCCGGAAGCAGGTCCGGAGTGAACTGGATGCGCTGGAACGTCGTGTGAATGGTCTCTGCGAGCGTCCGAACGGTCAGGGTCTTTGCCAGCCCCGGAACCCCTTCCAGCAGGACGTGCCCCCCGGTGAGGAGGGCAATCAGCAGGCGTTCCACCATGTATTCCTGCCCGACCACCCGCTTTCCCACCTCGCGGGTCACTCCCTGCACCAGCGCCATGTCAGCGCTGTTCACGGCTGGCATCGTCACGCGTCGCGTCTCCTCTTGCGGCTGCGGTCATACCCCCGGCGTGGGGGCCGTGGTTCCTTGGGCATCTCGATCGGCTCCCCGATGTGCTCCTGCAGGAGGAGCAACTCCCGCGACGTCACCGGCCGCGAGGCGCCGACGGGCAATGCCCCAAGCCGGATGGGGCCGAACTGCGTGCGCACCAGCCGTTCGACCTTGAGGCCTAACGCGGCGCACAGGCGACGCACCTCGCGGTTTCGTCCCTCGCGAATGGCCACCTCAAACTCCCAGCGTCGTCCGCCCAACGGTCGCACCTGGACCCACGCCGGGGTCACCATCCCGTCGTCGAGTTCGACTCCCTCGCGCGCCTGCTCCATGGCCCGGCGTGCGGCCCCGGTCACCGTCGCCACATACACCCGCTCGACTTCCGAGCTGGGGTGCGTGAGGGTGTGGGCGGCGTCTCCGTCGGTGGTAAGGAGGACGAGCCCCTCGGTGAGGTAGTCGAGGCGTCCAACATAGGACAGCCCCGGCACCGGCTGGATCAAGTCGAAGACCGTCTTCCGTCCTTCGGGATCCTTCTTGGTGGTCACCACGCCCACGGGCTTGTTCACCACGATCCAGGTTGGCAGACCGCGCGTGGCCAGCTGCACGTGTTGGCCGTCAACGCAGACGGTGTCGCGGTCGGTGTCCACGACCTGTCCGACGAGTGCGGGTGACCCGTTGACGGTCACCCGACCCGAGGCGACGAGTTCGTCCGCTCCCCGGCGCGATGCGACTCCAGCGCGCGCCAAGGCGCGTTGGATGCGCATGGATTCCACTAGATGGACCGGGGTTCGGCGCGGAGCGCGATCGCCAGTTCGTCGGCGCGCGGGAGTTCCTCGAGATGACGCAAGGCGAAGTGTTCGAGGAACAGCGGGGTCGTGCCGTACAGCAGCGGCCGCCCCAGTCCCTCGGCGCGTCCCACGATGTCAATCAGGCCGCGTTCGTGGAGCGACTTCAGGACCCCGCCGACGTTGACGCCCCGAATCTCCTCGATTTCCGCCCGTCCGATGGGCTGACGATAGGCGATGATCGCGAGGGTTTCGAGCGACGCCGCCGACAGGCGATGGGGCCGGACCGCGAGCTGGGCGCGTTCGATGGCCTCCGTAAACTCCGGGCGGGTGAGGATCTGAAATCCCTCGCCGAGTTCACCGAGTTCGATGCCGTGTCCATTCACGTCATAACTCTCGCGCAGCTCGTCCAGGGCAGCGCGAACAGCCGCGGGCGACGCCTCGGGGTCGAGGGCGGCGAGTTCTTCCACGGGGACTGGACGTGCGCTCGAGAAGAGCGCCGCCTCAAGCAGCCTGGCTAGGGGACTCACGACTGATCAGTACGTTGGCAAAGGGAGATGCCTGGGCGAGCCGCAGCTCACCCCGGCGGGCCAGTTCAAGAAGGGCGAGCAGGGCGGAGAGGATTTCCCAGCGCTCTGCGCCCTGGCGCACGACGTCGCGCCAGCGGGCTCGTTCGCGCAGCTCAAGTACGCCGCGGACCGTCGCGATCGCTCCGTCCACATCCAGGGCGCGCGGCACGACATCGTGCAGCACGGGGTCACGCGCCGCCCGCAGCACCCGGTCGACGGCGGAGAGCAACTCCGCGAGCGACAAGGCCAGCGGAGCCGGCGGCACCTCAACATTCGACGGTGGGAAGTACGACCGCGCAAAGCGGGACCGGCGGTCCTCGGCGTAGCGCTCCAGCACGTCCACCACCTCGCGCATCTGCTGGTACTCCAGCAGGCGGCGCACCAATTCGGCTCGCGGATCTTCCCAGGCGTCGTCGTTTTCGTGGCGCGGCAGGAGCATCTGCGCCTTGATGCGCAGCAGTCGCGCGGCCATCTCCAGGTAATCGGCGGCCTGGTCGAGCCCCAGCGTCCGGATGCGCACCAGGAACTGGTCGGCGATGCGCGACACCGGGATGTCGTAGATGTCGACCTTCTCGTCCCTGATGAGCGAAAGCAGCAGGTCCAGCGGACCGGCGAATTCCCCAAGTTCCACCGTGAAGGTGGAGTCATCCAGCGGGGCGTGCGTCATCGGAAGAACCCGGCGAAGAACCGCTGCGTGAAGTCGCTCTGCAGAAAGTACGGTTGCAGCAGCGAGAAGGTGCGGTCGGCGATCCAATACACCGGCGACAACCAGGTCGAGAGCAGCCCCCGGCCGAGCCCGGTGCTCATCAGGAAGAGCAGGACGAAAATGCCGTACATCCCGAACTGCTGGTAGCGCAGGGCCCAGGCGGGCGGCAGGAGGTACTTCATGACGTGCGACCCGTCCAGCGGAGGCAACGGCAACAGGTTGAACATGGCGAGCATGAGGTTGAACAGCACGCCCATCACCATCATGACCTGCAGGATGGCGAAGGTGTCCGAGAGCGCGGGCACCGCGCGCCCCAGCAGGCCAAACACCAACAGCAGGATCGACGCCACGACATACAGGCCGAGGTTCACGACAATCCCGGCCATCGAGACGATGATGTCGCCACGACGATAGTTGCGGTAATTCCGTGGGACGACCGGCACCGGCTTCGCCCCGCCAAAGATGAAGCTGCCAAAGAAGTACGTCAGGACCGGCATGACGATCGTCATCAGCGGGTCGATGTGCTTGGCCGGGTTCCAGGTCAGCCGTCCGAGCTGGTACGCCGTGGGGTCCCCCTGACGGAGCGCCGCGTAGCCATGGGCGTACTCATGCGCGACCATCGAGAACAGGATGACCGGCAGCTGGATAAGGAACCCTTCGAGCCGGTCCAATGTCGATACTCTGGGCTGGGTGTCGCGTGAGGGGGCAAGCTAGCTGCCCCCCCAACTGGAGTCAAAACCATGTCGTTGCTTGACATGGACCACCGCCAACCCTACGTTTTCCCGTTCGCGTTACAACCGGTTCGGTCCCGACATCCCCGTGGGCCGCGGTCAAGTTGTCCGACCCAAGATTACGTCTCTCGAGGATTCTGTGCCGAATATCGCTTCCGGCGAAAAGAACATGCGCAAGTCGCGAGCGGCCAATGCTCGCAACCGCGCGCAACGGTCCGCCCTCCGCACCGCGCTCAAGAAGGCGCCCGGTGGAACTCCGGCCGAGCAAAAGACTGCCGTGCAGCTGCTCGATCGCGCCGCTCGCAAGGGGCTCATCCACCGCAATGCCGCGGCGCGCCACAAGAGCCGCATCGCAAAGTCTGGCAAGTAACTCCTCCCAGGAATTTGCCAGGTCGCAGAGGGCGGGCCGCTTCGGCGGTTCGCCCTCTGTCTTTTCCCCCTCCGGCATTCGCACGGTTCGGCCGCAGGGTGCCACCAGAGGGGCGCCAAGGGACTTGGGCCCCGACCAAGAAAAAAAGGGCCGCCCCTCCAGAGGGCGGCCCCGAGATCTGCGACCCGGACCCCTTACATCGCGGCAAGCTCCCCGCCGCAGCGCTCGCAGTACCACTCGGTCGCGTAGTTCATCGTGCTGCACTCCTGACACTTGAGGGTCTTCACCTGCTCCGCCGGTGCTTCCTTGAGGAAGTTCATCGCGGACGCCGTCGCCGCCCCAGTTTCACCGAGCGCGGAGCGGAGTGGATCCCGAATCGCCGTGGCACTGAGCGGGGTCGGCTGACGACGGGGCGCCGCGAGGACGGGAGGCGCCACGTACTCCTGCCCATCAGGCGATCCCAGCTCCGGGGCCGGCGCGCTCACCAGCGATCGCAAGAACTCAAGCTCCGCCGCGGCGGACGGGGTCGTGGGCTCGGCAGCGGCCGCCACCGGAGCGTCGCCGGCAGGATCCGGCTCGGACATCACCGCGGTCACCTGTGAAACCTCCAGGGCCGACGGGGGTGCCTCGGCGGCGGGTTCTGGCTCGGGCGCGACCGGTTCCGGTGCGACCGGCTCCGGTTCCCGTGCGACGACCAGAACCAGCACCTCCTGGAGCTTCGCGAGTTCCGCACCGAGCGCGTCCCGCTGGGCGACGAGGGAGGAAATCGAAGCATCGCAACGCTCAAAGGTCGAGCGGGCTTCGTCCTCGGAATACTCGCCGACGGCAGCGCGCAATTCGGTCTCTGCGCGTTCATCGCGCCGTGTCTCCTCCTCTGTCGCCAGCGCGCCTAGACGTGAGCGCAGGGTCGCGGCCGTGGACTCCAGTTCAACGGCGCGACCTCGGAGCTGGGTGACGACCTGATCCAGGCGGGTGGCATAGTCCGAGCGAACTCGCTCAAGCACGTGGCCCGGAGCGGTGGCGCGGCGCTCCTCGAGCTGGGTGATCCAGGTTTCGTAGCGGGTGCGCTCAGCGAGGAGCTGGTGCAGAACGTCCATCGTGCCTTCCGGCGATCCAGTCATGTGCGGTCGGTGCTCCGTGTGTCGGAGGGTACAGCGCATCCCGAAAACGGGCTGTCGGGGAGAGCGCGCCGGCGTGCGTCCACGAGTGCTTCTACCTGCGGGGTGGTCAGGGTGTTCACCCGCCCCAACTGACGTGCCGTCAGCAGGATGCGAGCGCTGTGCTCCAGGCTCTCCATGCGCTGGTGAGCCATGGTCAGCGTTGGTCCCACCGTCGTGGCGCCGTGGTTCGCCATCAAAAAGGCGTCGTGGTCCGCGACGAAGGGGTCAAAGGCGTCAGCGAGGGCGGGTGTGCCGGGGGTGGCATATGGGACGAGGGGCACCCAACCCACCTGGAAAATCATCTCCGGGAGGACACATGCCGAGAACGACTCACCCGCCACGGCAAAACCGGTGGCCAGCGGCGGGTGCGCATGCACCACGGCCTGGACATCCGGGCGACGCTGGTAGATGCGCAGGTGCATGAGAATCTCGGAGGAGGCCCGACGGCTGCCGCGGAGGTGCTTGCCATCGAGGGAGATCTCGACCAGGTCATCGACGGTGGCGTCCACCTTCGACATCCCGGCTGGCGTGACCAGCAGTCGATTCGGACCGATCCGCACGGAGACGTTGCCGTCCGGTCCCGCGATCAACCCGCGCTCGTACAGCCGCTGGCAGACCTTCACGACCTCGCGCCGCAGCGCCAACCCGCCGCTCACCGGCCCACCCTCCGCCCTAGGCATTCTGTCGGTAGACGATCTGGCCACCCACGACGGTACACTTTGCGCGGCCGGTCAGGGTCATCCCGGAATACGGGCTGTTCCGCCCCTTGGTCTGGAACGACGCCGGATCCACGGTCCAGCTCGCCGCGGGGTCGAAGACTGTGACATCTCCCACACTCCCCTTCCGCAAGGTTCCTCCCTGCAGCCCGAACACGCGGGCCGGGGAACACGACATCCGGTCCACGAGGGTGGCGTAGCTGATGATGCCTGGGGCGACTAGATGCGTCACCAGGACCGCGAGGGCGGTCTCCAGCCCAACAATGCCGTTCGGGGCGTCCGAAAACTCGCGCTCCTTCTCGTCATAGTGGTGCGGCGCGTGGTCGGTCGCCACCAGGTCGATGGTCCCATCCTTCACCGCCTCCTGCAGGGCGGCGACGTCCGCTGCCGTACGGAGCGGAGGGTTCATCTTCGCATTGGTGTTGTAGCCTTCAACAGCGTCCTCCGTCAGCGAGATGTGGTGCGGGCACACCTCGGCCGTCACCCGGATCCCCCGCTCCTTGCCCCAGCGGATCAGCTCCACCGACCCCTTGGTCGACATGTGACAGAGGTGCACATGGCCACCGGTCCGGCGCGACAGGAGGATATCACGGATGACCATGATCTCTTCGGCCTCATCCGGAATCCCCTTGAGGCCCAGCCGCGCGGACACGATCCCTTCGTTCATCGCGCCGCCATGCGCGAGCGTGGGTTCCTCGCAGTGGTCGGCGACGGGAATATTGAAGGCTCGCGCGTACTCGAGCGCGGTGCGCATGAGCTGGGCGCTGGCGACTGGCTTTCCATCATCGGAGACGGCGACCGCCCCTGCCCCGATCATCTCACCAAACTCCGCCAGCGCTTCACCTCGCTGGCCCACGGAGATGGCCCCGATCGGATAGACCCGCGCGGCACGGGCGAGTTGGGCCTGCCGGATGATGAAACCCACCGCTGCCTGGTTGTCCGTCACCGGGGCGGTGTTCGGCATGGCGCACACGGCTGTGAACCCGCCGGCCGCCGCGGCCCGCGCGCCCGTGGCGATCGTCTCCACGTCTTCGCGCCCGGGCTCACGCAGGTGGCAGTGCACATCGATAAACCCGGGCGAGACCACCAACCCGCGGCAGTCCACCTCGGTCAGGTCGCCGTCGCGCCGCACCTCGCCTAACGGGGCGCCGGCGTGCTCGACCTTGCCGTCCCGCAGCAAGACGTCGCCCACCTCGTCGAGGCCGGTCGAAGGATCCAGCACGCGCCCACCGCGCAGCAGGACGAGCGATGTCGCAGAGGTGTCAGCCATGCGCCGGTTGAAGGTCAAGTCAAAGATTCAGTGCCGCCTCCCCGCCCATCCCCACATGTGCGGCATCCCGCCGTGCTGCTACTACCCCTTGGCTGCCTCTGCCAATTCCGGCCGGCCCCCGGCCAGCAGGTAAAGGACCGCCATGCGAACCGCCACCCCGTTGGTCACCTGCTCGAGGATCACGCTGTGTGGCCCATCGGCCACATCCGAGTCGATCTCCACCCCGCGGTTCATCGGCCCCGGGTGCATGATCACGATGTCGCGCGGCGCCCGGTCGAGCCGTTCCCGCGTCACACCGAACACCCGGTTGTACTCGCGCAGGGACGGGATGTAGCCGGCCTGCATCCGTTCCAGCTGCAAGCGAAGGATGTTGAGCGCCTGCGCCCACTCGATGGCCTCCTCGATGCGCGAGAAGACCCGCACCCCCAGCTCGTCGATGGCGTTCGGAAGCAGCGATCGCGGACCACACACCCCCACCTCGGCCCCCAGCTTCTGCAGCCCCCACAGGTTCGAGCGGGCCACCCGCGAATGCAGGACGTCGCCGCACAGGCACACGCGGAGCCCCGTGAGGCTCCCGAATCGCTCGCGCAGGGTGAGGAGGTCCAGCAGCCCCTGGGTCGGATGCTCGTGCGTGCCGTCGCCGGCGTTGATCACGTTCGACTGGATACGATCCGCGAGGAACCGCGCCGCGCCCGACGACGGGTGGCGGATCACCACCATGTCGATCTTCATCGCCTCAAGATTTCGGGCGGTGTCCACCAATGTCTCGCCCTTCGACACGCTGGACCCGCTCACCGCGACGTTGACCGTGTCGGCGCTCAGGCGCTTCTCCGCGAATTCGAAGGAAATGCGGGTCCGCGTCGATGCCTCGAAGAACAGGTTGACGATCGTCATCCCGCGCAGGGTCGGGACCTTCTTGATCGCGCGCTCGCTGATCTCCTTGAAAGGCACCGCCGTGTCGAGGATCAGCGTGATCTGCTCGGCCGAAAGATGCGCCAGGCCGAGGAGGTCCTTGCCGATCGCTGCGGCGCTCACCCCTCGCTCCCGCGGCTCACCAGGACGGCGTCCACCCCGTCCAGGTCGAGCACCTGGACGTCCACCCGCCCTTCGGGCGGCAGCTCGACCGTCTTCCCAACCACGTCGGCATGGATGGGCAACTCGCGACCCCCGCGGTCCACCAGGACGGCAAGCGCAATCCGGGCGGGGCGCCCAAAGTCGGCCAGTTCGTCGAGCGCCGCACGGATGGTCCGCCCCGTGTGCAACACGTCATCCACAATCACCAGCCGCTTGCCGTCGATCGCCCACGGCAGGTCCGTCTTGCCCACGAGGGGACGCGGCCCGACCGTCTGGAGGTCATCCCGGTATAGCGTGATGTCGAGGGCACCGCGCGGGACGGCCACTCCCTCCGTGGCTTCGATGACGGCGGCAATCCGCTGCGCGAGCTGCACCCCACGGCGCTGGATTCCGACGAGGATCAGCCCATCGGTCCCGTCGAACAACTCGACGATTTCTTCGGCCATTCGCCGGACGGTGCGCGCGATGGCGGCCGCATTGAGGAGGTTCGCGGGAGCTGGCATGTGGCGCCAATATGGCATCGCACCCGCGCGAATTGAAGCACGAGCCCCCGACCTCAGCTCGCGGCGCCTACCGTCTCGTTCTTGTGGCGCTTCTGTTCGTACAACATCGCGTCCGCGGTCGCCAGCAATTCCTCGATCTCGGGCGGTCGCTCCGGATCGAAGGTCGCCAACCCCACCGAGAACGAAAGCCGGTACGGGTACCCCTCGCGTTCGTTGCGCAGCTGGAGCTCCGCCCGCAGGCGTTCCACGATCAGGGGGCCCGTTCCATGCGCAATGTCACTTGCCAGGACGACAAACTCGTCACCGCCGAGCCTGGCCACGATGTCGGAGTCGCGGAAGGTGTGCTGCAGGATGGCCGCCGTGCGGCGCAGGGCGACGTCACCCTCGCTGTGGCCGAACCGGTCGTTGATCTCCTTGAAGTCGTCCATGTCGACGAACAGCAGGACCAGTTCGCGTTGACCGCGTCGGGCGAGCTTCAATTGTTGCTGCGCCAGCGTCAGGAAACCGCGGCGGTTGTACAGCCCCGTGAGCTCATCCATCAGCGAGAGCGCACGCAGTGTATCCTCGCGCTGGTGGCGCTCGGTAACGTCCCGCGAGGTGATCGCGACGCCGTCGCCCAGTGGCACCACCTGGTCATGGACCCACGCCGCGTTCATCTCGCCCTGCTGGATCTCGTGTTCTCCCTCCACAGCAACCCCGGAGTGCATCACCTGAACGTAGCGCGCGAAGAAGCCATTGGTCCGGTTGGACGGGACGAGTTCGCACAGGCGCTGGCCGATGATCTCGGCGCGTGAGCCACCAAGCAGCCGCTCCGCTTCGGCGTTGAGCTCGACGAACTCGAAATCCAGCACGACGCCCGCGGCATCGCGGACCGCCTGGAGCACATAGAACGAATCGTGACTCCCCTCCATCGCCGCGCGAAACCTGGCCTCGCTGTTGGCGAGGGCGGTCTCTGCCGCGCGGCGGCGCTCCAGCTCGCGACGCAGCACGATCGCCGCCCACGGCACCAGCACCAGCAACACGGACGCAGCCGCGACGAGCAGCACGCGACCCTGCTCCACCCCGCGTGCCAGATCGTCCACCAGGCGAACGGGCAGGTCACCGCGCGCGACGCGCAGCGTGACCGTGAGCAAGTCCAGCGCATCGTGCGCGACCACGCCCGCGGTGATCGCGAGCGCGACCAGCACGCTTCCCGCCAACGTCAGCTTGCGAGTGACCGTGATGCCCATGGAGCCAAGGTGACTGAATCCGGCGAGATCTTCCGGTAGTCAGGGGACGCCTGAGCTGGGCCCGGGTCACCTACTCCGGCGTCGTGTCGGCAATCACTGCTGGGCGAGTCGGCAGTTCGTTGGTAGGCACCAATCGCACGGACCGTCGGGGGACCGCGCCCAACGGGCGTGGCACCCGTGAGTCATCGGCGGCCGGGCCGTCACCTCGCACGACGCCGAGGTCAACCACGTTGCTCCAGTCGTTGACCATGCGCTCCGAGCGCTTGCCGCGCACCAGATCCCGCGCAGCATACACACTTCCCACCTTGATGGCGGCGGCTTCCCGCGCCTCGGCACGGATGGCTCCCACCAAGCGGAACCCCGTCCGCATGATCAGCACGAGCCCGAGGTACGCGGCGATGTCGGCGAGGTTCAGGACGATCGCGTGACCTGGCCGCACCTGCAACGCGATGAAGTCCGCGACGCCGGCGGGGGGACCAACCAACGACGCCAGGTTGCCCAATGCCCCGCCAACGATCAGCCCGAGCGCCTGCGGCGATCGCGCATCAACGCGGGCGAGGTCTCGCGCCACGGGAAAGACGAACACCACCGCGCACATCGTGAGCGCGAGGTTCAGCTGCCAGGTGTACGCCCCGGCAGACCAGCCGAAGGCTCCTTGCAGGTTGTGCACGACGTGCAGGTGCAGCCACGGCAGGATGTCCACGTCTGAACCGCTGAGAAAGCGGTCCGCGAGCGCCTTGGAGGAGAGGTCGAGGCCGACCACCGCCAGGGCAACCCGGGCCAATCGAGTCATCACAACAGAGTGCGCTCGCATCTCGGCGGGTTGAGGTGACACGGACATGAGGTAGACCCAACCATCGGTCAGGTCGCACCTACCCTGCCCTTTGAAAGGCAGGGTGTGTGCCACGCGTCACTACTTGAGGGAGTCGAGCTTCGCCTGGAGTCGCGCGTTGGGGGCCGGCAGCCCGGCAATGACGGGCTCGAGGATCGACCGGGCGGAGTCTCGGTGGCCAGCGGCGGCCAAAATGTCGACCTTGAGGAGCGCCTGCGATCGCTTGCCACGGTCGTCGGGGGCGTTGAGGGACTCCACGGCCTGCCGCGCAGACGCCACATCATTTCGGTCACGAAGCAACGATTCCACGGCCAGGAGCTGGACGGAAAAGTCCGCCGGCCTCAGGCGGCCCATTTGCTCGAACAGGGCGCCGGCAGCCTCGCCACGATTCTCCCGTCGATCGAGCATCGCCTGGTGGTACAGTCCGGCCATAAGGAGGCGCTCTACGTCGGCGGGATCGCCGGAACGGATACCGACGCCCCCCGCGTAGGAGTACACGAGTTCGCCACCGTGTTCACCGGTTTCGTACATGGCAAAGACGCCACCCAGGCCGATCACCGCGCTGGCCATGTGGAGGAAGCGACGATTCTTCTCCGCCATGGCCAGGGCTGCGAGTTCCACGGCTGCGATGAGCAAGAAGATGTTTCGGGCGCGTTCCCCCCACTCTTCGTGTTCCACGACCGCGTTCCGGGCGCCGGGCACCCGCTCCGCCGGGCCGTGCGCGTCATCTCCGCTCTTCACCGCCACGACGGCGGCGACCGTTCCGAGCAGGATCAGCGCGGTCGCCGCCGGGTTCATCCACGGCCACTTGCGGAGGAGTGAGACAACCCGAAGGCCAACGCCGACCAGGCAGAGGGCAATGACGAAATGGACGACCTGCGGATGAAGTACGCCGACGTTGGGCATCTGATTGGCGTGAAGTGGGGCTGCGAACATACACCGCGGCGCTTGAACCGTCGATGAACCGGGCGAATACAAGAAAAGGCGGCGCCCCGACTGGGAGCGCCGCCACGGACAGGGCGGGATTCGAACCCGCGAGTGAGTTTCCCCACCACACGCTTTCCAGGCGTGCGCCTTCAACCACTCGGCCACCTGTCCTGAGGAAACGAGAGGTTAGCGAGTCAGGTGGTGACAGCGCGAGAGGGTAAGCGGGTGTGGAGTAACTCCGTACCCCGCGACCCTCTTACCCTCGTTCTCATGTCCACGGACAGGGTGGGATTCGAACCCACGGTACCGTTACCGGTACACCGGTTTTCGAGACCGGCTCCTTCAGCCACTCGGACACCTGTCCTCACAGAGCCAAGCAACTTAAACAGTCAAGTTGTGTGGCGTCAACGCGTTGGACGCCGCCGCCTCAGTCATCACGCAGGCCGTCGCGCACGGAAGAACTCGGTAAGTATCGCGCCCGATTCGGCTGCCAACAGCCCCCCCAGAACCTCAGGGCGGTGATTGAGCCTCGGGTGCCGGAGCAGGTCCCCAACAGACCCAACCATCCCCGCCTTCTCGTCCCACGCGCCAAACACGACCCGACGGACACGCCCAAGCACCAGCGCTCCCGCACACATGGCGCACGGCTCCAACGTGACGTACAGGGTGCAGTCGTCCAGACGCCACCGACCCAGGGTGCGCGCCGCCTCGCGCAAGGCCAGCACCTCGGCGTGCGCCGTGGGATCCTGATCGCGCACCGTGCGGTTCCCCGCGCGCCCCACCACCCTGCCCTCGCCCACGATCACGGCTCCGACGGGCACATCGCCGGCCCTCGCCGCTTCGGCAGCGAGGGAGAGGGCTTCCTGCATCCAGAGGTCGTCCGTACGCACCTACGAGACCTTCTCGAACACCAGTGAGGTGTCCGGCCCAACGGTGGCGCGGATCGCGTCGCCCTCGGTGAACTTCCCCTCGAGAATGGCCAGGGCCAGGGGATTCTGCACCAGGCGCTGGATGGTGCGCTTGAGTGGGCGCGCCCCGAAGGCGGGATCGTAGCCTTCGTCCACGAGGACCGTCCGGGCGTCGTCGGACAACTCCAGGGTGAGCTTGCGGTCGGCCAACAGGCCGCGCAGACGCTCGAGTTGCAGGTCAACGATCCGGTCGATGTGCTCGCGACCGAGTGGCCTGAAGATGACGGTGTCGTCGACGCGGTTCAGGAACTCCGGCTTGAAGTGCTGCCGCATTGCGGCCTGCACCTGGGTCTCCACCATGCTCCAATCACTGGCAGCATGTTCAAGGATGAACGACGACCCCAGGTTGGACGTCATGATGATGACCACGTTGCGGAAGTCGACCGTGCGTCCCTGGGAGTCGGTCAGGCGCCCGTCGTCCAGGATCTGCAGCAGGATATTGAAGACATCCGGGTGCGCCTTCTCGACCTCATCGAACAGCACCACCTGGTACGGGCGTCGGCGCACCGCTTCCGTCAGCTGGCCACCCTCCTCGTAGCCGACGTATCCCGGGGGCGCCCCGATGAGTCGCGCCACGGCGTGTTTCTCCATGTACTCCGACATGTCGATGCGCACCATGGCCTGCTCGTCATCGAACAGGAACTCGGCCAACGCACGCGCGGTCTCCGTCTTGCCTACCCCGGTTGGGCCGAGAAAGATGAACGAGCCGATCGGCCGATGCGGATCCTGGAGCCCGGCCCGCGAGCGACGGACGGCATTGGAGACGGCCTCCACGGCGACGCGCTGTCCCACCACACGCTTGGCCAGCTCGTCCTCGAGCTTCGCCAACCGTTCCCGCTCACTCTCCATCATTCGCGTCACGGGGATCCCCGTCCAACGCGACACCACCTCGGCGATGTCGTCCGCGGTCACCTCTTCCTTGAGGAACCGCGTGCCGCCATCCTGCCGGGAGGCCAACTGCCCTTCGCTGGCCGCGAGCTTCGCTTCCAGCTGGGGGATCGTCCCGTACTGGATTTCGGCGGCACGACCGAGGTCACCGGCGCGGGTCGCCTGCTCCGCTTGCCCCGGGCGTCCTCGATCTGCTGCTTAATGGTCCCGACGGCGCCGAGGGTTTCCTTTTCGCGCTGCCACTGCGCCTTCATCCCGCCGCTCTTCTCGCGTTCTTCCGCCAGCTCGCGCTCGACGCCCTGGCGCCGCTCGACGGCCTGGGGATCGGTTTCCTTGACCAGGGCTTGTCGCTCGATTTCCAGCTGCACGATGCGGCGCTCGACCTCGTCGATTTCCTGCGGCATGGAGTCGATCTCGATGCGCAAGCGCGACGCCGCCTCGTCGACGAGGTCGATGGCCTTGTCGGGCAGGAACCGGTCGCCGATGTAGCGATTGGAGAGCGTGGCCGCGGCCACGATCGCCCCGTCGGTGATGCGCACGCCGTGGTGCGCCTCGTACCGCTCCTTGAGCCCGCGGAGGATGGCGATGGAGCTTTCCACGGTGGGCTCCCCGACAAAGACCGGCTGGAAGCGGCGTTCCAGCGCCGGGTCCTTCTCCACGTGTTTTCGGTACTCGTCCAGGGTCGTGGCCCCAACGACGCGCAGCTCCCCGCGGGCGAGCATCGGCTTGAGCATGTTGCCGGCGTCCATGGAGCCTTCGGCCTTGCCAGCCCCAACGAGCGTGTGCATCTCATCGATGAACACCACGAACAATCCTTGGGCGTCGATGATTTCCTTGAGGACGGCCTTGAGTCGCTCCTCGAACTCCCCGCGGAACTTGGCCCCGGCAATCAGGGCGCCCAGGTCGAGCGCGATCAGGCGCTTGTTCTTCAGCCCCTCCGGCACGTCGCCATTGACGATCCGCTGCGCCAATCCCTCGGCGATCGCCGTCTTGCCCACGCCCGGCTCGCCGATCAGCACCGGGTTGTTCTTGGTGCGCCGGGAGAGCACCTGCATGACACGGCGAATCTCCTCGTCTCGCCCGATGACTGGGTCGAGCTTGCCCTTCCGGGCCTGCTCGGTGAGATCGCGCGTGAATCGTTGGAGCGCCTGGTACTTCTCCTCCGGCGTCTGGTCCGTCACCCGATGGCTCCCCCGGACGGCTTGGAGGGCCTCGAGCAGCGCCTTGCGTTCGATCCCCGCCGCGGACAGGAGGGCCTTGCTCTCCGTTCCCTTGGTGTCGGCGAGCGCGAGCAGCAAGTGCTCGGTCGAGACGTAGTCGTCCCCCAGGCCACGGGCCTCCTCTTCCGCGCGCCCGACGACGCCGTTCATCTCGCGGGACAAGGTGGGTTGCGCCCCGGATTGCCGAGGATAACGCGCCATCTCACGGTCGATTCCCTCGCGAAGGCCAGCGAGATTCACGCCGAGTTTCTGGAGGATGGGACCGACAATGCCCTCGTCCTGCGCCAGCAAGGCGTGCAGGAGGTGCAGGTCGTAGACGAGAGGGTTCCCGTTCTTGCGAGCCAACCCGAGCGCCTCATTGAGCGCTTCGGTGGACTTCACGGTCAGGCGATCGGGATTGATCATGGAATGAGGTGTGTCGTTGGGCTCCTCAAAGGCACGACCGGTGCCCGTGGTCGCCTGCCCCATTGGCGGATATTCGCCTCGTCGCGACCCGCCCGTGCTGTCATGCTGGCCGGACTGCCTGCAAAAGGCAACGGTTCGAAACCCGAACCTCCGGATCTCGAACCGTTGCGCATCGTTCGCGAAGTGCTGCCTTATCGAATCACTGTCATCCGCCTGACGATCGGCCGACCATCGATTTCCAGTCGGTACAGGTAGATCCCGGACGCAGCCTGCCGTCCTGTCCCCTGATGCGTGCCGTCCCACCACGCCGTGTACTGGCCGCACGTGAGCTGCACGTCCCGCACTTGCTCCCCCCCGGTCCCTCCGCTGCTCGACGACCGCAACCCCGGAATTGCGACGAGTTGCGCGAGCATGTTGTAGACCCGCAGTGTCACCCGATACCGCTTACCCGCATCCTGGCTACAGTCTGCTGTGGGACCGATCGAGAACGGAATCGTCGTCTCGCGCGTCACCGGGTTCGGGTAGTTCTGCCCCAGGGTCGAACCTGAAGCTGCATCAACCGCACTGCGTTGGGTGGACTGGG
The DNA here is from genome assembly GCA_016712265.1 of Gemmatimonadota bacterium. Taxonomy (NCBI): domain Bacteria; kingdom Pseudomonadati; phylum Gemmatimonadota; species Gemmatimonadota bacterium. The sequence continues at coordinate 411,520 of JADJRJ010000030.1, read as the reverse complement.
CCCCGCTTGCCGCGGGAACCAGCGTCAGGCAGGCAAGCATCACACCGCGCATTGCCCACCGTCCGTTCATTTGTGTCTCCGATCTGACAAAAGAGTTGAGTGCGCCTTGCTCCGTTTTGCCGTGAATGAGTGACCTGCTCCGCCAACCTAGGACGCGCGTCCGTTGGTTGTCAAGAAAGGCCGCCACGACTGCCAAGTACCCTACCTTCTCCCCGCCGTTCCGTGATGCGTTCTCGGTCACAGTATTCGAGAAAGGGCATCAGGTACTTGCGTGAGACCCCAAGAATTCCCCTCAGGGTTGCCGGCGTTTCTGCGTCCGCCGTCCCCCGTAGATGGGCAACGAGACCCTCGACCATTTCGTTGACCGCCTCAGTAGTGAAATACCGGTCCGGCTCCACCGCGATAACTCGCCCGGAGCGTTCCAAGTACCGCAACACCTGCGGCAACGCCGCGCCGGACCACTCCGCCCCCAGCTCAGCGACAGAGGGAGGCTCACGGCCGGCGGACCGCAACCGGTCGATCACCCAGGTCGCCGCCTCTTGTTGACCCGTGTCCAGCCTCGGGGACCAATCCGGCGGCGCGAGGGCCGGCCCGCGAAACACCAGGCGGCCGGCACCGACGAGTCGATCGGCCGCGAACTCCAGCAGGGGCGCATTCGATCTGGCGTTACCCCAGCTCGACGGCGGAGCACCGACCTCCGTACCATGTGAAGACAAGTACGCAAGCACTTGATCTTCAACGACTTGCTCGTAGTCACGCAGAACGCTCCGAGCATAGGCGCGATCCCGGAACTGTACGTATTGGGACGCCAACTCCGCGACCTCAGGGGGCCGGCACCCCACGCGCACCGGGATTTCGCGTAGCGACACTCCGTGCTCCCCCGCGTCGCGCACAAGGTGTTCGAGCCGCGCCGCGGGATCGGAGTTCCAAGGGCCAGCGGGACGTCGCCGTGCCCGTCCGGGAGCCGGATCGATGACGATCCCGCCGCCAACGGTGGCGAGCGGCTGAGACCGCCGGAGTACGAAGCGGTCCCCTGCGCGCAGTACCACGGGCTCTTCAGTGACCACCCGCGCCGTCTGTGATCCCTGGGCCGCGACGACTCGTGCGGAAACCTCTGCCGTGCCAACATGGAGCCGGATCCACTCCCTGGGACGGAAAGGTCCGGCGGAGTCCACCAGGGTAACCTCCGCGTGAAAGAGCGTCGTGCCGGTCCAGGGGGCGGGAGCTGTCAATGTCATCCCGCGGTGCACCTGGCCGAGGTCGACGCCGGTGAGCGCGACGGCCAGCCGAGCCCCCGGGCCTGCCCCATCGACGGTGTCGCCATGCATCTGGATTCCGCGCACCCTCACGGGCATGTCGCCCGGGAAGAGCCGCAGGTCGGCACCCACGCGGACCGTCCCGGACCAGGAGGTACCAGTGACCACGGTGCCGGTACCTCGGACGGTGAACACGCGATCGATCGGCAGACGGAACAGGTCATCGCCCTGCCGCTCGGACGACGCGGCGAGCGCCGTGGCGAGCGCGTCTCGCAGGGCGTCGAGCCCATCGCCGGTACGCGCCGACACCGGCAGGATCGCGGCGGCGGCGTATGGGGTCTCCTCCAGCAGGCTCCGCACGTCCTCCGCGACGAGGTCGAGCCACTCGGGCTCGGGAAGGTCCGCCTTGGTGAGGGCCACGACCAGCGACCGAACCTGGAGCAACCGCAAGATGGCCAGGTGCTCGCGCGTCTGCGGCATGACCCCCTCGTCAGCCGCGATGACGAGGAGACCGACGTCCACCCCCGTGGCACCAGCGACCATCGTTCGGATGAACCCCTCGTGACCGGGGACATCGACGACGCCGACGCGACCCACGACCGGCAAGTCGAGCGGGGCGAAACCGAGTTCGATGGTGATTCCGCGACGCTGCTCCTCGGGGAGTCGGTCGGTGTTCACCCCGGTCAGCGCGCGCACGAGTGTCGTCTTGCCGTGGTCGATGTGGCCGGCGGTCCCGACGATCATGCGTGCCCCACAAACCGTTCGGCCCAGGCGCCAAACGCGCGCAGTTCCACGTCGTCCGTCAGGTGGCGCTGCACGAACTCGCGCAGCAGGCGCACGTGCGCGCGGAGGTCGAGCGCACTGGGGAATGGCGCCTCGATGCCGGCGAGCCAGTCCGCGAGCGTTCGGCGCGCCGCGGCGGGGAGGAGTCGGCCGGCCCGCGCCGCCGCGTGACACGCAGCGCAGACCGCCCCGCCGCCGGCCGCGGAAAACCAGGCATCGGCGTCCATCGGCAGCTCGGCGTGACATCGTGCACAGCTTTCGATCGTTGGGGCGAACCCCAGGGCGCCCACCAGCATCCAGGCGCTGGCGAGGCCTTCCGCCCGGGCATCCTCCCGCACTCGACGGTGCAGCCGGGTGAGTGCGCCGGCGAGGGCGCCGAAGGCGGCGCCGTGATCGGACTCGCTCATCGTGCGCAACACCAGCTCGGCGAGCATGGCCGCCGACATGAAGCGGTCGAGGTCGTTCGCCAGGCTCGCGTGTCCCGCGCGGACATCAAAGGACTCCAGCGGATGGAGGTCGCGGCCCGGGCGATGGGCGATGGTCGCCGTGCCTTCGGCAAAGAGGTCCATGGCGGAACCAAACCGTCGAGTGGATCGACGCGCGCCCCGGGCAATAACCGAGACCACACCACCGTCGCGGGTGGCGAGGCGCAGGATTCGCGACGTCTCCAGGTAGTCGAACGCGTGGAGCACGATGGCATCGGTGACCAGGGACATCGGCGAACCCTATCGAGGGCGCCGCAGGGGAACCAGCGCTGGCGCCCCCACGGCGGGATCCCGGGTAACGACCAGGGGCCACTGATACACCTGCTCCAGCACCTCGCCGCGCATCACGTCCGCCACCTGCCCCGATGCCACCACCTGGCCCGACGCGAGCAAGACCACGTGGTCCGCGAACCGCGCCACCAGGTTGAGCTGGTGGCTTACCACGAGGACCGCGCGCCCCTGCGCGGCGAGCCGTGTGAGGGTCTCGAAACAGGCCATTTCATGGGCGACATCCAGGAAGGTGGTGGGTTCGTCGAGCACGAGGCCCTGCGCCTGCTGCGCCAAGGCCCGAGCCAACCGCACGCGCTGCCATTCCCCACCGGAGAGGGCATCCGTCGTGCGCTCCGTGAGCGGGGCCACGTCCGCTTCGCGGATGGCCACCTCGATAGCCGCGTCATCCTCGGCCGTCAGGGTGGCCCACTGCGATCGGAACGGGTGACGTCCTAACGCGACGTAGTCGCGCACGCGCATGGGGAACACCGGCTCCTCCCGCTGCACGACGACGGACATCCGGCGGGCGCGATCCACTGGCGACCATGCGTCGACCGGCTGTCCGTCAAGCCACAGCGCACCGCTCGTCACCGAGACCCGCCCGAGGAGCGCCCGGACCACCGTGCTCTTGCCGCTCCCGTTCGGACCAACGACCGCCGTCACCTGTCCGCCGGGCGCTTGGAGGGACACCGAACGCAATACGTCGCGTGCGGCGCCAGGGTAGCGAGCGGTCACGTCGCGCAGGTCAATCATCGCGAGCTCCGCAGCAGCCAGAAAAAGAACGGGACGCCAAACAACGCCGTGATGGCCCCCAGCGGCAGTTCTGCTGGCGAACGCGCCAGTCGCGCGATCAGGTCGGCGAGCAGGACCAGGATCGCGCCCAGAAGTGCGGCGACCCCCATCGTCACGCGGACGCCCTGGTGACGCTGCCATCGCCGCGCGAGGTGCGGCACCATCAGTCCCACAAAACCCACCAGCCCCGCGGTCGCGACGGTTGTCGCGGCAAGGAGGGACGCCAGCACAAAGGTCCGCTGCACCACGCGCTCCGGCTGCACCCCAAGCGAGGCGGCCGTCTCGGGGCCGAGGGCCAGGAGGTCGAGCGCGCGCGCCTGGTGCAACAAGGCACCACCGGCCAACACGAGCGCCACGGCGAGGAAGGCCACGTCCCGCCACTGCGCCACGGCAACGGACCCCATCATCCACCACAGCGCGCCACGCTGCGCCGTGGGACCAGCGTCGGACAGGAGCACCATGATGACCGCGTTGGCGAAGGTCCCTGTCACCACACCGGCCATGAGCAATCGCTCGGATCCCCCGCCGCGGCCCAGGACCAGCACCAGGCCAACGGCCAGCATGGCGCCGAGAAAGGCAAATCCGGCAATGCCGCCGAGGCCGGCAACTCCCACCGTGACCGCGGTGACCGCACCCACGGCAGCCCCGCCGGATACACCAAGCAGGTAGGGCTCGGCCAGGGGATTCCGCAGCGAGACCTGGAGCGCCGCCCCGGAGGCGCCTAACGCCGCTCCAACCGTGGCCGCCAGTAACGCGCGGGGCAACCGGAGATCGCGGACGATGACTGCCGCGGACCCATCTGCCGCCCCGAACAGTGCGCGCCATACCTCACCCGCCTCGATGCGCACCGTGCCAAGGCCAAGCGAGAGAATCACCGCGAGGAGCAACGCGGCAACCAGCACGAGCAGCGTCCCCGCGGACGACCCGCGACCGCTCATGGCACGATCCGCCGCACCTCGGCCGCCAGCGCAGCCGCGGCATCGCCCATGTGCCGTGACGGCTGGGACATGGTCAGGGTGTCCAGTGTCAACCAGCGCTCCTCGCGCACGGCCTTCAGCGTCGTCCACGGTGGCGCCTCGCGCAGTCGCGCCCGGGCGGCGGGCGAGGCGAGAATGACGTCTGCATCGCGGCGCAGGACGTCCTCGAACGCCACGGTGAACGAGGGCTCCTGGCGATGGCGATAGATGTTGTCTGCGCCGGCCAGCGTGAGCAGCTCGGAGATGAAACTCCCGGCGCCCACCGTCATCGGGGGCTCCATCCAGACTGGTACAAAAACCGTTGGGCGCCGCCCAGGGGACGGTAACTGGCGGACGGCATCCAGGGTCGACTCCAATGCCCGTCGGATGGAATCGGCGCGGGGGCGCGCCCCCAGCAGCGTGCCTAACGTATCGAGGGCGTGGAGGTAGTCAGCGATGCGATCCACCCGAAGGGCGAGGACGGGAATGCCGGCCCGCGTCAGCGCGTCGATCGCGGGAGCATTGTCGCCGGCGGGGTACAGGACCACGAGGTCGGGGCGCGCCCCCACGATGCGTTCCAGGTTCGGACGTATGGCATCGCCGACCTCGGCGATCGCCTGAACTGCCTCCGGGGAGCGATCCCAGCGCGATCGGCCGACCAGGCGATCGCCCGCGCCCAGCAACCAGGAGATCTCCGTAAACGAGGGACCGAGGGTCACCAATCGACGGACTTCGCCACCAGCGACGCGCCGACTCTCCCCGGAAGCGCAGGCGGCGCCCAGGACGAGGGTCGTAAGGAAGGCTGTTGCGCGTCGCCACATGGGGACGCCCAAGCTAGCCGGGCGGAGTTCCCCGGGCTATCGCATCGAGGGCCTCGCGAACCGACGCGCGGTGTTCCTCGAGCCGGCGGCGATCCACCGGATCCAGCGCGGGCCCTTCCAGTTGCATCGTGAGGGCGGCCTCCATGGCCTGAAGGGCGTCGCGTTCCCCCGGGACGGCCGGCCGAGCAGCGGCGGCCGGTAGGCCACGCGCGGGCCGCAACGCCCAAACGACTGCGGCGGCGGACAGCGCGCCGAGCCCGAGCATCCACGGCCAGGAGGACGCGTTGACGGCGGGGGGCGCGACCCGGATGGTCAGGGGCCCCGGTGGAACGTCGTCCCCAAGAAACCGGAGGAAGTTGCGTCCCTCGCTCGGGACCGCGCCGAGAGCCCGAAGCCTCGGGTCGTCCACGCTGGCCCCAGCCTCCTCCAGGAGGACCTCGAGCACGGCGGTGGAATCCGGAACCGCCACGGTCAGCGGGAAGGCCCCAGGGACCAGGTCGTACGTGACTACGAGCTGCCTCACCCCCGGCGCCACCGGCGCGATGACCCGAACGTCACGTCCGTCGACCTCCGACCCACTCCCCGCAAAGTCCCCCTGGGTGGAGCGTACGTTCGTCGCGGCGGCCGGCACCTGTGTGACAAACGCTGGCCTGCCAGGCGGTGAGGTGCGCGTGCGCCGCCCTTCATTGCCGAGTTCCCAGACCTCCACGACCTCGCGCAGCCCCTGTGCATTGGGAGCAGACACGACGACGTGGCGTCCGACCTGCCGCAGCGGAGCATCCACCGACGTCGTGTCGAAGACGTGAATCTCGCCGGGGGCCTCCAGGGAATCGCTCACCCGCACCGGTGGTGCGAAGTAGGCAATCCCGCTGTAGCGCGAGGTGGCCAGGTACATGGCGCCGGTATCCGGCCGGGAAATCCGGAAGGCGTAGCGACCCGCGGCGTCCGTTCGCGCGGAGTCCACCGGCCCGGACGTCGGCCCGATCTGGTGCAGCGTAACCATGGCGCCCGGCACGGCGCGCTCGCCTGACTCGGACGCCAACATCACGCGGCCGCGCGCCCGCAACTCCTGCCCGGGCGCGACCGTGGCGCTCAGCAGCAGCAGGGCCATCACCCGCCGCATCACGGGCGGAACTTGCCAAAGTCCTCGGGGCGAAGCCCTTCGAGGTGTCGTTTGAGCTGCTCCGGCGTGAGCTGGTCTCCCGTTTCGCGTGCGCCGGGCTCGACGGGTGTGTCGGGCGCGCCCCCTTCCCCGTCGGGTTCGGTCTCGGCCAGCAGGGAGGCCGAGGCAAACATCGGGCTGCCTGTTCGCAACGCGATGGCAATACTGTCGGACGGGCGGGCATCGACGCGATACACTTCGCCGGCACGCGAGAGGTGGAGTTCGGCGTAGTAGGTGCGCGATTCCACGCGGGTGATCTCCACGCGATCGAGATGCGCCCCCAGTCCCACGATGAGGCCCTTGCACAGGTCGTGGGTGAGCGGCCGCTCCTTTCGAACGCCGTTCATCTCGAGCAGGATCGACTCCGCCTCCGCCTGCCCAATCCAGATGGGGAGGAGGCGATCTCCTCCCCGTTCCTGCAGGATGACGACGTAGGTGTTGGAGGAGCCGTCGAGCCCGAGGCGACCAACCACAACTTCAACGAGCGGCTCCATGGGGTCCTGCGCGTGGGTGTTGCCGAACTATCGCACCGCGCGCTTCAGCTGGGCAACCTTGTCGAGCCGCTCCCAGGAGAACGACGTAGCCGCCACGGACCGGGACTTCTTGCCATTTTCGGCGCGGGTCACGTACGTCAGCTTCTCCGACGGCCGTCCGAAGTGGCCATAGGCCGAGGTCGGAGTGTAAATGGGCTTCCGCAGGTCGAGCGAGGCACCGATGCCACGCGGCGTCAGGTCGAACGTTTCGTTGATCGCCGCGATGATCGCGTCGTCACTCACGCTTCCCGTGCCAAAGGTGTTGACGTTGACGCTGACCGGTTCGGCCACGCCAATGGCGTAGGCAAGCTGGACCTCGCAGCGCCGCGCGAGCCCGGCCGCCACGACGTTCTTGGCCACCCAACGCGCGGCATAACACGCGGAGCGGTCGACCTTGGACGGATCCTTACCGGAGAAGGCGCCGCCGCCGTGCCGCCCCATGCCGCCGTAGGTATCAACGATGATCTTGCGGCCGGTCAACCCGGCATCGCCCTGCGGTCCACCGACGACGAACCGGCCGGTCGGGTTGATATGGTACGTCGGCTTCTGCCTCCGCCACTCCTTGGGGATACAGGGCTCGACGATCTCCGCAGTGATCGCCTTGCGGATCTTCTCGATCGTCACCTTGTCGTCGTGCTGCGTGGAGACAACGACGGTGTCGACGGCGACCGGCTGATCACCCTCGTACACAACCGTCACCTGCGCCTTGCCATCCGGCCGCAGCCACTTGAGGTTGCCAGACTTGCGGTGGTCGGCCAGCGCCTTGGTGAGGTGATGCGACAACATGATCGCGGCCGGCATCATCTCCGGCGTCTCGTCGGTGGCGTACCCGAACATCATCCCCTGGTCGCCGGCACCGCCGGTGTCGACCCCCATGGCGATATCCGGTGACTGCTTGTCGATCGTGCTCATGACGGCACAGGTGTGCGCATCAAAGCCGTAGTTGGCGTCGGTGTACCCGATGCGCTGGATTGTACCGCGCACGATGGCCGGGATGTCGACCCAGGTGGTCGTCGTGATCTCGCCAGCCACCACGGCCAGCCCGGTGGTGACCAGGGTCTCACAGGCCACACGAGCCTGGGGATCATCGGCCAGGATGGCGTCGAGGACGGCGTCCGAAATGGCGTCTGCGACCTTGTCGGGATGCCCTTCCGTCACCGACTCCGAGGTAAACAGGGTGCGTGCAGTCACGAGATTTGTAGAGGCTCTAGGGTGTCTGAGTCGACGCGCAGGTTGTGACGCGGGTAACCTAATCAGAGTTCGTGCCAGCGCCCCGAACGAGGGCTCAAGACACCCCGGCCTCAAAGGTCATCCGGCCCGGGCGAGCGCCCCCTGCCCAGCCCCGTCGCGCCGGCGGCGACTCATGATCCCGGCCGTCAACAGGGTGAACAACAGGCCGACGGGGAGCGGCTCCAGGAAGGTGATAGCCGCGTTGTACAGCGGCTTGTCATACATGATCTGGAACTCCTCCATCTGCTTCTGAGTCGCCGCCAGTTCCGCCTCTGAGGCCCCCGACTGGCGCGCCTTCTCAATCGCCTGTGCCGCGTAGGCCTCTCCGTAATCCGGGGTCACCTTGAAGTACACAAATTCCCAGGTGACGACGTAGCACGCCGTCGCCACGAGCGTGATCAACCCGCCTACCGCAAACGCTCGCCCGAACGACACGGACCCACCGGCCACATTGTCCCGATAGGAGCGGACGCCGAAGTAGATCATCAGAAAGGCCAACACCATCGTCGTGTAGCCCACCACGACGGCCCGGTCGAGGCCGATCTGGTCTCGAAACGGAAGGGCAAGGAGCATCGAGGCGGCGAGGATGCCGCCGGCGATGAGTCCGAAGGTGAGAACGACACGACGCATGGGTCACTCCAGAGGGTTGAGGAATGGCCGAGAGTAGGGTCCCCGGGCGCTTTTTTGCGTCACCCGAACGGGTGATTTTCGCGGTTCGGGGCCAAAATCACCCGGAAGCAGGACCTCCAGGACAAGCACGGTGGCCTCAGGGGATCAGTCTCAGCTCTTTCCCGCGCTGGACCGCCTGGGTCCGCCGTTTGACGTCCAGTTTCTCGAAGACGCGACTCGAGTGCGTCTTGACCGTGTTCTCGCTCAGAAACACCCGTTCGGCGATTTCGCGATTGGACAGCCCCTGCGCAATGAGCTCCAGCACTTCAAGCTCGCGGGGGGTCAAACCCAGCTCGGCGATCCTGCCTTCGTCGCGGGTGAACTCGGCCGGAGCCGGGACAAGGACCTCGCGAACTACGACGGTCTCCCTGTGCCGGGTCAGCCGAAGCCCCAACCAGATCCCGACCACGGAAAAGAGTGTCGCGACGATGCCACCGTAGATCTCCACCGAGTACTCGATGATCAGCCACCGGTACTCGACGAAGCGCAGCCCGGCGATGAGAAGGCCGCCCAAAAGGCCATACAGGAGGACCTGTCGTCGCATGCTCCAATTGTACGGCCTCATCCCCCGCGCGCGCATCTCCGATTTCGGTGCTAAGGTATGCCCGACTCCCTTCCCCCCGTCTCATGCCCCAGGCGCGCCACCGTCTTGTCACTTCGCTATTCGTGTTCGCGGGACTCGCGTGCGCCGAGCGCGGCGCCGTTCGCGAGTCGGCCGATATCCTGGTCACCGGCGGCACCGTGGTCACGATGGACTCGCTGCGTCGCGTCCTCGAGGACGGCGCGGTCGCGGTGCGTGGGGATCGCATCGTCGCCGTTGGGCCAACGGCCGAACTCCAGGCGCGATACACGGCCCGCGAGACGATCGACGCGCGGCGCATGATCGTGATGCCGGGGCTGATCGACGGGCATGGCCACGCCGGTCACGGCCTCGTGAAGTCCCTCGGGATGGACACCGGGGACTGGTACCCGGCCACCGAGAAGCTCTACGCCACGGGGAGTTCCGTCGACTTCTGGCGCGCGGAGGCATACCTCACCGGGGTCGAGCGTGTGCGCTTCGGGGTGACGACGGCGCTCACCTTCCTCGGGGGCGGCGACATGGTGATGCGCACAGACGACGTTCGGTACGGCAACGCCTACATGGAGGCGACCGACAGCGTCGGATTGCGATTCTTCCTCGCCGTCGGCCCACGACGCCCACCGTTTCCCAAACCCTACACCCAGTGGGATGGCGACAGTGCGCGTCCCGTCTCGGTCACCTTCGAGCGGCAGCTCGAGGTTTCCGAGGCGCTGATCCAGAAATGGAATGGTGCGTCCAACGGACGCCTCCATGTCGCGATGGCCTTTCCCACGCACCACCCCGAGCAGACGCCGCTCGCCGGTGCGGCGCTCGATTCACTTGTGAGCCAGGCCCGGGCGACCCGCGAGCTGTCGCGCAAGCATGGATTGTTGTTCACGCAGGATGGACACTCGCGCGGGAGCGTGAAGTTCGCGCACGAGGTCTTCAACGTCCTTGGGCCCGACGCCCTGCTCTCCCACGCGACCGGCATGACGGATGAGGAGGTGGCGATTGTCGCGCGGACCGGGACGAAGATCGTGCACAACCCGAGCGCCAATGCGGCCATTCGCGAACCCTTCCGACTCGTTGAGCTGCTGGACGCCGGCGCGACCGTGATGCTCGGCTCCGACGGGGTCGCCCCGGATCGCAGCTACGACATGTTCCGCCACATGTTCCAGGCGATGCGCTACCACCGCGCGGCCTGGCGCGACACCAAGGTCCTGCCGCCGGGGAAGGCGCTGGAGATGGTGACCATCGATGCGGCGCGTGCGCTAGGCATCGCCGCCGACGTGGGATCCCTCGAACCCGGCAAGAAGGCGGACCTCATCCTCATCGACGCCTACCGCCCGCACATGATGCCGTTGCAGATGCCGCTGTACCGCGTCGCGTACTTCGCGAACGGCAACGACGTGCACACCGTGCTCGTGGATGGGCGCGTGCTGATGCGCGACCGACGCGTCCTGTCGGTAAATGAGGGGCGAGTGCTTGACGACGCGCAGCGCGAAGCCACCCTGGCCATCAAGCGCACCGGACTGGAGGGACTCCTGCAAACACCGGAAGGCTTCTGGGGCCGGAGCCGCTTCCCCTAGTGCACCGCTTCCCACATGAAGGTGACACTCCCGAAGGCCGCCTTCAGCCGGAACTCCAGCTCACGCTGCGCTTCGGCAGCGGTGCGCGCCGAGGTGGCGGCGTCGGCCGCCTCGGCGGCGAATGACGCACTGACCCCGCGGATGATCCGCTTGACCAGCGCCACGGAGCGCGGATTCACGCTGAGCTGCCGGATCCCCAGCCCCACCAGGACGAAGGCGAGGAGGGGCTCGGAGGCCATCTCGCCGCAGACGCACACTTCCAGCCCTGCCTGCTGCGCCACCTCGGCGGTCCGGCGGATGAAACGCAGGATGGCCGGATGCAAGGGCGTGAACCGGTCGGCCAGATTGGCATTGCCCCGATCGACGGCGAGCGAGTACTGCACCAGGTCGTTGGTTCCGATGCTGAAGAACTCGGCCTCGTCGAGGAAGGTGTCGATGGCCATGGCCGCGGCCGGCGTCTCGATCATCACCCCGAGCGGGACATCGCGCTTGTAGGCGACGCCCCGCGCGTCCAGCTCGGCCATGGCCTCGCGCAGGAGCACGCGCGTGGCACGCACTTCGTCGAGGGTTACGACCAGGGGGAGCAGGATCCGGACATCGCCATGCAGTCCGGCCCGCAGCAGCGCGCGCAGTTGCGTCTTGAACAGTTCCGGCTCGTCGAGGCACATCCGGATGGCGCGCCAGCCGAGGAAGGGGTTCGGTTCATGCGGATACCCACCCACTGGCAGCTTGTCGCCCCCGATATCGAAGGTGCGAATCACCACCGGATGCGACCCAAACGCTTCCACGACGCGCGCGTATTCGCGGTACTGTTCCTCCTCATCCGGCATCGTCGCGCGCCCCACGACCAGGAACTCGGTGCGCATCAGCCCCACGCCTTCACCCCCGGCGTGCGACGCGTGGGCCGCCTCTTCCGGCAGGTCCACGTTGACGCGCACGATGATCCGCACGCCGTCGGTCGTGAGCGCCTCGGCGTCGGCGGTCTTCTGCAGTTCCGCCTCATCCTGCTTCTCGATAATCGCCCGTCGCTCGAAGGTCTTCACCTCCGCGGGACTGGGGTTCACGATGAGCATCCCGCTTGATCCATCGAGCACCAGCGTCTCATCACCGCGCAGGCGCTGCAGGGCGTCCCGCAGGCCGACCACCGCGGGGATGCCTAACGACCTGGCGAGGATGGCGACGTGGGACGTGCGCGTGCCCGCCTCGGTCGCGATGCCGGCGATCGCCTCGCGGTCCAGCTGCACCGTGAGGCTGGGCGTCAGGTCGTGGGTGACGAGGATCGCATTGGCGCCCTTGCGCACATCCACCGGGTCATGGTCACCCAATCCCAACATCAACGACAGCACGCGGATGTGCACATCCGTCAGGTCGCCGACCCGCTCGCGCAGCATGGGGACAGGGCTCCGCGCGAAGTGCTGGCGGAATTCCTGCATCACCACGTCGAACGCCTTCTCCGCCCCGAGATTCTGGCGGATATAGGACTCCACCTGGCTGACGAGCGCGGCGTCATCGAGGATCATGCGCTGCGCCTCGAAGATCGACGCTTCCTCGGGCCCCGCCTGCCGCGCGGCGCGGTCCCGGACGGCGTCCAGCCGCTCGCGCGCCCGGGTCATCACCTCGTGGAACCGCGCGATCTCCGCCGGAATGTCCTCATCGGGGACGATGCGCTGCGGCACATCCGGCACCTCCCAGCGCAGCAGGTGCGCCGGTCCGATGACGATGCCAGGCGAGGCCGAGATCCCGTTGAGGACGCGCTCCACGCTAACGCTCCCCGAACCGGCTCTCGAACAACGTGCCCAGCGCCCTCACGGCGTCCTCGGCATCGGGCCCCTTGGCACGCAGGAGCACGGTGGCCCCGCATTCCGCGGCGAGCATCATGACCCCCATGATGCTCTTGCCGTTCACCTCGAGGTCGTCGCGCGCCATCGTGATCTCGCTCTGGAATTTCGCGGCCACCTTCACGATCTCGGCGGCCGGACGCGCGTGGATCCCATTGCGGTTCGTGACCTGCAGGGCCCGTTCGATCATGTGACCACCGTGGCGAAGAGGACGAGCAGCACCAAGACACCCACACTCCATTTCCACACCTCGTAGCGCCCCTGCAAGCGGGCCACCCCCAGGCCGCCTAACGCAGCCGCGGCCAGCACCCCCACCAACAGCACCACGTCCACCGGACCGCTCACCCCGAGCCCGCGGTGCATCGCCAGGGGGATCGCCACGCCAGCGAGTAACGCACCGGCCCGGCTCACCCAGGTCGGACCTTGTCGCAACACCGGGGTCCCCAGCGCCTGTGAAACCTGGAGTCCCCGGGAGAACCCGACATGCAATCCCCAGACCCGCAGCGCAAGGTGGCCGAGATTGTAGGTGCCGAGGAACACCAACAGGGTGAGCCCGGGCCCGGCGCCCAAGCCGAATGCGAGCAGACCGAACAGGACGCTCAAGGGCAGCCAGCCTGCCCAGATAAGGCGGTCCCCGGAAGCGCCCAGCGGACCGCACAGGGCTGACCGGAACCGCTCGATCCGGGCCGGCGGGGTCCCGTCCAGCTCCGCGCGGGCGAGGGCGCCAACGGCCACCGACGCCATGTACGGATGGGCGTTGAAGTACTGGCTCTGGCGCGCCAGGGCTTCGCGATATGCCACCCCGCCGACCCCGCCCGGCAGGAGCCGCAACGCGGGCTCGATGACGAAGCCGATCCCCGCGCCAACCAGGGTCTCGTAGTTCCAGGACGCCTGGATCGCGAGGGATCGAACCAGGATGGCGGCCCTGGTCCGGAACGGGAGGCGAACGGCGGGGGCACTCATCGTGACCACACGGCGAGAAGCCCGAGCACACCCCCAACCAGGAAATACCAGCGGGTCCGCGGGACTCCGTGAAAGACCTTGTGTGCCGCGCCGCCGGCGACGATCCCGGCGATGGTAACCAGGGTGGCGCGCGTGAGCACCGCATCCAGGCTCCAGCGCGCGTCGAGCCAGGCCACCACCGGGAAGGTCAACGCGGCAGCGAGCAGGGTGACGACCATGCCGCGGACGAGATCTGCGATGAGCCCATGGACCTGGAGCGCCGTGACCGCGCGCCGATCGCCCTCCCGCAGTGCATCCTGTCGCTGGTGTGCCCACGCGGCGTTGACCTGCCGCAGCTTCACCATCGACCACCCACCAAACCACCCGGTCACCAGGGTCGCGAGCAGGGCCAGGACGACGGTGCCTTCGTGCCACTGGGGCGAACGGGCGACGAGGGCCCCGCCAATCACGGACGCCGCGCCCCACTCCGGATAGCGGGACGCGCCCACGGGTAGGGTCTCGAGCGCAAACGACTCCACCAACGCCCCGAGGAAGAGGCCGGCAAGCGGCTGGCCAAGAAATGCGGCCGCAACGGTGCACGCCACCAGGGGCCGCGAGATCATCGCCTGCGGAAAACTCACGGTGTCGAGTCCAAGCACCCCGCCGAGGAGGCCTAACGACATCCACTCGGCGATCGTCATCGGGCCCCGTCGCCGGCCAGCAGCTCGTTCAGGGGGACCGGGGCCGCCGCCGGGACGTCCTGGGCCTCCACCTCAACGCCCGCCGCCACCATGGCGCGCAGGACTGCTTCCTCCTCGGCGGAGAGGAAGATGTAGCGCAGTCGTTGTACCCGGCCGGGTCGGTGGTGGATGCCGCCGAGGTTTACCCGGCGGATCCGCGGCGCCCCCGCCACCAGCCGCTGCATGGTGAAGACGTCGGCGGTGAGCAGGATCCCCACCCCGCGCGAATCGTCGATGAGGGCGTCCATCCGGGCCACGGCGGTCTCGACCGATTCGAAGGAGACGTCCATCTCCTCGGGCACCCCCATGCGGTAGAGGTCCTGCTCCCAGGCGGACGCGGCAACTTCATCGTCGACGAGCACGATGGACCGCACGTCGAGCGGTTGCCCCCATCCCACGACCACCTGGCCATGGATGAGGCGGTCGTCGACGCGAAAGATCTCAACGCCCACTGGGCGTCCCTCCAACGACGACGTGCAACGCCTCGCGCCCACGCTCCACCGCGTGCCCTGCGGCCACGGCATCGGTGCCCTCGGCAAACACAAAGTCCAGGAGGGCCACCAGGTTGACGCCCACCACCACCGTCAGGCCCGGCATCTCCCGCTGCAGGCGCCGCGCGGCCATCGTGCAGCTCCCCGCCGGCAGGTCCGCAAAGACGACATGGGCCCCGGTCTCCAGGACCAGCGCGTGGAGCCTGGCCTGCACGTCCGCCGCCCCGAGTCCCGTATTGCTTAACGCGACGAGCGCGTCCCCGCGTCCGGTGATCTGCTGCACGGCCGAGACAAGCCCGGCGGCCAGCTCTCCGTGGCAGGCCACGATGGCCCGTGCGCTACTCATCGTCTTCCACCAGGTAGCGTCGGACATCGGCGGCTTGCCGCATGTGCCCCACCAAGCGCTGGTTGAAGGCTTCGGCCGGGTCGATCCCGCTGTACCGGAGAAGGTGGTTCATGGCAATCACCTCCGCGATGACGGTGATGTTCTTGCCGGGGTTCAGGAAGACCGTGATCAACGGCAGCTCCACACCGAGGATCGTCGTCACTTCGCCATCGAGCCCGGTCCGGTCGACGACGGTGCCTTCGGTCCACTCCTTCAGCTGCACCACGACCTCGATCCGCTTCTGCTGTCGCACCGCGTGGATGCCGAAGATCGCCGGGATGTCGATCAAGCCGACCCCGCGAATCTCCATGTAGTGCCGTTGCAGCTCATGCCCGCGACCGATCAACACATCGTTCCCGCGACGCGTCACCAGGACGAGGTCGTCCGCCACCAGCCGGTGCCGCCGCTCGACGAGGTCCAGCACACACTCGGACTTTCCGATCCCCGAGGCCCCGGTAAACAACACGCCGACTCCAAAGACGTCGGCCAACGATCCATGCAAGGTGGTCGACGGCGCAAAGACTGCCTCGATAACCGGCTTGGCCCGTCGGTAGAACTCGTTGGTCTTGAGCGACGTGCGCAGCACCGGGACGCCAGCGTCACGAGCCAGCTCAATGAGCGGCGCCGGCGGCTCCAATCCCTTCGTGATAAAGACCACGGGCAGGGCAAAGGAGAAGAACTGCGCGAGGTTTCGACGCCGTTCGTCGTCACCCAACGACGCGAGATACGTGATCTCGGTCTCACCCAGGACCTGCGACCGCTCCGACATGAACCGCCCGACGAACCCGGCGAGGGCAAGCCCCGGGCTCGAGATGTCGGGGTTCGCCACGACGCGCCCCTTGCCGTCATGTCCGGTGAGCTCCTCCAGCGCAATCGAATCCCGGAGGCGCTCCACCAGGCGATCGACCGTGACGACGGCGGTCACCGGCGCGCGGCCCGATGGGCGCGATCCTTCGCCGTCCGCTTTTCCGCAGCGACCTGGTGTTCCAGGTGCTTGAATGCGACCACGAGTGCCGGACCGTAGTAGCGGCCATTTCCCTCGGCCACCAACGGACGGTGACGCGGGGTCGTGACGACGATCTCCACTCGACAGCGCGTCCCTTCCCGCTCAAAACGCACGGTCGCCCGGACGGCTCGATCCAACCTCCGTTCCAGTTTGTCCAGCGCCGCCGACGCCTTGGCCTTCAGGCGATCACTGATGACGGCATGATGGGCCTGCCACGTAATCTCCATCGTTTATCCTCGCGTCAACACCCGGGTGAGGTGTGCCTCGGTTTCGTCCGCTGTCCGTTCCCATGTAAAGGTCTCGGCGAAATGTCGCCCGCCGACACCCAGTCGCTCGACCACGGTTCGATCACTCGCCAGACGTTCCATCTCGCGCACGAGCCCCTGCACGTCGCCATGTCGCACGAGGTAGCCGGTGTCGCCATGACGAACGGACTCCCGGATTCCCGGCGAGTCCGACGCGATCACCGGCGTTCCACTGGCCGCCGCCTCAAGGTTGGTGATGCCCCACCCTTCCTTGGGTGAGGTGAGCATGAGGCACCACGCGCGACGCAACAACGACCGCTTTTCCTCCTCGCTCACCCGCCCAAGAAACCGAACGCGTGCGGTGAGGTCAAGCGAGGCGACCAACTGTTCCAGCGCGGGACGGTGGTCGCCCGCGCCGGCGATCTCGAGCGTCGCGTCCCGGTGCTGCAGCTGCCCAAAGGCCCGAATGATCAGGTCCACGCGCTTGTACTTCTTGAGCCGGCCCAGATACGCGAACACCGGTCGAGCGGAACGCTGGTCCGGCGCCGGTGTGTACCCCTGCGCATCGATTCCACAGTAGATCACCTCGATCGCCTCGCGAGGCACTCCGCGCGCGGCGAGGTCATCCGCCGTACTCTGCGAGATCACCTGGAACGGAATCCCGCGATAGACCCAGGGGATCGGTCGCTCAGCGAGCCACACGACTGCGGCCACCGGCGCTGGCAGTTCCTGGAAGGCCGTCCCGCCGAAGAGGTGGGGGATGATCCCGACCACGGGCGGTCCCCCCCAACGCGGCGTGAAGAGCGGCACCTTGTTGATGTCCTCGATCACCAGGTCATGCCGGCCCGCGTGATGGGCGGCGAACGCCCGGCGCGCGTGCAGGGGAAAGGTGTACCGCGTGCCGACGCGGTGCACCTGTATGCCATCCAGCTCAACGCGTGGCGCACAGCCCGGCCAGCCGCCACACAGCAGGGTCACCTCGTGCCCACGCGCGGCCAGGCGACCAAAGATCTCGTGCAGGTGTATCTCGGCGCCGCCGGCCTGGGGATTCTCGCGATCCTGCCAGTTGACGACGAGCAACCGCACGTCAGAGCCTCCCGAGGCGCCGCGCGATCGTGTCGAGGACCCCGTTGACGAACTTCGCACTCCCGGGGCTGGCGAAGCGTTCCGTCAGGTGCAGGGCTTCCTGGATGGCGACGAGCGGCGGGACCTCGCCCCGGATGAGTTCGGCCGTCGCGAGGCGAAGCACCGCGCGCTCGATGGCCCCGATGCGCTCCATGCGCCAGTTGTCGGCGGCGGCCACGATCGCCGCGTCGATCTGCTCGCGGTGGGCCTCCACCGTCCGCATCATCGGCCCGGCCAGCTCGCGAACCTCCGCTGAGAGGGCAAGGTCGTCCCAGAGCCGCATCGCGGCATCGCCGATCGACATCGATCCGGCGGCTTCCCATGCGTAGAGCGCCTGCAACGTGCGCGCGCGCGCCTGCCGGCGCAGCCGAACCTCACTCCTCGTCAGTGGCATCCAATCGCTCGAAGAGGTCCGACATTTCCAGGGCCGCGAGGGCCGCGTCCCATCCCTTGTTCCCGTGGCTGCCACCCACGCGCGCCTCGGCCTGTTCCATCGTGTCGCATGTCAACAACCCGAAGCCGACGGGCGTCTCGTATTCCTCGGATGCCTGTGCGATGCCGCGGGCGGCTTCTCCGGCCACGTAGTCGAAGTGGGGGGTGTCGCCGCGGATCACCGCGCCGAGGGCCACGAGCACGTCGTAGCGTCCCGTGCCCAGGAGCCGTCGGGCGGCCACCGGAAGCTCCCACGCCCCGGGCACCCAGACGACATCGATGTCATCAAGTGCCACCCCGTGGCGCACCAGCGCATCCAGGGCGCCATCCACCAGCCGGCGCGTGATCGTCTCGTTGAACCGGGACACCACGACGCCAACCCGCGCCCCGCGTCCCTCAGGAGTTCCTGCGAATTCAGCCATGCGAGTTCACGCGAGGTGGCCCATCTTGGTGCGCTTGACTTCCAGGTAGCCGGCGTTGTCCTCGGTGGCCGGCGCCTGGATCTTCACCCGGTCCACGATCTCCAACCCGTATCCGTTGAGTCCCTTGAGTTTCATCGGGTTGTTAGTCAACACCCGAATCGAGCGCAGGCCAAGGTCGAGGAGGATCTGCGCACCGATGCCGTAGTTGCGCAGGTCCGACTTGAAGCCGAGCTTCTCGTTGGCCTCCACCGTGTCATGGCCCTCGCCGTCCTGCAAGGCGTAGGCCTTCAGTTTGTTGATCAACCCGATGCCGCGCCCTTCCTGGTCCAGGTAGACGACCACCCCACGTCCTTCGGCGGCGATCATCTCCATGGCGGTATGCAGCTGCCATCCGCAATCGCAGCGACGCGAGTGGAAGACGTCGCCCGTGAGGCACTTGGAGTGCATCCGCACGAGCACCCCGTCCTCGCCCGCGACGTCGCCGTACACGATGGCCACGTGCTCGCGGTCATCCACCGCATTGCGGTACCCGACGATGCGCCAGCCATCGCCACCAATATCCGAGGGAAGCCGCGCCTCGGCCGCTCGTTGCACCAGGCGCTCATTCTGGAGCCGATGGGCCACGACGGCCGCCACGGTGATAAACGTGTAGCCACGGTCTGCCGCGTACGTCGCCAGGGCGTCGCGACGCATCGGTTCCCCGTCGTCCCCGAGAATCTCGCAAATCACCCCGGCGGGCTGGAGGCCGGCCAGGCGGCACAGGTCCACCGCCGCCTCGGTGTGCCCGACGCGTTGAAGCACACCGCCAGAGCGGGCGCGCAGCGGGTTCACATGTCCGGGACGGCGCAGGTCTTCCGGGCCTCGGGTCGGGTCGGCCAGGAGCCGGATGGTGGTCGCCCGGTCACTCGCGCTGATCCCCGTGGTGACGCCGTATTCCGCGGCCCCGTCCACGGTGACCGTGAAGGCCGTTTTCATGGCCTCGGTGTTCTCGAGGCCCTGCATTGGGAGTTCGAGCTGGGCCACCCGCTCAGGTGTCAGCGAGACGCAGATCATACCCATGGCGCGGAGCATGACGTTGACCATGTCCGGGGTGATCAGCTCGGCCGCACAGATCAGGTCCCCCTCGTTTTCGCGGTCCTCGTCGTCGGCGACGACGATGAACTTGCCTTGCCGGAGGTCTTCCAGTGCCTGCGTGACGGTGCCGAATGCCATGGATGGCAACCTAATCAGCCGGGAGCCGGGGCTGCAGCAGCCGACGGACATACTTGCCGATGACATCCGCCTCCAAGTGGACGCGATCCCCCGGACGGAGGGCACCCAGGGTCGTATGACGCAGGGTGTGGTCGATGATCGAGAGCTGGAGCGTACGCGGCGCAGGGAGCGCGTTGACCGTTAGGCTCACGCCGTCCACGGTGATCGAGCCGTGCGGGACGAGCAAGTCGTCGACCTCCGGGGGCACCGAGACGTCGATCAGCCAGGCGTCCCCATGGGCCTGGGCGGCCGTGACGACCCCCACGCCGTCCACGTGCCCCTGGACGATGTGACCGCCGAACCGATCCGTCGCACGCATCGCCCGTTCGAGGTTCAGGCGGGTCCCTTCCCCCCACTGGTCCATGGTCGTGCGCCCGAGGGTTGTGACCACGGCGGCCACGGTGAACCAGCCCGTCCCATGTTCGCGGACCGTGAGGCACGCCCCATGGCAGGCAATGCTTTCCCCAACGGCGAGCCCGTCATAACCACACCGCACCGTGAAGGTCCGGCCCGCCTCGGTGTCCGTGGCGGCCGCGATGGTGCCCACGTCGTCGACCAGTCCGGTAAACATCGTCAGTCCTCCCGGACGGCGTAGGTCGTGGCAATATCATCGCCGAGGATCTCTCGGGTGATCACGCGCCACCGCGGCGCCGCTTCCGCGCGCCGCGCCGTGACCCGGCTAAATGCGCCCAGCGAGCCTGCGCCGAAGACGGTCGGCGACTGCACGAGGATGAGGCGATCGACGAGGTCCGCCTCGAGGAGCGACGCGGCCACCCCCGCGCCCCCCTCGACGAGGATCGACCGCAGCCCCCGCGCGCCTAACGCGTCCATCACCTCGTGGAGGTCGCCTCCGACGACCACGTCCACCCCGGCCTGACGCAGGCCGTGTTCGTACCCCGGATCCATGTCGTACGCGGTGACCACGACCGGCCCCTGGCGAAGCGAGTTCGCAAGCGTGGATGTCAACGAGAGCCGCCCGTTGCGGGAAAACACGATTCGGGTCGGCGGCACGCGGGGCGCCGGGCCGTCTCGCACCGTCAGCTGCGGGTCGTCGATACGCACCGTGGCCATTCCGACGGCCACCGCATCGTGCCCGGCGCGCAGCTGGTGGGCGAAGCGCCGCGCCGCCGGTCCGGTGATGCGGCTGGTGGTGTGCGTTCCATCAGCGATCGCGGCGTCGAGGGTGATCGCCATCTTGAGCGTCACCCAGGGACGCGACCGCGTGTGGCTGGTGAGGAAGGCCGCGTTGAGTTCGTGCGCAGCGGCTTCGCCCACCCCCGTCGCCACGTCGACACCGGCCGTCGCCAGGCGCTCCAGTCCACCGGAGGCCACGGGATTGGGATCGCGCACGGCCACCACGACCCGCGCGATGCCCGCCGTGAGGATGGCGTCTACACAGGGCGGCGTCTTTCCCTGGTGCGCACACGGTTCGAGCGTCACGTACAGCGTGGCCCCACGGGCGCCTTCGCCAGCGGCCCGCAGGGCGACCACCTCGGCGTGCGCCTCACCGAATCGGGCATGATAGCCCTCGCCGACGACGCGATCGCCCTGGACGACCACCGCACCGACCAGCGGATTCGGCGCGACCTGTCCCCACCCCAGCCGGGCCAGCTCAACGGCACGCGCCATCCAGCGCCCGTCCACTCCGTGCAGGTCCGTCACCCGTGTTCGTGGCTCCGCCGGTGTGGCATGGCGCGCCTAGAACCGCAGGCGAAAGCCCACCGACGCGTACTCGAGTGCGTCGTCGGCGCGCGTGCTGCCAAACGTGTTGTACGTGGAGATCTTCCCACCACTGATCCGGCCGTATTCCCCAATCAGCGAAAACACCGGCAGGCGGAGGGCAACCGATCCAAAGGCGTTGTCCCGGGTGAGGGACTGGATCGCCGCAATCGGACCGGCCGTATAGGTCACCCCGCTGCGCACGACGCTCACGTCGGCCACGGCGGACACTTCGGTCTCGTCCTGTCCGAACCCGGCGCTGAGCGCCACGAAGCCGAGGTTCTTCCCGATGACCGCACGCCACGCCGTGGTTTTTGCCAGAAAGTCGTTCACGTTGAGCTGGTCGCTCCCCGGAGTCGCCACGAGGTCCAGGCGCGGCAGATTGCGCTGCAGCCAGGTCACGGCGATCCCGGGAGAAAACGACGTCTCCTGGACGACCGACACGCGCGCCCCGAATCCGACCTTCACCGACCCATCGGGTAGCGAAAGGCGCACATCGGTCTCGTTCACCGAGGGGAGGTAGGCGAGGTTGAACAACGCGTCCACGGCGAGGGCCTGCGTTCCCCCGATGTAGACTCCCGGAAAGACGCCGAGGGCAGCGTCCACCACCGGGACGGGCAGGATCTGTTCTTCCGGTGTGTAATCACTCACCACCGCCCCATTGGTGGACGGCGTGACAGCCTCCACGTTGGGCAGCCGACCGCGCACGGCGTTCACCCGGACGCCGACCGAAAATCGACCCGCGCCCCCGCGCGACGAGTGCTCACCCAGGGCCGCATTCCCGCCGGTGATCGCGCCGGCAAGCTGCGGGGCCATGTACTGGAAGAGGTCGATCGCCTTCTGGCAGGCGTCCTGTGAGGCGCGCTGGGTGGCCGTCGCACCCCGGCACTGGCTATCGACGGTGGCACCCTGCGCCGCGCCGGTGCGAGCCAGCGCCATCGTCGCGAGAACGAAGTACGGAATCAGCTTCATGCAGACCCTCCGGTGAGGCGGACAGTTCCTGTCCCAGGGACGACGGCCCCCAGGCGCCAGGCACGCACACCCGCCGTCGCCGCGGCGGCGAGCACCCCTTCCACATCCCCCGTCTCGACAATCGAGACCGCCCCAACCCCCATGTTGAACGCGCGGAACATCTCCATTCGATCCACCCCGCCGGCCCGTTCGAGCTGGGTGAACAGGTTCGGGATCTCCCAGCTGCTGAGGTCGACGACGGCGTCGAGGGTCGACGGAAGGGCACGGTTCAGGTTTCCCGGGAGGCCCCCACCCGTGATGTGCGCCAGCGCATGCACCTGCCCGAGTACTGGCCGGACGGCGGCCAGGTACGAACGATGGATCCGCAGCAACACGTCGGCGGTAGAGGCACCACGTTCGCCGGGGAATGGGTCCTGGACTCCGAGCCGCATCCGCTCAGAGACAATGCGTCGGGCCAGCGAGTACCCGTTGGTGTGCAACCCCGAGCTCTCGTAGCCGATCAGCACGTCCCCCTCGCGGACGCGTTCCGCGCCAATGGCCGCGTCCGCTGCGACGACGCCGACAATGAACCCCGCGAGGTCATAGTCCGGCGGCGTGTACAGTCCGGGCATCTCGGCCGTCTCGCCCCCGATGAGGGCACAGTCGTTTTCGCGGCACCCGGCGGCGACGCCAGCGACGACCCCCTCGACCACGGCCGGCACCAGTGCGCCGAACGCGACGTAGTCCAGGAAGAACATCGGCGTCGCCCCCTGCGCGAGGATGTCGTTGACGCAGTGGTTGACCAGGCAGTGGCCGATCGTGTCGTGCCGTCCGGCCTCGATCGCCACCTTGATCTTCGTCCCCACTCCATCCGCGCTGGCCACGAGCACGTTGCCCGGAGCTCCTGGGGCCTGGAACATTCCGCCAAACGATCCAAAGCCTCCGACACATCCGGCCGTGCGCGTCGACTCCACCAGTCGCTGGATCCGCCCCTTGGCGTCATCCGCCGCGTGGAGGTCGACCCCGGCACTCCGGTAGTCCAGACGGTCGCTCACGCCGGCATCTCCTCCTCGAAGGCCACCAGGCGTCGGAACTCGTCGAGGCGATTCCGGATGTCGGTGGGATCAATCTCGAGCAGTCGCCCGATCGAGAAGCGCTCCACGGCAAACGATCCCATGGTGGAGCCGTACACCACGGCCCGCCGCAGGTGTGCCTCATCCAGCTTTCCGGTGCGCGCCAGGTAGCCGATGAAGCCGCCCGCGAAAGAGTCGCCCGCCCCGGTGGGGTCGAAGACGTCCTCCAACGGGTACGCCGGAGCAAAGAAGACCGTCGAGCCGGTGAACATGAACGCGCCGTGTTCGCCCTTCTTGATCACCACGTGCTTGGGGCCACGCTCGAGGATCCAGCGTGCGGCTTTCACGAGGTTGGACTGCTCGGTGAGCTGGCGGGCCTCGCCATCGTTCAGCAACAGGACGTCCACATGCTTCAGCAACTCGACCAGGTCGGCGCGTCGGCTCTCGATCCAGAAGTTCATGGTATCGCACGCCACCAGGCGGGGCCGCTCGACCTGCTTGAGGACCTCCAGCTGCAGGCGAGGGTCGATATTCGCCAGGAAGACAAACGGCGCCTGCCGGAAGGCCGCCGGGATCTTGGGGCGAAAGTGCGAGAACACCCCCAGCCGCGTCTCCAGGGTCTCGGCCGAGTTGAGGTCATGCCGGTAGCGACCGCGCCAGCGAAAGGACTCGCCGTCGGCCTGCTCGAGCCCGCCCAGGTCCACGCCGCGCGCGCGCAGCGCCTCCAGCTTCTGGACCGGGTAGTCGGAACCGACCACCCCGACCAGTTGCACCGGGGTGAAGTGGGAGGCCGACGCCGCGAAGAAGGTGCCGGACCCACCCAGCACTTCGTCGGCCTTGCCGAACGGCGTCTCCACGGAATCGAGGGCAACGGATCCTACGACGAGGACAGACATGGAGCGAGGAAAGGGGCGGAGGAAGTCGCGTGGAACGCCGTGGGTGGTGCGCCGGGCACCCGGACCTACATGCGCTCGGGAGCAGTGATGCCTAACAAGTGCAAGCCGTTGTGCAGGACGACCTGCGCGGACCGTGCGAGCACCAGCCGAGCCGCCCGTACGGCGTCGGCCTCCCCGAGCACATGGTGCTTGTGGTACCAGGTGTGGACGAGGCGTGCCGTATCGAGGAGGTACGACGCCACGAGATGCGGCGCCCGCGAACGAGCTGCCGTGGCGAGCAGCGCGGGATAGCCGAGCAGGGCCTTGACCAGCTCGCGTTCATCGTCGCTGTCGAGCACGGCGTAGTCGACCCCGGCCCCGTGGATCGTCGACGGGTCCACCTCGCCGACGCGAAAGATCCCGCAGAGGCGCGCGTGCGCCATCTGGATGTAATACACGGGATTCTCCTCGCTCTGCGAGCGCGCCAGCTCAACGTCGAAGACCAGCGGCGACTCCGACTTGCGCATGAGGAAGAAGTAGCGCACCGCGTCACGGCCCACTTCGTCGATGAGATCACGCACGGTCACGTAACTGCCCGCCCGCTTGGAGATCTTCACCTCCTCGCCGCCGCGCATCACCGTGACCATCTGGTGCAGCTCGTATTCCGGGTATCCCTCGGGGATCCCCATCTCGAGGGCCTGCAGCCCGGCGCGCACGCGCGTCACCGTGCTGTGATGGTCCGCGCCCTGGACGTTGATGGCGCGGTGGAAGCCACGACGCCACTTGGTGACATGGTAGGCGACGTCCGGCAGGAAGTACGTATACGTCCCATCCGACTTCCGCATCACGCGGTCCTTGTCGTCGCCGTAGTCCGTCGTGCGCAGCCAGAGGGCCCCATCCTTCTCGAAGGTATGGCCGGCTCCCTGCAGCATGGCGACGGTCGCCTCAACCTGGCCGTCGGTATACAGCGACGACTCCAGGTAGTACACATTGAATTTCACCCCGAACGCCTGCAGGTCCAGGTCCTGTTCATGACGGAGGGCCGCGACGCCAAAGGTGCGCAGCTGATCGAGGTTCTCCCCCCGCGCGTCCTCCGGGTGGGCCGCGACGTAGGCGCGCGCGATATCCCCGATATACTCCCCGTGGTATCCCCCCTCGGGGATCACGAGCGGCATCCCGGCCAGTTCGCGGACGCGCGCCTGGACGCTCAAGGCGAGGTTGGCGATCTGGACGCCCGCATCGTTGTAGTAGAACTCGCGGGTCACCGTCCACCCGGTGGCCTCCAACAGGGCGGCGACGGCATCGCCTAACGCGGCCTGCCGGCCATGCCCCACGTGCAGCGGCCCCGTCGGGTTGGCCGAGACAAACTCGACATTGACGGGCGCCCCCTGCCCCTCGGTCGAACGGCCGTACTGCGCACCGGTGCTAATGATCTCGGCGAGTCGAGCCGCCTCGGCCCCCGCCGCCATCCGGAAGTTGATGAACCCCGGCGGCGCGACATAGGCCTCGCGGACCCCTGCAGCCGCCACGTCCAGGCGCGCCACCAGGTCGTGCGCGATGTCCAGCGGCTTGCGACGCAACACCTTGGCGAGGGCCATCGGGGCGTTGGACGCCCAGTCCCCAAATGACGGATCGCGCGGACGCTCCAGGTGGGCCGCAAAGTCGGCCGCAGCGCCCAGGTCCACCGCCGCGCGGGCGATCGCGCCGCGGAGCATCTCCTCCGCGCTCATTCGCTCCCGCCCGAACTACCCGATGCCGGGGCGGCCTTCGTGGGTTCCGCCTTGGCCGGTGCCGCGTCGGCCTTGGGGGTGTCAGCCTTGCTCGAATCGGATTTCGCGGCCTCGCCTTTCGACGCCTCCCGCTGGTCCTTCTTGCCGTCTTTCCCGTAATCGGTGATGTAGAACCCTGACCCCTTGAAGATCAGCCCGGCACCGCCGGAGATCATCCGCACCGCCTCCCCCTCGCCGTTGGGCACGGGGATGGTGGCGGGAACCTCACTGATCTTGAAGATGCGCTCGACGATGGTGCCGTCGGGGCAGCGAAACTGGTACGTCGGCATTCCCGAGATTCGTTGCAAGTGGTGGACCGCAAATAACTTAGCCGCGCCAGAAGGCCGGTGGTAGCGCGGGGACCTCACATCCACCCGCGGCATCATGTCGCCAGGGGTCCCGCCCGGAGCGGGATGCGCCATCCCCCGCGACAGGAGGTCCAAAAACCAAGCCCGGAGGCGCCGCCCGACTCAGCCCGGGCGGTGCTCGCCCCAGGCGCCCCGCAGGCAGTCCGAGATCTCGCCCACCGAGGCCCGCGCCCTGACGGCATCGATGATCAGTGGCATGAGCGCCGGCCGCACGGCTCCGGGAGCCCCCGCAGCGGTCCGCAGCAGGTCCAGCGCGCCGCTGAGCGCTGCGGCATCCCGACGCCCCTTTACCACGCGCACGCGAGCGACCTGCTCCGACTCCAGCGCTGAGAAATCCGGCGTGGGAATCACCGGCGGCTCCTGCCCGTCCCCAAATCGGTTCACCCCCACAACCACCGACTCCCCCGACTCCACCCGCAATTGGTGGGCGTAGGCGCTGCGCGCGATCTCTTCCTGGAAGAACCCCTGCGCGATCGCCGCGACGGCACCGCCCAACGTGTCGACCTTTTCCACCAGGGCCGTGGCCTGGCGCTCGAGTTCGTCCGTCAACGCCTCGACGAAGTACGAGCCGGCCAGTGGGTCGACGGTGTTGGCCACCCCGGATTCGTATCCCACCACCTGTTGGGTGCGCAACGCGAGGGTCGCCGCGTCCGCGGTCGGGAGGGCCAGCGCCTCGTCGTAGCCATTCGTGTGGAGGGACTGCGTCCCGCCTAACGTGGCCGCCAGAGCCTGCACCGTGACGCGAACGACATTGTTCAGCGGCTGTTGGGCCATGAGGGTCACCCCACCGGTCTGCGTGTGGAAGCGCAACCGGGCGCTGGCGTCGCTCGCCCCAAACCGCTCGCGCATCAGGCGCGCGTACATCCGTCGGGCGGCCCGGAACTTCGCGACCTCCTCGAACAGGTCGTTATGCGCGGCAAAGAAGAACGAGAGCCGCGGCGCAAAGGTGTCCACGGCCAGGCCAGCATCAAGGGCACACTGCACATAGGCCAGGGTGTTGGCCATCGTGAAGGCCAGCTCCTGCACCGCGGTGGCCCCGGCTTCCCGGATGTGGTACCCGCTGATCGAAATCGGATTCCAGTCCGGCACCTCGGCCGCACAGAAGCGAAAGATCTCGGCGATCAGCTGCAGCGACGGCGCGGGCGGGTAGATGTACGTCCCGCGCGCGATGTACTCCTTGAGCAGGTCGTTCTGGATCGTGCCACTGAGCTTCGCGCGTGCGATCCCCCGCTCCTCCGCCACCACGAGGTACATGGCCAACAGCGTGGACGCCGTGGCATTGATCGTCATCGAGGTCGACACCTGGTCGAGCGGAATGCCGTCGAGGAGGGTGTGCATGTCCTCGACGGTGTCGATCGCCACCCCTACGCGACCCACCTCGCCGAGCGCGCGCGACGAGTCGCTGTCGATCCCCATCTGCGTGGGAAGGTCGAAGGCGACCGAGAGCCCGGTTTGTCCGGCGGCCAACAGGTGCTTGAAGCGCTCATTCGTCTGCGCGGCGGTGCCGAAGCCGGCGTACTGGCGCATGGTCCACAAGCGGCCGCGGTACATCGTGGGCTGCACACCGCGCGTGAATGGCCACTGCCCCGGAGTGCCCAGGCGCTCGGCCAATCCAGGGCCGACGTCGGCCTCGCTGTAGGCCACCTTGAGGGGAATCCCAGCCGGCGAAAGCCGCTCGCTGGACGCAGGTTTGGTCATGCGGGGAGGATAATGGGGAGTCCGTGCATGCGGGTCGCGGGCACGGGGAAGATGACGGGGGGCGGCCGCCGCTGTCGGCGATCGCCCCCCGGCCCTTCCATCCCGCGGGTGCGGCTCAGGCGACGCGTTTGGCGAGCATGTCCTTCGCCGTCTCGATGTCGTCGGCACTACCGATGAAAAGCGGGGAGCGCTGGTGCAGCTCGGTGGGGATGACATCCAGGATGTCGTTGATCCCATCAGTGGCGGCCCCACCGGCCTGCTGCACGATGAACGCCAGCGGGTTGCACTCATACAGCATGCGGAGCTTGCCCCGCGGCGACTGCGTGTTGGCGGGATAGGCAAAGACGCCACCGCCGAGCAGGTTGCGATGAAAGTCGGCGACCAGGGAGCCCACGTACCGCACGTTCATCGCCTTCTGCTGCCCGTCGAGGCCGCGGTAACGACGCATCAGCGCCTTCACCGGCTCATCCCAATACTGCTCGTACGAGTCGTTCACGCTGAGGTAGCGCCCGCGCCGTGGGGTCTTGATGTCCGGATGCGACAGGAGGAACTCGCCGATGGACGGATCGAGTGTGAAGCCATGCACCCCGTGCCCCGTGGTGTACACCATCATGGTGCTGGAGCCGTAGATGATGTAGCCGGCCGCCACCTGCCGACGCCCGGGCTGCAGCACGTCCTCCAACTCACCGTGCACCCCTCGCGTGATCTTCCGCATCACCGAGAAGATCGTGCCGACGGGCACATTCACGTCGATGTTTGACGACCCATCCAGCGGGTCGAAGCACAGCACATAGTTGCCGCACTTGAACTGGTCGGGAATCGGGATGATCTCCGGCTCCTCTTCCGACGCCATGGCACACAAGCGACCACCGTGGTCCATCGCCTTCACGATGGTCTCGTTGGCAAACACATCGAGCTTCTGCTGGATCTCGCCCTGCACGTTCTCGGAGTCCAGGGCGCCAAGAATGTCGACCAGGCCCGCGCGCCGCACCTTGTTGGTAATGAGCTTGCCGGCGAGGGCAATGTCCTGGAGGATCCCCGACAGCTGGCCTGTGGCCTGGGGGAAATTCCGCTCTTGCTCGATGATGAAGCGCTCGATCGTGACGACCGACGTCGCGGTGTGCTTGACCACGTTCAGGGATCCTCGTTCCAGGGAGAGTCGACCAGACGACGGTCGAGTCGACGTGCGGCGAATTGACGAGCATCCACCTCGAACCGATTCGCCAGGTACCCGCGCCGGGCCGACTCCCACCAATATCTGAGGGGAAAGGCCCGGAATGCCTCAAACTGCCGGACGTGGGCAAGCTCGTGCAAGAGTAGTTCCGCAGTTATGGCGGCCCCAACGCCCAGAAAGACCGTCCGGCGGACCGTGATACCGGCCACACTGCCCTGTCCAAGGAACCACCCCCCCAGCCGCGGCAGCAGCCCGCCGCGCCGGAGACGCATCACCGCCAGCTCCGGGAACTCCCTGACGAGCACCGTCGGCATTGCCTCCACCCGGCCGAGGACCAGCTCGATCAGGGCCCGCGGTAGCGCCAATACCCCCATTCCGTTCGTACCTCCAGCGAGTGCCCGTCCGACGAAAGGACGATCGTCCCCTCGTCGTCCGTTCGCAACACATGGGTGCCGAGCGCGTCGAGCCGCTGCAACACCTCGACGGAGGGATGCCCGTAGTCGTTGTCGCGACCGACCGAGATCACGGCGACGCGGGGCGTCACCGCTTCAAGGAAACCGGGTGACGAACTCGATCGACTCCCGTGATGTCCCACCTTCAACACGGTCGCGCCCAGCGCGTCCCGACCGTGCGACAGCAGCCATTGCTCCGCACCGGCCTCG
This sequence comes from Gemmatimonadota bacterium, assembly GCA_016712265.1. Classification (NCBI taxonomy): domain Bacteria; kingdom Pseudomonadati; phylum Gemmatimonadota; species Gemmatimonadota bacterium. The sequence continues at coordinate 381,249 of JADJRJ010000030.1, read as the reverse complement.
GCGTCACCCGTCAGCAACCACCGCTGTGCCCCGAACTCGACGCGCAGCACGACGCTGGCCTCGTTAGGGTTCTCCTGTGACTCGCGCCACGGGCGAGACGGCGCGAGCACACGCACCACCACCCCATCCAGCCGCAGGGAATCGCCGGCAGACAATACCCCCCACGGCCGCCGTTCGCGCGAGCGCCAGTCGACATACCCCCTGTTGGCGTGCGCCCCACCCTCCCACACCGAATCGACCGCCAGGGGCGAGAGCACCCCGGGCACACCCCCGTAGTGGTCCAGGTGCGGGTGCGTGATCACCTGGTGCACCACATCGCCACCAAACCGCCGAATGTAGGGGGCGACGGTGCGCCGACCGGCGTCGCCGCCGTCCCACGACGGTCCCGCGTCGACCAGGATCCAGCGCCCGCGCGGTGTGCGGATCGCCAACGCATCACCCTGCCCCACGTCAATCACGTGCATCTCCACCCGCCCGTTGCCGCGCGGAATCACTCGGGCCCATGTCGCCCCAACCACACCGACGAGGAGGATGGTGATCCCCCACCGCACCTCACGCATGGCCCCGGCCAGGACGAGGCCGGTGGCGACGATCACCAGGCAGGTGGCCGTGAAGGCGTCCGGCGACACGCTGACCGTGGCGAACGGCACCAGCGCCCCCAGGCGGGCGACGACGTTGATGAGGGCCAGTGCGCCCCGCGCGGCATCGACCACCAACCCGATCACCGCCTCGGGAACCCAGGAAAGCACGACGGCCAGGAACAGCAACGGTTGGGCGATGTTGAAGAGCGGCGCGGCGGCGAGGTTGGACACAACGGCGGCAATGCTGATGCGACCAAAGGTCCACGCGACAATCGGGGCGCTCACGATCGTGGCAATCCCGGTCGCCACCGCGCCCTCGACGAGGTAGCGCACCATCGGCCTGCGCAAGCGAAGCGACTCCACCAGTCGGCCAGACGCCACCAGCCCGGCCATCCCCACAACCGAGAGCTGCCACCCAAGGTCCGTGACGACGTGCGGGTCGACCAGCGAGATCCCGCTCCCCACCCCCCAGACTGCCCACACGGCGGGTGGACGTTGCTGCCAGCGGGCCATCAGGGTCCACGCCGTCATCACCGCAGAACGCACGGCGGGGGGCGGCCACCCGATCCAGGCCACATAGGCGAGGAGCACGGCCAACGCCGCCGCCTCCGCGCGCATGCGCGGCCAGCCGAACGCCCCAAACGCCCCCACGAGTGCCCCGGCAATGATCGATACGTGCAGCCCGGAGACCGACACCATGTGAATGATCCCCGCATCCGCCCACCGGGTGCGCAGCTCAACATCGAGGTCATATTGCTCCGCCAGCACCAGCGCGCGCACCAGCGCCCCATCCGCACCAAACAGCTGGTCGATCCGCGTACCCACGCGGGCACGACTGCGGGCGATGAGCCCCGGCGGCTCGAGCACCGTGACGCTACGGCCGCGGATCGCGAGGGTCCCGCCCGCGCGGCGCACACTCCCTTCGACGCGAAGCACGCTTCCGGCCGCTGCCGCCGCGCGCGCGGTGACCCGGACACGAACGCCGCACGGCTCCAGCGCGCGGGCCCCGGCACTCTTCCCGGTCCGCAAGGGCTCCAGGAGTCGCACCTCGACAACCCCACCGCGCAACATTGCGGCGCGGCACCCCGCATCGATCCGCGCGGTCTCCCGACCGGTGGCCAGGGCGAGCCCCATCGTGAGGGCAGCCAACCATCCTTCGGGACGCCGCCTCGCACACCCAGCGATCGCGAGGAGGGTGGCGACGACCAGCCCGACCACCAGTCGCCCGCCGATGGCAAGCCACAGACCGCTCGCATACGCGAGGAACACCACGGTGATGAGGGGCACGGGGCACTCCGGCCCCGGGGACTACCCGCTGTGCACAGCCTCTGGCACGAGCGGCGCATGTCGCGGATGCGCGTGCACCCGCCGCATCGCGTCGATCATGACCACCGACAACTCCGCTCGCACCTGCCACTGTGACAACGCCACGCGGGTGACCGCGGAGCCAACCGGCGACCCGCTGATGTAGCGTGGTCGGATCTTGTTGAGCGCGTGCGTGATGGCATCATCCCGGCATTGCAGGCACGAACAAAATCCCGCATTGCGGCGGCGCAGCTGCTCGAACACGTCGGCAGCGATTTCCTCAAGCGCGTTCTTCATGGCGAGGTCAGCAACATCAGCAGGACGATCTCGCCCGGGGATGGGACACGCCGTGCGCCCGGATGCCTCCCGGGTGTGACGGATCGCACAGGCACCGGGGCGCCCGGGCCAGTGTGCTTCAGCCGACCGGCAGCTCCTTCCGCGCGGCGACTCGCGTCCCGGTGAACGTCGAGCCCGTCGTCCCCGTGAGTTCCACATTGAGGTATTGGCCCAACAGCTGGTCGTCGCCACTCACGAGGACGGTCTTGAAGTCGCGTGATCGCGCCTGCATCAGGTCCCCACGACGCGCCGCCTTCTCGACGAGCACCTCGCGGCGCTGGCCGAGCAGGCCGAGGTTGCGCTGACGCGACCCGGCGCGCACGACGGCGATCAACCTTGCCAGCCGCTCGGAGGCCACCTCATCCGGCACCGTCAATTCCGCCGGCATTCGCGTGGCCGGCGTGCCTTCGCGCGCCGAAAACTTGAAGGTGTACCCGTCGTCAAAGCCGACCTGCTGCACGACCTCCAGGGTCTCGATGAAGTCCTCCTCGGTCTCCCCCGGAAAGCCGACGATGATGTCGGTCGTGATGGCCAGGTTGGGAATGGCCTCGCGCAGTCGCGAGACACAGGCGAGGTATTCCTCCCGCGTGTACCGACGCAACATCCGCTTGAGCACCGACGTGGACCCGGACTGCAGCGGAAGGTGCACGTGCTCGCAGACCGCGGGCACCTCGGCCATCGCCGCGATCACCCGGTCGGAGAAGTCGTTCGGGTGCGGGCTGGTGAAGCGCAACCGACGGAGTCCCGGTACCGCGCCAACTGCGCGCAGCAGGTCGGCGAAATCATGGGTGCCATCATGGAACGAATTGACGGTCTGCCCGAGCAGCGTCACCTCGGTGATGTCGTCGGCCACCACCTGCTCGGCCTCGCGCACCGCGTCGGCCAGCGCTCGACTGCGCTCCGTCCCGCGCGTGAACGGCACGATGCAATAGGTGCACTTGTAGTCGCAGCCCCGCTGCACCGGGATCCAGGCCCGCACCTTGTCGAGCCGACGCGGGGAAAAGTCCTCGTAGTGTTCCTCGAGGTCAAAGGTCGTCTCGACGGACCGGTCGCCGGCCCGGGCACGCGCCACCAGCTGCGGCAACGCGCGGTACCCATCCGGCCCAACCACCATCGACACGTGCGGCGCCTGCGTCAGCAGCTGCGGTCCCAGGCGCTGGGCCATGCACCCCGTCACCCCGACGACACTCCCCGGCTTCATGGAGCGCTTGAGCTCGCCCAGGCGACCGATCACCCGTTGTTCGGCATGGTCTCGGATGGCACAGGTGTTCAGCAGGATGACATCCGCCGCCTCAGGCGCGTCCACAGGCGCATAGCCCTCAGCCGCCAGCTTGCCGAGCATCAGCTCGGTGTCGCTCACGTTCATCTGGCAGCCGTAGGTCTCGATGTAGACCGTGGCGCGGGGGTCGGTCATGGCGCGATCGGGGTGGCCTGCAGGGTTCCGTCTTCGAGCTGCAACCGGGCGGAGAAGCGCTCGCCGCGCCCACGGGGTGGCCCCGCAACGCGGACGGTAAGGTAATCCTCCGTGAGCCCCTGTTGCCCGGCTCCGCGGACCAGTACGACATCGGCCGCGCCCCCCGCTCGCCGCTGTGCATACTCGCGTGCCTTTCGGTCACCGAGTCGCCGCAGCTCGGCGGCCCGCGCACTCGCGACCTCCGGGGACACGTGATCTCCAAGGGCCAGCGCAGCCGTTCCGGGGCGAGGGGACCAGGGAAAGACATGGAGGTAAGAGAACGGCAGCGCTTGCACGAGGTTGACCGTCGCGGCGTGGTCGGCCTCCGTCTCGCCCGGAAAGCCGGTGATCACGTCGGCCCCGAGGCCAAAGGCGTCCCGTCCACCAACCACTGCCTCCACGGCCGCGCGATAGGAGGTCGCGGTGTACCAATGCCGTCCCATGCGCTTGAGGATGCGGTCCGAACCGGATTGCAGCGGGGCGTGCAGGTGCGGGGCGACGCGTCCGCGTTCCTCAAGACACTCACGCAGCGAGCCGTCCACCTCGCTCGCCTCCACCGACGACAGGCGGAAGCGCACGCTGGGAACCGCCCGCACCAGCTGCTTGCAGCAACAGACCTAACGAGGACCCGTGCTCGCGTCCCCAGTGGCCGATATGGATCCCGGTCAGCACGATTTCGGGATGGTGGGTCGCGAGGGCCTGCGCCTCGCGCACCAGCTCCGGGGCCGGTCGGGATCGATGCTCACCGCGTGCAAGGGTCGTCGCGCAGAAGGTGCAGTGTTCGCCGCACCCATCCTGGATCCGGAGGAGGGCGCGCGCCCCCGTCTGCTGCGCCGGCCGCTGCAGGGGAACGGGAAGACTGAGCGCCTCGGCAATACGCGAGAGATCCGCCCCAGCCACCAGATGGCTCACGCCGGGCAGCCCGGCAATGGTCCCGTCATCGATCGCGGCCGCACATCCCATCACCACGGTGCGGAGCCCGGGCGATTGACGGGCGCCCCGGCGCACCTGCTGCCGCAGGTCCGCCACGGCGTCACTCGTGACCGCACAGGAGTTGAGGACCGCGACGTCCGCCTCGGACATGGACCCCACGATCGTCGCACCGCCGTCGTGCACCATCCCGCGCACCAGCTCGGTGTCGTACTGGTTGGCGCGGCAGCCGAAGGTGTGCAGGTAAACCTTCACGTGGCCCCCTACGGGCGAACCGTCACTCCAACACTCAATTGCCAGGCGCGTTCGGCCACCTGCCCCGTCGCTTCACGGGTCACGCGCAGGCCGGCGAGGTCAAGACTCGACCGACCACGCGCGACAGGAATGGAGACGCCACCGCTCAGCAGGCGCTCGTCCACACCGGAACCTCCGGCGGCGAACGGCAACTCCCGTGTGCGATAGCCCGCGCTGTAGGTCCAGTCGGTGATGCGGCGCGCGCGCGTGCTGAAGAACTCCACGCCGAGCCCGTACTCCCAGGCATCCCGCGCGTCGGCCTGCGCACTGCCGAGGCCATTGAGGCGCGACCAGGTCGCCTTGTCTGCCGACGCCATCAGGCTGACCCCGGGAATCGCGTCCATCCGCGCCGCGACGCCCATCCGATTGGGAACAGACGCCGAGGTCTTGAGCGTGTCCTCGATCCGCAGGTTGATCCCTGCGCCCTGACGCACCGAAGCGGCAAGCGAGAACCACTTCACCGGCTGCAGCAACACGCCGGCCGACACGCCACTGCCAGAGTACGCGAGCGTCAGCGACCGGTTGAGCGTGCCATAGCGGAGTGAGTCGTCAAACTCGCGGCGCAAGTTGAGTCGATTCTCGCCAGTCACCACCAGCCCTGCCACACCTAATGACACCTTGCCGCTCGCATGTTGCCACCCGAACGTCAAGCGGGTTTCGTTAATGGCGCCGGACGACCGGTTCGTCTCCGTGAACAACACGCTGTCGAGGCCCAGCCGCTGGCCGGATCGGATGCTCGTTGCCCAGGTGCGGTCCAGCAGCGAGTGCGTGGAAAGGCTGATCGCCATCGTCTCCTTGACGGGAAAGATCAGGCCAAAGGTCGCGAACCGCGGGACGACGGTGTTGTCCGTCGCCGTCGCCGACTCCACCTGCCGGAACTCGGGGTCATACTGGAAATAGAGCCCCATCCGGAGCCCCTGGGTGACCGCCGCCGGATTGCGCGCAGACCGGGGATCGAACTCCCCTGCTGCCCCGCCCAACGCCAGCGCCCGCGCGCTCAGCCCGCCCAACGGATACCCGAACCCCTGGCCGCTCAACGTCCCCTGCGCCGACGCGGAGGTGGCCACCACCAGGCCAAGGACCGCGAATCGAATGGAAGGACTCATGGGATCCCGAAGCTCGTGCGGAGGGAATACGATACCCGCAGCTTCGGCCGCAACGCCGCCGGTGCCTCGAGCGAGAAGAAATGCGCGTCAAAGGGACTCAACCCTTCGGCGTTGCTGCGAATCACCAGCGCCCGCTGCTGCTTGAATGGGTTGTTGTCGGTGGTCCATTGCCGCAAGGCGGCCGCGACCTCGATGTTGCGCACGCCGGAATCCCCGGGTGCCACCCGCACCGTATCCACCGGGAACGCCGAAAGCAGTGTGACCGCGCGAGCCAGGTCCCGCACTTCCTCGCCGGCCGTGACGACCTGCGGAAGGACCAACACGCTGTCCCTGGCGTCGAGGAATCGGTTCGGCCGCTGCGTCAACTCCAATGTGGCGCGCAGGACCGTCGACGAATCCAGGATGCGCGTCGGCACGTCAAACCGCAGGAAGCTGCGTCGCGCCGGCAGTCCGCCGATCGAGAGCACGTCGCTTGGGGGAGGCGGAGCCCCACGGGCAATCACGAAGTAGTCCAGCAGATCGTCCCGCAGCGTCGCGTTGTCCGCCGGCGTCATCGACCGCGGCGAGACCGTCAGCGCCTTGATCGCGGTGTCCGAAGGGACGGGATCGAAGAACAGCGCCGCCGACAACGCATCATTCGCCGCGCCCACGCTCACCGAAACCCGGCCCTTGGACGTTGCCCGCAACCCCACACGCAAACGCCCGCTCCCCGAGATCTTTGCCAACAGCTTCTCGTTGGTCAGGTACACACGCATGGAGTCCTTGACCTGCGTCGTGTCAAACGCGCTTCCGCCAATAAGTCGATCCGGCCGGAACAGGGCGAGCACCGCGGCCGTCGACGTGTCGCTGGCCGTGGTATCGACGTCGTACACGTCGATGCGAACCGAGTCGGTGATGCGCGTGTCACTCGCATTCAGCCGCAGCAGCAGGTAGGCGCTGTCGACCGCCGCGATCACCGAATCACCGCCGTTGCGCGTGACGGTTTTCGGCAGCGAGTCAAACCGCACGATGACGCGGGTGTCGAGCGTGTCACCACGCGCCGCAAGCAGCAGCGCGGTTTCCGCGCCGAGCGTCGTGATCTCGTTGATCACCGTGTCGAAGGTGACGGCATCGAGCACCGTGTCCCGCACCACGACCTGGGTCCCCGGGCAGAGCGACGGACATGCCGCCCCTCCCACCAGGTCCTCGTTGCAAGCCGCGAGCGCCGTCACCAGGACGGCGCCCAACGCCAGACGGCGGAGCCCTTCAGGCCAACCGAGTATTACGTCCTTCGACATCGTAGCTATCCACAATGGCCATGATGACGGCGTCCACCGGCCGGTCCTTGGTGACGCTCGTCAGGCGCGCGGAACTTCCGCTCGCATACAAGACAACTTCGCCCATCCCTGCCCCCACACTGTCCACTGCCACCACGTATCCCCCTTCCTTCTCCAACCCCGTGGTGAGGTTGTCGACAATCAGCAGCTTGAGGGCGTCCAGCGACGGGTCCTTCCGCGTCGCCACGACCGTGCCCACCACGCGTCCCATCTTCATCGATGCGCCAGGCTCTCGGGGGTGAACGGCGCCGGCAACAGGTTGCCCAGGCGCCACGCCGCACGCTTGCCATCGGAGGTCACGCTGATCACTTCCAGGTCTGGCGCAAACTCCACCAGCGCCTGCCGACACAACCCGCACGGCGGCGTCGGTTCGGTCGCTTCGGTCGCCACCACCACACGCACAAACTCACGAGCCCCTGCCACAACCGCCGATGACAGCGCCGAACGTTCCGCGCAGATCCCGGCCGGATACGACGAGTTCTCCACGTTGCACCCCATGAACACCGCACCGTCCCGACTCACCAGCGCGGCCCCAACTCGAAAGTGCGAGTACGGGGCGTAGGCGCGCTGCATCGCCTCAAGCGCCGCGTCGATCCCGGCGTCGGCCGCCGTCATGCGACAACCTCCGACAGCATCGAGGTGCCACGGCCCCTGAACGATACGCCCAGCCATTCGGCGATCGTCGCCCCGACGTCCGAAAAAGTCGATCGCTCCGGCAGCCGCACGGGACGCACGCGCGGCCCAACCACCAGCAACGGTATGCGCTCGCGCGCGTGATCGGTGCTGGGCGTCGTCGGGTCGTTCCCGTGGTCAGCGGTAATGAACAGCAGGTCGTCCTCCTGGAGTCCAGAAAGCAGGCTCGGCAGCGCGTCGTCGAACTGCCGCAATGCCCCGTAGAACCCCGGGACGTCATTCCGGTGCCCGTAGAGCTGGTCAAAATCTACTAGGTTCGCGAAGAGCAGCCCACCACGGTCGCCGTTCAGCCACTCCAGGATCAGGGCGATCCCCTCGGCGTTGTCCTTCGTATGCCGGGATCGGATCCCCCGACCGGCGAAGAGGTCGTCCACCTTCCCGACCCCTGCCCGGTCGACTCCAGCCGCGGCGAGGGCATCCAGCAAGGTCTCTGCGACCGGTTCGATCGAGTAGTCGCGACGGTTGGCCGTCCGGGTCCAGGCGCCGTCCGGCCCGACGAAGGGCCGTGCGATCACCCGGGACACGTTGTGCGGCGGCATGAGCATGTCCCGCGCGATCTGGCAGCCCCGGTAGAGCTCATCCAGCGGGATGACCCCCTCGTGGGCGGCGATCTGGAAGACAGAATCCGCCGAGGTGTACAGAATCCAGGCGCCGGTCCGAGCCTGTTCGGCCGCAAATCGCGCGATCACGTCGGTGCCGCTGCCCACCACATTCCCAATCACCGGACGTCCAGTGCGACGGGCAAATTCGTCGACGACTTCCTGCGGGAACCCCTGCGGATACGTCGGGAATGGCTCGGCCAAGTGCACGCCGCACAGCTCCCAGTGTCCCGTGGTCGAGTCCTTCCCGGCCGATGCCGGCTGGAGCGTACACCGCGCCGCGCTTCCGGTCGCGGCGACGAGCCCCTCAAGGACGTCGAGATCCCCCAGCCCCAGCGCGTTGAGATGCGGCAGCGAGGGCTCTGGCGTCGCGGCGAGGACGTTGCCGAGGGTGTGGCTGCCGACGTCACCATACCGGTGCGCGTCGTGGGCCGCACCGATCCCGACCCCGTCGAGGATCAGCAGGATAGCCCGGCGCGGCATCACGCCCCCACGTAGATCCGGGGGACGCGCAGCTTGAGGCCGACCAGCAATTCGTATGACAACAGGCCGACCTCCTCTGCGATCACGTTGATGTCCAGATGATCGTCACCCGCGCGCCCCAACAGGGTTGCCACATCGCCCACCGCGCAGGGGACGTTGGTGACGTCGACCATGGTCATGTCCATCGTCACGCGTCCCACCACGGGAGCACGGCGTCCGTTCAGGAGCACCATGCCGCGGGAAGAAAAGGCGCGCCGGTACCCGTCGGCGTATCCAATCGGCAACGTCGCGATGCGAGATGGACGCTCCGCCTTCCACGTCGCGCCATAGGACACTCCTTCTCCCGCCTGTACTTCGTGCAGGTCGACGACGCGGGCTCGGAGGTGGGCCACCGGGTCCGGCTGTATCGCGGAACCGCTCGCACCACCCACCCCATACAGGAAAACCCCGGGCCGCACGATGTCCCACGGCGAAGGCGCTTGCCGCTCGACCCCCGGACTGTTTTCCGCGTGCAGGAGACCTGGGCGCGCCGGGAGGGCCGCCAGCGCCTGACGAAATCGGTCCTGCTGGACAGCCATCGACCCGTCATTGGCGTCCGCCGAGTGGAAGTGCGTGAAGGCACCCTCCGGCGGGAAAGTGCGTACCTGATCGGCGACCTCCCCGACCCGGTGCCACTCGATCCCAGCGCGGTGCATCCCAGTGTCGATTGCGAGGTGCCACGCGCCACCGCCAGTCGCGATCCAGGTGTCGATAGTCGCCGGGCTACCCAGCGTCGGCGTCGCACCAACTTCACGGATGGCCGCGAAGTCCCACGGCAGCGTCGGGCTGAAGATCAGGATGCGACCTGCCATCCCAGCTGCGCGCAGCTCGGCGGCCTCGGCCACCGTCGCCACGCCAAAGCCCCAAGGCTGTTCGGGGAGGAGGGCCCGCGCGACCGGCACGGCACCGAGTCCGTAGGCGTCCGCCTTGACCATCGGGATCAGGGGGCGACCAGCCTGAAGCGCGATCGTGCGGGCGTTGCGCCGGACCGCCTCGAGGTCGACCTCAACCCACGCGCGCGACGTTCGCGAATCCATTGACCCCGGGTCGAAGGGTCGGGTAGTATAGGACTCGAGAGGAGACTATGCAACCCAAGGCCACACTTGAAGATACGCTCGTCCTGATGAAGGACTTGCGAGCCCGCTGCGAGTGGGATGCGGCGCAAACCCATGACTCGCTGCGCCCCTACCTCGTGGAGGAAGCGCACGAGCTGGACGACGCCCTCCGAGCCGGCGACGACACCCACATGAAGGAGGAACTGGGCGATGTCCTGCTCCAGGTTCTCTTTCACTCGGTGGTCGCGGAAGACCGCGGCGCCTTCGACATCGGCGATGTCGCCAGCGGTCTGATCGCCAAGATGCACCGGCGGCATCCCCACCTCTACGGCGATGGGATTCGGCAGGACTGGGAGACGATGAAGGCCGCGCGCCGTGGCTCCATCGAGGATGGGCTCGCCTCAGGCCTCCCCGCCCTGCACCGCGCTCACCGGCTTCAGGACCGGGCGGCCGGCGTCGGGTTCGACTGGGACGACGTCGAGGGTCCGGCCGACAAGGTCGCCGAGGAACTGGCAGAGGTTCGGGCGGTGTTGGCCGAGCCCGCCGAGCAACCGGGACGACACGACCGGCTCGAGGGTGAACTCGGCGACCTGCTGTTCTCCGTGGTGAATCTCTGCCGCAAGACCGGGGTCCATGCCGGGCTCGCCCTCGATCGGGCGAACGCGAAGTTCACGCGCCGGTTCACGGCCATGGAACGACTCGCGGCCAGCCGCGACATCGATGTGAAGTCGGCGGGGCTGGCCGTTCTCGATCCGCTTTGGGACGAGGTGAAGGCTACTGAGACCGACAAGTAGCCTTGAGCGGCGCCCCGGTCAGGCCGGGGCACCGTGGTGTCATCGACGTGCTACGCGCCGAGCCCGACCGGCGCCTTCTCGTCCTGCGGCGACTGCAGCACCCGACGGAAGCACCAGAACGCCCCGCCCCACACCACGGAGAGGGAAAAGATCATCGTGGCCCAGCCCGCCGCAGTCAGCGGTTGAGCGGCTTGCGCTGTTTCCTGGATCATCAGCATGGTCAGTCCGCGGGTTGACGGTCGTCGATATCAAGGCCCTGCGCGCGCCAACGTTTCTCGCCCACGGCAACGAGCGCCAGGAGGAAGACGACCAAGCCGACGATCGTGAGCATCGCCATGCGCGAACCAGTGGTCGCCCACGCCGCCTGAAGCGACGGCACGAGATTCTGGAAGCAGAACGCGACGAAGACGATGATCAGGTAGGCCGGCGCGACGTACTTCATCACGACCTTGTACACCGTGGGAATCTGAATCGACGCGCCCGCATGAATTTCCTTCCACCCCCGCTCCAGCCCGAAGACCCATGAGAAGTAGATGATCTGGATCCCAGCCATCACGAAGATGAGCAGCGTTCCAACCCAGAAGTCCATCGTATTCCAGAAGGTCCCGTTCTGCGTGAACCAGAGCGTGAGAACGGCACCGACGGTCCCGAGCGCGGCGATGAGTCCGGTCGCCTTTCCGTGGGCCCATCCCAGCGCTTCCTTCACCAGGGCCACGGCCGGCTGGTACATCGACAAGGAACTGGTGATCGCGGCGAGAAAGAGCATGAAGAACCACGCCGCTCCCACGATGTTCCCCGCCGGACCCATCTGGGCAAAGACGACGGGCAGCGTGGCGAACCCGAGCGAGAACGAACCGGTGGCTACCGCCGCCGTGGTCCCGCTGACTCCCAGAAAGACAAACGCCGCCGTCAGTGTGATCATGCCGCCAAATCCCACCTCGAACAGCTCATTGGTCGCCGATGCCGTCAACCCCGAAAGCGCCACGTCGTCATTCTTCTTCATGTACGACGCGTAGTTGATGATCACGCCGAACCCGACCGAGAGGGAGAAGAAGATCTGGCCGGCCGCGGCGAGCCAGGTCTGCGCCTCGCCGAGCTTCGAGTAGTTCGGATTCCAGAGATATCCCAGACCGTTCATGACGTTCTGGTCTGGCATCGAAGGATCCGGGGTCCCGAGCGTCAGCACGCGGATCAGTACACCGACCGCAATGACGGCCATCGTGGGCATCGCATACGAAACAAACTTCTCAATCCCCTTGGACAGCCCACGGAACAGCAGGTACAAGTTCAGGCCGAACACAATGACCCAGGAGATCACCGTAAACTTCGAGTCACCCGTGAACAAAACGCCGTCCTGGTCCGCCCCCGTGAAGGAGCGATAGAACGCGGAGGACGCCGCCACCTGGTCCGAGACAGGCGCACTCGGGTCCACCCCGACGCCACCGGTGAGGTACTTCAGGAAGTACCCGAAGGTCCACGTTTCAATGAACGTGTAGTAGAACGCCACGCCGAGCGGGATCAACACCCCAACGATCCCCAGGTACCGCCCTGCAGACCCCTTTGCAAACAATCCCATGATGGCCGGGGCCGAGTGCAGCCCCTTCTTGCCGCCGTACCGCCCCATCGACCACTCGGCCCACCCGATCGGGATGCCGAGCAGGAACAGGGCGCAGAAGTACGGGATGAGGAACGCGCCGCCACCATTCGCGGCAGCCTGGCCAGGGAATCGCAGGAAGTTGCCCAAACCGACGGCCGACCCGGCAACCGCCAGGATCACGCCCAGTTTTGAGCCCCACTGCTCTTTGTTGTCGGACGACATGCGGGAGGAGTCCTCGGGGAAAATGCCGCGGAAGAATCCCCCCCGGGGGGCAGATGCGCAAGGAGGCGGGGCAAGAGACCGCGGTCGGGATGTGGTACGGCAAGAGCGATACTGCCACTGCGCGGCACGAGTAGCACGGGCGGTACGAGCAGCACGGGGAGTACGGGACTCAACGCGTGCCCCTCGTGCTGCGCGGGCTGCCCGTGCCGCCCGTGCTTCGCAGTGGAGGGGACGGTTTCTCGCGGCCTCAATATCAGCGAACCGCCACTGCGCAGTACGAGTAGCACGGGCAGTACGAGCGGCACGGGAAGCACGGCACCGCGCGCGGGCTGCTCGTGCCGCCCGTGCTTCGCAGTTGAGTTGCTGTCCCCCTATTGGATATCGCTCCGCCCCGGCCCCAGAAACAGCGGTGCCGCGTTGTTCGCGTCGTCGTAGAACCGGATCGACCCCGCCCCCGACCACATCTTGCCTAACCAGACGATCTGGCCCGTGTGCGTCGAGAAGTGCTCCACGACATGGAACAGCGCCGACATGACCAGGGTGTCGCGTCCCTGAATCAGCCGCTGCTTCATCAACTCGTCCACTGGCAGCGCGGCCAGGGTCGCCTCGACCTCGCGGATCGTCTCGTCGAGGATCCCGCGCAGCTCCTCCGCGCTGTACCCCTCCCTCGCCGCAAACTCCTCATCGCGCTTGCGTACATCGGTCACCCCACCAATCCCCGAGACCACCCACTGCCGCACGTTCCCGCAGAGGTGCAGCACCAGGTTCCCCACCGAATTCGACCAGATGTTCGGGCGCCACCAGAGCGCCTCGTCGGGGATCACCTCGAGCACCGCCCGGATCTTGGCCGGATACTCCTCGCCGAGGTAATAGCGACAGCGTTCGATGAACTTCGCGCCCAGCGCGTCGGGGCCTACCCCGGTCGTGCTCATGGGCGCAGCCGGTGCATCATCCGCGGGAAGGCGATGCACTCGCGGATGTGCGGGGTGCCGGCGACCCAGGCCACCGTGCGCTCCAGGCCGAGACCAAAGCCGGAATGCACAAAGGTGCCGTACTTGCGGAGGTCGAGGTACCAGCCATACGCGTCCACCGGCAAGCCTTCCTCGTGGATGCGCGCGAGCAGTTTGTCGTGGTCGTCCTCTCGCTGTGAGCCGCCGATGATCTCCCCATATCCCTCGGACGCCAGGCAGTCCGCACACAACACCGTGCGTGGATCGGCCGGATTCTCCTTCATGTAGAAGGCTTTCGCCTCCTTGGGGTAGTTGCAGACAAAGATCGGGGTCTCATAGTCCGCCACGAGCAGCGTCTCGTCCTCGGCGCCGAGGTCGTCGCCCCAAGTGATCGCACTCCCCTTGCCCTGCAGCGTCTTCACGGCGTCCCCGTAGTCGATCCGCGGGAACGGACCCTTGATCTTCTCGAGGGGGGCCGTGTCGCGCTCCAGTTCCTTGAGTTCGGCCGCGCGATTAACGAGGACGCGCTGGACGATATGGACCAGCATCTCCTCCTGGAGCTGCAGCGAATCGTTGAGGTCGTAGAACGCCATCTCCGGCTCCATCATCCAGAACTCGGTGAGGTGCCGGCGCGTCTTCGACTTCTCGGCCCGAAAGGTGGGGCCGAAGGTGTAGATGCGGCCCAGGGCCGCGGCCGCGGCTTCGCCGTAGAGCTGCCCGGTCTGGGCCAGGTAGGCGTTCCCTTCCTCGAAGTACTCGGTCGAGAAGAGCCCGGAGCGCTCCCCGATCGCCGCCGTCAGGATGGGAGTATCAACATGGATGAACCCCCGGTCGCCGTAAAACTCATGGATGGCGTTGATGATCTCGTGCCGAACCTTCATCAGGGCCACCTGCCGTGGCGACCTCAACCACAGGTGCCGGTGGTCCAGCAGGAAGTCGATCCCGTGTTCCTTGGGCTGGATCGGGTAGTCGAGCGGGCTGGCCCCCAGGACGCTCAACCCGGTCACTCCCATCTCATATCCCCCCGGCGCCCGCGGCTCGGCCCGCACCTCACCCGTGACCGAGACACTGGTCTCGAGCGTCAATGAAGCGAAGCGCTCCCACACCTCGGGAGCGAGCTGGTTCTTGACGAGGACGCACTGCAGGAGCCCGGTCCCGTCACGCATCACAATGAAGGCGATCTTGCCGGACGACCGCAGGTGGGCACACCAGCCCCGGACGGTCACCGACTGTCCGACGTACGTTGGTAGACCCGCGATGGTGGCGTAGGTTGTTGACACGAAAGGGCTTGGTGAAAGGACGTCAGGAATCGGGAAGTTATGCGATCCACGGGAAAGGCGGCAACACGCATGAACACAAACGCACGTAGCCGACCATGACGCTCCGAACGCGCCTGGCCCTCGGCATTGCCGCGATCGCCCTCGTCATGGGGGTGCCGCTGACCCTGGCCCTGCGCTCGGTGCAGCACCTGCGCGCCGACACCGAACGCTTGAGTGACGTCGAGTTCCGCGCCGCGGTGTTCCTTGGCCGCGCCCGGACCTCCATCCAGGAAGTCAACCAGACCCGGAACTTCATCTCGCTTTTCCCCACGGCGCAGACCGAGGCGCAGTTCACCGCACGGCTGGATACCCTGCGGAGTCACATCGACTCCCTGGGCGGCATCACCTCGTCTGCCACCCTCCCGCGCATGCGCACGGCGCTGCGTATTGTGGGCGATGAGGCCAACGCCGCCATGCGCCTGGCCGCCTCCGGTCGCACGGCGCTCGCCGATTCCATCATCGACCGTGAGGTCGCTCCGGCCGTCGTCGAGGTCGAACGCATCCTCGCCCTCACAGAGCAGGCGCTGCAGGAGCAGACCCGCGAGCGGGTGGGTGCCATCGCCCAGCAGACCGAAGCCGCGCGGCGCACCGCCCTCTTCCTGGTCGCGGCGGCCGGCGTGCTCGCCGTGCTTATCGGCCTCTGGCTCACCCAGTCCATTTCCGGCCCCATCGACGAACTGGATGCCGGGATGCGCGCCGTCTCCGGGGGTGACTTTGGCCACCCGTTAGGCATCGCCGCCTCGCGCCGTGATGAGTTCGGCCGACTGGCGGCGTCGTACAACTCGATGGCCATGCAGCTGCGCGAGCTGGACCGACTCAAGGCCGAGTTTGTGTCGGTCGCGTCGCACGAGCTCAAGACACCGATCAACGTCATCACCGGGTACCTGCAGTTGCTGAAGGAAAACGTCTACGGCCCGCTCACCGAACGGCAGACCGAGGTCGTGGACACCCTCGCCGCCCAGGGCAAGGCGCTCGGCCGACTTGTGCGCGGCTTGCTGGACGTCTCCCGCTTCGAAGCCGGTGGCGGACGCATCGATCCACGTCCCATCCCCCTCCCTGCCTTCCTCAGCGACCTCGAGCGCACCTTTCGGGTGCTGGCCATCCAGCGCGAGGTGACCTTTGAGGTCACGCGCGACGGGACGCTGCCGGCCGAGGTCACCTGGGACCCGGAACAGATCAACGAAGTGTTGGGTAACCTCCTGTCCAACGCCTTCAAGTTCACCCCGCGTGGTGGTGCCGTGCGCCTCCTGGTCAAGGCAGACGCCGACGGCGTCCAACTGACCGTTGCCGACACCGGTGCCGGGATCCCGGCCGCGCAACTCCCCTACGTGTTCGAGAAGTTCTACACCGCCGACAACCAGACCACCGGGCTGAAAGGCACCGGGTTGGGGCTGGCGATCGCCAAGGGGATCGCGATGGCTCATGGCGGCGGGATTACCGTGCAGAGCGCCGTTGGCGTCGGCACCTCGTTCACGATCCACCTTCCGGTCCGCTCCACCGCCGGCCGCGTCCCGACCGGGCGCGACTCTGACCCTACCCCCGCATGAAGTCCGCCATTTCGGCCCTCCTGATCGTCCTGGCCTGTCGCACCGCGCCTGCTCCGCTCCCCGTCCCCCTGCCCGTGACCCCCGCCGTCGCCGTCGCCGTGGCACCCGCGGCCCTGTCCGAGTGGCCCGTCGTGTTGACCAATGCCGCCAAGGCCGCAGAGGGCGGCGAGTGGGAGCGGGCCGATCGGATGTTGATCACCCACGGTTTGCAGCACGAGGGTACGGGTGAGGCGGTGGACGCCGCCCTGTGGCGCGCGATCTTCGCCGCGGACCCGCTCAACCCGCGCTTTCAGTACAGCGAGCGCCTGGGATTGCTGGACGCCGCGATCGCCGCCGGTGCCCAGGGCCCACGCGCCGTGGAGGCGCGGGTGCTCCGGCGGTTGATCGAGACCGCCGACTCGATGTCGGCGGTGCTGGGGACGATCCGCACCAACTCGGAGCAGCGCGTCCGGGCACGCGAGGAAGAGCTCCGCAAGTTGACGGACGAGCTGGATCGGACGACGGCCGAGCTGGAGCGGATCAAGAAGCGACTGGGGCCGCGTCCGCCGACGTGATGAAGGCGCGCTGAGCGATCCGGGACTCGATTCGCCCCCTCGTCCCGACTGTTCGCGGTCGTCGTCCCCGGACCCGCACCTCACGGCCACGGCGTGGGGGGATCACACCCAAACAGCGCTGATTTCGACCAGTACACCGCGACCCCCGGGACCACTGCATTGTCCGTCACGACCGCCCCGCAGGACGTCATCCCCACAACCTTCGTCTGAGCCGTCGGGGTGTTGAGCACAACCGTCGCGCCGCCAGTCACCGCGGTCTCGACCGGATACGGGGAGAAGCTCCCGTTCGGGAGCGCGTACCTCGACCACGCCACCCGACCGGTCGGCCCGACCATCGCGATTGCGCGACCCAGGGCGAGCCCGGTGGCAGGATCAAGCTGTGGGCTAACGCTGCCCTGCCGAGTCCAGATCAGTGCCTGCACCGAATCGAAGAGTGTGACCGTCCCGTTCCCGAGAATCCCGGTTATCCGGAAAGGACGCCCCAGGATCTGATCCACATACCCACCCGCCACGGTGGTGCGGACCAGTCGAGACTGCGCGGAGACCCCCGCCACTTCCCCAGCGGCGTTCACCGCCATTGGAAACCACGGTACACCAGCTGACGGCAGTGGGCGCAGCCCAGTGGCGAGCGACCAGCGAAAGGCACGGTTCGGAACCTCGGCGAAGCCATCAATGGACCCCACGATGACTCCCGCGTCAGAAATGCCCGTCACGCTTCGTAGTACCCCCTGCGTGCCGAAAATGACCGGCGCGGCCGCAGCACTGGACCAAAACGCCCCCACCAGCCCCGTTGGAGTGTATATGTACCCGGCAATCTGCCCCACCGCATTCACCGCCTTTGCATGGTATTGCGTCCCTGGCGCGACATAGCTCGGATGGGTCCGCAAGGTGGAGAGAATTCCCGCCCGCCAATGCACCGCGCGAATCGCGCCGCTTAGGTCCGTGCCGACGACATCACCGTTCGCGCCGACGGCCGTCGACGCAAAGCCCAGGGTGATCGGCGAGAACGGGAAACCCCCGGGCAGCTTCGCTGCGAGCGCGGCGTCGGGAGGGCCCTCAGCAAGGAGCCGTGGGTCGGTGACCTCACGGCAAGCCGTCAGGAGAACCGCAGGAACAAGAAGCCATCGGGACATGAGACACTCTCACAGAGGGTGATGCCCCTCAATCGAAATCGCATGCCCCGGGATGACATCGTCGCACGTACAGGACACTGAGCCCAACCTCTTGCGACGCGCCATGTCGTAGGTGGCGCAGACTTCGGGCCGTCACGGGTGCTGGCCCCTTCGATCCGGTCACGCTCATGGGAGGCACTCCCCCGTCCCTGCCGACTCTTGCCCTCGTGACCACCTCGGGGGGCTCAGCCCACCCGAAATAGCTCCAGCGCACGCGGAAATCGCCGCCCGAGCGCATCACGCAACATGCGATGCTCCGGCGCCCCCAAGGTCGGATCCCGGTCCATGAGTGCCGTTGCGGCTTCCCGCGCGGCGAGCCCCAGCTCCTCGTCCTCTACCGGGTCCGCGATGCGGAAGGTCGCGACCCCGCTCTGTTGGGCACCGAGCAAGTCGCCCATGCCGCGCAATCGCAAGTCGGCCCGCGCCAGCTCAAAGCCATCCTCCGTCGACGCGAACAGCTTAAGCCGCTGGTACGCGTCCGCCCCAACTCCCCCAAGCAAGATGCAGAATGACTCCTCGGCGCCCCGCCCCACGCGTCCTCGCAGCTGGTGCAGCTGCGACAGCCCAAAGCGCTCCGGATGCTCAACGATCATCACGGTCGCATTCGGCACGTCGATCCCCACCTCGATGACCGTGGTCGCGACCAGCACGTCCACCTCGCCGCCACGGAATCGACGCATGACGTCATCGCGCTCCGCGCCAGGGAGCCGCCCGTGGAGCAGCGCGACGCGCAACCCGTGTAGCGCCCCGCCCTCACCGCCCAGCTGCGCGAACATCGTCGTCGCCGCCTTGAGGTCGGTCTTCTCCGAGTCCTCGATGACCGGATAGACGATGTAGGCCTGGCGCCCTTGCTTTACCTGCGAGACCACAAAGGACATCACCTTCTCGCGCGCGCTCTCGGGTCGAACCGCGGTGGTGATGGGCTGGCGCCCGGGTGGGCGCTCATCGAGGGTGCTCACGTCCAAGTCGCCGTACATGGTCAAGGCCAGCGACCGCGGGATCGGGGTCGCGGACATCAGCAACACATCGGGCGCGTCCCCCTTCGCACTCAACGCCGCCCGTTGCTCCACCCCAAAGCGATGTTGCTCGTCGATGATTGCCAGTCCGAGGCGTCCGAACGCCGTTCGCTCGGTGACGAGGGCATGGGTGCCCACGGCGAGCAGGGGATCGACCGAGCGCAGGCGGTCATCCACCGCGCGGCGTGCGGCCGCTCCGAGGGCGCCCAGCACCAGCACCGGTTCGATCCCCAGCGGCGCCAACAGGGCCCCCATGCTTCGCGCATGTTGTTCAGCCAGCAACTCGGTCGGCGCCATCACGGCCACCTGGAACCCATTCTCCATCGCGAGCATCGCGGCAAAGACGCCGACAATCGTCTTGCCGCTGCCCACGTCGCCCTGCAGCAGCCGGTGCATGCGTCGCGGCGAGGCCATGTCGGCGGTGATCTCCCGGATCACGCGCTTCTGCGCTCCCGTCAGTTGGTACGGAAGGTGGTCGGCGAGCTGGCGCGTGAGGGTCCCCTTCACCTCGAACGCGTGCCCGGCGCGCGGATTGCGCGCGATGGCGTTCGCCCGCCGGTGGAGGACATGCACGCAGAACAGTTCATCGAACGCGAGGCGGTTGCGCGCGCGGCGTGCTTCGTCGAGCGACGTCGGACGGTGGACCGCGCGCAGGGCATCTGCCAGAGCGGGAGAACCCGCCGGACGCTTCACGTCACCGGGGATGTAGTCCTCGACAATCCCGAGCAGGGCGTCCAGGTGCTGCTCAATGATCGCCCGCATCTGGCGCACCGTGAGCCCCTCCGTCACGGCGTACACGGATAACACCTTCCCCGAGGCGTTGTCCGTGTCCTCGGCGCCACCCTCGCCGCCGAGATTGACGTACTCGCGCGGCTGGAGCTGCCGCCCGTGGTAGAACTTGCACGGGCCCGAGAGCAGCAGGAGGTCGCCCTTGTTGATGGAGCGGTCGAGGAACGCCTGTCCGGGCCACGACACCTCGATCATCCCGCTCGCGTCCTGCACCACCGCCTGGAAGATGCGCAGCCCCTTGCGCGTCGGCAGCACGCCCTTGGAGATCACCCGGCCGAGGATGACCACGTCCTGCCCCGGCGACACCTCGACGATCGGGGTGACGGTCGACGCGTCCTCGTAGCGATGGGGGATGTGGTACAGCAGGTCCCCAGCGGTTCGGATGTTCAGTCGCTTGAGGAGGTCCGCACGCCGTTCACCCACCCCCTTGAGGAACTGGATCGGCATGTCGAGGGTGATGCGCCCCTTGCCTCCCGGGCGGGCGTCGCGCGCACTCATCGGCTCGACCCTACTCCTCGAGCAACTCACGCGCGAAGGCCGCCGCATCAAACACCTCGAGGTCGTCGGCCTGCTCGCCCACGCCGAGGAACTTCACCGGGACGTTGATCGCCTCGTGCACGGCGACGACAATGCCGCCACGAGCCGTACCGTCCAACTTGGTGACCACGAGCCCGGTCACCGGGACTGCGGCAGCGAAAATCTTCGCCTGCTGCACCGCGTTCTGCCCAATCGTCCCATCGAGGACGAGCAGCGTCTCGTGCGGCGCCTCCGGCATGCGACGCTTGATGACTCGCACCACCTTCTTGAGCTCGTCCATCAGCGCGTCGCTGGTGTGTAAACGACCCGCCGTGTCGACGATCAGCACGTCCATCCCGCGGCTCCCCGCCGCTTCAAGCGCATCAAAGGCCACCGCCGCCGGGTCACCCCCGGCTTTGCCCCCGACAAAGTCGGCGCCCGTGCGCTCGCTCCACACGCGTAGCTGGTCGATCGCCCCGGCGCGGAAGGTGTCGCCCGCCGCGACCATCACGCGCTTTCCTTCGCGACGGAGCTTGCTGGCCAGCTTGCCGATGAAGGTCGTTTTTCCCGCGCCGTTCACGCCAACGACGAGGATCACACTCACCCCGCTCGCCGCCAGCGTGAGGCGGGAGTCGGCGTTCCCACCTTCAAGCGCCTTGCGCACTCCGTCCGAGAGGCAAGCGACAAACTCGTCGTGCGTCCTCAGCGTCCCCCGCTTGGCCGCGCGATCGAGGTCCTCCACCAGGCGCAACGTCGTCGGGACACCGAAGTCCGCCTCGAGGAGCAACTCCTCCATCGCCTCCAGGGAGCCTTCGCGCGCACCCCGCCGCACGATCGACGCGACGTCGGTGAGCGCGATGTCCTTGATCCGCTGCCACAGCGAACGCTTCGGGGTGTCCCCGGCTCGGCGAAAAAGTCGACCCATGGGGCGAAAGCTAGCGACGGGCGGCGCGAGGCAGAAACGAAAACGCCAGGGCGATGGAGCGGCCGGGCGGGTTCGTACCCCTCGTGCTGCGCGTGCAGCTCGTGCTTCGCAGTGGCCGTCGTTCCCGCGCCGCCAAAGAGCGAGGAAACAGCAGCACGAGCAGTCCGGGCAGCACGGGTTCGTGCCGCTCGTCCTATCGCAGCCCCGCTCCCCTCCGCAGCACCCACTCCACGCATAACGCGAGCACGGCAAGCACGAACAACCACGGAAGGTCTCGCGCGCGACGACTCTCGCCACGCGCCTCGCCACTCCCGATCGGTCCGCTCGCGACGCTGGGCCGACGCGGCAGGAGTTCCGCGGACGGATTCACCACCAGGAGCGACGTGCCACCGGCGGTCGTCACATCGTACACACCGGGGGCAAGCGGTGGTGTCTCAACGACCGAGCTGCTCGCACCAAAACGCATCACGAGCGAGTCCGTCGCCGCCCCTGCTGCCCCGCGACGCCGTGCGGTCGCCGTCACCAGCGTGTCGGTCGCCGTACCGCGCCGCCACCGGATCATCTCCCCCTCGCGAACGGCCGGCGCATCGGGCACGGCAGATCTCACATCCGCGCGCTCGCCGGCGAGCCAGTCCAGGCTGCTGCCCCAAACGGCCGTAAACGCGTCCGCACCAGCCCCGCCGCGGAAGCGCCATCGCCAGAACCCTGACGCGCCCGCGACAATGATGCGTCGCGGCTGGTCCCAGCCGACCATCGCCACACGACGGTCGAGTCGCCGCGCGCGACGCGTTTCGAGCACCTCGAACGCGGCGTTCTCCGGCATGGCCGCGGCCACTTCCAGTGGCGGCAGCGAGTCCCATGGCGTTCCGGTGAGGATCGTACTCACGGGTGAGATCGGGGCGCCGGTGGCAAACCACTCTCCGCTATTGGCCGGCGGCGGGGCGACGAGGGCCAGCGAACCTCGAGTGATCGTCCTCGGCGGGCCGAACAAGGCGGTATCACCATGGAGCACGACCAAGGCCGCCTCGCGCACCGCGCGCCGGACATTCTCCGCACTCACCGCCGTCAACGCCCCGTCCTCGCGCCAGGTCCCCGGCATCACCTGGTAGTACACGCGCGTCGGGAGCGCTGACGTGCCTCGCAGGAGCGCCGCCAACTCTCGTGAATCGAGGTCCGGTGATGTCGACACCAGGACGGCCGCGGCGGCCGAACCAATGTCGAGCGCTGCGGCCGCCGTGTCATTGCGGGCGTCGACATCCCCAGCCGACTGCAGCGCCACTCGCAGCTCTCGCTCCCCGCGGGACGCACCCCCCGCAGGGAGCGCCGGTGCGACCACCCGAATGGTCAGTGAACGTTCGCCGTAGGCCCCGAGCGAGTCAAAGGCCACACTCGTCGCCGCGCGCCCGTCGAGGGACAAGGCTACGCGCCCAGCCCCTGCACCTCCCGCACCGGCGGCCACCGTCACCCGCACCTCCACGGTGTCACCGACTGACGCGACCCGTGGCGCCTGGATCTCGGTGACGGCGGCATCGGGTGCCACCGGGGAGGGCGAGACCTCCAGCCGCGATCCGCTCGGCAGCCCGCCCAGGATCTCGGCGTCTTCCAATTCGCCGTCGGTGTACACCACCAGGGGGCGCCCTGCCGCGATGGCCCGCTCCACGATGCCACGCAACCGAGACTGCGCGTCGCCGGCCCGAGATTCCGCCGTCACTCGTCGCACGGAGTCGCCGAACGCCAGGACCGAGTCCGATGCCTCGGCCAGGGCAGCGCGCCGAGCCGCGACGAACCGCGTACTGTCCCCACCGCGGAGCCACGAAGCCGAAGCGTCCAGGGCAACCATTGGGCGGATCCGCGAGGCACCGCCCAGGGGGACGTTCAGGGCGAGGCCTGCGACCAGTGCCACCGCAAGGCCACGGAGCCCCGCGGCGGTCCGAACACGAGGTCCGGAAAGTGTCTGGCGCGGATACGACAGGAAGGTCGCCAACGCACCCGCCGCGAGGGCCAGGAGAACAGAGAGCATTGGATCGGTTACGCGAAGGGGGCCGTGCGACGTTGAAGGATCACGCGCCGCCGTCCGGAACGCTCAGGGGGACCGAGTCAAGTCGCGCGAGCAGGAGGCGACGGGCTTCTTCGAAGGCCCCGCGTTCTCCCTCCGCCAGCGGCAGGCCGGCCGCCGAATTGAAGGCGCTGCGCGGGTCACGCTGCTCGCCGTTGACCAGGACCTCGAAATGCAAATGAGGCCCGCTCGCGAGCCCCGTCATTCCGACGAACCCGATGGTGGATCCGATCGTGACCCGCGTCCCCCGTCGGATGCCCTCGGCAAACCCACGCAAGTGGCCATACCGGGTGACGAAGCCGTTCGGGTGGCGGAGTTCGACGACGTTTCCGAAGCCGCTCATGCGTCCGGCGGTGACCACCAGGCCGTCGCCGATGGCCCGGACCGGCGTGCCCGATGCTGCCGCGTAGTCCGTCCCACGATGGCGACGCATGATGCCGAGGATAGGGTGTCGGCGCATGCCGAACACGGACGACACGCGGCGAAACTCCAGAGGGGCGCGCAGGAACGCCGCCTGCATCGAGCGACCGTCCTCGTCGAAGTACCGCGCGCGTCCCTCCCGGTCGAGGTAGCGCACCACGCGCAGGCGCGATCCTCTTGATGTGTAGTCAACTCCGAGGACATCGCCCAGGCGAACCGCCCCAGTCGAGGTCCGCTCGCGCTCCACAAGGACGCGGAATGCATCGCCGGGTTGGAGGTCGCGCGACATGTCGAGCCGGTACTCAAAGACGTCGGCGACGCTCCACGCCAACTCGTTGCGCACCTTGGACGGAAGTTCCTGCGCCCCGGAAGCAAACGCCTCGTACAGGTTCTGGTCGACGGTGCCGCTGACGACGAGCGTGTCGCGCTCCCAGGGGATCGTTTCCTCCCGCCCGCTCCACCCGGAGTCACCACGCGAGAGGCGGAGCAGCCTGTCCACGCCGAGGTGCAGGAGGATCTGCGATGGAACGGAGTCCGCTTCGCCACCCAGGGTGATGCGCATCCCGGCGCGCAGGCGTCTTGGATCAAGCGTGGTAGCCGCCTCGAGTGCGCCCCGCACTTCCTCGCCCGGCAGGTTGCGTCCGAGGACGCCCATGATCGTCTCACCCTTCGCCAGGGAGTCGGTGCGCTCGACCCAGGCGACCCGAGCCCCGGAGATGACATCTCCGACGCGAGGCGTGGGAATGGGTCGCATGACGGCAATGGCGCCCCATGCGAGGAGCGCCACTGTGAGGTAGAAGGCCGTGCGTGCGAGCGCCCGCTTCAATCCATCTGTCTCCGGATGAAGGTCGGGATATCGAGATCGTCAATCGGCGGGTTCGTCGGTCGCGGCGGCTGCCCAGCCGACGCGACCTGCTTCCGAACTGGCTCCGGCGCAGCGACGCGCGGCGGCTGCGCAGTCGTGCGCCCGGTCACTACGCGATTTCCGGCGCTGATCGGAATCACGGTGCGCCCCGTAGGGTTCGCCGCAACGTGTGTCACCGGGGGCTGGGCAGCCAGCATGTCGCGGTCGAAGCCGGTCGCGATCACGGTCACCCGAATCTCCCCCTGCATCGCAGGCTCGTGGACCGCACCGAAGATGATTTCGGCGTCATCGCCCGCGGCCTCGTGGACGATCTCCGAGATCTGGGTGACTTCACCGAGGGTGAGGTCACCACCACCGGTGATGTTGAGGAGGACGCCGGTGGACCCGTTGATGGAGATGTTGTCGAGGAGCGGCGATGAGATCGCCTGTTGTGCCGCTTCTGCCGCGCGGGCGTCCCCGCGGCCGACGCCGGTGCCCATGAGGGCGGCGCCACCGTTCTGCATCACCTTGCGCACGTCGGCGAAGTCGACGTTGATGAGCCCCGTGCGGGAGATGAGGGTGGAGATGCCCTGGGTCGCGTGGAGGAGGACCTCGTCCGCCTTCTTGAGGGCATCCTGGAACGGGATCCCCTTGCCGACGACGGCGAGCAGCCGTTCGTTAGGCACCACGATCATCGTGTCGACATGCGCGCGCAGGTCCGTGATCCCCATCTCGGCCTGCCGCATCCGCTTGCGCCCCTCGAAGAGGAAGGGTCGCGTCACGATACCGACGGTGAGCGCACCAGCCTCACGCGCCAGTTCGGCCACCACAGGAGCCGCACCCGTTCCAGTGCCGCCGCCCATACCGCACGTGACGAACACCAGGTCCGCGTTGGTCAGGACCCGCGCGACTTCGTCGCGGTTTTCCTCAATGGCTTGACGACCGATCTCGGGACGCGCCCCTGCGCCAAGACCACGCGTGAGCTTCTTGCCGATCTGGATCTTCACGTCCGACTTGGACGACAGCAGCGTCTGCGCGTCCGTGTTGATCGATATGAACTCGACCCCCTCGAGGTGTTCATCGATCATGCGGTTGACGGCGTTCCCACCGCCGCCACCCACACCGACCACCTTCATCCGGGCGTTCTGGGTCCCGTTCTCCTCGAATTCGAAGATCATGGCGCGCGGCACTCCTCTGGGGACGAGGGCAGGCAAACAGGGCGAGTCGTCGCTCGCCTCCGTCGGTACGGCCCGAATATAACGCGCGAACGACGAGAGGAAATGAGTGAGTGAGAACAATCACCACGTTGTGCACAAACGCCGGTGTCCCTCATCCGCGTGAGTGCGCCGCTTCTCCACAAAAGAGCGGCGGAAGATCAGGTTTTTGACCGCCTAACGAAACGCGTCAGAAGAAGTCCTGCAGCCAGATCTTCACGCGTTGCGCCAACTTGTCCACACTGGGTGCATTCAGCGACGTCCGCTTCACTACCGACGACGCCGCCCCCAGCGCCAGACGGTTCGCGGCGTACAGCGTCAGCCCGGCCGCCGTCGAATACCGCGGCGCCTCAACCGCATCCGCCAGGCCGGTGAGGTTCTCCCCCGGGAGCCCCACGCGCACGCCGGTGCCGAACACATCCGCGGCCAGCTCACCAACACCCGGATGGGCCGCCACACCACCGGTGAGCACAATCCCCGCGCTCAGCTTGGCGGCGAAGCCCGCACCCTCGATGTCCGCCAGCACCAGGTTGAAGATCTCGTCCACCCGCTGGTGGATGATGTGGGCCAGCAGTTCGCGCGGAATCTGTCGGTCACCCTGCGCCACCGTGCTCGGCAGCGAGATCACTTCGGCGGGGTCCACCAGCGGTTCATAGGCGCAGCCGTACCGCTCCTTGATGCGTTCGGCGTCAGCCTGGGTCAGGCCGAGTCCGTGGACGATGTCGTTCGTCACGTTGTTCCCACCGAGGGCGATGGTGCCGAGGTGACGGATCTTCGACTCGTGAAAGACGGCGATATCTGTGGTACCAGCGCCCATCTCGATGACGGCGACCCCGAGTTCGCGTTCGTCGTCCGTGAGGACGGCCAAAGCGCTCGCCAGCGGTTCCACGACCAGTTCGGCGACGCGATACCCCGCACGCTCCACGGCCTTGCGCAGGTTCATCGCCGGCGACGCGCCAATCGTCACCAGGTACATCTCGGTCTCGAGGCGCGTACCAACCATCCCGAGCGGGTCGCTCACCCCCTCGGCCTTGTCGACCACGTACTCCTGGGGGATCGCGTGGAGCAATTCCCGGTCGGTCGGGATGTTCTGCGCACGGGCCACCGCGTTGGCGCGATCGACGTCGGCGCGAGTCACCTCCTCGCCCGACACCGCGACAATCCCCTTGCTCGTCATCGCCTTCACATGCTCGCCGGTAATCCCGACGTAGACAGCCTCCACCTTGGCGCCGGCCATCTGCTCGGCGTCGCTCAAGGCCTTCTTGATCGACTGTGTCGTCTCCTCGATGTCCGAGACGACGCCACGTCGCAACCCTGTGGTGCGAGCCTGGCCGATCCCCAGGACCTTGATCCCTGGGCGACGCGGGAGATCTCCCACGACCTCGCCGATGAGTGCGGTGGTCTTGGCCGACCCGATATCGAGCCCGGCAACGAGGCGTTCAGCGTTCATGGGAGGCGGGCGATGACTTGGTCCTTGAAACGCAGGTCGAGCTCCACGGGCGTCACACCACGAGTGGTGAGGTCGCGGAGGACGGAAGATAGCCCGTCGAACCGCTCGACGCCGTCTCCGCGTCGCACACGCACCGGAAGCCGTTCGACATACAGGCGAAACTCATCGCGACCGGAGAGCCGAACCTCAGTCACGCGCGCAAACAGTGTCGGCTCGGCGGCCCGCAGGTCAGCGAGCAAGTGAAGCAAGGCGGTGTCGGCGCGTTCCGCGATGGGAAGGTCAGCGTCCACTCGCGTGGGATCCATGGGGAGCAAGCGACCCTGCTCGTCGTAGGCGCGCAGTCCCTTGGTCCCCGGCACGAACGCCACGGGCTCGTTCTCCTCGACATCGACGACGAACGTTCCCGGCAGCCGGCGGCTCACGCGAGCGGACCGGACCTGCGGGTGCCGCTCCGCCCGTCGCGCGAGGGTGTCGACGGACATCCAGATGGACGCCGTGGAGTCAATGCCAAGCCGACGCCGGATCTCCTCGGGGCGGGCATACCGCGTCCCGCGCACTTCCACGAACTGCGCGCGAAAGAACGCGAGGTCGCGGCCCCACCAGGGGACGGTCCACAGCGCGAGCCCAACCAGCGCCGCCACGACAAACCACCCCGGCTTGAACCGGCGAGGGACGGGGACCGACTCGTCACTCATCCGGTGGCCGCAAGATGCGCGAGGAGTTCGGGGCCGCTGCGCGTGATGTCTCCTGCCCCCATGGTCAGGACCACATCGCCGGCGCGAACGAACGACGCCAGTGCGGCGGCAAGTGCCGCACGCGGTCCCTGCCACTGCAGGCGCGCCGCGGGAATCGCCGCAGCCACCAGGGCCGAACTGACGCCGGGCATCGGCTGTTCACGCGCGGGATAGAGATCACAGAGGAACACCGCGTCCGCCGCAGCGAGCGACGTGCCAAAGGCTCCAGCAAAGTCGCGGGTGCGCGAGTAGAGATGCGGTTGGAATGCCGCGACGATGCGCCGGCCGGAGAACGCGGTCCGAGCCGCCGCCAGCGTGGCCGCCACCTCCGTGGGGTGGTGCGCATAGTCGTCGACCACGTCGACACCGGCGGCCATGCCTAACCGTTGAAAGCGGCGCTCCACACCACCAAAGGCCTCGAGCCCCGGACGCATGGCCTCCAGGGTGGCCCCGAGGGCGAGCCCCGAGCCAATGGCAGCCAGCGCATTGCGCACATTGTGCAATCCTGGCACGCGCAGCACGACATCGCCGAGGCATTCGCCGTCCCACGTGACCGCGACCACGGTGCGGCCATCCATCAGTGGCGACGGTTCGCCGTGCAGGCGCACGCGGCGTGAATTCACGCCGTACCGCACGAGCTGCGCCCCACTCGCCAGCGGCAGGGTGGCAGCCCCCTCGTCGTCGTCGCACACCACGATGGTGTGCGCCGGGGTGGCAAACTGCACAAAGGTGGCCCGGATGTCGTCCAGGTCACGGTAGATGTCGAGGTGGTCGGCCTCGACGTTGGTGATCACCGCCACGGTGGGCCGCAACGCGAGGAACGACCGGTCGTACTCGTCCGCCTCGACGACGAACACGGCATCCCCACCTGGCCGAAGGTTGCCACCCCAGCTGCCGACCCGTCCCCCGGCGATGCCGGTGGGCGCAAGCCCCGCCGCCGCGAAGGCCTCGGTCGTCATCACAGTCGTGGTGGTCTTGCCGTGCGTGCCTGCGACCGCGACCACGCGTCCCGCATTCACGGCCGCGCCTAACGCTTCCGCGCGTCGCACCACGGGAATTCCCGCAGCCTGTGCCGCCTGCAGTTCGGGATGGTCGCGAGGAACGGCGGACGTGACGACAATGGCGCGGGCCCCGCCAACGTGGGACGGGTCGTGCCCACGCGCCAGCACCACCCCACGATCACGCAGCTCCATCGGCGCATCGCCGCTGTCGCACCCGGTGAGCGGGACGCCGCGCTCCAGACACCACACGGCCAGGGCACTCATCCCCGCCCCGCCAATTCCCATGAAGTGCACGGGGCGCGGGTCGGACAGGGCAAAAAGCGGGTCGCTGGTCGCGACGTGGTCAGGCATGGGAAGCTCGCAGGTGGCTGGCGGACGCGTCCGGCGTGAGGAACGCCGCCACGCGCAGGGCAATCTGTCGCGCCGCATCGGGCCGGCCACGCGCGAGGGTCGCGTCACGTGCCGTCTGCAGCGTGCGGGGCGACGTGAGCAGTCGCGCGCAAAAGGCCGACAGGTCGTTCGGTGTGGCCTCCGCCTCGCGAACCCAGGTGGCCGCCCCCGCCGCGGCGAGGGAACGCGCATTGACGGTCTGGTGATCGGCAGCAGCTGTCGGCAACGGCACCAGGAACATCGGGATTCCCCACGCGCACAGTTCGGCCGTGGTCATGGCGCCCGCGCGGGCCACCGCGAGGTCGGCGGCCGCGTAGGCCACGGCGATCGGGTTCAGGTACGGGTGGATCATCACGCGTGCCGATCCCAAATGCTCGAGGCCCGCGTGATGCGACGCACCGGTCCCCCAGATCAGCCCCAGGCCGGGCGGCAACCCGGCGCTGACCCACGCCGCCACCAACCGATTGAGAGCAGCTGATCCCTGCGACCCGCCAAACGCGAGCACAACCGTGTGCACATCCGCGCCAAATCCCCAGCGGGCGCGCGCGGCCTCGCGGGTGGGACGCGTGTCCGGAGCCGGGGGCGGCAGGATCGGGTTCCCGAGGTCGTGCGCGCGGGGCTGCGCGGCTGGTGGGAGCCCCTGCACCGCCTCGGGGAACCCGACATAGACCTCACGAGCCCACCGGGCAAAGAAGTGATTCGTGGCGCCCACGTGGGCGTTCTGTTCCTGCAGCACGAAGGGCACGCCGTGCGTCGCGGCCCAGGCCAGGGTCGGGCCGGAAGCGTAGCCGCCCGTGGCGACCACGAGCCGCGGTGCCGCCTCCCGTCCCATGGCTGCGAGCGTGCGCCACCCGCCGACGAGTCCCGCTACGGTGCGCCAGTTGCGCCAGGGCTTCGACCGGTAGAGCGGGTGTGCGTCGAGCAGCAGGTGAGGAAACTCGGTGCCCGGGAGCAGCTCACGCTCGATGCCGCGCCGTGCCCCAACGAAGAACGGGCGCGCCGCCGGACAGGCGGTCACCAGCGCCCGCGCGATCGCCAGCGCCGGATACAGGTGCCCCCCGGTCCCACCACCGGTGAACAGGACGCGCACCTAACTCGCCGCGGCAACTGGGTCGGTCGCGAACCCACCGTAGACCTTCTCGCGGACGCTCCCGATGTTCACGAGGATCCCCGTCACCGCCAACGTCAGGACCAGGTTGGTCCGGCCATTGGAGAAGAAGGGCAAGGTGAGCCCGGTGTTGGGGAGGAGGTTGATCACCACCCCGATGTGCACATACGCCGTGATCGCCACCGTCGCCGTGAGCCCCATCGCCACCAGCTGCAGGAACCGCGACCGTGCCTTGCGTGCAATCCGGAAGCCCAGCCAGGTCCAGGTCGCGAACGCCAGGATCACCAGGGTCATCCCGAGAAAGCCCCACTCCTCCCCGATCGTTGCCGCGATGAAGTCATCCTTGCCCATGGGCACCCAACCATAGGACTGCATCCCCTCCCCGAATCCGGTCCCGGTCAGCCCCCCCGACCCCACCGCCATCAACGACTGCGCCTGCTGGTCATTCAGCTCGACCCGGGCCCCTTCCTGCCCGAAGAAGGCCGCCAGCCGGTCGCGGAAGTACTTCTTCTGCATGAGCTGGTGCCAGAGGAGCGGGGCGCCGAGGAACCCCAGGAGCACGAAGTGACCGATGCGCGCGCCGGCGGAAAACAGCACCAGGAGCATCAGCAGGACAAACATCAGCCCCATCGAGTAGTCCGGCTGCTTGAACGCGATGAGCGTCGGGATCCCGACCATCACGAGGAAGATCGGCATGCCCTGCGACAGGCGACGCATCTGGTCCCCCTTGCGAATGACCATCGCGGCCGTCCAGATGACGACGGCGACCTTCATCACCTCGGCCGGCTGCACACTCCGCCCGAGCAGGTACCGCCGCGACCCGAGGTGGGCGGCGCCGATGCCGGGCACCAGGGTGAGGGCCATCAGGACGATCCCCGCCCACATGATCGCGGGCGCATGTGCCTCCATCCGCTGGGCATCGACCTTGGCGGCAATGGCAAACAACACGATGCCGGCGGCCACCCCGGTGAGCTGCTTCACGAAAAAGGTCGAGGGCGGACTTCCCTTCTGCAGCGCCTCCAGGGCACTCGCCGAGAACAGCGTGGCCAGCCCGAGCGCGACCAGCACCGCCGTGATCAGGATGAGCGCCCGCGCCTCGAGGCCCATGGCCCACCGTTCGCGTACACCGGCGTTCGTCACTGCCCCTCTCCTCGCGCAGCGCGCGCAAAGGCCGCGCCGCGCTCCTGGTAGTTGGTGAACATGTCATAGCTCGAACAGGCGGGAGACAGGAGCACCGCCCATCCGGGCTCGGCCACGGCCCGGGCCCGCCGCATGACGGCGCCAAAGTCCCCCAACACGCGCTCGACCGGTGCCCCGCGCCCGCCCAGGTCACCCATGATCTCGTCGCTGGCTTCGCCGTACACGAGGACGCGCTGACAATGCTGCGTGATGAGCGGCAGCAGGCTCGAATACGCCTCCCCCTTGTGACGCCCGCCAAGCAGCAGGATGGTTGGGCGCGTCATCGCCTCCAGCGCCACGCGCGACGACGCCACGTTGGTCGCCTTGGAGTCGTTGATCCAGGTCACGCCGTCGAACTCCCCCACCACCTCGAGTCGATGGGCCGGTGGACGAAAGGTCGTGAGTGCGGCCGCCAACCGCGCCCGGGCCTCGTCGCTTTCATGCGCCGGGTCCGCCACCATGACGGCCAGTGTCGCCGCCAGCGCATTGGCCACGTTGTGCAGCCCGAGGAGCGGGAGCTGGTCACGTTCAAGGAGCGGGGCATCGCGCACCACGAGCGTGCGGTGGGCCCGGTCCAGGAAGGCGTCGCCCAATCGGCCGGCGGTGCTGAACGTCGATACGCGTCCAACAAGGTCCGCGCACATCCGCTGGGTTCCGGCGTCGTCCGCGTTGATCACCCACCGCGCGTCGGGTCGGTCATGCTGGAAGAGCATCGCCTTGTCGGCGTAATACGCCTCCACGGACGGGTACCGATCGAGGTGGTCGGGGCTGAGGTTGGTCAGCACACCAACCACCGGCTGCAGCGACGGGGTGTCGTGCAACTGAAAGGAGGAGATCTCCAGGGCGAGCCACGCTGGAGGCACGTCCCGGAGTGCCACCTCGCACACCGGGGTCCCGATGTTGCCCACCGCCGCCACGTCGCGCCCGAGGGCGCGCAGCAGGTGGTCCACGAGGGCGGTCACCGTGGTCTTGCCGTTGGTCCCGGTGACCGCAATCACGTGCGCGTTCGGCAGGGCCGACAACCCCACTTCGACTTCCGAGACGATGGGGACGCCATGCGCGCGCGCAAACACGATGGCGGCCGCGTCCGGCGGCACCCCGGGGCTCGCCACCACGCGCCCGGCCCGACCGATGCGATCGAGGTCGTGCCGACCCAGATCCACGGTGGCACCAAGGCCACGCGCGACCGCAGCACGCTCCTCGAGCTGAGCTCCCTGTCCCGCGTCAGACACGTAGACGGGATGCCCCTGGCGACGCAGCAACCGCGTGGAGGCAAGCCCACTTGTACCCAGGCCAAGCACGGCCACTTCCGGCGTGGTCATCGGAGCTTGAGGGTGGCGAGGGCGACAAAGGCGCAGAGGATCCCGAGGATCCAGAAGCGCACGACCACCTGGGACTCCCGCCACCCCTTCTTCTCGAAGTGATGGTGGATCGGCGCCGTGAGGAAGACCCGGTTCGCCCGCGCGTACTCCTCGCCGAATCTTCGCTTCCGCACCTTGAAGACCGTCCGCTGGATGATCACCGACATGGTCTCCATGGCAAAGACGCCCCCAACAAAGAACAGCAAGAACTCGGACTTGAGCAGCACGGCAATGGCACCGAGCGCCCCGCCCAGGGCCAGCGCGCCCGTGTCGCCCATGAACACCTGGGCCGGGAACGTGTTGTACCACAGGAAGCCGATGCACGCCCCGACGAGCGCGAGGCACAGGATTGTCAGCTCACCGGCGCCCCGCAGGTAGAACAGCTGCAGGTAGCTGCTCGCGTCCACACGCCCCATCACATACGCAAAGAGCGCAAAGGTCGTCAGGGCGATGGCGCACAATCCGGCGGCGAGCCCATCCAACCCGTCAGTGAGGTTCACCGAGTTCGACACCCCCGTGATGATGAAGGTGACGAACGGGACGTAAGTCCACGCCAGCCAGGCCGCAGCGGGCACCAGCAGCACATTCTTGAAGAACGGGAGCGTGGTCGACGCACCAGGCAGGTTGGAGACCGGCCACAGCCACAGGATCAGCCCGAACACGAGCCCGATCCCGATCTGCCCCGCCAGCTTGTAGCGCTCCACGAGCCCCTCGTTCTTTCGATCTTCGCGCTTCTGCTTGAGCTTGAGGTAGTCGTCGAGGAAGCCGATTCCTCCCATCCACAGCGTGACCAGCAGGGCGAGGACGACATAGCGCTGGTTGTCGAATCGCGCCCAGAGCAACGTGGGCACCACGGCGCACACCAGGATGATGAGCCCGCCCATCGTCGGCGTCTGTCCCTTCACTTGATGGGTTTCCGGCGTCCCTTCGCGCACCACCTGCGACACCTTCATGGCCTGCAGGCGCCGGATGAGCGGGGGCCCGAAGATGAAGGTCAGGAGCAGCGAGGTGACCGCGGCGGCCGCCCCACGCACCGAGATGTACCCGATGAGGCGGAGGATCGGGAAGTCGTCGATCCAGGGAGCGAGGAGGAAGTGGAGCACGGTGGGTAACCTAGTGACTTTGAACAGGAGCCGACGCACCGCCCACCACCGCCAGCTCCGGCAGGAGCCGTTCGAGTCGCGTCCCGCGCGACCCCTTGAGCAACACGAGGCTGTCTGGCGCCACCCGCGGTCGCAAGGTCGGCCATACCGCCGCGACATCGGGGGCCGCCACCACGCGCGGGTCGGCCGGCGCGACGCGCGCAAACGCGTCCGCAAACGCCCCCACAGCCGCGATCACGTCCGCCCGCGAGGCCAGCGCGCGCCGCGCGATCGCGTCGTGCAGCCCGTCGCTCTCCGCGCCCAGCTCAAGCATCGATCCGAGCACCACCACCCGCGGCATCGTGCCCTCCATCGCATCCATCGACGCGAGCGCTTCCCTCGCCGACGCAGGGTTGGCGTTGTACGCGTCATTGTAAATGCGCAGCGTGCCCAGCCGCTCGACCACAGACCGCATCGCGGCCGCTGGGGTCGCAGCGAGCCCACCCGCGATGTGCGCATCGTCCACGCCACAGACGCGGGCCACGGCCACCGCAAGGCAGGCGTTGCGCACGTTGTGCGCGCCCACCAGCGTCAGGGTCGCCCGATGCTCGCCCACCTGCAGCCATCCGTGGCCATCCCCGTCCACTCCCCAGGCCTCGGGCCGCACGGTGCCGCCCTCCACGCCGGCCTCGATCACCGCTCCCCCGAAGCGGCGCGCGGCTTCCCCAACCTCTGGTTGCGCCGCGGGCACAACCACCGTCGGGACACCGAGCGCAATCGACACCTCTTCTTGCAGGACGCCGGCGAGGGAACCGAACCCCTCGAGGTGCTCCTCCCCGATCGACGTGATGACCGCCACGTCCGGTTCGACCAGGTCACGCAGGGCCGCGACCTCACCGGGGTGGTTCGTCCCCACCTCAACGACCGCGAGGTCGGCTTCAGGTGGAATTGAGAGCAACGTCAACGGGACGCCCACCTGGTTGTTGAGGTTGCCGACGGTCGCGTGGACGCGCAACTGCTGGCCCAGGACGGCCGCGAGCATCCCCTTGGTGCTCGTCTTGCCATTGGACCCCGCCACGGCAACCACACGCCCCCCCCAGGTCCGGCGCCACCAGCGACCCAGTGCGCCTAACGCGGCGGTCGTGTCCTCGACCACGAAGACCGGTACTCCGGCGCCCGCGGCGGCACGCGGGTCACTGACGACAAGCGCGGCCGCCCCGGCCTCTACCGCCTGGTCCACGAAGGCATGGCCATCAAACCGCTCGCCCACGAGCGCCACGAACAGGTCGCCTGCGCCGAGCGATCGGGTGTCCGTCGATACCGAGCGGAGCGGCGTGCCCCCTGCCGGCCTCGCGCCGATCAACAGCGGGCCGAGTGCCGCAACGACACGGTCAAGGCTCCAGATGCTCATGTGTGCCCCGCCAGTTCCCGGGTGATCACGGCTTCGTCGAACGGCAGCTTCTCCGTCCCGCGAATCTGGTAGGTCTCATGCCCCTTGCCCGCGAGTATCACGACGTCCCCATCCCCCGCGAGGGTCAGGGCGCGTGCGATGGCCGCGCGCCGATCTTCGATGCGCTCGTGGCGCCCCGGGGTCATCCCTGCCTCGATCTCCGCGAGAATCTGGTGGGGATCCTCGGTGCGAGGGTTGTCGCTCGTCAGGATCACCACGCCGGCAAGCCGCTCGGCGATCCCACCCATGATGGGACGTTTCCCTCGGTCTCGGTCCCCACCACATCCGAACACCACGATCAGCTTCCCGGGACAGAACGGCCGCACTGCCTGCAGGGCCCGCTCCAGTGCGTCTGGTTTGTGGGCATAATCGCGCAACACCACGGGCGACGTGAGGATGCGCTCAAGGCGGCCGGGCACCTGCGGGAGGGTAGACAACCGACCGGCGACGACGGCCGGGGACAGGCCGAGCCCCATGGCCACCGCCGCAGCGCCTAACGCATTGCTCACGTTGAAGTCCCCAATGAGCGGCAGCCGCACCGGCACGCGTTCCCCACCGGCCACCAGCGTCCACGCCGATCCCTCGGGCCCTGTGGCCAGCGCTTCCGCACGCACCTCGGCGTCCCCCGCCTGCAGGCCAAATCGCAGTACGCGCGGCGCCGGAGGAAGGTCGCGCCATTCCGCCGCATCCGCGTTCACGGCGGAGACGCCGTCCGGGGCAAGGAGCGCGACGAGTCGCGCCTTGGCGGCCAGGTACTGTGCCATCGAGCCGTGGTAGTCCAGATGGTCGCGACTCAGGTTGGTGAACACCGCCCCAGCAAAGGCAACCGCGTCCACGCGATGCTGGTCCAGTGCGTGTGAGGACGTCTCCATCGCCACCCAACGCACCCCGCGGTCCACGAGCGCCCGGCAGACCTCTTGCAGCTCGACCGGTCCCGGTGTCGTGAGCCCTGCGCCACCGGGCAGCGGTTCCCCCACGCTGCCCAGCAGCACCCCCAACGTCCCGATCGACGCCGCCGGGTGATCGGGGCAGTCGAGCAGGTGGCGCAGCATGGCCACCGTCGTGGTCTTGCCGGAGGTGCCCGTGACACCAACCATCCGCAGCGACCGCGCGGGATGCCCCCACGCGGCGGCGGCCGCGAGTGCCACCGCCCGGCGGGAGTCCCGCACGACGATCGCGGGAACGGTGAGCCCGGTCGCGTCTTCCACGAGCGCCAGTGCCATCCCGGCTGCGGTGGCCGCCGCCAGGTAGCTGTGTCCGTCCCCGGCGTGCCCACGCACCGCGGCGAAGGCGCCTCCGGCACACACACGGCGACTATCGTCGGTGAAGGCGGTGATGGTCGCCGGCAGTTCCCCGACAACCTCATGCACCAGACCCGCCGCGCCTAACGCGTCGAGGATCTCCGCGACAGGCCGAAGGGTCATGGCCGCGACAGGGCGACCTGCGTCCCGGGCGCGACCCGGGTGCCGGCCGCCGGCGTGACGCCTGCCGTTCCCCGTGCGAGGCGCACGACCAGCCCCGCACGATGCAGGCGTCGCACGGCCGCCCGCGTGTCGAGCCCTTCCACATCAGGCACCACAACATCCCCGCGCGGACGCGCGGGCGGGTCGATCGGCGCCGCAAGCCGGAACCGCGTGGTGACGGGCACCGTGTCCGGCGCTGCATCCGGGGCACCAACGGGTGCCGGCGCGTCTCCCCCCGCGGTGGCCACCTGCCCGGCGGCCGAAACCGTCTCCGGCGCCGGGCGTTGCGCGATCGCCACGCGTTGCTGTTGTGGGAGGAGGGCCGCCCAATCGAGGGACGCGTCCCGCGCCGCGAGCGCCCCCTCAATTACCGCCTTGGCGACCGGAGCGGCCACCTTGCCGCCGTAGATCGACTCCTCGCGCGGGTTGTCGATCTTGGCCAGCACGACCAACTGGGGATCGCGCGCTGGGAACAGGCCAACAAACGATGAGGTGTATGTGAAGGTCCCGTACTTCCCGTTCACCGTCCGGCGGGCGGTGCCCGACTTTCCCGCCAGGGGGAAGCTCTCGAGGCCGGCGTCTACGGCCGTGCCGCTGTCGACGACGCTCTCCAGCAGGGGCGTCAGCCGCGCGGCCGTACCGGGCGCGAAGACCCGACGCACCACGCGTGGTACGTGGCGCCACGCCACGCCACCATCCGGGGTCCGCACCTCACTTACCAGCGCGGGTGCCACCAACACGCCGTCGTTGGCCAACGTCGCGTACGCGAGGGCCAGCTGCATCGGGGTCACGGCGATCTCGTAGCCCATCGCCAGGGAGGCCCGAGACTGCGACGTCCAGCGCGACGGCTCCCGCAGGGTCCCCGTCGCTTCTCCCGGATAGGGTGCCCCCGTGGCTGTACCGAAGCCCAGGTCACGCAACAACTCGTACACCGTGCCATCGTCCAGGCGCGAGGCAAACTGCACCATGCCGATGTTGCTGGAGAACCGGATCACATCACGGAGGGTCATCACCCGCTCCTTGTGGGTGTCCGTGATCACCCGCCCGTGATGTTCCCACCGCCCATTGAAGGTCTCCACGACGTCATCGGGCTTTGCCTTGCCCTGCTCGAGCAGTCGCGCCGCAAAAAACGGCTTGAGGGTGGAGCCCGGCTCGTAGGGTTCCACCAGCGCCGTGGCGCCCCCATA
This sequence comes from Gemmatimonadota bacterium, assembly GCA_016712265.1. Classification (NCBI taxonomy): domain Bacteria; kingdom Pseudomonadati; phylum Gemmatimonadota; species Gemmatimonadota bacterium. Next base: position 342,719 of record JADJRJ010000030.1, on the reverse strand, counting down.
GGCGTCGCCCGGCCGCCGACCCGACACACACAACACCTCGCCGGTCCGCGGTCGCAGCACCACCACGTCGCCGCCATCTGCACGCAACCGCTTGACGGCATCGGCCAGGGCCTTGTCGCAGATCGCCTGCAGCACCGCGTTGACGGTGAGGCGCAACGTGTGCCCGCGCCGGACGGTGGCGTCAAGCATTTCCGGCGCCTCAAAGAAGTGCCCACCCTTCCCGACCACGACGCGTGAGCGATCGGCCTCGCCTTGCAGCAGGGAGTCGAACATCGCCTCCAACCCGGCCCGCCCGCGACCATCCCGCCCCACGAGGCCCACCAACTGCCGCACCCCGGGCGATGGCAGGAACTCACGATCTGCGACGCGCACCTGCTTGACCCCATAGTGGCGGATCACCGGCGCCACCTTCGCCGGCAGGTACACCCCGCGCAACTCGATGTCGTTGGTGCCCGGCCCAATCGCCCGACGCACCTCGCGTTCCGGAATGCCGGCAGCGCGCATGGCCACGCCTAACGCCTTCAGGTCGCGTCGCTGCTTCTTGGCGACCGACAGCCGGACCAGCTCACGGCTATACGCCACCGGTACCCCCGTCGCGTCCTCGATATCGCCGCGCGGTGCAGGTTCGGCCACCTCCTTCACCTGATGGCGACGCGCCAACTGCACCCAGTGGTCGTTCTGAAAGAGCTGCACGCGCGCCGCCTGCCCAATGAGGGCCAGCGCGAACACCATGAGCACGGCGTGCAACAGGCGAATGCGTCCGGGGAGCGGTGGCAGTGTGGGGGTCGACTCAGGGATCACGGCGCACCTCACGCGGCAAGCGGATCAATTGGCCGTCCGACGGGCGACGCATCCCCAGGCGCTGGGCCACGATCGGCTCGAGCTGCGACAGACTTGTCGCTGCCCCAATGGCCGAGACCAGGCGCGCACGTTCGGCCACGAGACTCGCCCGCTTGCGGCTCAATTCCAGGAGCTCCCGTGCATTCCCCGCCCCCATGGTCCGACGCATGATCACGGCGCTCGCGACCAGGACGAAGGTCACGAGGATGACAGCGACACGAAAGCGGCCGCGCGGGCCGCCGGCTACGCGGCGCGCTGCCATGCCCGGAGTCGCGCACTGCGCGCACGAGGGTTCGCGGCGACCTCGCCATCGGACGCGGTGATCGCCTTGCGCATCGCCAGACCGCCGAGCGCCACCCCGCCGCAAGTACAGATGGGGTGCCGCGGCGGACAGGTGCACGCTCGACTCCACTCGGCGAACGCGCGCTTCACGATCCGATCCTCGCCCGAGTGATAGGTGATGACCAGGAACCGTCCACCGGGGGTCAGCCGATCTCTCAAGCTGGGGAGGGCCTCTTCCAGGCCGTCCAGTTCGTTGTTGATCGCGATCCGTATTCCCTGGAAGATCCGAGCGAAGTCGTTCGGCCCGGCCGTGGGGCCGAGGACCGCCCGGATGGCCCCAACGAGATCGTCGCTCACTCGGAAGGGGGCGCTGTCGCGACGGCGGACGATTTCCCGGGCAAGTCGACGCGCTCTGGGTTCGTCGGCAAAACGTCGCAACGCATCCTCGATCGCTCGTTCGTCCGCGTTGTTGAGGAAGTCTGCCGCCGACTCGTCGGCCCCTGGGGACATCCGCATGTCGAGCGGCGCGCCACGGCGAAAAGTGAAGCCGCGCTCCTCGGCGTCCAGCTGGTGCGAAGAGACGCCGAGGTCGAGGAGGATCCCGTCGAACGCTACCCCGTCGAGTGCGGGAATCAGGTCGAGATCGGCGTAGTTGCCGAGATGACAATCCAGGTTGGAGCCGAGTCGGGCGGTGGCGGACGCGATGGCGTCCGGATCGCGGTCGATCGCCGTCACCCGGACTCCTTGAGAGAGGAGGGCCGCGGTGTGCCCTCCCCCGCCCAATGTGCCATCGAGGACGTGCGTCGCGTTGCCCAACAGTTCCAGGACCTCTCGCGCGAGGACCGGCGCATGGTAGGTCGTCTCCCAGGTCATGCTCGCCGGTGTCGGTTCGCGGGCATGATAAGGCTTGTTAGGCGAACGCGTCAAGTGTGTGTGGGAGCAGGAGTTATGCACATGGGGTGCCTTGCCTGCAGACGCGCCACAGCCGGAAAACAGTCGAGCCCGCCGGATGCCGGCGGGCTCGACCTTGCTGCGTGTGCTACCGCCCGACAACCGGGCGCTACGGCTACTTGCAGTACGCCTTGATCATCTGGTCCGGATACGCGCTCAACTGCTGGAGCGACGGGAGGATCTGAGCGAGCTGCTCGGCGAACTGCCGCCCACCCTTCGGGAGGTTGATCTCGGCATCAACGATGTAGTTCTTTGCTTCCTTCGATCCATCGCAGCTCTTGGCGGTGTTGGCCTCCTGTAGCACCGCCGAGCCGATCTGGAACTGGACGTAGCCCATCAGGAAGTAGATGGCCTCGGAGGGCTGGATGGACTCCGCCAACTTGAGGATCTCGATGGCCCTGAGCCCGGTCTCCTTGTTCTTATCGGCTTCGAACTGCTTGCGGATCTTGTCGGCGATCGAGGTGGCGATGCCCGAGGTGGCCGTCTTGTCGTCGCCGGCTTCCTGCGCCGCCTTGACGGATTCGAGCGCCTTGTCGGTTTCGCCTTGCTCGCTCAGGATGCGAGCGATCTGCAGATTGACCGCCGGCGTCTTCGGGTTGATCGCGAGGAGCTTCTGGTACGCGTTCAACGCGACGGGCATCTGACCGGTCTGGCGAGCGAACTGGGCGATAAGTTGCCAGAAGGTCTCGTTGCTCGGGTACTTCGCCGCGCCACGCGAGGCGGCCTCGAGGGCCTTCGCCGTGTCGTTCGCTGCCTGGTACGCACCGATCTGCCGCTGGAAGAAGCCGGTGTCGGCCGCTGCCGTGTCGGTCTTGATCATCTCTTCGCCGATCGCCGCCGCCTGGGCGTAATCCTTGATGGCGATGTAGACGCGGTACTGCAGGCGAATGAGGTTGGGGTCGCCCGGGTTCTGCTTGACCGCTTCGTCGATGATCGGCTTCGCCACGGCAAACTGCCCGGTGCGCGCGATCGCCTCGACGGTGATCTCGATGAGGCGCACGTTCGTCGGGTCCGAGGCCAAGAGCTTGGTCAGCGTCCCGATGTACTTCTCGTCCAGCTTCTTCTCGTCGTACGCCGCGGAGAGCAGGAGCAGAGCCCGGCGGTTGTCCGGGTGGAGCTTCACGATTTCCTCACCGATCGCCATGATGGAGTCGGCGCCCCACTTCTGGGAATTGGCGAGCTCCAGTCGGCAGACCCGCGCCATGACGGAGTTGGGGTAGTCCTTGAGCCCCTTCGCCGCATCGGCCAGGGCGCCAGGATACTGATTCTGACGCCACTTGAGGACACAGCTCTTGACCTCATCTACCGGCTTGCGAGCAGCGTCGATGGCGTTGGACACGAGCTTGGCGACGTCGCCGAGCTTGGGCCCGGAGACCTTCGGGAGCGGCTGCACCATCCCGTCACCGCGGACGAGCTGGTAGAAGCCCTCGAACTCGTACCCGGCGTCGGTCTTGTTGATTGTGCCCTCGACGTACTCCTCGGCACGGATCAGGTTGGCCAGCTGCTTGGAGTCGTTCGGATTGAGTGGCTCGGTCTTGGAGTACCCGGACTGCTCAAGGGCATTGTCGATGTCGCTCTTGACGATGACCCAGAGCGTCCGGCCCATGAAGTCGCCACCCATGCGCTCGCGAAGCTGGTCCGCGAACTGCCATCCCATGTTGCGCTCGTTGCTGCGGAACACCGGCACCATGAACCGGGGGCCCGGCGTCTGGCCGCGCTGAAGCTGCTGTTGCTGGGCGGGAAGAACGTTCGCCGCGCCGAGCAGGACCAGCCCTGCCAGGACCCTCGACGACGTTGCCGCAAGCTGCCGTGCCTTCACGTTCAGACCTCCGAAGGGTTGGGTATCGTACACCGGGTCTTCCCGGTGGGGTCCAGCGAGGTGGGCGAAGAGGGACTCGAACCCCCGACATCCTGCTTGTAAGGCAGGCGCTCTAACCAACTGAGCTATTCGCCCCCGCACAGAGTCCGGGTACAGCTAAATGCGCACGTGCACCTGCCCCCACCCATGCCGCCCCGTGAGAATCACTTCAGGATGGCCAACGGCACCAGGACACAGTAGCCGATGACCAGCAGGATCGGGGCGATCGTCTGCCCCCCCCGCCATAAATCCGCAAACCCCAACAGGATCGCCGCGGCGGCGAGCCCCCAAAACAAAAGCGGCCGCGAACGCGGCACGTCTGACTGAGCCATGGCGGGGAACGATACGGCGCGTTTCCGCGACGTGTCAAGCACCCGCCTCACGTGCAAGCCCTGATGTCACATTAAGTTACGATGAATGCGGCCCGTCACCCGGACGCTCGCTCACCGAGGCCAGCAGGGCCTCGATTACGGCCTCCCGCTCCCGCCGCGCCGCCTCGGCCTCGGCCGCCACCAAGGCCGCCATTCGCGCTCGGTCCCGCCGACGCCTGACCACCCACAGTGGGCCGACCAGCAGCAGCAGCATGGTCACCCCGACCGTCACGTCCGCAAACAGCGCCACTGCCCCATACCGTCGTCGCGTGTTCTTCGCCCAAAGCGTCTCGAAGGACCCGGTCGTCAGCCCGTGCGCCGCTCGAAGGGCCCGATCGAACGACCCGGACTCCTTCCAACGGGCCATGAACGGTGCCAGTCCGCGGCCTGGATCGATCGCCGCCAACTCCGCAACTGCCCGAAATGAAAGAGCATACGCCGCGTCGGCGGATCGACTTCCCGCGTGGAACCCGGAGTCCAGCGCCGCCAGGGTCCGGTTGCGGCCCAGGGCAAGCCCGAGGTTCGCGGCGATGACGTGTTCGCGGTCCCACTCCCCGGCTGCGAACGAGGCGTACCCCTCGTCGAACCATCGAGGCGCCGCGGACCCGAGAAACTCGAAGAGCGCGAGGTGCGCCAGCTCGTGCCGCAGGACTCGCACGGGGTCGCCGGCCGACGACGGGGCCGACGCGCCCTGCATCACGATCCGCCGTTCCCCGGGAAACGCGAAGGCTGCCCCCCATTCCGGCGCTCCGCGTCCCACCAGGGTCTCAAAGGTGGACTTGTCGGGTGCCACGATCACCAGGACGGAATCCCGGGGCCGTGGGAGGCCCGGGAAGGTGTCGTTGGCGACCGCTCGTGTGAGGAGGGTGCGGGCAAGGACGGAGTCCGACGGCCACGCATCAATAAAGAAGCGACCCTCGGAGATGCGAGTCGGCGCGAGCTGTCCGGCGACGTCCGCGGCCAGCGCCGCAAACGCTATCGCGGCGGCTCGCCCCCAGCGTCGACACGCGACAAGACCTCGGCGCAACGCTTGGCCCATGGATTGAACTTGTTCGTTGCTGCTCCGTCCCGCCACGCGGACCGCGCTCCGTCCCGGTCACCCCCGAACCATAGCGCACGACCCAGCTCGTGCCAGGCCTCCACCAGGTTCGGTCCAAGTTTGAGACTTTTGCGGAAGAACCCCACCGCGTCCTCGTACATCTCGCGCTCGAGGTAGAGCAGCCCCAGGTAGTAGTGCGCGTAGAGCGTGGCCTTCTTGTCGTTGTCGAGGCGGATCGCCTTGGACAGGTGCTCGATGGCCTCCCCGAAGATGCGCTTCTTCAGGCAGATGTAGCCCACGTTGATGCGTGCGAGTGAGTTCCCCGGCTCCTTCAACAGGACCCGCTGGAAGTGCAGCAGCGCCTCGTCATATTGCTCGCGCAACATGAGCGTCCAACCCATCAGGGAAAGGGCCTGCGGATCATTTGGCGCCAGCTCCAACGCGCGCGACAGCGCCGCTTCGGCGCCCGTGTGATCGCCCAGCGAGATGAGGCTCCAGCCTTTCTCGATGTAGGTCGACGCGTTGAGGTGGTCCTCGCGACTCGGGGTCGGCATGGGCGCCGTCGCCATGGGGGCGCCCGCATCACCGCCGTCCTCCAGCCGCTTCCACACCTGCACCAACTCCTTGACCTGCCCCTTGATCGCCTCCAGGGTGTGCACATCCCGGTCTATCGCGCGATACAAGGCGATGATGTCGGCCTTCAATCCGTCGCGACGTGCAAGCGCGTCCGGCGCCTGAAGGGCGGCCTCCAACGCCTGATATTCCTCCAGGCGAGCCTCCGCGGCCACCACACGCGCCGTCATGAAACCGATGCGGCCGGCGTGCGCGTCGCCGCCAACAGCGCGGCGGCATCCACCAGGAGGACCACGTCCCCGGATCGTCGGAGGGTGCCCAGAAATACGAGGGAACCCTCCCCGCGATGCAGGGCTGCCGGCGCAGGTTCGACATCCGTCGCCTCCACGCTCCGGACCTCCAACACCTGATCGACCACGAACCCCATCAGTCCACTCGACTCGCGAACGAGGAGCACCCGGGCGGTGTCCGCGCGCGGGGTCTGGTCACCACCGAAACGGTCTCGCAGATCCACCACCGGCACCAGACGACCCTCAACGTCGATGACCCCCGTGAACTCGTCGGATCCCATCGGGATCGGGCGCGGCACGAGATGGCGAATGACCCGTTCGATCACCATCACGTCGATGGCATAAAACTGCCCGGCGACGCGGAAGACGACGACGCGGGCCGGTGCCTGGTCGAGCATCAGCGCGTGCCTCGGACAGCCGCCGCAGCCGCCGCCACCACGGCCCGCGCGTCCAGGACGCAGGTGAGGGCCGCCCCATCCCAGTGCACGGCCAGCAGGAACTCGTCTGCCTCATATGGCGGATTGCTCAACTCCAGCAGCTCGATCTCGGACACGTCGTCGACATCGTCCACGAGGAGTCCCAGGCGATCGGCACCGCGACGCAGGACGAGCACGGTGCGGGGATGTCCGCCTTCCACACCGAGCAACGGCCCGGCCGATACCACCGCCATGACCTGTCCCGCATATCGCGCGGCGCCGGCCACGGATGGCGCGCTGCCGGGAATGGGCTGGATTTCCGGCGCCTCCAACACCTCCTCGACCGCCCGCACGTCGAGCGCAAATCGCTCGTCACCCACCACGAACACGAACAACTCACCGCGCCCCGTGCGGGCGCGGACCCGATCGCGAAATCGGACCGGATGGGACTCGTTAGGTGTGATGGGAACGCGAACCGGAGTCAACATGCCATGCAGCGTGGTGGTCTATCCAAGGACCGATACGCACACGTCTGCGTCACGCGCGTCGTGACGATTGGGGTGAGCCCGCGCACATGGTCGAAATGGCCGCCGCCAAGCGGTCCAGCGGACCACACCAATCGGCCCCGGCGACGTCCAGGGCGGCCTGCGGCATTCCCCCGATTGCCGCCGACTCCGGCGACTGCACGAGCACACGTCCACCTGCCTCGCGCACGAGACGCGCACCGTGCGCTCCGTCACGTCCCATCCCGGTAAGGATGACCGCGTCCACCTGGGCCCCAAACGCGCCGACGGCGCTCGTGAGCAAGGGGTCCGCCGCCGGGCGAATCGGCCCGCCAATCTCCGGCGCACGGCGCAACCGCGTCATCCCGTTCACCCGGGTGACGACCCACTGCGCTCCGCCGGCGAGGACCGACCACTCGCCGGCGAACAACGGGCATCCTTCCGTACACTCCGTCACACGACCTTCGGCGACCTCGTCGAGTCGCCGGGCGAGGGTGTGCGTGAAGCCGGCCGGCATGTGCTGGACGATCACACCGGCCGTCCCGTCCGGCAGGGCCAACGTCGAACAGAGTTCAGTGAGGGCCTTGGGGCCACCGGTAGACGTCGCGATGACTAACAATCGCGACGCCGGAACCTCGCGGTCCCTCGCCTCCCGAACGCGGGGAGCGGTGCCGCGCCGCCACGGTCGCCGGGGCACGACCTTTGGCGGTTCGAGATGGCCGTGGGTCGCGGCGCGCAGCGCCTGCAACACCCGAGTGCGCAGCGTGTCCACGTCCAGCGTGGTACCTACCGAAGGCTTGCGAACGAAATCCACGGCGCCCAGCTCCAGCGCCTGGACCACGAGGTCCTCCCCTCGCCGTGTGATCCCGCCGCTCACAATCACCACCGGCCGTGGAGACTCGCTCATGAGGTACCCCAGGGTCTCGAGTCCGCTCAATCCAGGCATCTCGATGTCCAGGGTCACCACGGCAGGATCGAGGGCGAGGCAGGCGGTGATGGCCTCTTCTCCGCTTGATGCCTCGCCCACCACGTCAAAGTCGCCGCTCTCCGCGATGATGTCCGCTACCAAGCGGCGGATCAGCGCCGAATCGTCAACGACAAGGACTCGGGGGCGGTCAGATGACACGGCGGCCGAGGCGAAGGGACACGACGTCCACGCGTCCCGAGGGCGCATGGAAATACACGCTCCGCCCGTGCTCGCCACCGACATCCTCGCCGACGACGGGAATGCCGGCGGTCGCCAGCGCCGCGCGTACGGCGTCGGCGTTGCGCTCTCCCATGTTCACACCGCCGGGAGCGAGTGCGGCGAACATGGCTGCCCCCCCCGCAATCCGGGCGACGAGCCCCGCCCCGGCCCCGGCCGCCTGCATTTGCGCGACGAGGTGCGGCACCGCGGTATTCGCACACTTGCCGGGTCGGCTCGTGTCACGGGTCAATGCGGTGTCGGGCAACAGGACGTGTGCCATCCCGGCGACCCCGTGAACCGGGTCATGCACCATGACGGCGACGCAGCTGCCAAGTCCAACGGCGGAGAGCACCTGCTCGCCGGACGCCACGGCCACCCCCGCGACCGGGACGTGCAGACCGAGAGCATCGGCCATGGCTCAGCCGCGTGCGGTGACCGCGGGGACAGACCCGGACAACCGTTGCGGATCGAGGGTCCGCGCCCGCTGCCAACAGCGCGCCGCGTCCTCGCGCTCGCCACGGGCCGAGCGCAGCGTACCCAATTGATGCCACGTCGCCGGACCGAGATCCGGATCGAGGCGAACCGCGCGCGCCAGGGACTCGAGCGCTTCCCCGTCGTTCCCCAACGCATGATGCAGGTCGCCCGCATTGCGGTGCAGTTGTGGAAGCGAGGGACCATCCACAAGGGCTCGCTCGATGACGGCCAGCGCCTCGCGTTGTCGCCCGGCGCGCTCCAGCAACACGGCGAGGTTGTTGGCGAGGGGCGCTGCCGTCGGCCACGCCGCCAGTCCCTGGGTCGCGAGGTCGATGGCCTCGTCCAGCGCTCCGGTCCGCGCCGCGGCCAACGCCGACAAGTGATACCAGGTGACGGGGAGCGCTCGCACGCGTGCGTCCCTGATCCCCTGCAGCAACGCGCGCGCCTCCGTCACCTCGTCGTTGCGAAGGAGGAGCCCCGCCAGCTGCAACACGACCCCAAGGTGGCGCGGCGCCTGGGCGTACGCGGCGCGCGCGGCCTCACGCGCCTCATGCGGTCGGCCGAGGTTCTCCAGGGCGAGGGAGAGGTTCGCCTGCGCGGTGGCGCGTCGCGGGCCTCGCGACACCAGGGCGCGAAACTGGGTCACGGCATCGGCGTACCGGCCATCGCGCATCGCGCACAAGGCGAGGTGAAACTCGCTCACGTCGTCCTCGGCGCGCAGCTCCAACACCCGGCGAAACTCCCGCGTGGCTTCGTCGAACATGCCACTCTTGTAGAATGCCACGCCCAGGTTGCGGTGTTCAGCGACGCGCGCGTCCACGCTTACCTGTTCCGAGGCCTGACGCTTGCCCACCCGGTGAATGAAGCCTGCGGTGGCGAGACCAAACAACGCCTTGCCGACCTCGAACTCCTCGAGCCCCGAGCGCTCCACCAGCGACTGCACATCGCGCGTCCCGTCCAGCAGGGGCACGAGGGCATCCTGTTCCGGCGTGAGTTCGACGGCGCTCGCGGCGAGGTGGGCCCGATCGAGCGAAAAGATCGAGTCGAACCCGGGGACCTTCTTCTCGATCTGGCTCCATTCATCCACCCGCCGCGCCCCTTCGAGCAGGAGCGACTCCGGGTTGATCGAGACCACGAAGTCCTGCTCGTCCGGATGGATGTCGGGCTCGAACGAAAAGGTGCCCTGCGTCCAGGTGAAGAGGTGGTAGACCGCTTCCTCGATTTGTCGCTTGATGTGCTGGTGCAACTCCTCACGACTGATCAGGTCCAGGGCGATGAGGATTTCCCCGAGGCGGCGCTCCGGTGCTTCCCCCTGCACCGTGATCGCCCGGTCCAGTTCCTCGCGCGTGAGCTGCCCATTCGTCACCAGCAGGTCGCCGAGGCGATCGCGACGGTTGACGATCGAGGCGAACGCGATGCGTCCCTGGTTGAAGTAGATCGAGCCAAAGGCCTGCTTGTGCGCCAGCGACAGGCATCCGGTCTTTCGACCCATGCTGAGGAGCTGGAGGACATCCGGTAACGACGCCTCGCGGAGGGAGCCCTTGATCGCCATCAGGCCAACTCCTCGAGCAGGCACTCTCCGAGGTCGGGCCATCGCAGGACCAGCTTCTCGCGATCGCGCCACCAGGGGTCGCCTTCGTCGGTCCCCACCGTCTCGGAGCGGCCCGCCCATGCGACCATCTCGGGCTCGGGGATCACGTCGATGTTCGGGGCCGCCGCCTCGTCCCCCTCAGGCACCGGCGTGAACCGACCCGCGGCCTCCGCCGGGGACGCCGGCGCCGTGAAGACGCGGGCCCCGGAGTCGAGGACGGCGCGAAGGCGTGGCGAGACGGCGCCTAACGCGGCCACCTCCCGGTCGCACGACAGCACCACCGGGCGGCCATCGCGACGCAAGGCGTCGGCGAGCGTGGCCAGCTCCTGCTGCACGCGCTCGCGCCCGTCGAGCTGCTGCACGTCTTCCACCAGCATCGCCTGCACCGACCGGTACCGGGCGTGCCACCGATCGATCGTACCCTCGGTGACCGCCGTGAGGATCTCCCGCGCCAGGCCGTCCGCTGAGACACACGCGATCACGCCGTCCGACGCGGCGACCTTGAGGGCGTTCCCGATCCCGTGCACGAGGTGCGTCTTCCCGGAGCGCGCGGGACCGATGACGAGCATCAGGTGCCCCACCCGCGCCGGATGCAGCACCAGGAGCTGGGCCGACGCCAGCGCGGGCCGGTTGGCTGCGGTCCGCGGAAAGTCCTGCAGTCGCCACTTGGGGTCGGGGCCTGCGGGAGGCGCGAGGCGCGCAGCGGCCACGGCGACGCACTGCTCGGCTTCCTGCAGACGGTCCGGATCGCGAAAGAGCGGTTGACCGGCGTACGTCGGGTCCAGGCGTATGGCTTCACGTTCCAGCGCCGCGAGACGCTCGGTCACCACGCGGAACGCAGTGTCCAACTCGTCGACGTTGGGTGGTTCGTCCAGCGCGAGTGCCTGTTCCAGGATCGCGGTGCGGTACCCGAGCCCCGACCACACCGCAATGCGCTCGGCGAGATGGGTGCGCCACGCCTCGACCGAGGCGGCCACGCTCGACGTCACGTCCTCGAGGAACGTCGTGAACTCGTCCGGCCGCGCGGGAATGCGCGCCTCGCCGAGCACCGACCAGACGTCCTGCGGAGTGAGCGGATGCCCCTGGGCGCCCTGCTGTGCGAACAGGCGGTTCAGTGCCCCCTGCAATTCCCGCACGTTGGACATGGCCGACCGGGCCAGCTCCTCGATCACCCCCGCAGCCAGGTCGAATCCGCGGGTTTGCGCGATGCGTCGCAAGATCTCCACGCGCGACTCGGCGTCCGGTGCGCCGATCTCGGCGACCAACCCGCCGGAGAGCCGGTTGAGCAGGCGGGCGTCCAGATCCGGGATGTCCTGCGGCGGACGGTCGGCGGCCATGACCACCTGACGTCCACTGGCCTGCATGCTGTTGATGATCCGGAGGACCTCGCTCTGGGCGTCGGCTTGTCCGGCCAGGAGTTGGGCGTCGTCCAGGCAGAGCACCTGCACACGCTGGAATCGCCCCTTGATGGCGTCTGACCGCCCCGTCTGACTGGCGGCGCGGAGGTCATCGAGGAACTCCTCCATGGCCAGGTACTCCACCGCGAGCCCTGGGTGCGCAGCCCCGACGGCCTCGCACACCGCCTGGAGCAGGTGGGTCTTGCCACGCCCCGCCCCTCCGTGGACAAACAACGGATTGTAGATCGCGCCCGGTGCGTCCACCACGGCACGCGCCGCGGTCACCGCCAGGCGATTGGCGGCGCCGACGACCAGGGTCGCGAAGCGGGTGGCAGGATCAACCATCGACCTCAGGGGATCCCGGCCGCAGCCGGGGCACTCAATCGCTGCAGGACCAACTGCGACACCTTGCGCAGCGTCTCGAACACGCCGACCCCGTGCAGGGCATCCGCGGCAAAGCGCGGCACCTGCCGGAAGTTGAGGACGTCGTCGAGCTCCCCGGGGCTCAGGATGAGGTCCCCGGGAAGGTCCTGCTTGTTGTACTGGAGGACGAGTGGGAGGGCGCGCGCGTCAACGCCCTGCTCCGCGAGGACCTCATGCATGTCCCGCAGGCTCTCCAGGTTCTCGTCCTGCTGGGGGCGCTGGCTGTCCGCAACAAAGACCACGCCGTCCGCCCCTTGCAGCACCAGCTTGCGGGTGGACCGGTAGTAGGTCTGGCCCGGCACCGTGTAGAGCTGGATCCGCGTGTTGAAGCCGGAAATCCGCCCAAGGTCCAGCGGCAGGAAGTCGAAGAACAGGGTGCGTTCGCTATGCGTCGCCAGCGAAACCATCGACCCGCGACGCTCGATCGGCACGCGATCGTAGATGTAGTGCAGGTTGGTGGTCTTGCCGGACCGCCCCGGACCGTAGTACACGATCTTGCAGGTCAGCTCCCGCGCCGCGTAGTTCACCAGTGGCATGGGGCCCTCCCGGCCATCGCCGACGCGCTACGCATCCACGGCCTCCAGCATCGCGGCCAGCTGCTCTGCGTGCGCCACGGCGTCGCGAGCCTGCTCGGCAACGCGCGTCCCTGGTGCCGCCGCGATGACCCGTTTCCACCAGGCGATGGCTTGGCCGATCTCCCCCCGCCGCATGCCGAGCCGAGCCAGTTCCATCATGACGCCGGCATGCTGTGGGGCGGCGCGATGGGCGAGACGCAGCTGTTCCTCTCCCTCCACTTCGCGTCCCGTGCGCAGGAGCGCCCGAGCCAAGAGGAACCGTGCCTCGGGGTCTTCCGGAACCAGGGCCACCGCCGTGACGGCGTGGGAGATCGCCTGTTCGTAGTCCTCGCTCTGGAGGGCCTCTCGAGCGTCACCCAGCACAATGGCGAGTTGGGACTGCGCGCCAGGGGGCGTCAACGAGCGGCGGGGCTCGCGCACGACGATTACCCCCGTCGTGACGAGACCAAATGCCGTACGGGCCACATCAAACTCGCTGCGGTGCAGCGCCGTGGCGACCTGCCGCAAGTCGCGCTCGCCGTCCATGGCGGCGAGCACCTCCCATTCGGAGGGCTGCAGGTCCAACGGTGACGCGGTGCCATCCGGCGCCAGGTCGGCCAACACCGGGAGCAAGCCGAGGTGCGGGATGCGCTGCTGGATCTGCGTCCACTCATCGAGACGCCGCGCACCTTCCATGAGCAGCGATTCCACGGCGAGCGCCGTGACCCCATCGGCCACGTGGTCCTCGTCGTCGGCATCCGTGAAGGAGAAGAACCCTTCCTGCCATGACAACAGCTCGAAGGTGACGGTCTCGACCTGCCGGCGGATGTAGCGGTCCAGCTCACGACTCGTCAGCACGCCCTGCTCCACGAGGATTTCCCCGAGTCGCCGGTGTGGCTGCACGGCGTCCTGGGTCGCACGAGCCGCCGCCAGCTCTGCTTCCGTGATGCGTCCATCGCGCAGGAGGACGGTCCCCAGGAGGTGGGGGTTGCTCCGGATGGTCGCGGCGACCACGCGGCCGCGGCGGAAGTGCACCTGGCCCTCGTTGTCCCGCAGGGCGGATGACACGCGCAGGCATCCGGTCTTTCGACTCAAGTCGAGCAACTGGAATACATCGTGGATGCCGAGTTCGCGCAGCGGGCCCTCGATCGCCATCAGCCCCTCCCCGCGAGGCTCATCGCCTCACCGACGAGCCGGGCACGGCGCTGCACGGCAATCGCCCTCGACTGCTCCGCGCGCCGGGCGTACGGACTGGACGGCTCTGCAGCGAGCAGGCGGTCCCACTGCGCGATGGCGCCGGCAAAGTCGAACGTGGCGACACGCAGGACGCCATCGAGGTACAGGGCGACGGCATGGTCGGGATCAAAGCGGAGCACGCGATCCACCGCGATGCGCGCATCAACCCGACGCTCGCACACCGTGAGCGATTCCGCGAGCGATGCCAGCACGTCCAGTTGCCACGGGCTCGAGAGCAGGACGTCGGCGAGGGTAGGAATCGTCGCCTCGGCCCGTCCGTCGTCACGCCGAAGGCGCGCAAGGGCCAACGTCGCCCCTACATGTCCCGGCTCGCGCTGGCACGCCTCGCCTAACGTGTCCTCGGCCTCCGCGCGACGGCCGGTGGCGTCCAGGAGCTGTGCAAGGTCGACGCTCACATCCACCGGGGCCAGACCGGTCGCCTGCGCGGCGCCCAAGGCCTCAATGGCAGACGAGGCGTCGCCGAGCGCGGCGGCAATGTGCGCGATCGACCGCAGGATGACCGGATCGCCGGGCGCCCGCGTCCAGGCGCGCGCAAGGGCCGCCCGTGCCTCATCGCTTCGGCCCTGGGCAGCATGCACGGTGGCCACCGCGGTCAGGGTCGCGGCGTCCAGGTCCTCGCGCGCACCCAGCAGCGCAACGAGCGCGACCGCATCCTGTTCGCGGTGCGCCACAACCAGGGCGCGCAGTTCGCCGGCCATGGCCTCGCTGTGGCCCGGCGCAGCGGCCTGCGCGGCGCGAAAACGCTCGACCGCCTCTCCTGCCATTCCCTGTCCGAGGAACGCCTCACCCTGGAGCACGAGGGCGTCCGGGCGTGAGCCGTGCGCGGCGATCGCCTCGCGAAGGGTGGCGTGTGCCGCCGAAAAGTCGCGACGCCCCAGCGCCTCACGCGCCGTGGCCAACAAGTCCTCCGCACCGCCGGGTGACGCCGGGCCGTTGGCCAGTTCGGCAAACGGCTCGTCGAGGTCGTCGGGAGTGAATGCGAAACCGGTGACGCCCCGCTCCACCGCGGCGACTTCAGGTGCCACGTGGAAAAGTGGCGTCTCATGCGCGAAGTCCACGGCAAGCTCGAACCCTTGCGGGGTGTAGAAGCTGTCGATCGCCATGGCACGATGTGTGGCCCGCAGGGCGGCGTCGTGCTCGCCCAACTGGGACAACGCGAAGCCGAGGTTGTAGTGTGCCTCGGCATACGCCTCGCGCGCCTCGATGGCTCGCGAGAATGCGTCGCGGGCCTGCGCGTACCGCTTGAGCCGGGTGAGGACGAGCCCCACCCCATTCCATGCGACCGGGTGCTCCCCCGCCTGTTCAATCAGCACCCGATAGTTGGTCAGCGCGGCCGCCGGTTGGTCCTGCCGCACGCAGATGAGCGCGGCATTCAGGCGGGCGCGGGCGTTTCCAGGTTCTGCGACGAGCACCTGCCCGAGGGTGGCTGCCGCTGCGGTGGGGTCGCCGGCGTGAAAGGCAGCGACCGCGAGGTTGTTGCGGGCGGAGAGCGCGGCCGGGTCGGCGTCCACGGCACGCCGATACGAGTCCAGTGCCTCCGGGTATCGCCCCAAGTGATGCAACGCCACGCCGCGCTCGTTCCAGTAGCGGGCGCGACCTGGAGCCGCCGCGAGCAACTCGTCGTACAGCCCAACCGCGTCGTGCATCTCACCGCGAAGCAAGGCCAACTCGGCCATCGCCGGCAGGACGACGTCGCGATCCTCGCCACCCTCCAGGGCCAGGCGATACTCCCGGTCGGCTTCGGCCAGGTATCCCTTCTGCCGAAACGCGAGGGCAAGGTGGTAGTGCGGCATCGGCGTTCCGCCCGGGGGGGTACCCAACCCGCGCGCGGCCTTCACCTCGGCCGCCCGCTCCCAGGAGCGCGCGTCAAAGCGTTCGAGCGACAGGTTCGCCCGCGCACGACCTAACGACGGATTGAGTCGCATGGCGCGCTGGCGTGCCGCCATCGCCCCCTCGTGATCGCCGAGGTCGCCGCGGACAAAGCCGAGCAAGTACCAGGCATCCGCGTCGTCCGCCGCAAGCGCCACACAGCGTTCCAGCGACTGACGGGCGACCTCGTTGAGACCGCGGTGATAGGCCACCTCACCGCGTTGCAGGAGCGCGGCCGGATTGTCGGGGGCCAGTTCGAGCGCGTGCACCAGCCACCGCTCGGCCGCTTCCAGGTCCCCGCTCTTGAGCTCGGCGGTGGCCACCTGTCGGATGACCTGGATGTCGTCCGGTGTCTCGCGGAGCAAGGTGCCAAAGGCATCGAGCGCACGTCCGACATCACCGAGCAACAGGCAGGTCCGACCGAATTCCCAGCGCGCGTACCGATCGTCTGGCGCTGCCTCGAGCCGCGCCGACAACTCCTGCACCCGGCGATCGTAATATCCGCTGGTGAAGTACACGATCTCGAGGTTGCGTTGCGCCACGGTCATGCGCGGGTCCAGTTCCAGGGCGCGGGTGAACATGGCCACCGATTCGTCCACCAGCCCACGCGTGAAGTACAGGACCCCGAGGTTGTTCGCGGCGCCAGCGTCATACGCGTCGATCCGGTCCGCGAACGAGCGGAGGATCGCCAGATCGCGGTCCGACGGCGTGGACGTGCTCGCGATCACCGCCGCCCTCAGTCCAGGCGGACGGCGCGAAGGATCGCGCGCAACGAGGCGAGTTCCGGCAGGAGGAGGAAGAAGCCGCGCAGGCGCTCTCCCGCATCGTGCATGACGAACTCAGTCTCGACGCAGAAGACCATGTCCTTGTCCGCCCCAAACTGCAGGTAGGCGGTCGTGAGCACCGCCTGCGCCATGTCGATCGCGAGCGACGGTGGCGATGGCAGGAGGGTGATCCCCATGAACTCACTGAGGGCGTTCATGTACGCCGCGCTCAGGATGTTGCCGGCTTCCTTGATCGCCGATTCCTCGAGCGCGCTGAGGGTGTCGCCGGTCGACCCCGGGCGTTTGAGCATGAGCCCGGCCAACCGAACAGCGGTCGGTCGCGGAAAGACGAGGAGCGTTCGGCCCTGCAGGTCGCCCTTCATCTCCATGAGGACGGCCGCGACGGGCTCCACGGGGTCACCCACGTGCGTCGGGATCTCGTCCAGCGCGGCGATGTTGATGGTCGGGACGGAGATCATGATCGTCTGTCCCGTCATCTGGGACAGCGCCGTCGCGGCGTGGCCGGCCCCGATGTTGGCCACTTCTCGCAGTGCATCGAGCTGCACGGGTCGAAGGCTGAGGAGCTCTTGCATCATTGTCCTTGTAGGAGTCCACCCGCATCCACGATCAGCGCCGTCGAACCATCGGCCAACACCGCCGCACCGCTGATGGCCGTCGACATGCCCCGCACGGCATCGAACGACTTGACGACCAGGTCCTGTTGGCCGGAGAGTCGGTCGACCAGGACCGCCCCGGCCCGCTCCGCCGCCTCGACAATGACGACTTGCGACCCCTCCGGGTCCCGCCCGGGGGCCCCCACCAGTTCGCGCAGCGACCAGAGGGGGAGCACGCGGTCCCGTCGCACGAACACCGGGCGCCCACGCACCCGGCGAACCACGCCGGCCGTGCGCTGCACCGTCTCCGTGATGTGGGTCAACGGCAGCGCGTACGATTCCTCACCACACGAGGCGATAATGGCCGGAACGATCGCCAGGCTGAGCGGCAGGCGTAGCTCAAACACCGTGCCCCGTCCCTCCACCGTGGAAAATTCGACGGTTCCCCCCAGCGCCCGAATGCGGGACACTACGGCGTCCACCCCGACCCCGCGACCCGAAACTTCGGTGACCCGCCCGGCGGTGGAGACGCCCGGTCGCGCGATGATGCGCAACAGGTCACGGTCGGCGAGCTCCTCCTCATCGGCGGAGACCCAGCCCATGGTCCGCGCACGCTCCAGCAGACGCGCCCGATCCACGCCTCGTCCATCATCCACCACCGTGATCACCACGGCCGTGCGCTCGCGCCGCGCCTGCAGCGTCACGCGCCCTACGCGCGGCTTGCCGGCCGCGAGACGCGCTGCGGGGTCTTCCAGGCCATGGTCCACCGCGTTGCGCAGGAGGTGCACGAGGGGATCCGCCACTTGTTCGAGTAGCGCGCGATCCAGCTCGATCTCCCGACCCTCGATGACCAGGGTCGCCTCCTTGCCGACCGTCCGCGCCGCATCCCGCACCACGCGGGGAAACCGGTCGAACACCTGCCAGACCGGGACCAATCGCGTGCCGAGCACCGCGTCCTGCAGCTCGCCCACGAGGTGATGCACGTCGTCGACCACGGCGTCCAACTGCGAGTTGCCCACGCGGGACGCCGTGACGTGCAACCGCCCACGCAACGTCACGAGTTCGCCGGCAAGGTTCATGAGCTGGTCGAGGCGTCGGGCCTCGATGCGCACATACGATTGCAGCGGGGCCGTGAGCTGCCCCTCCTGCCACGCTGCCTCGGCGGGTGGGGCATCCGGCGCATGAAGCGCGCCCACCTCCACCTGCGCGATGAACCCGCATGCGCGCACGGCAGCGACAATCGTCTCGGCATCCTCCACCGAGACCAGCTGGGCCACCACCCGACCGTCGAATGCCTCCGAGGCCATCACCTCAGCCGGTGGCACCACATCGACGACGGCGCCTAACGTCGCCAGGCGGCGCGTGACCAGCGTCGTCCGCGCACCCGGGAGCGGCGTCCCCGGCTCATACGTCCAGGTCACATCGCGGGCACCGGCACGCGCCGCGCGACGCAGTGCGGGCGACGCCGCCGCCGGTGTTCCGGCCCGACCGAGGCGACCCAGCAGCGCGGACGTGTCCAGCGCACTGCCGCCCTCCGT
Source organism: Gemmatimonadota bacterium (assembly GCA_016712265.1). Lineage (NCBI taxonomy): Bacteria > Pseudomonadati > Gemmatimonadota > Gemmatimonadota bacterium. Next base: position 323,929 of record JADJRJ010000030.1, on the reverse strand, counting down.
CGCTGCCGCGACGAGTTGCTCCAGCGCGTCGGCGCCCTCAAAAAGGAGGTCGAGCGTCTCCCGGTCCATGCCGCTCGCACCAGCCCGGACCGACTCGAGACGGCTCTCGATCGCATGGCTGAGCTCCGCGACCGGGGCATATCCCATGGCGCCCGCCATCCCCTTGATGGTATGGACGGAGCGAAACAGCGCATCCACCTGGTCCTGCTGCTCGGCGTCAGCCTCGAGCCGCACCAACGCGTGCTCGATCGCCGTCAGGTGATCACGGCTCTCGGAGACGAACAGGTCGCGATACCGCGACACGATGGCGTACCCGCTTAACCCAGGACGCGCTGGACCGCTTCGAGCACCCGACTCGGCTGGAACGGCTTCACGACAAAGTCGCGCGCGCCCGCCTGGATCGCCTCGACGACCAGCGCCTGCTGGCCCATGGCGCTGCACATCAGGACGCGGGCGGCCGGGTCGCGCTGGGTGATCGCGCGCACGGCGTCGATTCCCCCCATGTCCGGCATCACGATGTCCATCGTCACGAGGTCCGGCTTGAGTTCCTCGTATCGCTGGACAGCCTGCGCGCCGGTTTCCGCCTCGCCGACGATCTCGAACCCTGCTTGCGACAGGATGTCGCCCAGCATGGTCCGCATGAAGATTGCGTCGTCACAAATCAGTACTGAGTGGCTCACGGTCGGTCCCCCCGACGGCGACCGCGACGACGCCCTGCCCTATGCGAGCGACTGCGTCGCGAGTTCACGCACGTCAACCTCAAGGACGACCGCGTCGCCGAAATGTCCCACCTCGCGGATGAGCCCGCCGGGACCCTGCCGCACCAGGAGCGCATCGGCCTCCTGAGACGGGGCGTCGACGGCGATAACCTCCCGCACCTCGTCCACCAGAAGCCCGAACAACCGGGAGTTCACGGCGAGCACGACGACTTCCCCACCATCCGCGGAGGTGGGAACCCCTCCCAGACGCACGGCCAGGTCAACGACCGGCAGGAGCTGTCCCCTCAGGTTGATGAGCCCCCGCACCTCGGGTCCGGCCCCCGGTATCCTGGTGGTTGGAAGCATGGCCGTGATTTCGCGCACACACGTCGAGTCGAGGGCGTAGGCGATTCCCCCGCTGGCCACCACGAGGAGCTGGCGACTCGTCATGCGCCCGAGTCGACAGGGACGGTGCCCCCCGACATGGCGCTGCTCCGCCGGGGATGGGCCTCGTCCTCATCGTAGAAGCCAAGGTCATCGAGCGGATCACCGGCGTCCAGGACCGCGGGGTCGCGAGCGACGGCCGCCAGGGTTTGGCGGAGATCCGCCGGAAGCGGCGACCGAAAGTCCAATTCGATCCCGGTGACCGGGTGCTTGAATCGGAGACGGGCCGCATGAAGGAAATGGCGACCCGCCGGCAGCTTGACCAGCCGACGGCCGCCACCGCCGCCGTACACATCGTCGCCCACCACGGGGTGCCCCAAGTGCGACAGATGCACGCGGATCTGGTGGGTGCGACCCGTGTGCAGGTGGGCACGGAGCAGGTCGACGCTATCGTAGCGGGCGAGCCGCACAAAGGTGGTTCGCGCCGACTTCCCGGTTCGCACCACGGCCATGCGCTGCCGGTTGCGTGGGTCGCGGGCGAGCGGCTGGTCCACGTCGATGCGATCGTCATCCACATGCCCCCATGCGAGGGCCGCATAACGACGCACGATCTCGCGCCGCATGAGTGCGTCACCGAGGACCCGATGGGCGCGTTCCGTCCGCGCGATGAGCAGGAGGCCGGAGGTGTCCTTGTCGAGACGGTGGACGAGACCCGCACGATCCGCACCGCCAAGGGAGGAGAGCGGGCCACCTCGTCCGGCTAGCGCATTCACCACCGTACCCTCCCAGTGCCCCGGGGCGGGATGCACCACCATGCCAGCCGCCTTGTCGATGACCAGTAGCTCGTCGTCCTCGTAGACCACGACCAGTGGGAGGTCCTGCGGGACAACCTCCCGCCCGACGGGCGCCGGGACCTCGACCAGCACCACGTCCCCGGACAGGGGACGATACGCCGCTTTCTCCCGGCGCTCGTTCACGAGGACGCGTGCTTCGGCGATCCAGGTCGCCGCCTGCGTGCGCGAGACATCCAGGTGACGAGCCACCAACAGGTCGAGGCGGACATCGCTGTCCGCCTCGACGGAGATCGTGTGTCGCGTGCCCGCCCCGGGCACCGGGCTCATGTGGTTCCGGGCTGCCCGGTGCCTAACGCGGCGGCGCGTGCCGCCGCCTTGTCTTCACCCCAGAGAACGAGGGCGAGGAGCACCGCGCCGACCGACACGGCCATGTCCGCGACGTTGAACGTCGGCCAGCGGGAGGCGCCAATGCCGACGTCGATGAAGTCCACCACCCCGCGCGGGGAGATGACGCGGTCCACCAGGTTGCCCAGGGCCCCCGCCGACACGAGCGCGACCGCGAGGGTCCGCCAGCGATCCGAGGAGCGCGTCTCGCGATAGAGATTGGCGAGGATGAACAGGGCGCCGATGGTGAGCGCCATGAAGATCCAACGCGAGTACGGCCCGAGGTGGAGGCCAAACGCGGCACCCGGGTTGTAGACCAAGGTCCAGCGCAAGGCGTCGCCGACCACCTCGCGCGGGACGTAGAGCACCAGCGCCTGCTCGGCCATGGACTTGGTGATTCGATCCGCCACGACGAGCACCGCGACCAGCGGGACGAAGATGGCCGCCTTACTTCTTGCCATCTTCCTCTTTCTGCTTGCACTTGATGCAGTAGCGCGCATGCGGGAGCGCGTCGAGTCGCTCGAAGGCGATGTCTTCGCCGCACCCGTGGCACTTGCCGAAGGTCTCGGGCGACTTGTAGAGCCGGCGCAGCGCCTGGTCGATGTGCCAGAGGAACCGACCCTCCTGACTCGCGAACAGGAACGCCTTCTCGCGCTCCATGGCGTCGGTGCCCTGGTCGGCCATGTGGAACGAGTAGGCGCTGAGGTCCCCATCCGCCGACTGCGGTGTGGCCCCGAAGACGTCGTCGTAGTGCCCGAGTTCCTTCATGACCCGACGGCGCTCCTCGAGCAAGCGTTTCTCGAAGTGCGCCAGGTTCTTCTTGTTCATCGGCTTCGGCTTCTTGGCACCGACTGGAGTCGACATCGTTACTGATCCACGATGAGGGCGACGCGCACCTGGAGTCCATCGAGCTCCACGGATTGCGCCGCGACGTGACCTGGAGCGTGGGCCTCCCCAAGCTGCAGGTGGGCCGCCAGGACCTCTCCAGAAATCCACCCAATATACTCCGAAGCGGCCTCTTCGATCTCCGGATCCCCCCAGACCCACAGGCGAATCCGGTCCGAGACGGCAAATCCCGAGTCTTTGCGCATGCGCTGGACGCGACTCACGAGCTCCCGCGCCAGCCCCTCGCGCCGGAGCGCCGGGGTGACCGAGGGATCCAGGGCGACAAAGCGGCCATCGGCCTCCTTGACGAGGAGGTCACCCACCGCGCGGCGCACCACCGTCAGGTCGTCCGCCTCCAGGGCAGCCTCGGCGCCCTCGACCACGATCGTCACAGTTTCGCCACGTTCGAACTGGCGGACCGCCTCGGACGACAGCGCCTGGACGGCCTTCGCCGCCAGTGGCGTCGCCTTGCCGAATCGCTTGCCTAACGCCTTGAAGTTCGCCTTGGCTTCCAGGGTGACCAGCTGGTCCCCCGAGGAGGCCAGCACGACCTGCTTGATGTTGAGCTCCGTCGCCAGGATGGACAGGAGCGGTTCCACGTGGACGGCGCGTGCGGCGGGCACGACGCACACGGCATGTCCGAGCGGACGACGGACGTTGACGCCCGCCTCCTCCCGGGCCGCGCGACCCAATCGGGACAACTCGCGCACCTCCGCCATGGCCACCTCGAGGTCGGCGTCGCGATGGGGCGTGACGGACCGGTAGTCGGCGAGGTGCACCGAACCGCCGGTGAGTTCCCGGTAGATCCAGTCGCTCACAAACGGGGCGATCGGGGACAACAGGCGACAGGTGGTGGCGAGGACCTCATGCAACGTCGCGAACGCTGCACGGTTGTCCTCTCCCGCCACCTCGTAGAAGCGCGCCCGACACTGGCGGACATACCAATTGGAAACATCATCGACCACAAACTGCATGATGCCGCGCGAGGCGGCCGTGGCATCAAACGCCAGGAGCGCCGCGTCCACGGCTGCCTCGACGCTGCCGAGTCGAGCCAGGATCCAGCGATCCATGGCGGGGCGGTCGGCCACGGCGGGTGCCGGCTGCCCCGACGTCCAGCCGTAGTTGGCGTACTGCGCGAAGATCCCGGAGTAGACGTTCTTCAGGGTGACGAGGAAGCCCGCCGCCGTGTCGCGAATGACCTGCTCGTCGAAGCGCTTCGACACGCCAAGCGAGGACGACGCCACGAGGAACAAGCGCACCGCATCCGCCCCGTGTCGCTCGACGACCTCGAACGGATTGACGGTATTCCCCCGCGACTTCGACATCTTCTGGCCGTTGGCGTCGGTCACGAGGTCGTTCACCACCACGGTGCGGAACGGCGCCGTCTCACGCGGCCCCGCCCCCTTCCCGAAGGTGTTGTTGGGGAGGGCATCACCGAGCGCGGTGCTGATGGCGATCAGCGAATAGAACCACCCACGGGTCTGGTCGAGGCCCTCGGCAATGAAGTCCGCCGGAAACTGCGACTCCACGATCTCGCGATTCTCAAACGGGTAGTGCCACTGGGCGAACGGCATTGCCCCGGAGTCGAACCAGGCATCGATGACTTCCGGCACCCGGACCATCGTCCCCGGACAGCGGGTGCACGGCCAGGTCCACTTGTCGATGAAGGGCTTATGCGGATCAAAGTCCGGCGGGAGTGGGTGCCCCACCCGTTCCGCGAGCTCGGCGTATGACCCGATGACGTCGCGGTGCGCCGTCTCCCGGTCGCAGACCCAGACCGGCAGTGGCGTCCCCCAATACCGATCGCGGGAAATTGCCCAGTCGACGTTGTTCGCGAGCCACTCACCAAAACGACCGGTCCCGATCTCCTCCGGGTGCCAGTCCATCCGCCCGTTCCGGCGTAGCATCTCGTCGCGCAGCGCCGTCGTGCGTACGAACTTCGATTCGCGCGCGTAGTAGATGAGTGGTGTTCCACATCGCCAGCAGTGCGGGTAGTCGTGCATGGCCACCTGGGCCTTCCACAACGCGTCCCGCCGCCGCAGCTCCTCGATCAGGATGGGGTCCGCCTCCTTGATCCATTTGCCGCCGACCAACGGCACCTGGTCTTCAAAGGCCCCCCGGGCGTTCACCGGTTGCAGCATGGCCAGGTCATGCGCCTGCCCCGTGGCGTAGTCGTCCACGCCGAAGGCCGGCGCCATGTGGACGATCCCGCTCCCATCGGTCGCCGTGACAAACTCCGCCGTGACGACCACCTCATGGTCTCCCGCTCCCGACGGAATCGGCACCAGGTCCAGGGGTCGACGATAGCGCTGGCCGGCCAATGCGCGCCCATCCATCTGCCACACCACGTCCCATCGATCCTGGTAGTCCGCACCCAACACCGCAGCAGCGCGCGCCTCCGCCAGGATCAGCGTCCAGTCGGTGGTCCCCTTCTTCTGCAGCTCCACGTAGGCCAGGTCCGGATGGACCGCGAGCGCCACGTTGGACACCAGAGTCCACGGCGTGGTCGTCCACACGAGCAGGCGGCGGCGCACTCCACCGTCATGCACGAGGTCCATCGTCACGTAGATCGAGGGGTCCTCGACCTCCTTGTAGCCCAGCGACAACTCATGGGACGACAGTGCCGTCCCACAGCGTGCGCAGTACGGAAGGATCTTGTGGCCGCGATAGAGGAGCCCACGCTCGTGTATCACCTTGAGCGCCCACCACTCGCTCTCGATGTACTCGTTCGTGTACGTGACATACGGATGCTCGTAATCCATCCAATGCGCAATCCGCTCGCACAGCCGTTCCCAGTCCGCACGGTAGGTCCACACGCTTTCGCGGCACCGCTGGTTGAACGCCTCCACCCCAAGGCGCTCGATGTCCTGTTTGCCCTTGATCCCCAGCGCCTTCTCGACCTCAATCTCCACCGGCAGGCCGTGCGTGTCCCACCCGGCCTTGCGCGGCACATGATGCCCGTGCATCGCGCGGTGGCGACAAAACAGGTCCTTCACCGTGCGGGCAAAGACGTGGTGGATCCCGGGACGACCGTTGGCCGTCGGGGGCCCATCAAAGAAGATCCAGGGCGTGCCCGCGCGGCGTTGCTCGAGTTGCTGCTCGAACAACCGCTCGGTGCGCCACCAGGTGAGGACCTCTTGCTCGAGGTCGTCGGCGCGACGATCGGGCGCCAGCAGGCGGAACCGCGCCTCGGTCACAGCTTTTCCACCACGGCGGCGATGAGGGCGGTCAAGTGCGGTTCCGCCCGACCGGCCACCGCGATGATGTGCTCGACACTCGCCGGCTCCAGCGCGTCCGGCAGGCACATGTCGGTGATGATGGAAACGCCGAGCACCTTCATCCCGCCGTGCACCGCGACAATCACCTCGGGGACAGTCGACATGCCGACCACATCGGCGCCGATACCGCGCAAAAAACGATACTCGGCGCGGGTCTCCAGGCATGGCCCGGTGACCGCGACGTACACGCCTTCGCGCAGGGTGAGCCCCAGACGCCGCGCCTCCGCCCGCGCGACATCGCGCAACCCGCGATCGTACGGGTCCGACATGTCCGGAAAGCGAGGGCCGAGTCGGTCATCGTTACGACCGATGAGCGGATTGTCTCCGAGCAGGTTGATGTGGTCCGCGATGAGCATAAGGTCGCCCGCCGCCCACAACGGATGCATCCCCCCGCACGCGTTCGACACCACCAGGGTCGACGCGCCTAACGCACGCAGGACGCGGACGGGAAAGGTGACTTGCTGGAGAGAATACCCCTCGTAGCGATGAAACCGCCCCTGCATCGCGATGACCGACTTGCCACCCAGGGTGCCGCAGATCAAGCGTCCCGCATGCGACTCCACCGTGGAGAGGGGAAATCCGGGGATGTCGCGATACTCGATCGTGGTCTCGGCGGCGATCTGCTGCCCCAACCCGCCGAGGCCGGTCCCGAGGATGATGGCGACGTCCGGCGTGCGCGCAAATCGCGCACGCACCGCGGCGGCCGCGCGTTCGATCGCCTCGAACGTGTGTGGTGTCGTGTCCATGAGTGGGGTTGGTGTCGTCAGTCCTTGTCGAGCGAGTCCAGCCAGGCCGGGGCAGCGGTCGTCCCGGCAGGCGCATCGGGCGCGGCGCGCAGCACCGGGGGTGCCATGGTCTCGGCCGCCTCGACGTCGGCCAACTGCCGTTCGATCATTGCACGCAGCTGGAGCAAGTACGAGCGCCGCTGGCGCTGCATGGCGTCCAACTCGGTCTCAATCTTGCTCAACTCGCCCCGGCCCTGCGCGGCGAGGCGCTCCGCCTCCGCGCGCGCCTCGCGAAGTATGAGCTGCGCTTCGCGTTCGGCTTGTTCGCGCGTTTCCGCGCGCAGCTGCTGCGCGGAAATCAAGGCCTCGTTGATCGCCTTGTCGCGCTCGCGGAACGCCCGCAGCTGCTCATGGAAACCCTGCGCACGACCCTCCAGGCCTTGCACCTGTTTGGTGAGCCGCTCGACCTCGGCGGCGACCTGTTCCCGGAACTGGTCGACCCGCGCGCGATCGTACCCGCGCAGGGCCGACCCAAAGTCGTACCGCCGAATATCGAGCGGTGTGAGGTGAAAGGACTCGTCGGCCATCAGTGGCGTGCTCCGAATAGAATGGTTCCCAGGCGAATCATCGTCGCCCCTTCCTCGACCGCGACCTCGTAGTCGCCTGACATCCCCATGGACAGCTCGGACGCATCGAGCCCACCCTGACGGAGCAGGTCGCGCGCGTCGCGTGCCCGCCCGAATGCCTCCCGCAGGACGGTCTCGGTCGCGCCCAGCGGCGCCATCGTCATGACTCCCTTCACGTGCAGGCCTCCAAGCCGGGAGAGCGCTTCTGCGTGCGTCGCGAGCTCCGCCAGGGAAAATCCCCCTTTCGACTCTTCCCCGGTGGTGTTCACCTGGATCAGAGCCTGAACCGGCACGCCGCGCGCCCTGCCAACCTCATCGACCGCCTGCGCCAGGCGGAGGCTGTCCACCGAATGCACAAGGTGGAATCGCTCCACATGTCGTGCCTTGTTCCGCTGCAAATGCCCGATGAGGTGCCACTGAACGGGAACCGTCACCTGCCCCATCTTGTCGAGCGCTTCCTGGATCCGGTTCTCGCCGACCGACGCGAGCCCGGCATTCCAGGCGGCCACCACGGCGTCGGGACCGTATGTCTTGGTCACCGCCACGATCTCGACGTGCTGACCGTGGCCACCCCGTTGCACCGCCGCGCTCACGACCTCGCGAATGGCGGCGACCCGCTCCGGCAGTCCCGAGAATGGCATAACGCGTGAAATTACCTGTAGTTACAGGTCGATTCAAGTAAGCCGGACTCGTCCTCGCCACCGAGCGCCTGACGAGAAATCCAGACCTCGGGACACCGCAAGAGGCGCCAGACGTACTCCTCCGTCGGGTCGGCCCCGCGCGGCACCTGGGCGCTGGCGGCCACCCCCAGGACCAGTGCGCGGGCTCGCATGACACTGGCCGAATCGGCGGACAGGGCGCTCCCGGAGCGTTCGAACAGGTGCCCTCGGAAGCGCCATCCCTGCCCGCCGGAAATCGCCTCTCGCTGGGAGACACCAAGCGCGGTTGACACGACGAGTGGACGACCCAACGACGTCGTCGCGAGTCCGATCCGCCGGAGCGCATCTGCCGTGGACACCCACCCCTGTTCATCACCTGCGACAAACAGCTGGTGCCGATCCCGGAGCTGGGCGCGGTACCAGTCCGCCGGCAGCAATGGCACGACCACGGTCACGACGTCGCGCCGGACGCCTTCCACCTCCTGGAGGTACCAGGTGGCATAGGCATCGTTGTCGCCCGCGAGCAGCAGAACGGAGTTAGGTGGAGAACCGTCGAGCATCGCCAGGCCCAAGGTGCGGGCCAGCGGGGCGCGCGCGGGATCGCGTCGGGAGGTCGCCCCCACGTTGGACACGGCGAGCAAGCCAACGACGCCGAGCGCGGCGAGCGGCACGCGGTGCATGGCGCGGTGCAGCCCGACGGCGACCCAGGCGCCCCACGCCACAAAAAAGGGCGCGAAGAAGTAGTCTCGTTCCCGCGCCTCCCGCAACGCACCGTCCGGCACTACCCCCCAGCCATACGAGGGACCCGCCCGGAGGTTGAGCACGGCGACGACCCCAAGTGACGTGCACAGCACGAAGAGCAGCACGGCCCGGAACGTCCGAGGGTCCGCCTCACGATGGCTCCGGGCCCCGAACAGCCCGAACATGACCAGGATCAGGGTGAGCGGGGTGCGACGCCAACTTGCGCCGACAGCGTCGGACCACCCGCGGGCATACTGCCAGTCGAGGTATTGCAGGATGTTTCCGACCTGTAGCCACGGCGGCGCTCGTCGCGGCAACAGGCCGGGCACGTCGTACTGGGAGCGCGCGACCACCGCCTGGAAGCGTGACCAGGTGGACGGATCCCCCTGGTTGATGACCGGATCTCCCGTGGCGACGACGTACATGACGCCGAGGAACGAGGCCCCGAGGAGCAACGCCATGGCACCCCACCGAACCACCTCGGGACCCTCCCCGCCGCCGCCGTGCGATGCGGCGAACAGCAGCACCCCCAGGAGGGCCGGCGCCCAGGACACCGTTCCGACCGCGACGCCCAACAACCACACGCCGGCGCCGGCACTCACCCGCCGCCACGACACGCTCCCACCGAGGTCCGTCGCGGCGAGGAGAACGGCCGCGGGACCTGCGACGAGTGCACTCATGTGCAGCGGGACGGCAAGACCAAAGAGGAAACACATCAGCGCATGATGGCGACTGGACCATCGGGTGCCGGCGCGGTCCGCGACCCACAGCATCAGCGCCATCAAGAGCAAGGCCCAACCGTACACCTCGGTCTCCGTGGCGCTCGACCAGACGGTAAACCCGACGCCACCGACCACGGAGGCCACCAGCACCGCCAGCGGGCCGTGGGCGCGGGCGACGACGGTCGCCACGAGTCCGCACCCCGCGGCGGTCGCAACGGCGGACGCCAGGTTGACCGCGGTGGCGAACGGCAGCAACGGACTCCACAAGTTGGCCCAGGCCCGCGCCGCAACGACGAACAGCGGCGTGCCGGGTGGGTGTGGAACACCGAGCGTGCGGATGGCCGCCAGGAACTCCCCAGCGTCCCAGAGGGTCACGCCGGGCGCCAGGGTCGCGCCGTAGGCCACGAGCAGGAGCATCCCGCCCACCCAACCTGGGTGGGCTCGCCCCCACGCACGAACGGCAGGCCACATGGCCCCAAACGTAACGCCCCCACGCCGGGTAGCGCGGGGGCGTTGCGGATGCCGTTAGGCGCTGGCCCTACGCCGGCGACGGTTCCGGACCGCCAAGGAGCGGGGGGACCACCGGCTTGAGCGGAGGAAGCACCGTCGTCGGTGGCGCCGACGACACCGTCGGTGGCGCTGGAGCACGCGGCGGCAGGACTTCCCCGCGATTCAAGACGTCGAAGTCCTCGCGCGAGAGCGTCTCCCGCTCGAGTAGCGACTTGGCCACGGCATGCAGCAGATCGATGTTCTCCGTCAGCACCGCCGTGGCACGCTGGTAGGCGGCATCGATCACGCGCTTGACCTCGGTGTCCACCAGTTCAGCCGTCTGTTCGGAGACCTCGCGGCGACTCATGAGCTCGCGACCGAGAAAGACTTCCTGTTCGTTCTCCCCAACGAGGATCGGCCCGATGCGATCGGACAGCCCCCACTGCGTCACGTAACGGCGGGCGATCCCCGTGGCCTGCTGGATGTCGCTCGCCGCGCCGGTGGTGACCCGCTCACGGCCGAAGATGATCTCTTCGGCCACGCGGCCGCCGTAGGCCATCACCAGCCGCGCCTCGATCTGTTCGCGCGTGACGGACACGCGGTCGTCCTCGGGCAGCGTGAAGGCAAGGCCCAGCGCCCGCCCGCGTGGGACGATAGTGACCTTATGCAGCGGATCGTTGCCCTTGACCTTCACGGCACAGACCGCGTGGCCGGCCTCGTGATAGGCGGTGAGGCGACGCTCCTCCTCCTTCATCACGAGCGACTTGCGCTCGGCGCCGAGCATGACCTTGTCCTTGGCTTCCTCGAAGTCGTTCATGAAGATGCGGTCGTGCCCGCGGCGGGCCGCGAGCAGCGCCGCCTCGTTCACGAGGTTCGCAAGCTCGGCACCCGCCATGCCCGGCGTGCCGCGCGCGACCTTGGTGACGTCCACATCGTCGGCCATGGGCTTATTGCGCATGTGCACCCGCAGAATCCCTTCCCGGCCACGCAGGTCGGGGGCATCCACGACGATTTGCCGGTCGAACCGGCCCGGTCGCAGGAGCGCCGGGTCGAGCACGTCGGGTCGGTTGGTAGCCGCAATCAGGATCACGCCTTCGTTGGACTCGAAGCCGTCCATCTCGACGAGCAGCTGGTTGAGCGTCTGCTCACGCTCGTCGTGCCCGCCACCCAGCCCCGCACCGCGGTGCCGGCCGACCGCATCAATCTCGTCGATGAAGATGATGCACGGCGCGCTCGCCTTGCCCTGCTCGAACAGGTCACGGACGCGTGAAGCCCCAACGCCGACGAACATCTCGACGAAGTCCGACCCCGACATGGAGAAAAACGGACGACCGGCCTCGCCGGCGACCGCGCGCGCGAGCAAGGTCTTGCCCGTCCCCGGCGGGCCCACCAGGAGCGCGCCCTTGGGGAGCCGCCCGCCAAGCTTGGTGAACTTCTGCGGGTCCTTGAGGAACTCGATGATCTCCTGCAGCTCGACCTTGGCCTCGTCGCACCCGGCCACGTCGGCAAAGGTCACCTTGGGGGTGTCGCCAGTGAGCAGCTTCGCCTTGGACTTCCCGAACGAAAAGGCCTTGTTCCCACCCGCCTGAATCTGCCGGAACAGGAAGATCCACAGCCCGATGAAGATGACGTACGGCAGGACGGCGAGCAGGAAGCCGGCGAGCGAGGCCCGCTCCTCCTGGGCGTCCACCTGCACGTTCTTCTCCCGCAACGCGCGCAGCTCGTCTTCCGAGTCCCGGACCGGGAGCTTCGTCACGAACTTCGTTGACGAACGCTGGTTCAGCTCGACCTTGGACTTGAACTCCCCCGTGACCTGCTTGCCACCCTGAATGGTGGCCTTGAGGATGTTGTCCTTTTCGAGCTGGGCGCGGTACTGCCAATACTGGATCGCGACCGGGGCATCACGGCCCGACCCCGACAGCTGGATGATCGCCACGGGGATCAGGATCACGAGGATCCAGAACGACAGGCCCTTGGAGACGCTGCCCCACGAAACGGGCTTCTTGGGAGGGATGGCTGGCATGTAAGTCCAGATGAGCTACTGCAAGGATGCTACGTACGGTAAATGCCGAAAGTTCTCCGCATGATCCAACCCATACCCCACAAGGAACTCGTTGGGTGCATCGAACCCGAGAAACCGGGGGGGACTCGTCAAAAACGTGCGGTCGTGCTTGTCGAGTAAGGCACAAACTTCTATGGAACGGGGTCCGCGGCCCTTGAGGATCTCGATCACCCGGGCCAGGGTCCGGCCCGAGTCCACGATGTCCTCCACCAAGAGGATGTGCTTCCCCGCCAGCTGCGTCTCGGGATCGTACACGAGCTTCACGTTCCCGCTGGAGACCATCTCGTTCCCGTAGGATGACACGACGAGGAAGTCCACTTGTAACGGCCGCCGAATCGCGCGGACCAGGTCAGAAACGAAGATGAAGCTCCCCTTGAGCAGCCCCAGGACGAGGAGCTCGCCCTCTGGGTACGCATCCGTGATCTGCTCGCCCAGTTCCCGCGCGCGCTGCGCGATCTCCGCCTCGGTGAACACCACCCGGCGGACGGTTCGCCCCAACAGGCGAGGATCAGCGATCGATGAAGTCACAACGCACCAGTCGAAACACCCCTCCGGGTGATGCGGGCGCCGCGGGAGCGCGGCGTGTTCCAGGAACCCAGACAATCTCGCCGTTTGTCTCGACCACTGGCCACCCCTCTCGTGCAGAAGCCGGAACACCGGCCTCCGCGAGAAATCGTGCCACGAGCCGTGGCGCGTCGCAGCCGGGCCCCCGCCACCGATCCCCTCCGCGCCAGGGACGCAGCAGCCAGGAGACGCCCTCCTTTGGTGCCGGCCACCCCCACGCCCCCCAAGTGTCGGCCACCCCGCGGGCTTCGCACACGGCAAACCTCCACGGGCCTACCCGCACCGTCCCTTCCGCCAACTCACGTGGCGCCCAGGTCCCGCGCTGGCGATGAATGCAGACGAAGTCCGACGTCCGTGCGACGGAGACACGGCCGGACAACTGCACCTCGTCACCCGCCATCATGACGCCGAGCTCGCCAAGCCGCTCGTAACCGCGGCGGTCGAGCACCACGCCGGCGCGCTGCAGGATCGCCCCCCAAACCAGCGCGCGCCCGGCCGCAGGCAGGGTCAGCAGCGACGGATCGACGCGGACCACCCCCCCAACGATGCCGCGCTCCAGCGTGGCAACCGTACGGTCAAGCTCCGCACGCAGCGTGGCCGCCCGCGCGCTGAGCTGATCCATATCTCGCGAGAAGGTGGCATGCACCGCCTCCAGTGCAGGCAAGAGGTCCCTTCGCACTCGATTGCGAAAGAAGGACGGGTCCGCGTTCGTGGGGTCTTCGATCCAACGGATGCGGTGCGCCGCGGCGTAGGAGGCAAGGGTCCGACGGTCGACCGCGAGGAACGGACGCCGGAGCTGCACTTCGGGACGCGGAGAGAGGCGGAGCCCCGCAAGGCCTCGCGCCCCGGCCCCACGCAATGTCCGCATCACGAGGGTTTCGATGTGATCGTCGTGGTGGTGCGCCGTGGCAATGAGCGCGTGCTCCCTCGCGGCCACCTCCAGAAGAAACGCCCAGCGTGCCTCGCGCCAGGCCGCTTCCGACCACCCCCGCCCCCCGGACGTCCCGCCGATGAACTCCAGGCCGACGGCCTGCGCCGTTTCCCTGACAAGCCCAACTGCCTCCCGCGAGTGTCTGCCGGTGCCGTGGTCGAACGAGGCCACCACGATCCGACTCGTTCGCCGGGGGTGGTTGGCGGCGGCATGGAGCAGGCACATGGAGTCGCGACCACCTGAGACGGCGAGCACCACGGGCGCTCCTTCGTCGATCAGGGGATCGATCGCGGCTCGCACCTTGGTGGCGGCGTCAGTCCTGGGCACGGGCGCAATCTACCCGACTGCACTACCACGGCGTCCAACCGATTCTTAAGATTCCCGCTGCACCCGCACACTGCCAGGAGATACTCGTGGAGACGCACGGACCGCTCGGCACACTCTGGGTTGGACTGGGACTCGGGGCCTTCTTCCTCGCGCTCACCTGGGTCAACCTCCTGCTCGGCCACTTTCTCACCCCGCTCTTCCTGATCCCGTTGACGTGGGTGCAGGACGCGATGGCTGAGCGCAAGAAGAAGTCGGCGTAAGGCTGGTCGTGCCGGTGTGACGAGGACGGGGCTGTGGCCCCGTCCTTTCTTGTTTGCGGGATCCAGGTCACAGGCCACGCGTGATGTTTGCGCAGCCGCCTAACGGTCGTGGTCGGTAACTTCCGGCAGCCTGTTTTCCTGTCCCAGCTGCCCGAATCCATGCCTCGCCTGAACCGCGCGTTGTGCGTCCTGCTGGCTGCCTTTCCATTCGTGGCACCACGCGCACAATACCTGACGCGTCCCGCCCAGGATTGGGAGACCATCGTCACCCCGTCCTTTCGCATTCACTTCCCGGCGGAGATGCGCGCCTGGGTGACCCCGATCGCGAGCCGCATGGAGGCGTATGCCGCCGCCGTGCACAACCTCGTGGGGAGCAAGCCGGACAAGCCGACCACAGTCCTCGTCGAAGATCCGTCGAATACCGCGAACGGCTTCGCCGTCCCGCTGCTCGACGGCCCCACGATCTTTCTCTGGCCGACGCCACCGTCCCCCGGGCCGACGTTCGGGACCCACCGCGGGTGGGGCGAGATACTCGCCGTACACGAGTACGGTCACATCGCGCACCTCACGGTGGCGCCGCGCAATGGTGCGGAGCGGCTCCTGTGGCGCTTTGCCCCGTCACGCATCGGCCCGGTGGCCCGCAAGTCGCCCGCATGGGTGATCGAGGGGTACGCGACCTACATCGAAGGCCGCCTCACGGGGAACGGCCGCCCAAGCAGCGTGGGCCGGGCGGCCGTCCTCCGGCAGTGGGCGCTGGAAGGACAGCTCCCGAAGTACCGCGAGCTGTCCTCCCCCGCCCCATTCCTGGGAGGGTCCATGCGGTACCTGGTGGGCTCCGCGTTTCTGGAGTGGCTCGCGGCGCGAAAGGGAGAGGAATCGCTCACTCACCTGTGGCGACGCATGAGCGCGATGCAGCGGCGTTCGTTTGCCGAAGCGTTCCGCGGTGTCTATGGTGCCTCCCCGGACGAACTGTACGGGGCGTTCTACACCGAGGTCATGGAGAAGGCGTTCGAGGCGCGGCGCACCCTGACGCAGGCTGGGCTGGCCGAAGGCCAGCTGGTCCAGCGACTCGCGTGGGGAACGGGTGAACCGGCGGTGTCCAAGGACGGGCAGTTCGTCGCGACGGTCGTGCGGTCACCGAACGCGCCCGGCCGCGTCGTGGTGTGGAGCACCGCGACGGAGGGACTGGACAGCAGCGTGGTATGGGCGCGCCGGCGGGCGCTGGAGCGCGACCCGCGCGACGTCCTTCCGTTTGATTCCTTCCCCGCACCCAAACGGTCCATAGCTACGCTGCGGGCGGCCCGCGGACGCGCCGCCGACGCGCCGCGCTGGCTGGCCGACGGGGAACGCCTCCTCGTGGTGCGCGACGAGCCGTTAGGCGACGGCGCCTCGCGCCCCGATCTCTTCCTGTGGAATCGACGATCCGGACGCCTGCGCCGCGTCACCCATGGCGCGGGGATCCGGACGGCCGACCCCTTCCCCGACGGCAAGTCCGCTGCGGCGGTGCGTTGTGCGGGTGGGATCTGTGACCTGGTGCGCGTCGACCTGGAGCGTGGCACATGGACGCGGATCACCGCGGGAAGCCCCACCGTGGTCTGGCACCGTCCGCGCGTGTCGGCCGACGGCCGGCGCATCCTGGCCGGCGTCCACCGGGACGGCGCGTGGGGGGTCTCCGTCATCGACGCGCTGACCGGCGCGGAGACGCCGGTGCGTTACGCAGACGGTGCGGCACGATATGCACCGGCGTGGGCGCCGGATGGTCGACTGGTCGCGGTGAGCGAAGCGGGTGGCATCACGAACCTTGAGCTGGCCGACCTCAGCGGCCAGAACACGCAGACGCTGACGCGCGTGACGGGAGCCGTGGCCGGTCCCGACGTGGCCGGCGACGGGCAGGTGTGGTTCCTCACCTTGCATGCACGCGGCTATGACCTGCGCCGCACCTCAATCCGCAGTGCGCAGCGGGTCGTCGCGCTCGATGCGCGTCTGTCGCCGAGCGCTCCACGTCCGGGTGGGGGCGGCATGACGTTCCGCAGCGTCGACAGCGTCCGGGCCAGCGACTACGGACTCGGGCCGCGCGGGTGGCGCCTGCTTCCCGGTTTTAGCTTCGGGCCGGATGGTGACCTCGCCAGCCTCATGCTCGCCTCGGTGGACCCCGTGGGGCGCTGGAGCACCGTGCTCCAGGGTGCGCACGGGCAGCGCGGCGCCTGGCGTGGTGGATCCGCCTGGACGGCGCTGCGCACCGGGCGCGTCGAGATCGAGGGCAGCGCCTGGTATGGCGACCATGCGCCGTCCAGGCAGCGCTCGGGCAGCTACGCCTCGTTGAACATCGACTCGCGCTTCACCGGTGGGGGGTTGGCCTTTCGGTCACAGCGGGAGAAGGCGGCCTACGGCTGGACGGCACGAGCGGGCGGAAGCGTCGGCAAGGTAGACGGCAACCAGCTCGACGGCGCCTCGCGGGCGATGGGGTTTGGGGAGGCACGTCTTCGGTTGTCCGTCCCGATGTGGAGCTGGACCCTGACCCCCACGGGGGCAATATCCGAGTCCCGGGGCAGCACCCGCGGCGAGTCGTGGGTGCGGCGCATCCTCAGCGCCGGAGTGACGTTAGGCGGGGCGCGCCGGTCGCTGCGCGTCGACGCGTTCCGCGGTGAGGTGGACGCTCCGGACGCTGGGGAGTTTGGCCGCGCCTTTGAGCAGTTTGCGGTGGGCGGGGCCCCCATGCCTTTTGTGGACTCGGCCTACCTCAGCCAGCGGGTGCCCCTGCCCTCCGTGCCTGTAGGGTACGCCCAGGGCCGCAAGGTCGAGGGGCTGCGGGCAGCCATTCGCGTGGCCGGACTGCAGCCATGGGCGATGTGGGTCGCCGCGGGCGACACCATCACGAACTACCAACGCACCTTTGGCATCGAGGACGAGTGGCGCTGGCCGGCGATCGGGTTCGCCCGACTCCCGGCGGTGCGGATTCGCGCCGGAATCGGGTACTCCCTTGATCAGCCGTACGACGAAAAACTGCGCCCCTACGTGAGCGTCACATACCGTCCATAGGGGCGCCGGCTCACGCCTCGAGCAGGCCGAGCGACCGGAGTTTCTCGATCACCAGGTCCGCAGCCTGTTCAGGCGTCGTCTCCACGGTGTTGACCCTGAGGTCCGGCGTTTCGGGCGGCTCGTACGGCGAGTCGATCCCGGTGAAGTTCCGCAGTTCCCCGCGTCGAGCCTTCTTGTAGAGCCCCTTCACGTCGCGCGACTCCGCGACGTCGAGCGGCGTGTCCACATGGATCTCGATGAATTCGTTCTCGCCGAGGAGAGTGCGGGCCATTGCGCGTTCGGACCGGAACGGCGAGATGAATGCCGTCAACACAATGAGGCCGGCATCGACCATCAGCTTGGCGACTTCGGCGACGCGTCGGATGTTCTCCACGCGGTCCCCTTCGGTGAAGCCGAGGTCCTTGTTGAGTCCGTGGCGGACGTTGTCGCCGTCGAGCAGGTACGAGTGGCGCCCGAGCGCGTGCAGCTTTTTCTCCACCAGGTTGGCGATCGTCGACTTGCCGGCGCCAGACAATCCGGTGAACCAGAGCACGACCGGGTGCTGCCCCTTGAGTCGAGCCCGTGCCTGCTTGTCGATGTCGAGGTGCTGCAGGTGAATGTTGTGTGACCGACGCAGGGCGAAGTGGATCATGCCCGCGCCGACCGTGTTGTTGGTCATCCGGTCGATCAGGATGAAGCCGCCGGTATCCTTGTTGGCCTTGTACGGATCGAAGGCGATCGGTCGGTCGATCGCGATGTTGCACACGCCAATTTCGTTGAGCGCCAGCGCCTTGGTCGCCAGATGCTCCATGGTGTTGACGTTCACCTTGTACTTGGCATCGGTGACCGTGGCACTGACGGTGCGCGCCCCGATCTTGAGCAGGTACGGCCGCCCGGGGAGGAGTGGCTCATCGGCCATCCAGACCACGGTGCACTCGAACTGGTCCGCGACCTCGGGTGGTGCGTCTGCTGTGGCGATCACGTCGCCGCGCGAGATGTCGACCTCATCGGCGAGCGTCACGGTCACCGACTGACCGGCCACGGCCTCGTTCACGTCACCCGCGGGCGTGACCAACCGCGTCACCACGCTCTCGCGGCCCGAGGGGACGACGCGGATCCGGTCGCCGGGGCGCACCACGCCCGCCGTGACTACTCCGCAATACCCGCGGAAGTCCAAGTTGGGGCGGTTGACCCACTGCACCGGGAGTCGGAACGGTTCGGCCTGCAAGCGGTCCTCGTCGACCTCGGTGGTCTCGAGGAACTCCATGAGGGTCGGCCCCTGGTACCACGGGGTGCGCGTGCTGCGCTCGACCATGTTGTCGCCGCGCAACCCCGACAGCGGGATCGCGGTGATGTGCTCCAGCCCGATGCGTGCTGCAAACGCACGGTAGTCGGCCTCGATGGCCCGGAAGGTCGCCTCGGAGAAGTCGACGAGGTCCATCTTGTTGATGGCCAGCACGACGTTGCGGATCCCGATGAGGCTCACGAGGTAGCTATGGCGCCGCGTCTGCGTGAGGACGCCCTTGCGTGCGTCAATCAGGATCACCGCCGCGTCCGCGGTGGACGCCCCGGTGATCATGTTGCGCGTGTACTGCTCGTGCCCCGGCGTATCGGCGACGATGAACTTGCGGCGGTCGGTGCTGAAGAAGCGGTAAGCGACGTCGATCGTGATCCCCTGCTCGCGCTCGGCCGCCAGCCCGTCGACGAGCAGCGCAAAATCGATCTCGCCGCCCTGCGTGCCGAACTTTTTCGAATCCGCCTCGATCGCCGCGACCTGGTCCTCGAACAGCATCTTCGATTCATACAGCAGGCGGCCGATCACCGTGCTCTTGCCGTCGTCCACGGATCCACACGTGATGAAGCGCAACAAGCCCTTGCGCTCATGCTGGTGCAGGTACGCCTCGATGTCCGTGGCAATCAGGTCCGATACGTGCGCCATCAGAAATACCCCTCCTGCTTCTTCTTCTCCATGGATGCCGCGGTATCGTGATCGATCATACGGCCCTGCCGTTCAGACGTTCGGGCAAGCAGCATCTCCTGGATGATCGCGACCAGGGAGTCCGCATTGGACTCGATCGCACCCGAGAGCGGGTAACACCCCAGGGTCCGGAAGCGAACCTTCTTCAGCATGGGGACTTCGCCGGGCCGGAGGCGCATGCGGTCGTCGTCCACCATGATCAGGGTGCCATCGCGGTCCACCACCGGGCGCTCCGCCGCGAAATACAACGGCACGATCGGAATCTGCTCGAGGTGGATGTACTGCCAGATGTCCAGCTCCGTCCAGTTGGACAGGGGGAACACGCGGATCGACTCCCCCTTGTGCTTGCGCCCGTTGTACAAGCGCCAGAGTTCGGGTCGCTGGAGCTTGGGATCCCAACGGTGCTGTGCGCTGCGGAATGAGAAGATGCGCTCCTTGGCCCGCGACTTTTCCTCGTCGCGCCGAGCCCCGCCGAACGCCGCGTCGAATCCATGCAAGTCGAGCGCCTGCTTGAGCCCCTGCGTCTTCCACATGTCCGTGTGGATTTGCGACCCGTGGTCGAACGGGTTGATCCCCAGTGCGGCAGCCTCGGGATTCTGGTACACGAGCAATGGCATCCCCATCTCCCTGGCCATGCGCTCGCGCAGCTCGTACATCGCCCGGAACTTCCAGGTGGTGTCGACATGCAGGAGCGGAAACGGCGGCACAGAGGGGAAAAACGCCTTCCGGGCCAGGTGCAGCATCACCGCGCTGTCCTTCCCCACGGAGTACAGCATGACGGGGTTGTCGCTCTCGGCGATCACTTCCCGCATGATGTGAATGCTCTCGGCCTCGAGACGCTGCAAATGCGTGAGCTTCATGAACGAGCCATCGAATTCAAGTCGTGTACCAGGTGAGCAGGTCTCGTGAGACATGAAGGGGAGGCAATGCACGTGCCAGCCCCCCGACGCGCAGGCCCCCGAGTATCTTGGGCAGTCCCTTCGTCGAGAGGCAGGCACGAGATGGACGAACAACGGGTCGCCGACGTCAGTTGGCAGGCCGCAGTCATCGCGACCGCCCGAGAGGCGGGGGCCGCGATCATGGAAGTCTACTCGACGGAGTTCGCGGTTCGGGGGAAATCGGATTCCTCGCCCGTCACCGAGGCCGATGAGCGCGCCGAGGCCATTATTACCCGTGCGCTGGGCCACCTGACCCCCGAGGTGCCAGTGGTCGCCGAGGAGGCCGTCGCCGCCGGTGCGGCGCCCCAGGTGGGGGAGTGGTTCTGGCTGGTGGACCCCCTGGACGGCACCAAGGAGTTCATCAGCCGGAATGGCGAGTTCACAGTGAACATCGCGCTTGTCCGCCATGGTGAACCGGTCTTCGGGGTGGTGCTCGCCCCCGCCCTGGACCGCCTATTTGTCGGGGTCGTGGGGCACGGGGCCTTGGTGGAGGAGGGTGGCACACGGCGTCCCATCCGCTGCCGCGAGGTTCCAGCGTCCGGTTTGGTGGTCGTGGCGAGTCGATCCCACGGTGACGCCGAGGCCCTCGACCGCTTTCTGGACGGCCGGCTGGTCGCCGCGACCATCAACGCCGGCTCCTCGCTCAAGCTGTGCCTGGTGGCGGCGGGTGAGGCCGATGTGTATCCCCGGCTCGGTCGGACAATGGAATGGGATATCGCCGCAGGGCACGCCGTCCTCGCGGCGGCCGGCGGCCGCATCCGGACGTTGGCCGGTGAAGCCTTGACCTACGGCAAGCCGGGCTTCGACAACCCGCATTTCGCCGCCGAAGGGCTGGTCACCTGACGTCGCGCTCCCGCGCCGTCGTTCACCCGGTGGACGCGGCGGCGGTCCCCGCGGTGCGTCCGGTGGCCCACGCCCACAGGAAGTTGTACCCGCCGATCGGCCCGAAGGCGTCGAGCAGCTCGCCGCACAGATAGAGCCCCGGGTGGCGGCGGCTCTCGAGGGTGCGAGGATGCACCTCGCCTAACGATGCTCCGCCGCCCGTCACCTCTGCCTTCCGGTAGCCGTCGTCCCCTGTGCACGGCAGGACGCCCCGCACCAGGGTCTCGATGATCCGGGCCTTTTCCTCGCGCCGCAACTCGGCCAGCTGTCGCGCGGGATCCACCGCGGCGCGGTGCAGCAGCGCCGCCGCGAGCCGATCCGGCAACTCCGCGCGCAGCGCGCCGGTCACGGTGCGCGCCCCGTGAGGCCGCAACGCCGCCTCCCATTCTGCGTCCCCCAGCGTGGTCCATTGCACGTGAACGGTGGCGGGTCCGCTGTGGCCACGATGGGCGCGCGATACCACGTGCGACACATCGAGCACCGACGGACCGCTGTACCCCTGATGCGTGAAGAGGAATCCCCCACTCGACGCCGCGACAAATCGATCGCTTTTCGCAACCAGCGAAACCGCGAGCGACACTCCCGCAAGATCGGCAAAGGTGCCATGGGCATCCAGCAACGGCGTGAGCGCCGCGTAGGTTGGATGCACGACATGCCCCAGGCGGCCGAGGAGATCCAGCCCCATGCCGTCGCTTCCCGTATTTGGCACAGAGCGTCCTCCCGTCGCCAGCACCAGGGCGTCGGCCTCGAGCGACGCCCCGGTATCCAGCGAGACAAGCCATCGTCCGTCGCGCGGCGCAGCGTCGACCATCCGCGTTTGCATGATCATGCCGACCCCACATGCGCGCGCGTGATTCAGCAGGCCATCCCGAATGTCCCGCGCCTTGTGGGAGGCGGGAAAGATCTTGCCACTCGCTACCTCCTCGACGAGGGGGATGCCGATGGTGTGCTCGAAAAACGCTCGCTGCTCGTGCAGCGGCCATGCCCGGAGAAACTTGCGCAGCGAGTGGGGTGAGGAGTCGGTCACGAAGCGTGATTCATCCGCGACCATGGGCAGGACGTTGCATCGCCCACCGCCGCTGATCAGGATCTTGCGACCGCCATCTCGGGTCCCCTCGACGAGCACGGTCTCGGCACCCGAGGCCGCTGCAAAGATGGCCGCCATGGTACCCGCTGCCCCCGCCCCGACGACGATCACTTTCTTCATTTCGATTCCTGACCGTGTGAGGGCGGCGGGACAGTTGCGCCGCGCGTCGGAAGGGTACACGGTGGCCGCGGCGCGCGCGTCTGCTTTGAAACGGTTCGGCCCGGTCGTGGCTTTCGCAGCGGCCCCCGCCGGTAGTTTTCAGCAATCCCACTCACCGGAGGGCGCCTTGCGCTTGACCACCATTGCGGTTGCCGCCGCGCTCGCCGCGGCCCCCCTGCCGGGGCAATCACCCCCACCGCCGTCGGTCGACACCATCCCACGCCCTGCGGCCCGTCCCACCGACGTGGGCTCGGTGGACGCGGTCATCGCGGCCCTGTACGACGTCATCTCGGGACCGGCTGGACAGGTGCGCGACTGGAATCGTTTCCGGTCCCTGTTCGTCCCGCACGCCCGCCTCGTCCCGACAGGAGTGGTACCGAGCGGCGGTGCCCGGGCGGTGGTGCTGGGGGTCGAGGACTACATCAAGCGCGCCGGCCCCGGCCTGGAGTCGTCCGGGTTTTTCGAGATCGAGGTCCACCGAGCCTCGGAGGGCTACGGAAACATCGCCCACGCCTTCTCCACCTACGAGTCGCGGCGCACGGCCGATCGGGCCGAGCAACCGTTCGCCCGTGGGATCAACTCGATCCAGCTTCTTCGCGATGGCACCCGTTGGTGGATCGTGACGGTGTATTGGGATGCGGAGCGCCCGGGCAACGAAATCCCCGCGAAATACCTGCCACGACCCTGAGACACGAGGCGATAGCGGTTTTTCGCCCGAAAAACATGCGGGATCCTGCGCCTTGTATTCCCGTGACCGGGAGTGGAATTTGCGCCGTCCTTCCATCGGGTAATTCGCATGCGCATAGGGGTCCCCCGGGAGAGCGTTCCTGGTGAGCACCGGGTCGGTCTTGTCCCGGAGAGTGTCTCGCGGCTGAAAAAAGCCGGCGTCGACGTCCGGGTCCAACGCGGGGCGGGCACGCCGGCCAATTACCCGGACGAGGCGTACGCCGCGGCCGGGGCCGAGCTGGTTGACACCATGGAGGGCGCGCTCTCCGACGCCGACGTGGTGGTGAAGGTGCAGCGGCCGTCACTGGCTGAGTGCGACCTGTTGCGTCAGGGTGCGATCCTGATTTCGCTCCTCCCGGTCGCGACCTCGGCGGACATCATCGCGCGGCTGACGTCGCGCGGGGTCACCGCCCTGGCCCTGGAAAAGGTGCCGCGCATTACGCGCGCGCAGTCGATGGACATCTTGTCGTCGCAAGCGACGATTGCCGGCTACAAGGCGGTGCTCATTGGCGCGTCCCAGAGTTGCAAGCTGATGCCGATGCTCACCACGGCCGCGGGCAACATTCCGCCCGCGAAGGCCTTTGTGATCGGCGCCGGTGTCGCCGGGCTGATGGCGATCGCGACGGCGCGGCGGCTGGGCGCACAGGTTTCGGGCTTTGACGTGCGCGCGGCCGCCCGCGAACAGGTGCTCTCGCTGGGAGCGACCTTCGTTGGCCCGGAACCTTCGTCGGACGCAGAAGCGGCTGGTGGATATGCACGCGCGCAGACGGATGAGGAGCGCGCCAAGACCATGGACGCGCTGGCGCAGCACCTGAAGGATCAGGACCTCGTGGTGACCACGGCGCAAATTCCCGGCAAGCAGGCGCCTCGACTGATCACCGCCGCGATGGTCGCCACGATGAAGCCGGGGGCGGTGATTGTTGACCTGGCCGCCGAGACCGGCGGCAATTGCGAGGGGACCGTGGCCGGCGAGGTCGTGCAGGTGCAGGGCGTCACGATTGTTGGCGCCGTCAACCTCCCCAGCACGATTCCCTTCCATGCGTCCGTCATGTTCTCCAAGAACGTGCTGACCCTCCTGCAGCACCTCATCAAGGACGGCGCGATCGCGATCAACCTGGATGACGAGATCACCGGCCCGATGTGCCTCACGCACGCGGGGCAGTCCCGCGCCTGACCCTGACGACGCCCAACTCCATCCCGCATGTCTGACGCTCTCATTACGGGCATCGTGGTCTTCGTCCTCGCGACGTACCTCGGTGCCGAACTCATCGGGCGCGTGCCGCCCACGCTGCACACTCCCCTCATGTCGGGAGCCAATGCGATCTCGGGGATCACGATCGTTGGTGCGCTCCTCGTGGCGTCCGCCGGCCTCGGGTGGATCTCGAACGTGATCGGCTTCCTCGCCGTCGTCTTTGCCATGATGAATGTCGTGGGCGGTTACGCGGTCACGGACCGCATGCTCCAGATGTTCCGCAAGGAGGACAAGCAGTGATCCCCGCCTCTCTGGAACGACTGATCTACCTTGGCCGCGGCCGGCATCTTCATCACCGGTCTCAAGCAACTGCAGAACCCGGCGACCGCACGGCAGGGGAACCGTCTGTCAGCGGTCGGGATGTTGATCGCAATTGCCGTCACCGTCCTGCAGATCGAGCTGCTGTCGCCCGCGGCGATGTTTGCCGGCCTCATCGTCGGCAGCGCGATCGGCTGGTGGATGGCGCGCTCGGTCCAGATGACGTCGATGCCGCAGATGGTCGCCATCCTCAACGGGTTTGGTGGCGCGGCCTCACTGCTGGTCGGCGGCGCCGAGTTCCTCAAGTCGGAGCTCCGCTCGGAGGTGATTCCCGTCGACACGGGTGTCACCATCCAGCTGTCGGTGTTGATCGGCGCCGTGACCCTGACCGGCAGCATCATTGCGTGGGCCAAGTTGCAGGAGGTCATGTCGGGAAAACCCATCACCTTCCCGGCCCAGAAGGCGCTCAATGCCCTGCTGTTCCTCGCCGTGATCGGCCTGTCGATCTACCAGCTCACAACGACCGAATCGCTGCTGTGGCCGTTCTATGCCGTCGTGGGCATCTCGCTCCTCCTCGGCATCCTGCTCGTCATCCCGATCGGCGGGGCGGACATGCCGGTGGTGATCTCCCTGCTGAACTCCTACTCCGGGATCGCCGGGGCGATGACCGGCTTCGTGATTCGCAACGACGTGCTGATCGTCTCGGGGGCGCTGGTGGGATCGTCGGGCATCATCCTCTCGCAGATCATGTGCAAGGCGATGAACCGTTCACTGGCCAACGTGCTGTTCGGCGCGTTTGGCGGAGCAACCGCGACATCAGCCAAGAGCTCCGCCGGACTCACGGTGAAGTCCATCGCGGCTGAGGACGCTGCCATCCAGCTCGCCTATGCGACCAGCGTGATCGTGGTCCCGGGGTACGGCATGGCCGTGGCCCAGGCGCAGCACGTGGTGCGCGAACTGGCCGAGCTCATTGAGAAGAAGGGCGGGACCGTGCGGTACGCAATCCATGCCGTCGCGGGTCGCATGCCCGGGCACATGAACGTGCTCCTCGCCGAAGCGAACGTGCCGTACGACAAGATGCTCGCGATGGAGGACATCAACACTGACTTCGACAACTGCGACGTCGCGATCGTCATTGGGGCAAACGACGTGGTGAATCCCGCCGCTCGCACCGACCCGTCCTCGCCGATTTTCGGAATGCCGATCCTCGACGTGGACAAGGCGAAGAGCTGCATCGTTCTCAAGCGCTCCATGGGTGCCGGCTTCGCCGGGATCGAAAACGAGTTGTTCTACGCGCCGCGCACGTCCATGCTCTTCGGCGACGCCAAGAAGAGCATCTCGGCCCTGGTCACCGAGATCAAGCAGCTGTAGAGAGCAGCGGCGTTCGCCCGGACGCCGCCCCTCTGCCTTCCTTCATGGCACCCGCGCCCGCCCTCCTCACCACAACGGACCCTGTCTCGCAGGGCATCGTCGCGGTACTCCTCATCGCGCTCTTCGGTGCGCTGGTGATCGAGACCGCTCACCGCGTCCTCATCGCGCTGGGCGCTGCGGCGCTGTTGTTCCTCATCACCTACGCGACGCCCTACCACCTGATGCCGTTCGAACGCGTGGCACACGCGCTCGACCTCAACGTGCTGGCGCTGCTCACCGCCATGATGGCGCTCGTTGGAGTGTTTCGCACCTCTGGTGTGCTCGACCGCCTGGCGCGCAGCACACTGGCGCGGGCCGGCGGCAACCCCAGGCGCCTGCTCACGATCATCATTTGGTCGACGGGCGTCGCCTCCGCTTTGCTGGACAACGTCACCACCGTGGTGTTCCTGACACCCCTGGTCATTGCCTTCGCGTCGCAATACGGCCTGCGCGCGCGCGTTTACCTGCTGCCGATGGTGATGGCGTCGAACATCGGCGGGACAGCCACGCTCATCGGTGACCCTCCCAACATCCTGATCGGATCGGCCACAGGCCTCTCGTTCACCCAGTTCCTGGTGACCTTGACCCTCCCCTGCGTCGCCCTGCTGGCCTGGCTCGATCTCTTCGCCGGGCGTGTCTACCGAGCTGACCTCGCGTCCGCGCGCGCGACACTGGCCAGTGCGCCACTCCCATCGGCAACCGAGCCACTCGCGCTGGATCGCACCCTGGCACGAGGTCTCGCCCTCATTTCCCTCGGGATCCTCGCCGGCTTCTTCACTCACCATCTCACACACATGCCGGTCGCGATCCCGGCAACGATTGGGGCAGCCCTTGCGCTCGCCCTTCAGGATTGGCGGTACCTGCGCGTGAGCAAACCCACCCACGAAGAGCGGATCCACGGGATCCTCGAGATCACCGAACGCGACATTGAGTGGCCGACGATCGCATTCTTCGCGATGCTCTTCATCCTGGTCGGTTCAGCCGTCGATACGGGACTGATTGGCCGGGCCGCGAACGGGCTCCAGGCCGGAATCGCAGGAATGGAGAGCGGGTTGGGACTCGGGCCGGAAGGGGCCGTGCTGGCAGCCGCACTCCTGATCCTGGTGGTCTCCGCGGTGATGTCCGCCCTCGTCGACAACATCCCGTTTGTCGCCGTGTCCATTCCGATCGTGGCCCAGTTGGTCAGCTCGATGCAGGGTCCCACCGAGGTGCTCTGGTGGTCGCTGTCCCTCGGCGCCTGCCTGGGCGGAAACGCCACGGTCATCGGTGCATCGGCCAACGTCACGGCCACCGGACTCGCGGAGCGGGCGGGAGAGCGTATCACCTTCCGCGACTTCGCCGCATTTGGGCTCCCGGTGGCCTCCCTTTCGATTGCCCTCAGTGCGGTGGTCCTCAGCCTCATGACGTTCGCCAGTGGGATGGCCGAGGATGCCTTTAGCGTGGTGGTTGCCCTGGTGATGCTCGCCTTGCGGCGCCGAGTACACGCCTAACGACGCAGCACTCGGCCACGCCACTGCGTCGGCCGCCGCACCGTGGACAGGAGGAGCCGCACGGCCGCCACGGGATCGGCCAGGGGAGACAGCAGGAACCCCCCGGAGTGCTGCGCGTAGCTCCCCCAGAGCGCGCCGAGCATCAGGATGCGAATCCCGAGGAGCGCCCCCGGCACCCAGAACGCCGCCTCCTCCACACGCGCACCCGTGGCCAGGGCCGTCGCGATCAGCGGAAGGGGCAACCCCTGCACCAGCCATATAAACGCGACGTCGAACCCATGCCGTAGGCGCGTGCTGGCATCCGACAGGTCGAAGGAGCGCCCCCACTCACGCCACATGTGCCCGAGCGACTCGTAGGCACGCACGTCGTAGAGGCGTGCACCATCGAGGAAGCCGACGGAGACCCCACCCTGCGCAAGGTGCCGCGCCAGCGAGACGTCGTCTGCCCACGAATCCCTCGCGGCCGCATATCCCCCAAATCGCCGCAGCGTCTCCGCCCGCGCAAGGAAGCACTGGCCATTCGCCATCACCCGATGCGCCGGAGGACGACGTCGACCGGCGGCGCCAAACCGGTACACCAGGGTCAGCAACATCGAGGGTTGCAGCCACTGCTCGGCGGCGGTCATGCGGGCGAAACGCGGCGCGAACGACAGCACGTCGTCGCCGGATTCTCGCGCCGCCGCCACGACCCCCGCGGCCAGGCCCGGGCGCGGAGAGGTGTCCGCGTCGATCCCGAGGATCCACTCACCGGTTGCCTCGGAAAGACCGTGTTGCAGGGCCCAGACCTTCCCGACCCATCCCTCGGGCAAGGGCGGGTCGGTCAATAGCCTGATCCGCGCGTCTCGCCGCGCGGCGTCAGCCACCAGGGCCCGCGTCCCGTCGGTCGACCCGGAGTCGATGACGAGAATTTCGTGAACGGGAGATCCCTGTGCCGAAAGCCCCGCCAGGCATGGGCCGATGCGCTGCCCCTCGTTGAAGCATGGGACCAGGACGGAAACGCTCGTGTCCGTCAGTCCCTCGGGAACGGGCGCGACCGGCGGACGCCGAAACGCCCCGGGCAGCAAGCGAGCCAGGAGCAGCACCAGGGCTGCTCCCTGCACCATCACCAGCGCATCTATCGCCGTCGTGACAAACGACAACTTACATCGCGGCTGGCTTGAGCCAGTGCAAAAACCACTGCCGCAAGCGCCCCAACCGGTCCACGAGCAGCCACGGCTCACCGTTCCGCGACAGGTCATGCGTGGACCGCGGATACCGCACCATCTCGACCGGCGTCCCCTGCTTCTTGAGCCCGACGAACCACTGTTCGGCGTCGGTCATCGGCGTCCGGTGATCCTCCTCCGACTGCACGATCAAGGTTGGGGTCTTCACCTTCCGGATGTACCGGATGGGCGACAGCGTATCGTACATCACCGGATTATCCCAGGGCTTGCCCATGAACTCGAACTCGGTGAGCCCCTGGGCGTCTGACGTGCCATACCAGGACCACCAATTGGAGATCATGCGGTCCGCCTGTGCCGCCTTGAAGCGATTCGTCTTCGCGGTGACCCACGCCGTCATCACGCCACCGTAGGACCCACCGGTCACGCCCATGCGCGTGGAGTCGACGTCCGGACGCCGAGCCACGATGTCCATCGCCTTCATCAGGTCCTGGTAGTCCTCGGCGAACCACCGCCCTCGCGTGGCATAGGTAAACTTTGCACCGTAGCCGGAAGAGCCGCGGGGGTTGGTGAACACGACGAACATCCCGGCCCCCGCGAGGTTCTGGAATTCATCGAACCAGTTCTCGCCGTACGCTGAGTGCGGGCCACCATGGATGTACAGCACCGCGGGGTACTTTCGCCCCGGGGTGTACCCGTGTGGCTTCATCAGCCACCCTTCGATCTCCAGGTTCCCCACACTCGTGTAGGTGAAGCGCTCCGCATCAGAAAATGCGACCTCGGCGCGCAGAGCGTCGTTGAATCCCGTCAGCTTCCGCTCCACGGATCCGTCGGTGCCCGCGATGTACAGCTCGGTTGGCCGGTCCATGCTGGTCGCCACAAAGGCGACGCGCTGCCCCGCGGCATCGGTGCTGAACCCGTTCAAGCGCCGACGACCGCCAATGACCTCGCGGATCTGCCGCGTGGCCGGATCCACGACGTGATAGCCGCTGCGCCCGCCAATCGCCGCCCACATCGCAATCTTGCCATCGGGGCGCCACGCATACCCGTCCGGCTCATACTGCCAGTCGCCCAACACGTTCGTAGGCGTTCCGCCCGCGACCGGCACGACGTACAGCCGCTGCGACGACACCCGCGTCGGCGAAGCGACGAAGGAGATCCACTGGCCGTCGGGCGACCAAGCGAGGTCGCCTTCGCTCCCCATCGCAGTGGTCAGGCGGCGTGGCGCCCCGCCGGAGATCGGGATCACAAACACATCAGCGTCGTTGCGCGGCGCCTCATCTCGCTTCGCGTCGTACGGCAGCTCGGCGAGGGAGTCGCGCTCGGCCTCCACAACGGAGTCCGGCCGCATCGCGGGGTCTGCCGTGTACGCGATCCACTGTCCGTCGGGCGAGACCACGGCGCCGCGACGCGAGTACACCGTGCTGTCCACCAGGCGCTTCTTTGAGCCTTCCGCGAACGACTGCATCCAGACCTGCGTCGGCCGATACACGCGAGCATCACGTGGCCCTGGCAGAAAGCCCGGGCCATTGGACTTGTAGCGCATCTCCGTGATGTGTCGACCATCGAAGCGCTTCGGGTCGAGCGGCGCGGTGATCGAGCCATACGGGGCACGGGCCATCGGCGGCATCGCCGCCTGCGCATCGCCACGCGACGCCGTATCGCCGGTCGTCGCCTCACTCCAGACGGCGAACAACTTGTCCCCGGGCATCGAGCCGGCCGGATACCGATCAACCTCCACCGCTTCGCCGCCCGGCTGGTCCATGCGGACCCCCCAGGTGCGGGCTCGTGAGCCCGGGCGCTGCGAACTGAACAGGAGCCATGCCCCGTCGGGCGACCAGCGCGGCGCCGAACTTTCGTATCCACTGCTTGTGAACCGCTGCGGCGCTCCGCCGTCCGTGCCCACCACCCAGATTTCCGAGTGGCGACGGTTCTCCGCTTCGCGGACCGTCGTGACGGTCATCGCCACGCGCTTGCCGTCCGGTGACATGGCCGGCGCGCCGACGGTGACCACCTTGTACCAATCGGCTGGGGTAAAGGCGCGCCCCTGTGCGCCGAGCGCCATGGCGCCGAAGAGAGACAGGGAGGCGGTTGCGATGAGGCGTGCTGTCATGTGAGGTTCTCCACGTGGCTTTCGGTGCGTCAGGAGTGGCGCGGGAATGTACGCTGGATGATCCATCTGCACAGCATCGCGCGCCGGGACGGGGACACCCCCCAACGGTTTCCGTTCACGGTACCGGTTGTCCGGGAGCTCGAGCATCTGGCCTTCTCGACCCCCGTGACCTTCTTCGTTGGGGAGAACGGCTCCGGAAAGTCCACGGTCCTCGAGGCGATCGCTGCGGCCGCCGCGTTGCCGACCATCGGGGCTCGCGATACGCGCCGCGACCCGACCCTGGTGGCACAGCGCGAACTGGCGGATGCGCTCCGGCTGTCGTGGGAACGCAGGGCCACGCGTGGGTTTTTCCTTCGCGCCGAGGACTTCTTTGGCTTTACGCGATCGCTGGCGAAGATGCGCGCGGAACTCCTCGCCGAGCTGGACGAGGTCGCGGTGTCCTACGCGGGGGCGTCACCCAAGGCGCGCCAGCTCCGCGAGGGGCCCCTCCGCGCGTCGCTCGGCGCTATGGAGAGTCGGTACGGTGCTGACCTGGACGCCAACTCACACGGGCAGAGCTTCCTCACCCTCTTCCGCGCGCGGTTCGTTCCCGGAGGGCTGTACCTGCTAGACGAACCCGAGGCTCCGTTGTCTCCCCAGAGCCAGCTCGGGCTGATGGCGATGATGAAGGACATGGTCGCCCAGGACGCCCAGTTCATCATCGCCACACATTCCCCCATCCTGCTGGCATTCCCGGGCGCGACCATCTACTCCTTCGATCTGTCGCCGATGGCCGCGGTCTCCTACGACTCCCTGGAGCACGTGAACCTGACGCGCGACTTTCTGGCCGCCCCCGACCGCTTCCTTCGCCACCTGTGACCGAGCCCCCCGCGACACCCTTCACCCGGAACGCCGGGGTCGAACTCCCGGTCATCTGCGGACCGATGTATCCGTGCAGCAATCCGGAGTTGGTTGGCGCGGTCTCGGCGCATGGTGGGCTGGGCATCTTCCAGCCGATCTCCCTGACCTACGTCCACGGGCACGAGTTTAGCGCCGGCGTGCGGCTCATGCAGCAGCTCGCTGCGGGGCGGCCGATCGGGATGAACGCCCTGATCGAGGCCAGCTCCCGCACCTATCACGAGAAGATGGTGCGCTGGGTGCACGAGGCCCTGGAGCTCGGCGTGCGGTTCTTTCTCACTTCGCTCGGGAATCCGCGCTGGGTGGTGGATGCCGTGCACTCGGCCGGTGGGATCGTCTACCACGACGTGACCGAGCTGAAATGGGGAAAGAAGGGCGCGGACGGTGGCGTGGACGGCCTCGTCGCCGTCAATCGCCGCGCCGGCGGCCACGCCGGGTCTCGAAGTGCGGAGGCCCTCTTTGACGAGCTGGCCCCGTTGGGGCTGCCCATCGTCTCTGCCGGCGGCCTCAGCACCGGCGCAGACGTTGCCCATGTATTGTCTCTCGGCTACGCAGCGGCGCAACTTGGCACGCGGTTCATCGCCACCGAGGAGTGCACGGCGCACCCCCGGTACAAGCAGGCCATCGTCGAGGCCACAGAAGCGGACATCGTCCTCACCGAGCGCCTCACCGGCGTGCCCGTGGCCGTGATCAACACACCCTACATCCAGCGGATGGGACTCCAGGCTGGCCCGGTAGCGCGTTGGATGCTCCGCGGGCGACGTACAAAGCACTGGATGCGTACGATCTACGCCCTGCGATCCGTGGTGGCACTCAAGGCATCACACAGTCGCGGGAGCGTCTCGCGCGATTACTGGCAGGCCGGCCGCAGCGTCGCCGGGATCGACCGGGTGCTCCCCGTGGCCGACGTGATGCACGAGATGCGCAACGCCCTCCTCTCCCTCTCCACCCCTGGTGCCGCATGAGACGCCGACTGGCGGTTGCGCTCCTCTTCCCCGCCCTCCTGACGGCGCAGGCCCCGACCGTGGCCATTGTCGGCGGGCGGGTCATCGATGGGTACGGCGGCCCGCCAATCGAGAACGGGGTCATCCTGGTGAGTGGCGAACGCATCACGCGCGTGGGGCGTGAGGGCGACGTGCCCATCCCGGCGGGAACGCGTATCGTGGATGCGAATGGCATGACGGTCCTCCCGGGGCTGATCGACATGCACGTCCACCTGCACATCCTTGGGCACGGCGACTACAAGCGGTGGGACCAGCTCTACGGCACCCGGGACGCGACCCTGGTGATGCCCATCGCGGCTCGACAGCTCCTCAACGCCGGGGTGACGACCGCGCGCGACCTCGGCGCGCGACTGGACGACATCCTCGCGGTCAAGCGACGCATTGCCGCCGGTGAGATTCCCGGCCCCCGGTTGTTTGTCTCTGGCCCCTTTATCCAGCACGCTCCCTACGAGGCATACGAGCAGGACTTCCGCTGGGGGGTGAACGGCGCCGAGGACGCCAGGACGAAGGTCCAGCGCATCATCGACGCGGGGGTGGATTTCATCAAGCTGATCGACCAGGACCAGATGACCCGGGAGGAGGTCCGGGCGGTCGTGGAAACGGCGCACCGCAACGGCAAGCCCGTGGTCGCCCACGCGCATCGCATGGAGGAAATTCGCATTGGCCTCGACGCCGGGGTGGATGGGTTCGAGCACACGGGCCTCGGCACGGCACCGGGCTATGCGCCGGATGTCCTGCAACGACTACGGGAACGCAACAGCGGCCTGTATTGGACTCCCACGCTGTCCCCACTGTTCACACTGTATGAAAGCGGAACGCTCTTTCCCGAGCGACTGGATGACCCGGCGTGGCGCGAGTTCATGCCTGCCGAAATGGCAACGGAAATCCGCACGTCCCTCACGGCGATCACGCAACTCCCGTATTACGCCCTCTTCCCCTCGCGCATCCCGATTCTGCCCCAGAAGTTCGCCCAACTGCGCGAAACAGGGGTGCGGCTGATGATCGGGACCGACGCGGGAATTCCCGCCATGTTCCACGGCGATGCCACGTGGCGGGAGATGGCGAAGTGGAGGGAGTTGGGCGTCCCGCCGATGGAGATCCTGCAGTCGGCCACCCTGTGGCCCGCCCGTTTTCTTCGGGCGGAGGACCGCATCGGGGTCCTGGCTCCAGGTCGGTACGCCGACATCATTTTTGTGCGAGGCGACCCACTGCTGGACATGACCGTCATGCGTGACGTCCGGGCGGTCTTTCAGGGCGGTCGCCGCATCCGGTAAGGGGCCAATGCTTCTGGAAGTCCGACCCGTGGGGCGCAAGACGCCGCTCGATGGTCGCCTCGACATTACCGAGACGACCTATCGTCGGCTGCGCATGATCGGCGACCGGCTGCAAGGTCGGGTTGGGGACTCCGCCGCCCCCGCGACCCTGGAACGACGGTCGTGCCAGCGGTGCGCCACGCATGGCGAGGGCGGCGGGGAGCACCTCTTCGTGGCGTGCGAGGCCTTTCGTGCCCTGGTTCCAGGGGAGCACTGCGTCCTGGAACTCGCGGAGGACGCCGTCACCATCGAGGTGTCGCGCCCCCACCCCTTGTCGCCCTAGGACGCTTCCTGTCGCGCCCCGGCGCCCTGAAGCTCCCGCTTGAACGCGTGGAGGATGCAGCGCAGGCCACCGTTCTCCCGCACCTCGCCGGTGCGCAACCCGGTATAGCGCTTGACCATGTTGCGCATCGACGTCCCCGAGGGAAAGTCGAGCATCAGGGCGACTTGTTCGACCGTGCGGCCCGGATCCTCCAGCATCTGCGCGGAGATGAGCAGGCGGCACCAGGCAATCACCGTACTGGGCGTCGGCAGTCCGGCGGCGCTGAGTCGGTCCACGAGGGTCTTGCGATGGACGTTGAGTCCGGCCGCGACCTCCTCCACCGTGAGTGCGCGCCGCCCGTTCTCCAGGCAGAATCGGATCATGACCGCGACGTTCTGCGGGACGAGTTCGGCCAGCTCATCGTACACCGCGAGCGCGGAGCGTCGGCTCACGGCATCGCGCAGGGACCCTTCCAGACGGCCGTGGACGTCGTCCAGCTCGCGCAGTACCAGGTCGCTGACCCCGGCCTTGGCGAACTCGAGCATGTCCCGTGAGGCCATCGGCGACATGACCCAGTAGAGCATGACCGGCACACTCGGAAAGTCGGCCGTGAGGCGTCGCACCGTCTGCAGTGTGCTCTCCCCCCAGGGATCCCTCAGGTCAACAACCGCGACTTCGACGAGGCCGTTCTCCGCGAGCGCAAGCAGTTCGGATGGACGGTCACAGACATGCAGGTGACCCCACCCCCTGACGGCCTCAGCCAATCGCACGCGCGCAGTGGTGTCCCAGACGAGGGCGCCGACAATCATGGTGCCTGGTAGATCCCGTGATCGAAAAGGTTACACCATGTAAGGGAGGTGCCCATTGGGTGTCTGCCGCGCCATTGGCGCGCGGCTATACTCGCCGGTGAGCACCTCTCCAACCACGACGAGGATTCCCCAATGACCCGCTTCGCCCGTTTCGCCGCTTTCGTTGTTGCCGCCGCCGGCCTCGCCGCCTGCTCGTCGCCGATGGAGCCGACCGCCCCGAAGGGCTTCGTGAACCCGAACGTCAACTTCGTCAACCCGAACGTGAACTTCGTGAACCCGAACGTGAATTTCGTCAACCCGAACGTGTAAGGACGAACGCGGTTTCGCTGGTCTCGGGTTCGAGCGCGGAGAGGCTCGAGACCAGCTCGAAGCTCTCCACCTCCAGCGGCAGGGCTCGCGGGGCTGCACCCGTGCGCGCTACCTCGGGTCGGTCGCAGGAGATCCGCAATTCGTGATAGCCCTTCGCGTCCGCAATCTCCAGCGCGGCGCGGCGGTAACGCTCGGCGTTCAGGTCGTCTCCCGTTGCTGAATAGGCAAGCGCGAGATGGCGGAGCGTGTCCGCATTTTCGTAGGGAAGCGCACTTCGCTCGACCGTAGCCTTGATCTCCTCGGCAAGCCGCGCCAACACCGCCAGATCGCCGCATCGACCTGCGGCCAGTGCGGCACCGCCAAGGGATGCAAGCCGCACCCGGAGGACCGTCGCCCGGGACAACGTCCCCAGAAACGCCTGGAGCGCCGCGCGCGGATACCCCGCCTCGAGGCAGACCTGCGCGAGGTTCGACAGCGACTCCGCTTCGCGCGTGGCATCGCCTCGGGACAGCATGAAGGCCGCCCAGCCATGCTGGAGCGACAGATCGTAGCGCTTGGCAACGCACTCGACGATGGTCAATCCCTGATGTGCGAAGAACTGCAGCTCCGCCGACCCTCCGGCTTGAGCCATTTGCAGGCCCCGCTGAAGCATCTGTCGCGCCTGCGGGTAGTTACCCTGAATCCGCGCGAGTACGCCGCGCCCCAGACTCGCGCGTGCCGCCAGTTCCTGATCCCCGGACCGCGCGCTGACCAGTTCCGCCACGCGATAGAGCTCGTCCGCCGACTCCAGCTCGCCCAGCTGCCGCGCCACGCGGGCTTGGTCGGCGGCCAGCAGGCCGCGCTCCCGATCCGACGCCTGAATCGCACAGGCGCGCGCATGACCGAGCACCGCGTACGAGACCGAAAGCGCCCCGGCTTCGCTCATCCTGTAGGCGAATCCCCTACACGCCCGTGCAACTGCGTTCGCCCCATCAGGGGTGTCGATCACGGCAAGCCCGGCCACAATCAGGCGCAGGTCGGCGAAATGCGCCTCGGAACCGCTTTCTGCTTCGGACGTGCCTACCCCTTCCAGCAGGTCACGCAGGGCGTCAGCCGCCTGCTGAGCCAGCTGCTCGCGAACACCGGTCCCCACCCGCGCCAACCGGCCCAGGCAGTGCGCCAGCAGCAGCCACACCGTGTCCGCGGACCCAAACTCCGAGCGACGAGCGAACCGATCAAGGTCCGCACGGTAAGCGTCAAATGGCGACTGCGGTGCAAGCATCTGGACCAAATCCGGGCAGTGGGAGCGCCCCCATTATCCTGTCCGGGGCGCGATTGCACAAGGGTACACCTAAATACAGCTGCAGGTGCCGTGCCGCAGGTCACCAGGGCCGCGACTCACCCTGGCCCCCGTGGGGGCCTGACCCGCAGGAAGACCGAATCGTCCCCCTGAAGTGCCGGGCCCAGCCGGGCCCGCCCGACCTGGGCGCGGGTGGCCCGAACCCGCTCGTCGTCCAGCGGATGGGATGAAAAGAACGCCTCGAGGGCCCCGGGGGTGGAGCTGCGTTCCGCCGCCATCCGCTCAAACATCCGGGTCACTCCCCCTGGATCGATGCCCGCGCGAACCAGGTACTCGATCGCGGCAGAGTCGGATTGCGCCTCGTCGGCCCTGCTGTGGCGGGCCATCCACGCCGCCCCACCCAGCTCAAGGGCAACCTGCGCCACGTCGCCCGCGCACCATCCAGTCACGGTGCAGAAAATCCCCAGGACCACGCCGGTCCGGGTGCGCTTGCCGAGTTGTCTCGCCGAGTGCCGGAGGGTGACATGGGCTACCTCGTGGCCCACGACCCCAGCGACCTCCGACATGGTGCCGGCCGCCGCCAGCAGACCGCGATGTACGAAGACGTGCCCTCCGGGAATGGCGAACGCGTTGAGGTCGTCACGATCGATGACGGTGAAGTTCCAGGGGCCCTGCTGGGAGTCTGCGACGGCCACAATGCGGGCACCGAGTGCGTCCAGCCAGGCGTCGAGCGCCGTGTCGGCAAACACCGGCGACTCCCGAATAACCTGCGCCGCCATCGCGTCGCCGGCCTCCTGCTCAACTGCCGGAGACACGCCGCACCCGAGGGTCACGAGGGTGAGGACGGCCAGTCGCGCGAGGTGGGCGGGTACGATCCGTTCCATGCTGGAGCGTAGCGGCCCGTCTCGCACCCCGGTAGCCGGAGGGGTGACGACACCCTTCTCTTTCGTCCGCCGCGTACTGAACTTCCCACCAACCCACGACCGGAAGTGTGTGGATGCGGATCAACAAGGTCGGCGTAATAGGCGCCGGTGCCATGGGCACGGGAATCGCCACCCTCTGCGCCTCCGCGGGCGTCCCTGTGGTCCTGCTCGACGTCCCCGCCGCGGACGGGGATCGCAGCGCCTTGGCACGCGCCGCGGTGGCGCGCGCACTCAAGGCGCGCCCGGCCCCGCTCATGGACCCGGCAGCGGCCCGACTGATCTCCGTCGGCAACACCGAGGATGACCTGGGGCAGCTCGCCGATTGCGACTGGATCGTGGAGGCCATCATTGAGCAGCCGGCGCCCAAGCAGGGGCTCTTTGCCCGCCTCGAGGAGGTAGCGCATGCCGATGCGATCATCGCCTCGAATACGTCGAGCATCCCGATGCGCGTGCTCCAGGAGGGGCGCAGCGCGGCGTTTCGCGAACGGTTCCTCGGCACTCACTTCTTCAACCCGGTGCGGTACCTCCACCTGCTGGAGATCATCCCAGGGCCGGACACCGCCGCGTCGGTGGTGGCCACGCTCCGCCATTTTGCCGAGCGGACCCTCGGCAAGGGCGTCGTCATCGCGAAAGACGCCCCCGGCTTCATCGCCAATCGGATCGGCCTGTATGGAATGGTCCGCGTGTTGCGCCTCATGGAGCAGTACCAGCTCTCGATTGACGAAGTTGACTTTCTGACGGGGCCCTTCACGGGCCGCGCCAAGTCTGCCACGTTCCGCACGAGCGATATCTCGGGCATCGACATCCTGCTGCACGTCGCAGCCGGCACCGCTGCCGCCACGGGTGAAGACTTCACCTTGCCCGACTGGGTGCACCAGCTTGTCGCCAGCGGACGCCTGGGCGAGAAGACCGGCGCCGGTTTCTACCGCAAGGACAAGAAGGGAATTGCGACGCTGGATTGGCGGACGCTGGAGTATGCGCCGCAGGGTGACGTGGTCGCCGAGGAACTCGCGTACTTGCGCAAGGCACCGCTGGTCGAGCGCCTCCGAGGCATCACCCGGGCCGGGGGCAACCGCGCGGAGTTTGTCCGCCACCTGCTGACGGATGTGTCCCTCTACACCCTCACCACCGCCCCGGATCTCTCCCCCGACCTCATCTCGGTGGACCGCGCCATGGAGTGGGGCTACGGGTGGGAGATGGGACCGTTCGCGCAGATCGACGCCATGGGGATCGAGTTCCTGCGTGACCAGGCACACGCGCGCGGCGTCGAACCCCCTGCCCTGCTCGCCGCCGCTCGCGAGGGGTGTTATCGCCAGCTGAACAGTGGCCCGCGGCAGATCACGCTGCTCGGGGAGTACGTCCCCGTGGAGCCCGTGCCCGGGCTCATCCATCTTCCGACGCTGCATACCACCGGCAAGGTGGTGGATCACAACGACGCGGCCGCCTTGCTCGACCTGGGGGATGGGGTGTTGCTCCTGGAGTTCCGGGCCAAGATGAACACCCTGGGTCCCGGCGTCTTTGCCGCCATCGGGCAGGCAGCCGCCCGGATACGGACCGGCGCGTTCGAGGGACTGGTGATCGGCAACGCCGATCCCCGCACGTTTTCCGCCGGCGCAGACCTGGGCGCCGTCGGTGCCCGGGCACAGGCCGGCGACTGGAAGGCCATCGAGGCGGCCATCGCGGCGTTCCAGCAGGGGGTGATGGACCTGCGTCGCTTGCCGTTCCCGGTCGTGGTCGCCCCGGCCGGACTCACGTTAGGCGGCGGCTGCGAGTTCCTCCTGCATGCCGACCTCGTGCAGGCGCATGGGGAGCTGTACGCGGGACTCGTGGAGGTTGGCGTCGGGCTCATCCCGGGTGGTGGCGGCACGAAGGAGTTGCTCTTCCGCTTCACGCGCGAGCTGGCGCCGTACGAAGAGGCGGACCCGTTCGAGGCGGTCAAGCGAGCGTTCAAGCTCATCTCGATGGCCACAACGAGCAGCAGCGCATCGGACGCGCGCCGACTGGGGTTCCTCCGAATGGGCGACCGCGTCTCGATGAACCGCGACCACCTCCTGGCCGACGCGAAAGCGCGCGTCCTCGACCTCGCCCCGGGGTACACGCCGCCACCACCCTCCACGATTCGTGCACTGGGACGCGAGGCCTACGGCAACCTCAAGTATGGCGTGTGGGCCATGCAGGAAGCGGGCTACATCAGTGCCCATGACGTCCGGATCGGCCAGCACATCGCCTACGTGTTATCGGGCGGTGACGGTCCCCCCCGGGACGTTACCGAGCAGGACATCCTGGACCTGGAGCGCGAAGCGTTCCTCGCCCTCCTGGGGACCGCCGAGACGCAGGCGCGCATCGCCCACATGCTGGGCACCGGGAAACCCCTGCGCAACTGACCGGTCGCCCGCTGCCTTCGCTTCCCGCCGTCTGAATGTTTACCTGCACAGGACACTGCCATGCCTGAGGCTGTCATCGTCGCCGCCGTTCGCACCGCCGTGGGGCGCGGCAAGAAGGATGGTTCGCTCGCCGGTGTGACCCCGATCGACTTGTCGGCCCTGGTGATCCAGGAGGCGGTGAAGCGGGCGGACCTTGATCCCCGCACCATCGACGACGTGTTGTGGGGCTGTGCGATGCCCGAGGGTTCGCAGGGGCTCAATGTGGCCCGGCTGGCCGTCCTCCGCGCCCGGCTTCCCGTGGAGGTACCCGGGGCGACGATCAACCGCTTCTGTTCCTCCGGGCTGCAGACCATCGCGTCCGGCGCGCAGGCCATCTTGAGCGGGATGGCTGACGTCGTGGTGGCCGGCGGCGTGGAGATGATGAGCCAGGTGCCGATGAGCGGCCACCACGCTCGGCTGCACGATGGCATGACCGAAGGGATGATCGCCATGGGCTTTACCGCGGAGCGCGTCGCCACGCGGTGGCAGGTGAGCCGTGCCGACCAGGATGCCTATGCGTTAAGCAGCCACCAGAAGGCGGCGGCCGCCCTGGAGGCCGGGGTGTTTAC
The DNA here is from genome assembly GCA_016712265.1 of Gemmatimonadota bacterium. Taxonomy (NCBI): domain Bacteria; kingdom Pseudomonadati; phylum Gemmatimonadota; species Gemmatimonadota bacterium. Next base: position 283,141 of record JADJRJ010000030.1, on the reverse strand, counting down.
CGACCAGGTGGTCCCCGTCCCGGTCGAGCGGGTCACCTGGCACGGCGCCACGAAGCAGGTCGAGGAGGGGCTGTTCGCGGTGGACGAGCTGGTGCGCAAGGACACGACGGTGGAGCGCCTGGCCAAGCTGCCGGCGGCCTTCAAGGCCGGGGGGTCGGTGACCGCCGGGAACTCCAGTCCCTACTCCGACGGCGCCGCCGCGGTGGTCCTGATGTCCGCCGAGCGGGCCCGTGCCGTGGGGGCGACTCCCCTCGCTCGCTTTGTGTCGTTTGGTGTTGGAGGCGTGGACCCGGACATCATGGGGGTCGGGCCAATTGTCGCGGTGCCGAAGGCCCTCGCTCGGGCCGGGCTCACCATGGACCAGCTGGCCCTCATCGAGTTCAACGAGGCGTTCGCGGCCCAGGCCATCGCGGTCAAGCGCGAGCTGGGGATGCCGGACGACCGACTAAACGTCAACGGCGGCGCGATCGCGCTGGGCCACCCGCTCGGCGCCACCGGCGCCAAGCTCACGACGCAGCTGATCCACGAACTCCGGCGCCGCGGTGGTGGCTACGGCCTCGTCACCATGTGCATCGGCGGCGGGATGGGTGCGGCCGGGGTGTTCGAGGTCGCAGGTTAGTTTGTCGGCACCTTCGAGCTGTCCACGGTCCCGCGGAAGCGACGTGCCCCGGCGAAGGGGCGCGCCGTTGACGTCGCCCTAGAGCAGGTAGCCGCCGTCAGCCAGGTACACCCCGCCCGTGACGAACCCCGCGGCGGGTGATGCCAGGAATACTGCGAGTTCCGCGATGTCCTCTGGTGTCCCCAGTCGGGCGATCGGCTGGTTGGCCAGGACCTCGCCCATCACCGCGTCATTGGACCACAGCACCTGGGAGAAGTCGGTCTTGATGAACCCTGGACAGATGGCGTTGACGCGCACGCCGTACTTCCCCCACTCCTTGGCCATGACCTGGGTGAGCGAAATGATGGCCGCCTTGCTCACGCTGTAGATCCCGAGCCCTCGCTCGGGGGCGAGTCCACCGATGCTGGACATGTTCACGATCGCCCCACGACCACCGGACTTCATCGCCGGCAACAGGCGTTTGGCCAGCTCGAACGGCCCCCGGACATTGACGTCCATGATCTTGGCAAACGCCTCCGGCGAGGTGTCCTCGACCGCCCCGAACACGGGGTTCGTGGCCGCGTTGTTCACCAGGATGTCCACCCGCCCATGCTGGGCGAGTGCCTGGTCCGCGAGGGCGTGCGCGTCCTCGAGCCGCCCCACGTTGGCGGGAATACCGTCTGCCTGATACCCAGCCGCCCGGAGCGACGCGACCGTCTCCTCCACGGCCGCTGCCTTGCGCGACGAGACCACGACACGCGCGCCCTGCCGGCCCAAGGCCATGCAGGTGGCACGCCCGATGCCCCGGGTGCCCCCGGTCACCAGGGCCACCTGCCCCGTGAGGTCGTATGGTGTGGTCATCACGCGTGGGCCGACGTCACATGTTGGCGACCATGGCCTCGCCAAACCCGCTGCAGCTCATCAGGGTGGCGCCCTGCATCATCCGCTCGAAGTCGTAGGTGACCTTCTTCTGGCCGATGGTCTTGTCGAGCGAACTGATGATCAGGTCCGCCGCCTCGTTCCATCCCATGTAGCGGAACATCATCTCACCGGAGAGGATCACGGACCCGGGATTCACCTTGTCCTGGTTCGCGTACTTGGGTGCCGTGCCGTGCGTGGCCTCGAACACCGCGTGCCCGGTGAGGTAGTTGATGTTCGCCCCCGGGGCGATGCCGATCCCGCCGACCTGCGCCGCGAGCGCATCGGAGATGTAGTCCCCATTAAGGTTGGGGGTCGCGATCACCCCGTACTCGGTCGGGCGCGTGAGGATCTGCTGGAGGAAGGCGTCGGCGATGACGTCCTTGATCACGATGCCATCGGGCAGCTTGAGCCACGGCCCGCCATCCAACTCCACGCCACCGAACTCCTCCTTCGCGCACTCGTACCCCCAGTCGCGGAAGGCCCCCTCGGTGTACTTCATGATGTTGCCCTTGTGGACCAGCGTGACCGAGGAGACGCCGTACTGCTTGGCGTACCGGATCGCCGAGCGCACCAGGCGCTTGGTCCCTTCCGACGAAATCGGCTTGATACCGATCCCGCTGGTTTCGGGGAAGCGGATCTTCTTCACCCCCATCTCGGTCTGCAGGAAGTGGATGAGCTTCTGCGCCTCCGGGGTGCCGGACACCCACTCGATCCCCGCGTAGATGTCTTCCGTGTTCTCGCGGAAGATGGTCATGTTGACGTCCTGGGGACGCTTGACCGGCGAGGGCACTCCCTCGAACCAGCGCACCGGCCGGACGCACGCATAGAGGTCGAGCTGCTGACGCAACGCGACGTTGAGCGAGCGAATGCCGCCGCCCACCGGCGTCCCGAGCGGCCCCTTGATCGCCACGAGGTGGTGCGAGATCGCGGCCAGGGTATCGTCCGGCATGTACGTATCGACGGCCGCCTTGGCCTTGTCGCCGGCAAGCACCTCGAACCAGACCAGCTTCCGCTTGCCGCCGTATGCCCGGTCGACCGCGGCATCGAACACACGCTGCGAGGCGCGCCAGATGTCCGGGCCGGTGCCATCGCCCTCGATGAACGGAATCACCGGCTGGTCAGGAACGGAGAGGACACCGTCCTTCATGGTGATCGTGTCACCCGAGGCGGGTGGCTTGAGGTGCGTGTAAGTGGGCATTGGTCTGGGAGTGTGCGACGGGAGAAACTAACGAGAAGGACGGCGCAACGCCGACGGCTACTGCACGGCGCCGCTCACCACGGGAAGGACGATCTTCGACGGAAATTGCTTCGAGCGGTACACCCGGTGTGTCGCGGCCACGAAGTCGGACTCCCGTGCCTCAAAAATATTCGGGACGAACTTCTGCGGGTTGCGATCAATCACAGGGAACCACGACGACTGCACGTGCACCATGACGCGGTGGCCCTTCTTGAACGTGTAGGCCTGGGTGTGGAGGTCGACCGTGAAGTCCGTGACCTTGTTGGGCACGATTGGCTCGGGCTTCGAGAAGCTCTTGCGATAGCGACCGCGGAAGACCTCGTTCGCCACCATCAGCTGATACCCGTTCATCTTCGGATCAGCCATCCCCGTGTCCGGATACACGTCGATCAGCTTGACGACCCAGTCCGCGTCGGAGCCGGTCGTCGCCGCGTGCAGGGTGACGGCAATGTCCCCGGCGATCGTGAGGTCTTCGGTAAGTACCGGGGTGTCCCAGACCGCGACATCGGGACGCGATGCCACAAAGCGTTGGTCGTCGGTGAGCCAGGTCGACCACCCCGGTGCCCCGCCGAACGTGGCCGGGATCGGGCGTTGGCGGTACGGCACCGGCTTTTTTGGGTCGGAGACGTAGCTGTCAAACTGGGTGGGCCCGCTTGCCGTAGGCGCATCGGTGGAGAGGCGCCCGCCCTCCCTGAAGTAGAAGGAACGATTGGAGTTGCCCACCTTTGGCGGCCAGCTGTCGTAGCGTCGCCAGCGATTGGCGCCCGCTTCGAAGACCAGCGCCTCGGCGAGACGGGGGTTCGGCCCATCATGCAGGTAGTGCCGAAAGAACGGCGCCATCACCGAGTCGCGAAAGAACTGCGCGGTGGGCAGGTCGAACTGGATCGGGCCAAGCGACTTGCCCTCGCCACGCATCCACCCGCCGTGATTCCAGGGACCGACGACCAGCCAGTTCTGGTTGCCTCGATCATGCGGCTCCAACTCACGGTAGATGGTGATCGGGCCGTAAAAATCCTCCTGATCCCACCAGCCCGCGACGTTGAGGTTGGGTACCGTCACGCGCTTCAACCAGGGCTTCATGCCCTGCCGCTGCCAGAAGGCGTCGTAGTCCGGCCGCTGCGAGAAGTCGTTCCAGGTGGGGATCTGTCCCTTGAGCAACTTCTGGTTGACGTTCGCCAGCGTGCCCAGGCGCAAGTACCAGTCGTAGGTGTCGTACGTGTCGAACTTGAACGGGGTTGCTCCCTTCCCACTCTCCATCATCACGGCGTACTCAAAGCCGTAGGAGAGGCGAAAGGCCCCATTGTGGTGAAAATCGTCCCCGAGCCACATGTCGGACGGCGACGCCTGCGGCGACACCGCCTTGAGCGCCGGGTGCGGCTCGAGCATGGCCATCGCGGTCAGCCACCCCGGGTACGAGACACCGGTCATTCCGGCACGCCCGTTGTTGTTGGGAACATTGGCCAGCAACCAGGCCACGGTGTCGTATGCGTCCGTCGACTCATCAATGGCCTTCGGATCGTTGGGATTCGCGCGCGGCTGGCGCAGCATCACGAACTCACCCTCGGACTTGAACTTCCCGCGCGCATCCTGATACACAAAGATGTAGCCATCCTTCGCCATGAACCCCATCCCGGCGTTGATCGAAGCGGCACTCGACCCCCCAATGCCATAGGGCGTACGAATGAGCATGAACGGCAGGGGCGCAGGCGCGGCGGACGGGACGAAGATCCGCGTGTACAGGCGGACCCCGTCGCGCATCGGGATCATCTCCTCGCGCAGCGTGAAGGACACTTGCGCGGGAAGCGTCGCGGTCATGGCCGCGGCGCCGAGCAGAAGGGCACGAAGTCGAAGCGTCATTTCCAGTCACCAGGGATCAAGGACATTACGCACGGGACGCACGAGGCCTGGGCAACACGAAACGCGAATACGTCGACGTGCGTGCCGCGCGTACTGCGCGTGCCCCACGTACTGCCCGTGCTTCATCTGTGAGCACCACACGTCGGAGGCGGCCGCCCATCCTACCCCACCGCCGCGATCGCCTGAATCTCAATTTGGTACCCGTAGTGCAGGTCCTTCACCGGCACGACCGCCCGTGCGGGGTGATGGCTTCCCATGACCCGCGCATACGTCGCATTCACGGCCGCCCACAACTCGCCATCGCTGACGTAAATCGTCATCTGCAGCACGCGATCGAGGTCTGAGCCAGCGGCCTGAAGAACCGCCTGCACGTTCCGGAGGGTCTGCTCGGTCTGCTCCTCGATGCTCCCCACCACGTGCTCGGCGCGCCCCGGCTTGATGGGCAACTGCCCCGACACGTACACCAATCCGTTGTGCACCACGCCCGGGGAGTAGTGCCCCCCAGGCGGCGCGTTGCCCGGCACGATGAATTCCATGGTCACTCCTGGCCCGTAGCCGGAAGGATGATCCCCACACATTCCCCAAACCCGATGCTGCGAAAGCCTGGCGCTGTCGCCGACGCGCGCAATGTGATGGCGTCGCCATCTGCGAGAAAGCTCCGCACCTCGCCCGTGGGCAACGTGATCGGCTCGGTCCCCCTCCAGGTCAACTCCAGCAGGCAACCGCGACTCCCCTTCGCTTCGCCCGAGACGGTCCCGCTGCCCAGCAAGTCGCCCGGCCGCAGATTGCAGCCATTGCTCGCGTGATGGGCTACCATCTGGGCGAAGGTCCAGTACAGGTCACGCGCTGACCCCAGGCTCAGGCGCATGGGTGGCACACCGGCTGCTCGCATGCCCGCAGTGGCGAGCCAACATTCCACGGTGATGTCAAACCCGCCGGTGGCCTGGTCAGCGGCATCCGACAGGTAGGGCAGCGGCGCGGGGTCTCCTTCGGGGCGGACGAACGCTGGAACGCGAAACGGAGCGAGTGCCTCGGCGGTGACGACCCACGGTGACACCGACGACGCGAAGTTCTTGGCGAGAAACGGCCCGAGCGGCTGGTACTCCCAGGCCTGCATGTCACGCGCGGACCAGTCGTTCAGCAGGCTCAGGCCAAACAGGCGCTCACCGGCCAAGGCGACCGGCACCGTCGTTCCCAGGGCATTGTCTCCCCCGATCCACGCGCCGAGCTCCACTTCGTAGTCGAGCCGCGCGGTTGGTCCCACGCTGGGCGGCCCCGCAGGGTTGGCACTCACCTGCCCGACCGGCCGTCGCACGGCCGTGCCGCTGGCCACGATGGACGACGCACGCCCGTGATACCCGATCGGAACCCACTTGTAGTTAGGTAGCAGCGGGTTGTCCGGGCGGAACATCGACCCCACGTTGGTCGCGTGGAAGACCGAGGCGTAGAAATCCGTGTAGTCACCGATGGTGGCCGGGACATGCATCGTCACCTGGTCCTGCCTGACGAGTATCTCCCCTGCCACCCGCCGTCCACGCTCGGCCGCCCCGCCATCAACGGAGAGGAGTTCACTCACCGACGCACGCAACGCATGCCACCGGGACGGCGGCTGCGCCATGAGCGCGTTGAGTTTCCCCTCGAACTCCGCGGGATCGAACCCGGGAAGCGCTCCCAGTCTCGCCGCCTCGCGGAGGTCCAGGACCTGGTCACCAATGGCCACGCCACATCGGGGATCACCGGCGGGCCCCAGTCGCGAAAAGACGCCCAGCGGCAGGTTCTGGATGGGAAAGTCCGTGGCCTCGGTGTTGGCGCTCTCGACCCACGAGCGCCGCGCCGGATCATGCGTCGGGTTGAGGTTCATGCGACCAGTCCCAGGGCAACGAGGTCATCCAGGGGCTCCCGGAACGAGCACGAGCCAAAGCCGTGGAGCCATGCGCGCGACGCACGGGCCACGGCGTCCCACTGGTCGCCGCCGCCGAACATGGAAGCAGGCGCGCCGGATGCGACCGTGGTGGCCAACACCGCGCGCAGCTCGTCGTCCGTGCCGCCTCGGGCAAGGAGCCCGGCCGCGGCGAAGACATTCAAGTATCCGTGCATCGTGGCGCGTGGTGCATTCGCCGCGTAGGTCAGCGGGTACTCGCCCCGGAGGGGGTGATGAAGCCCGGCGGTCGCCTTGAAGGTCACGTTCGCGTCGTGACACGCGCGCATGAAGCGAACGACGTCATCAATGGATGGAATCGCGGAGGCAACGATGCCCCCCATGCGAATCTTCGCACTCCACCCGGCCGCCTTGACCCTGGAGAGGCAGGCCGGCAGCTGTTCGTCCACCGCGAGTTCCACAAACACGGCCAGGTCGGGATGGGCCACCGCCGCGAGGGCGTCGACGTCCGCCGGACCCGCGACGCGAACTTCCGCCGCATCCACCAGCATCCGATGTCCGTGCACCGCGTTGAACGGTCCGAGGGCACTCAACGCGGGAGAATCAGGAACCAGCGCCGCGATGCGCCACGGGTCGCCATCACGCAGGTGTGGCCCTGCCCACTCCAGGCATTCGGCGAGCCGGGCGGCCGGAACCACCAGTCGGCCAAGCGCCCAGCGCTCGGCCCCGCTGCGATACACGGCGTAGTTCGCCACGACCTCCGGCATCGACAGGCCGGCCGGCGGAAAGAGCCCCGCATAGTCGACCGCCCCGGCCAGCACGGCCTGCGGAAAGCCGATCATCGACGCGGCCGCACCTTGGTGCCCGCTGACGACCGCTTGTTCCGCGTCCCGGCGGCGCCAGCGGTCTTCCCCACCTTCTTCTTCCTTCCCGGCGTCTTCTTTCCCGCCTTCTTCCCGGCCGACGTTTTTCCTGCCGTGTGCCCGCGCCGCGCGGCCGTGTGATGCTTCCGTCGCTTCCGCTTCTTTGGCGCCTCGAGGATCGTCCCGCGGCACTTCGCCGACCCGCACTTGCAGACGTACAGCTTTTCGTCTTCCTCGGTGGTGTTCTTGTCGCGCGCGTAGCTGTAGTCGTAAAACAACTCCTCGTCCTTCCGGATGTTGCGCAGCGCCGCGATGTAGATGTGTCCCTTCGTGACGACCGCCTCGCAATTCGGATCACACGAGTGGTTGATGAACCGCGCGTCGTTCCCCTCGTTGACGGCGTCGATCACGTAGCGCTTGTCCAGCGTGAACAGAAAGGTGTGATGCCGTGACATCTTCTCGTCATCGTAGCGACGATCGGACTCGGCCCACGTGATCTTCTCGCCCACGTACTCAACGATCCACTCGCCCTTCTTGATGTCCCGCGTGGCCCAGCCCCCCCGGCCCTGGATCTTCGATCGCCGCACGACAAACGGCTGGGGATCGGCAACGGTTTTTCTTGGAGGCATCAGGACCGCGCCGCCAGGATGGTCTGGACGCGCTTGCGGAACAACTCCAGGAGCGCCTTGCCGCGGTCCGAGTTCGTCACGACCCACTCCGCGTTCCGGAACGCGAACGGGTTGATCTCGCGGATCTGCGCGAGGTAGGGCTCGATTCGCGCGAACAGGAAGATCCCTTCCCCGCAGCTCTCCATCATGAAGTCCGGATGGACCACGCCGTGTTTGGCCATTCCGTACACCATCTCCCAGTAGGTGCCAACCTGGCGCCATGCCGCATTGAGGGGATGGTCCTGCTTGGTCACCGCTTGCACATCCTCCCAGCTCTTCGGCCAGAAATCTGCGTTGATGGAAGCGCGTGACGCCCGCATGACGGCTTCTCGACGCATCTCGTACAACTTCAGCACGAGGTCGGCGTCGTGGTGGTCCGGATAGTCCTTCTTCAGCATGTGTTGGCGGGGGGAAGCGTGAGGCCGGAAGATGCCCTTGCGCCTGAACCTTGCCAAGTCGCTGGTGTTTGAGGACTGCGTCGTGCACTTTCGCCCCTTCACTATCTCGCCGATCACATGCGCCTGATTTCGCTCTCCCGACTCGCCCTCGTGCTGGCCACCGCGCTGCCTGTGGGTCTCGTCGGATGCGGCGGGCGCGGGAGCCGCGCTCCGGCCCCGGTGCAGCCCACCACCACCGTCCGGATCGAGAATCAGGGCTTCGCCGACATGACGATCTACCTGCTGCGCGGCGGCGCCCGCATTCGCTTGGGGATCGCGAACGGGAACAGCACGACAACCCTGCGCATCCCACCGCAGTTCGTTTTCGGAGTGTCGTCGCTGCAGTTTCTCGCAGACCCAGTCGGTGGGACCCGCACGCCGGTATCCAACGACATCCAGGTCAGCCCGGGAGATCAGGTGCGCCTGATCATCCCCCCTCGCTAATACCACGAAGGGCCGCGATATCGCGGCCCTTCGTCACTACGGGAAGATGCGGCCGCGTGGCCGTCGCCCGCGCGGTGGACAATGATCGGGTCCAACGGCGCCACCGCGGATGACCACGCCAATCACCTCGCCGATGCCAATCCCGGCGCCGCCATCTCCATTTCCGATTCCCCCGGCGCCGAGCCCGCGCCCGCCGCCGTCCGTTGGAATCTCGACGGGGAGCGAGGCCGGTCGCGGCGCGACCATGGGGACGCTCGAAATCTCCGGTACAGGCTGCGGCGCCTGCTCGGCGACGGTCTGCGCCTCGGCGACCTGGGTTTCCTGGCGCACTTCAGGCGCGGGGGACGTTTGCTCCTCGGGGGTCGGGCCGGTGGTTTGGCTGGCCACGCGGCGCGGGGTCCGGGTTCGCTCAACAGGCTCCGAGGCCTTGCCCTGCTCGAGCTCGGAAACGAACCGCATTGGCTGGGCACCTGCAGCCTGATTGGCGAGCTCGAAGGTGGACTTGGTGGCTTCCAAGTCTGCCTTGAGGTCCGACGACAGGTCGGAATCACCCGCGCCACCGCATCCCACACCAACTACCAGCAGGCCGACCACGAATCGTGCGCGCATAAAGCCTCCGACGTCCCGGTGAACCGTACACCAACTATAGCTCAGGAGTACCTGCCCAGCCATTCATAAGTTGCAGGATGCGGGCCAAGCGGCCCCTGCTGGGACAGCCGCCTCGTTCCGTATCCGTCTGTCTCCTCAGGGCGACACACGGCTGTCCGCATATGGGGACAGGCAACCCGGGCGGTACCTTCAGTGTAGACACGACCCACCCGCACAACCCGCTCCCATGCGCGCGCTCCTCCGTTGCCTCCCACTCGTCGGCCTCATCGCCTGCAGCTCGACCGCAACCCTTTCGGATGCGGAGCGTACCGCGATCGGGAAGGAGGTAAGAGGCACTCTGGAGTCGGCGTATGACCTCTCACGAGGCGACGTGGTTCGGAGATTGATGTCCATCTACCCCTCGTCTGGCCGGGTGGTCTCGGCGACGGCGGGGCGCGTGACCACGAGCCGCGACTCCCTGCAAATGTCGGTGAACGCCTTCTGGGACGGCGTCGGCCAGTACATGGTGGCGCCGACCTGGAAGTGGGATCGCATCGAGACCGACGTGATCAATCGGGACGCCGTGGTTCTGACGGCCAATTACTACGTCCCGCACTGGACCGATCGCGGGACGCCACATGTGATCGGGGGAACGTGGACCACACTGTGGCGGCGGACGGCCGAGGGATGGCGCGTGGTGAACGAACACCTGTCCGACCTGCCGAGGCCAGTCGCAGAGCGGATCGAAGCGACCATGCCGATGCGCGACTCCACGGCGGGGCACGAGGCGCACCGTCCCTGAGGCCCCCAGGACGGAGCGCTCCTCGCAACGTAGCGCGCGCGACGCCACCTTTCCGCATCCTGTCCGGTGATTCCGCCATGCGCCTGTCCCTGCTCGCCCTCGTCCCCTGCCTCGGCCTCGCGGCCCTGCCGGCCGCCGCACAGGCGCCCCGCCGCCTCAAGGTCTACATCTCCGCAGATATGGAGGGCATCACGGGCGTCGTGACCAACGAGCAACTCGGGCCGACCGGCTTCGAGTATCAGCGCGCTCGCCAGTTCATGACCGATGAGGTGAACGCCGCGATCCTGGGCGCGAGGGACGCCGGTGCCACGGAAATCCTGGTGAGCGACTCGCACGGCAACGGCCAGAACCTGTTGATCGAACAGTTGCCCGTCGACGTTCGCATCGTGCGATCGTGGCCACGCCCCCTGATGATGATGGAGGGGATCGACTCGACGTTTGGCGCCGTCCTGTTTATCGGATACCACTCGGGGACCTCCAACGTCGCTGGCGTCCGTGCGCACACCATGTCGAGCGCCACCCTGACCGGGGTGGCCCTCAACGGCACGCAGGCACCGGAGGGCGGGATCAACGCTGCAATTGCCGGACACTTCGGGGTGCCGGTCGTCATGATTTCCGGCGACGACGCCGCCATTGACGAGGTCCGCAAGTTCACGGGGCCCATTGAGGGTGCCCAGGTGAAACGCGCGATCTCGTTTCACTCGGCGGAGACGATGACCCCCAAGGCGGGACAGGAGTTGATCCGCGCTCGCGCGAAGGCTGGCGTGGAGCGACGTGCCTCCTTTCGTCCCTACCAGCTCCGAGGCCAGGTCAACGCGGACGTGAGCTTCAAGCACTACCGCGCCGCAGAGATCGTCGCCTACCTCCCGGGCATCCAGCGCATCGACGCCCATACCATCCGCTTCACGGGCCGCGACATCACGGAAGTATCCCGCTTCCTCGAGTTCCTCAACACCTACTCGACCGACCTCACCCCCTAGGCGCCTAACGCCGCTTACAGTGCGACGCGCTCAAGGCTCGACAACTGGCGGACGTCGATGGCCAGTTGGCCAGGGTCACGTCGGTCGTAAATGTCGGCGAACCTCGCCCCCCAGGTCACTTCGCTGAGGGCGTACGAGGACCGCGCGTGCACCACCTGCTCCCACGTCTCATCGACCCCCGAGAGGAGCACCAGGAACTCCGGTTCGAGGGCGCGGAACTCCGTCTCGGACAGGCCATGGAACGGGCTGCTTGCGTCGAACGGGTGGACGACCGTCCAGGAGAGCGGCAGGAAGTTGACTGTCGGGCGCTCGAGCTCCAGGCTCGCAAAACGTCGGGAGCGGCGCCCGCCCTCCTCCGCCCAATAGGCACACGACACCTTGGCTTGCAGCTCGAACAACTGGGAGCGGCGCACGTTGACCAGCCGAAACATGAACGCTCGCCCCCCGTGGTACGGCGCGACGACGGCGCGTTCGCTGAACTTCACCCTGGCGGTCGGCCTCGAGAACCGCGCAAAGACGATGCCCGTCACGAGCGTGATGAAGACGACACTCATGAAGGACTCGACGACGACCACCACGTTCGGCGCGACGCCGGCCGGCGCGATCTGCCCGTAGCCGATGGTCGCAAAGGTTTGGACGGAGAAGAAGTACGCGGCCAACCACCGGTGATCGACCCCAGCGCCATCCGGGACGACGAGCGCGCCAGGTCCGCACGCGATGAAGAGTGCGGCAAACAGGCCATTCCACACCAGCATGCTGGCTGCCAGGAGCGCCACGAAACGCGTCCAGGTCATCGTCACGAGCCAGTGATACGCGCTGAGTGAGGTCAGCGCGCTCAAGCCGTGGCGCACCACGTTGAACGTGCCGTCCCGGTTGACGAGGCGTCGACGACTCTCCTGGGCAACGACCTGGCCGAAACCGAGGTCGCGGGTGGCGTCGTCGGGAGCGAGGCCCGCGGCGGCCATTGGGTTCACGGAGGATGTCATGCGCGGGAAGGTATGACCCAGTGCCGTGGAGGCAACGCTGAGCGGCCCGGACCCAGTAGATTGCGGCTCGCCTTCACCCCCCTGCCGCATGGCTTGGCTGTCCGACCCAAGTGCCTGGATTGGCTTGCTGACGTTGACTGTCCTCGAGATCGTCCTCGGGATCGACAACATCATCTTCATCTCGATCCTGTCCGGCAAGCTTCCAAAGGAGGACCAGCCCAGGGCGCGCAAGCTCGGGCTGATGGGGGCGTTCGTTACCCGACTCCTGCTGCTGCTCTCCATCGCCTGGATCGTGCGCCTCACCCGCCCGTTGTTCAGCGTCGGGAGCATTGACTTCAGCGGGCGGGCGATCATCCTGCTCCTGGGTGGCCTCTTCCTGATCGCCAAGGCGACCTACGAGATCCATGACAAGCTGGAAGGGCAGACGGCTGAGCACACCACCGGCAAGGTCGCGCAGTCACTCACGGCCGTTGTGCTCCAGATCATGGTCGTGGACATCGTGTTTTCGCTCGACTCGGTGATCACCGCCGTCGGGATGGTCAAGGAGGTCCAGATCATGGTGGCCGCCAACGTGATTGCGCTCGGGGTCATGCTGCGTGCGGCCGGGCCGATCTCGGCTTTTGTCGACGACCACCCGACGGTGAAGATCCTGGCGCTGGCCTTTCTCGTGCTCATCGGCACGAACCTGGTGGCCGAGGGGCTGGGTCAGCACATCCCGAAGGGCTACACGTACTTCGCGATGGCCTTCTCGTTCGCGGTGGAGATGGTCAACCTCAAGCTGCGGGACAGGGCCGCCCAGGGTGCGGTGGAGTTGCGGGATACCCCGCGGCTCTAGCCACTTACGGGCGGGGTGGTACGTGAAACGGGGACAGCGAGCCAGCGGCTCCCTGTCCCCGTCCTGCGCCCCGCCCCAACCAGCTTACCAGTTGAACTGCAGCCCCGTTGTGAAGATGCGGTCGCTCGACTGGCGGCCGGTTTCCGGGAGGTTGTCGTACCGGATGACGTACCCCGCCTTCATCGACACGTGCGTGGAGATCGGGGCGACAAAGGCCGTCTCGGTATTCACGCGGTAGTCGTCGGAGTTCTTGAACGAGGGCAGGAACTCAACCCCCTGCGTGAAGTACGACGCCTTGGAGAAGTGGTGCTTCCAGAGCGTGCCCGAACGCAGCGAAGCAAAATTGAGGGTCGTGCCGTCGGTCGCTCGCTGCTGATTCATCGCGAGACCGGCCTCAAAGGTCCAGGCGTCGGTGTCACGCGTCACCAGCTTGGCCGCCAGACCTGCCGCCTGCTCAAAGCGCCGCGAGATCCCGGCAAAGGTGTTGCGATCGTAGCCAAAGAAGCCGAACACGGCCAGGTTCTTCGACAAGCTGAAGTCCGACCGCCAGTTGGCGAAGAGCAGGTTCGAGGTCTGCTTGCCATCCTGCGCACTGTTTACGGCCCCGAACTGTTGCTTGTGCTCCCACTTCCCTGCGCGGAGGATGAGCTTCTCGCCCAAATTGAACGTGGTCACCTCGGAGTTGCCGGTTGTGCTGACGAAACCCAGGTCCGACGTGAACTCACGCGGCTTTGGTGCGTCCTGCGCTTCGGCGGCAGTGAAGGCGGCCAGCAGGAGGAACGTTGAACGGCGCATGCCAATTAGGGGAATGAGGTAGGGTCGGCCCCGCGATCCCGACACCACCCAGCCGACGCCGCATTATAGTCGCTTAACCATGTCGTTCAACGGCCCCCCATCGAACAGATCGACGCTGCGACCGCGCCACCCCGGGGCGCGTGAGCGCTTCCCGTGGGCGCGGGGTACTCGTCGGACGCTTGCCCAGTCGGCTACAGGTAGCGCGACTTGAGGATGCCGACGTGGTGCAGCTCGTGGCCGGCGATGACCCACGCGGCCGCACGCACCGACATGTGGGCGACGCTGGCTTTGCCCACCCGCGACCACTCGGTGGCATTCAGGTGGCCCAGCAGGGCCAGTGACGCGGCGCGCGCCGCGCGAAACTCGTCGGCAAGCGACGCCAGTGACCGCTCGTCAAAGAACCCGTTCGCGACCCACGTATTTTCGTCGAACGCGGGCAGATGGGTCTCGTCGCCCCGGGCGAACGACATCGCGCGATAACTGAAGACGCGCTCGGTGTCGATCATGTGCCCGACGGCCTCACGGATGCTCCACTTCCCCTCGGCGTACCGATGCCCCCCCCGACTCTCGGGAATCCCGCGCAACAGCACCTGCGTGTGATCGTGCTGCGCGGCCAGCGTGGCAAGGATGTCCCCGTCCGCGACATGGGACACATACGTGCTGTAGTAGGGCGCGTGTTCGCCCACGGCGGGGCGTTGCGTGTAATCCGGACGAGTGGGCATCGGTAACGTTAATCAGTCGCGCTTGGGGCGCCGTGAGAGGGAACGGAAGTACTCGTTGACCATATCCCGATAGGCCGCCGGCACGTCGTCGGAACCGCCAAGGACCGGGCCATTCTTGTCGACGGCGCCGAGCTGACGGCGCAGGCCGAATTCAAACTCTTTCATACCCTCGAGGACGGCCACCTGGAGCCGCTCCAACTCCTCGGGATCGTTGAACGTTCGTGCGGCCTCCATTTCGCGGAGCCGCGCAATGAGGCGATCGAGGTCAGCGGCGGAAACCCCGGTTCCCGCGAGGTTGCGTCGGAGTGCTTCCGCCGTCTCGCGCTGGCCGCGCAATTCGCGGGTGAACTGTCGCACATCCTCCGCGCTGAATCGTCCGGGTCCGCCCTGACCGTTGCCACCCGCCTGCCCTCCGGGTTGCCGCTGTCCACCGGGTTCGCCTCCGCCATCCTCGCGGAGCCCTCGCCGCTCACCCTGGCCACCGGCCTGTCCTTCCGCGCGCTGACCGCCTTGGCCGCCTCCCCCGCCCCCCTGGCCCTGACCTTGTCCCTGACCTTGTCCCTGACCTTGGCCCTGACCTTGGCCCTGACCTTGGCCCTGACCTTGGCCCTGACCTTGGCCCTGACCTTGCCCCTGACCTTGGCCCTGTTGGCCTTGCCCCTGCTGGCCCTGGCCTTGTTGCCCGTTGCGGCCCTGCTGGCCTTGGCCCTGTTGCCCCTGACCCTGCTGGCCCTGACCCTGTTGGCCTTGTGGCTGCTGCGATCCCTGTTGGCCTTGCTGCCCCTGCCCACCGGCTCCTGCGGCGGCGGCCTGTTGTTGACGCTCACGCATCCGCTCCTCGAGCGAAGACAGGCCGCGCACCAGATCGCGCGCCTGCGCCAACGTTCGCGATACACGCTGTGCGCTGTCGGACCCGGCGACGGCCGCCCCGGCAATACGGTTGGTTCGGCCGACCAGCGAGTCCAGGTCTGTCTGGATCTGCCGCTCCACGTTGTTGGCGAACTCGCGTGACGCCGCGGTCATCGTCTGGCGGGAATAGTTGATCCGGTCCTCGACGCGCGTGCGGCGCATGCCATCGGCCGCCTCGCGCATGGCCCGGGCCGTCCCTTGCTGTTGCGCGCGGTTGTCGCGGGCCATGCGCTCGAGGTCACGTTCGAGTGCCGCCGCCTCATTGGCCATCTGCGCCTTGCGCTCATCCAGGCGCCGGGCGCGCTCCTGTCCCGCGGCCCCCGCTTCCAGGGACTCGACTTCCTTGCCCACCTCGCGCTGCTGAGCGGAGAGGCGCTCGGCGCGCTGAGCGGCTTCCGCGGCTCCGCTGGTCGCGGTGTTGCGCTGCGCCTCCTCCAACAACCGACGGGCCTGCTCGAGCTGTTCGGTCGCCGCCCCTCCGGCCCCGGACCCTGACGAGCCATTGGACGACGCCGAGCGACGCATCTGGTTGGCAGCATCCTGTAGTCGGCGCGCGGTCTCCCGCATCTCCGTGTTCTGCTGCTCGCGGGCCAGGCGCTCGAGCTGGCGCGCCAGCTGTTCCGTCTCCTCGGCCAGCTGCCGCTGAGACCCACCGCCGCCGCCCGCACCGCCCTGCATCTGCTGCGCGCGCTGCCGCAACTTCTCGTTTTCCTGTTGTTGTCTCGCCGCGAGCCGCTTCAGCCGCTCGAGGGTCTCGTCCACCTGCTGCTCCGCCTGCTCCTGCTGGCTGCGCTGCACCCCCTCGTACTGGTTGCGCATCTTGTCCGTCTCCAGCTCCAGCATGTCGGCGAGATCGGAGGCACTGGCGTTCCCTCCGCCGCCTCCGCCGCCACCGCCCTGCTGCATGCTGACCTGCACGTCGCGGAAGACGGCCTCCGCGCGCTCGGCCTGCTGCAACGCCCGCTGCTCAGGGCCGAGTGCAGAGCCCAGCTCGGGCTTGGCGAGCTCCTGCTCCGCCGCCTGCATCTCCTCCTGCGACTGCTTCATGTACTCGAGGATCTGCCGGAACCCCGAATCGGCCTGCTGGACGCCGGGACGCTGCAGGCGCGTGATCATCTGCGCCACCTGTTCCCGGAGCTTGCCTTGCGACAAGTGGATGGTGGCTACGTCCTCCCGCAAGGTGCGCGCATTGGTTCGCGCGCTGTCGCGCTGCGCCTTGTAGGTCGCCGAGATGATCTCACGCTGTTGCTCAACGATGGCCCCGGGATTGTTCTCGCCCCCACCGCCTCCGCCACCACCCCCGCCCTGCTGGTTCTGCCGAAACGTGCGATCAAACGGCCGCACCGTGAGGAAGTAGATGTCGCTCGCCGCCTGTTGCTTCGCCGCGCTGTTGTCCCACGCGCGCGCGAAGTACGCCACCACATCCCCAGGCTGGAGCCCCATCTCCTCGAGAAAGATCGTATGCGCGGCACTCATCTCCCTGGCCCGTCGCCCGGTCCCCTCGGTCAACGCTATCGTCTTCTCCTCGCCCCCGTTGACCCGGTACACCAGCTCCATGCGCCCCACGCCGTAGTCGTCGGTGGCCTCAGCCTCGATCAGCACCTCATCGACCGCACTGGGCCGCATGTCGCGCCCCGGCTTGGTGATCGATACGCCGGGAGGCGCGTCGTCAAGCGCGTCAATGACGTACTCAATCGGCCCGGGGACCTTGGTCCCATCCTCCGCCTCGAGCTCTACACGATAGAAGCCGTCCTTCCGGATGACCATCGCAGTCGAGAGCTCCGTCCCATTCGTCACCGTGAGCGGGATGCGGGACCCATTGTCAAACACAATACTGCCGGCCCGCACCGGGCGCGACACGCGCACCTGCACCGTCGCCCGTGTGCCCGCGAGCGCGGCGATGTCGCCGCCGTTGGTCACACGCTCTGGGGCCAGACCGGTGTACCCTGGAAACCGCAGCTCGACGGCCACGCTATCAATGGCCGGCAGGTCGCGTACGGTGAGCCGCGCGACCGGCGAGCGCACATTACTCGCCTCCACGAAGTACTCCGCGTCCTCCGCCACGTCGAACAACCGCGCGGTCATCGCCCCGGTGTCCGCCGACGGCCCCATCGGAATGCGCTGCCAATCGCCATCCTTGCCACGGCGCACCACAATCTCCACCAACTCGCTCGTGAAACCCTGCAACCGCGCGTTGACCTGCACATCACTCCCGCGCGCCACGGTCACGTCCCCGGGTTCGAGGGCGATGGCGTACACCGGTGCCACCGCCGGGTCACTCCACGGGGTCAGCATCAGCCGCGTACCCTGTCGCACATACGAAGGCCCCAGTGCGACAAACGCCACGACCCCTGCCATCAGCAGCGCCGCGACCGTCGCCGACTTCAGCGTGGCCCCGCGTTCCAGGACCGGGATTTCCGGCGACCGTTCGATCCGCCGCACGGCGTCCGTCAGCAGGCCGCGCTCCAGCAGGGGCGAGCGCGCCTCAGACTGGGCCGGCATCCGTTGCACCTCGACCGCGGAGAGGACCGCTCCATCCAGCGAAGGCACTTTCTCCTCGAGGTACAGGGCCAGCCGGTCGTCCGTGATGCGCCGCAACAGTGGGTACAGGATCCAGCGGACCCCGACCACTGCGGACACGAGGCCCAGGATGATGCGGCCCAGCACCACGCTCTCGGCATTGAATCGGAGGCGTTCCATGACCGCCGCCGCCCCCCAGACCGTGATGCCTAACGCGGCGACCACGATGACCGCGCCGGCCGCGAGGTGCCGGAGGCGCCAGCGCCGACGGGCCTGTCCGAGGGACAGGGCAAGGGACGCCGACGGGTTCGTGCGCTCTACCATACTCCGCATGGACACCCTCCTAGACGGGTTCCAATCGATTGACGCTCGCCCGCCGCGCCAGGACACCTTCCACTGCAAGGATCACCGCGGCCACCGCCAGCACGTACCACCACACGGATTGTCGCTGCTCGCGCTCACTCAAGGCAACCGTGGGATCCGCGGATTCATCCGCCGACACGGCCGCCGGCGTCAGCGCCGTCACGAGCCGCAGGGGATCAAACGTGGCGAAGTCGAGTTCGGCGGGCGCGACGTTGGCCGCGACGAGGATGGGCTCCGCGCCTGGGCTCCCGGAGGGACGCACCTCGAAGATCCCGGCCTCGCGCAGTTCCAGCGTCGGAAGCGCTCCGTCCCCGCCGACAGCCAACCGCTGGCCGGAGGGCGCCTTCACCGCCCATCGCGTCGCCCCCTCCGACCTACCAGACAAGTCGCGCGGAGCGATGGCCTCACCCACGGCATAGGCCCGGCGGCGATCGTGGTAGTTCGCCGCGTATCGGACAAGCTGGTGCACGAACGGCAGGAAAACGGGCTGCCTCGGCAGGTCGTTCCAGTAGCCATCCAGACCGGAGGCCCAGGTCAGCACGCGCCCCGCGCCGACCGCGTGCTCCGTGAGGGCGACCCCGCCGTCGTCGAACCGAGCCAGCACTCCGTCCGTCGTATCAATCGCACGGTATCGAAAGAAGCGGGCGGCGGAGAGGTCGCCGGACCTGGCACCACCAAATACCGCCAGGGCAGAATGGCCGCGATCCACGGATCCCAGCACCGCCCCGCGTTGTCCCAATCGATCTGTCGGCTGGGTGATCCGACCGGGAACCAGCACACGCGCCTCCGTCGGCCAGCTGCGATCCGAGGTGCGCTCGCCTAACGCGGTTATCAGGCCACCCCCGTCCCGCACGAACGACACCAAGCGCGCCCCACCTACCCCCGCGGGCACCCCGGCATCCGCGAGGATGACCACCTTCGCGTTCGAGAGGTCGGCGGCCGTCACGCGATCACTCCGTCGCACGGTGGCGTCAAAGGCCGGGGCATCACCAATCTCCAGGGCACGCGCGAGAAACACGCCGCGCTCTGGCTGCGCGTCGCGGTGTTCCACGACCAGCACGGGAAGCGTCGGCGGTCGCGACAACAGGAAATGAAAGGTGTCGTCTCCGGGCAGTTCATCCCCACCAATCACGACGCGAGCCGGCGTCGGCCGGGTTGGCACCGGAATCGGCGGAAACGCCACGCTCGCCCCACCATCACCTGGCAGGTCCACGGTGGTACGCGCGACCTCCCGCCCGCCGACTTCCAGCCGCACCGTCACCGCACGCTCCGCCGCGCCGAGCCGCGCCAGCCGGGCGCTCACCACGACGCGGGACGCATCGCCCCCCGGGTCTCGCCGCACGTCGACGGCCCGGACGGCATGGTCGACCACCGTGCCGGACACATCCACCGGAACCACTTCGGTTCCCACCGGGATCGTGACCTCGTCCGTCAGGTCCCAACCGGTCCGCTGCAGGTCAGAGATCACGACCAGCTTGCGCTGCGGCAGCTCCGTCGCGCTCAGGATGCCCGAGGCCAGCGTGACCGCAGGCGCCAGGCGTGTGCCCTCGTCGGTGGTCACGATGGAATCGAGCGCCGCCCGGAGCTGCTGGGCATTCGCCGTCGCCTCGTTCACAGCGGATGCACGTCGATCGTAGGGAATGAGCGTCAACCGATCGGCCCGACCCAGTCCGGCGATGACCTTGCCGGCCTCTTCGCGTGCCCGGGCCCAACGCGTGCCGTACTTCATGGAAAACGAGCGATCAAGCAACACGACGACCTCGGTCCCGCCATCTTGCGCGGCCCCGGCCGCCGGCCGCCGCGCGAACACGGGGCGCGCGAAGGCGAACGCCGCCAGCGCAATAACGGCGCAGCGCGCCAGGAAGAGCAACCAGTCGCGAACGCGTTGACGCGCACTGAACGGATAGGGCGTCTTTCGCAGGAACATCAGCGAGGGAAACGCGATCGCTTCCCGCTTCTCCTTGTGCACCAGGTGCACCAGGAGCGGGACCACCACCGCCGCCATCGCGGCGATGAAGATCGGGGCGAGCAGGGCAAAGGGCATCAGCGCACGGTGCGCATGCGTTCGCGCCGCAAGAGGTACTCAAACAACACCCGATCCAGCGGCTGCGAGGTGTCCACCAGGGTGTAGTCCACCCGGTGTTCTCCCAACCGCTTCTCGAGCGTCGCCACGTGCGATTGGATTGCGGCGAGGTACTCCTGCCGCAATTTCCCGGGAACCACGGGCACACGGACGCCGCTCTCCACGTCGCGAAAGGTGGTGACATCCTCCCACGGGAAGGTCCGCTCGGCGGAGTCCAGCACCTGCATGCACATCACGTCATGCCCGGCGTCACGCAACGCAGCGAGGGCATCTATGACCTTGTCCGGCGGCTCATAAAGGTCCGACAGGAGGAGATACATCCCGCGCCGCCGCTGCTGCTCGGCGATCAGCGAGAGTGGTCGCGACAGGTCGCCCTTGCCCAGGGGAACCGCCCGCTCCAACCCATGCAGGCATTGCTGCAGATGGCGCGCCGAGGCCGGCACGACGTCGCGCAACTGGTCGTCGAACGTGACGAGCCCAACCCGGTCGCGCTGTCGATGCGAGAAATACAG
The DNA here is from genome assembly GCA_016712265.1 of Gemmatimonadota bacterium. NCBI lineage: Bacteria > Pseudomonadati > Gemmatimonadota > Gemmatimonadota bacterium. The sequence goes on along the minus strand of JADJRJ010000030.1, from coordinate 262,142 downwards.
CAGGCACGCCGCCAGGATCTTGGCGTACTCCAGCTTGCTCAACCGCTCATGCTTGAATCCCATCGACGCCGACACGTCAAGCAGCACGACGAAGTTCGTGTTGGTGTCCGCCTCAAACGTCTTGAGGTAGTACCGCTCGGTACGGGCGTACACCCGCCAGTCAATGTGCCGGATGTCATCCCCAGGCACGTACTGCCGGTGTTCGGCGAAGTCGGTCGAGAACCCCAGGTGGGGCGACCGATGGAGCCCCGAGATAAACCCCTCCACCACCCAGCGCGCGATCAACTCCAGGTCCCCGATGCGGCCAAGGACGTTTGGGTCGATGAACTGGGAGCCAGGGAGGGTGCGGACGGGGGACGTCATGTTGACACCGGAACAGATGAAGCACGAGGAGCACGAGCGGCACGGGTGGCACGCGCGTCGACCAGCGCGACCTGACGCGTGCCGCCCTGACCTCCCGTGCTGCCCGTGCTGCGCCGTTGCCGTTTCATCTCACCCTCACAGCCTCGCCGTCGGCCGCGGGACCGCCGCCACGAGCTTCTCGATGATGTGGTCCGTCGTGATCCGCTCCGCCTGCGCATGGAAGTTCGGGAGCAACCGGTGCCGGAGCACGGGTGGCGCGAGCGCGATGATGTCCTCGAACGACACGTGGTACCGGCCCTGCATCAGCGCCCGGGCTTTGCCGCCCAGCACGAGATACTGCGCCGCACGCACCGAGGCCCCGTAGTTCAACCACTGCTTGATGAAGTCCGGGGCGGTCGGCGAGCTCGGACGGGTCGCACGCACCAGGTGCACGGCAAACCGTGCCACGGATTCCGCGACCGGTACGCGTCGCACCAGTTTCTGGAAAGCGACGATGTCCTTGCCCGTGATCGCGTGCGCGAACTTGTGCGACTGGATGGACGTCGTGCTCTGGACGACCTGCAGCTCCTCGTTCTCGCTCAGGTACTCGATCACCACCTGGAACATGAACCGGTCGAGCTGCGCCTCGGGGAGCGGATACGTTCCCTCGAGCTCGATCGGGTTTTGCGTTGCGAAGACGAAGAAGGGTTCCTCCAACGTGTAGGTACGTCCCTGTACCGTGACACGATGTTCCTGCATCGCCTCGAGCATGGCCGACTGCGTCTTGGGCGGGGTCCGGTTGATCTCATCCGCGAGCACGATGTTCGAGAAGACTGGTCCCGGCACGAACGCCATCCGCCGACGCCCCGTCTCCGGGTCTTCCTGGATGATGTCGGTGCCGGTGATGTCGCTCGGCATCAGATCCGGCGTGAACTGGATCCGCGAGAACTTCAGGTCCAACACCTGGGCCAGGGTGTGGATCAGGAGCGTCTTCGCCAGCCCCGGGACGCCGACGATCAGGCAATTGCCGCCGGCGAATAACGCCGTCAGTGCCTGCTCGATCACCGCCTCTTGCCCGACGATCAGCTTGCGCAGCTCGCCAATCACCGCCGCGCGCCCATCGCGCAGGCGATCGGCCAGCGCAATATCGTCCGGCGCCTCGAGCGCCATCCCTTCGTGTGCCGATGTTGTCACGCGTCTCCCCGGTTAGTGCGTCATGGCGTACATGACGTAGTTGACGGCCAGCTTGTAGGCTTCGTTGGTCAGGGCCACCGGCAGGAAGCCCTCATCGGAGAACTCCATGTAGTCGCCGATGTCGTTGTTGTAGTTCGCGATCATCACCAATCGCTTGGTGGGATCGTTGTCCTCGTAGGCGCCAACAAAGGTGGCCGGCGCCCCGTTCTGCGGATGCTGCATCTGCAACGATTCGATCCGGTAAAACGAATCGAAAATCGGGTGGGCCAGTGTGAGTTCCTGCAACCTGAGGTTCGGGAACGCCTCACGCCACTTGGCCTCGAAGTTGTACCAGTGATCGCCCGTGAAGTCGTCAAAAATCAAGAAGCCGCCCTTGTGCACGTAATCGCGCACCCCGGCCAACTCCGTTTCATTCATGGTCCAGTACCCCGGCTCGGACACGTACGCGGCGGGGTACTTGAAGATCTCCGGATCCTCGAACGTGAGGATATTGCTGCCATCCAGGTGCGGGCCGATCGTGGTCAGCTCGGACAGGATCTTCATGAAGTGGTTTTCGGCGCGTGGATAGTCGTGGTCCCACTTGAGGTCCCACCCGCCACCGAGAGGTTCAAACCGTACACGCACAAAGGTGTACTTGCCGTCGTACGTCACATTTTCGTTGGGCGTCATCCCCGGCGACCGGCCGCGACGACCAAAGCCACGTTGCGCGCCGACTGCCAACACCGGGATCAGCGCCGCCAGGCACACGGCGAGTTTCCATCGCGTCTTCATCGCGCGCCCTCCGGGGTGCGAAGCGACAGGAGCAGTTCCTGCGCCTTCTCGAAGTTCGGGGCCAGATCCAGCGCGCGGAGCACCTCGCGTCGCGCCGCGGCCACCTCGCCACCATCCGCATACGCGCGCGCCAGTTGGTACAACGCCTCGGCCCGATCCGTCGGACGCAGCGCGACCAAGGCGCGACGGGCACGGATCGCCGAGCCGTGCATCCGGTTCGCGGTCGCGAGCACGGCCAGCGAATCGTGCACGGCACCGTCGAACGGCGTCATCCACATGGTCCGCTCCATCGCCGCCACCGCCCCCAGGACATCGCCACGTGCGCGGAGGAGCCGTGCCAGCTGAAGGTTCTCCTGGAACGCCGTCTCACTGCGGCTGGTGATGGCGGCCAACTCCCGAATCGCCGCCGTCGTGTCGCCGCGCTTGAGGTACACCTCGCTCAGCAGGTGGTACGGGCTCCCCTCATCGGCCCACGCGGGAAACATGGCCTTCGCCCCGTCGAGCAAGCGGATCGCCTCGTCCCACTGTTGTCCGGCCATGGCGGTCGCCGCGCTCCGCACCGCGGTAAACAAGGGCCCTTCCCACTTCACGACTTGCTCCCGGCCCTCACCGGCCACGACGTAATCCACCGCCTTGAACTCGCTGGCGAACCGCTTCCGGAACCAGTCATCAAACCGCTGGTCGAATGCCTCGATCCCCACGCGAGCCACCTGCTCGAACGCCTGATTCGCCGTCTTCCCGTCCCGGAATGCCTGGAGGAAGGTGCGGATACCCGTCAGCCCGTACTCAGCCTCGAGCATCTCGCATACGTACGAGGCCAGGGCATACGACAACCCGATCTCCTCCGGAAATCGCGGACGGACGAACCCATTATTGAGCTGCGACACCGGATTGAGCTTCTTCGCCTTCCACGCGGCGACGAGGCTCGGCGTGATATCCGCTCCCCACCCCGCCCGCGCCCGTCGCTCCTCGTAGACCGACAGTCCCTCGGAGACCCACCGGGGCACTCGATTCCCGGTCGCGCCCAGGGTGAAGGTGTGCGTCAGCTCGTGCCAGAGCGTGGAGCCCCAGTTGAACTCGCCGACCGGCCGCGCGGCCGGGGAATCCATCGCCACAACGTTCCCAAAACTCACGCCCAACGCCCCAAGCCCGCCGAGGCCAACGGCGCGGACGGAGAAGTCCGCGCTGCTGCGGAACATCTCCACGCGCACGGGGGGAGACGGCCGAAAACCATACCGCGCGGCCAGCGAATCGTACGCCTCCTCAACGAGCGGAGCGGCAAAGATCTCAAGCAGCGGAGCATCCTTGGTCTCCACGAGGACCACGAACCGCGGCGTCTTGATCTCGGTGTAGTCCTTGAACGTGTCGAGCAGGTTGAGGGTGTTGTGCGCCCACACGTCATACGGGTCAAGCGCGAACGACCGCGTCAGGTGGGCCTGCCCCTCGGCGACACGGCCGGTCCGCATCTCGTTGATGCCGAGCAGCGAATGCGCGCGAGCGGACAACGAGTCGCGTTCCACCCCTTGACGTGCGAACGCCGCGGCCTGCGCGTACAGTCGGTTCCGCGCCATGACATCGGCGAGCATCACTTCGGCGCGCGCCGAGCCCGGCAGGCGCTTCCGCGCCCTGGCGAGCGCCGCACCGTGCGCCGCTTCGTCCCCTGCCAACAGCCGCGCCGCCGCGATCGCGATCCACGGTGCGGGGGCGCCGCTATCCGCCACAAGCCCCTTCTGCGCGGCGCTCACCGCATCGGCGTACCGCTCGATATCCACGAGTTGCATCGCCACCATGGCGTGCGCCTCGGGAGACACGGCATTGACCTCAAGGCTCTTTGCTACCCGAGCCGGCCCGGTCGATCGGCCTTCGGCCGCGTCCAGTCGCGCCATCACCAGCAGGGCGCGCGGGTGGTTGGGATTTACAGCGAGGATCGCATTGAGCGATTGCAGGGCGTCATCGAAGGTGAACTTCTCCAGCTGCATCTCCGCCAGCTGCAAGCGCCCCTCGAGTTCCATCGTATCGGCCGCGATCGCCTGGTCAAAGGCGCGCAACGCATCCTTGAACATCTGCGGGTCGCGCCGGCCGAGCATGCGAACCGACAGCGCCACCGCACGCAGGTCGTTCGCCGTCAGCTGAGGTCGGTGACTGTTGTACACGTCAATGAACCCGTCGAAGACGCGCATGGCGTCGTCGTGACGGCCCGCATCAAACACCAGTTGCGCCAACTCGTATCGCGCCATCAGGGAGTCGCGCCCGCCGAGCGCGCGGATGAACCACTCCCCCGCCGCCTTGTCATTGCCCAGGGCACGGTGCGCACGCCCGACTTCGAGGGCCAGTGCCGCACCAACGAGCGGAGACCGGCCCTGGAGGCGCTCTCCGACCAACGTCGCATCCTGCCATCGCCCGACCTCTGACAACGCCCGAACCAGGACAACGGACGCCGGGTGCGACGAGTCCGACGCCACCGCCGACTCCGCCGCCCGGATCGCCTCGACGTACTGGCCGGCGCGATAGAGCTGGGCCGCACTCTGCGGCGCACGCTCCTGCCCGCACGCGGCAACTGGCATGACCAGGACCGCGACGACCCCGAGCCCGGAGACCGCTCGACGCCAGCTCATGGCTTTCGCACCTCCAGCGCCCGCAAGGCGCGCGTCTTTTCGGCCAGCTCAATCAGCAGGGGTTCCAGCGCTTTCTGGTAGGACGCCTCGTTCATGGCGCTGCGCCGCGACCGGAGCGAATCGATGCGCGATTCCAGCGTGCGTCGCTCCTCGATCAGGCGGGCCGCGCGGGGGTCGTTCGCCACCGCCGCCCCACCGAGCGGCTCCAGAAAGAAGGTCCGCGCCACCTTGCCATCCGCGGCGTTGTCCGAGGCATCGCCACGGCCGGTCCCGTCGCCGTCGTCATCCAGCTGGGGGTGCTCACTGGCCAGTTGGTTGGCGAGCTCGAACTTGCGCTCGACTTCCTGGCGCGCGTAGGTAAACGCTTCCAGAAGGGACACCCGGCCGTCCTTGTCGGTGTCGCCCGCCGCCTCGGCCAGCGCCTTCACAAAGAAGCCGGGAAAGAACGTCTCGTTCTGCTCGCGCGCGCTCTTCGTCGCCGTGATCACGATGCGACGCGGACCGCTCAACGCCTTGACGAACTCCCCACTGGAGCTTGCCGTATTGATAAAGGCGAGGCTCCCCACATACCCATCGAGGACGCGCGCGAAATCCCCCACCGTCATGTCCGGCCCCGGGAGGTTGAACCGGGTCACATCCGCCTGGGCATTGCCATGTCCAAACAAGATCACGACGAGACGGTCGCCGGCACGCCCGGCGCTGACGATGCGCGTGAGCGCCCCCTCCACATTCGCCTTGGTCGAGCGTCCGCGCCCAATGGTCGAGTCCTCGGTGAACGCCCAGACCTGCGAATCCGGCAGGGCGAACCGGGTTCGGGCCGCGCCCACCATGGACTGCGTCATGCTGCGAAACGCCTGGGAGAACCTCGCCTCGCCCCCCACACCGGCCACGACCACCAGCGTGGTGCGTGGACCCTGAGCCTGCGCCAGGCTCGCCGCCAACACCGTCCCGAGGAGCCAACGCATCAGGCGAGCCCACGGCGGCGGCGCAGCACCCACTCCCCGCCTAACGCGAGCAGCAGGGTCAGCAGCACCAGCGGCATGTCCCACAGGTCGTTCTTCTTCACCACGGTCGACCCGGCGGGGCTATACACAATGTCCTCGGCAATGCGGACTGCATCCTCCGGTGGGTAGTAGCCGCCGCCCGTTTCCTCCGCCACCTGCCGGAGCAACGCCGTGCGAAGCTCGGCACCAAAGAACTCATCGGTAGGCTCAGCAACGCGGACGTAGCCAGTCCGGCTTTCCGCGGTGTCGCCCCGCGCCATTGCCTCCAGCTGCACCGCATGTACCCCCGGGCCTGCGGGGACAAACGACCCTGTGTATTCGCCATCGCGATCGGGCACCCAATCAAGGCGCAGGACCGAGGTGGCCGAACCCGCCGTGGCCTCGCCGGCCACCGTGGCCCCGTTCACCCGCATGTACGACTTGTCGGCGACCGTCGCCTGCAGTGGCACGGCCTCGCCCGGCCCCGATTCCTCGGGCGCGCTGACTTCCACCCGATCGGGGACGTCGGCGACCAACCAGCGCAGCATCTGCCGCCACAACACCTCGTGCGTCGAGTCCGCGAGCGGAATGGTCGCGTGCATTTGCCAGAGCCAGGTGTCCTGCACCCCGAGCCCGAGCACGCGGCCACGGCCAAATCGCTGCACCGCCACCATCGGCCGCGTGGCCGGCCCCTCGCCCACGGTCCCGTTCAGCAACACCGTCGCCCCCGGCTTCGCCCGAACCACCGCATTGACCGAGGTCAGCGGAGGAAGCGACGCCCACCGCGCGGCCGTCGAAGAGTCCGTCCCGCCGACCTGCAGCGCTGGGTGCAACGCCCCCGCCGGGGTCAGCACCGCGTGGACCTCCCGCACCAGGGTGTCCGGGGCGGCCGCCGTCAGCTCGTAGGGAAACGCGTCGGAAAGCGGGGTCCCGGCGTACCCGCCTTCGGCGTACGCGGATCGGCCGCCGAGGAACATCAGCCCCCCACCCCTTTCAGAGACAAAGTCCGAGAGCATCCGCAGCTGGTCGGCGCTGAAGAACGAGGCCTCGATGCTGCCAAGAACGATCCCACGATAGCTGAATAACTCCTCGCGCGTCCGCGGAAAGCCTCCGACAAGCTCGGTCGAGTCGTCAACCCCGATGCGCAGGAACTTGTCCTTGGCCGAGCGCAGCAACGTCACCAACTGGACGTTCTCGTCCCCTTCGACGGCTCGCTGCGCGAACTTCAGCTCGAAGCGCGGCTCACCTTCCATGTAGAGGATCTTCTCGCGACGATCGCGCACGACCAACAGGGTGTGCCGCTCGTTGTTCTCACGCACCAACTCACCGGCCTGGACGGGTACGTGCACGCGCAGCAACCGGGCGCCCTGCTCGGTGGCCGGAATCCGAATGCGGGCTTGGACCGCTTCGCCGTTGCGCGGCAGCTCAACGGTGACGGACCCGATGATCCGCCCGGAGTCCTCCACCACGACCGGAATGCGCGTCCCACCGAGCCCCCGGTGCGAAATCACCACATTCACCAGCACGGTGGAGTTCTTCAGCACGCTGCGCGGCGCGTCGATCCGCGTCACCTCCGCGTCCTTGTCAAACCGCGGCGTACCCACGCCAACGCTGTACACCGGCACCCCACGCGACCGCAGGGACAGCATCTGTTCCGTGATCCCGGTCGACCCGGGCCCTCCACCGGACGCGGAGTTGTCGGCGCCATCGGAGAGCACGACGATCCCCGCGAGGGGGGCGCCCGCCAGCTCGTCCTGTACGCGGAGCAGTGCCGTCAGCAGCCGCGTCCGCGGGCCTGTAAACGGAATGCTGTTGGCGTCCCCGACCTTTCCCGCCGTCGAAACGCGATACACGCGCGTCTGGTAGCGCGGCTGCAGCGCCTTGAGGAGCGCAGAGTCCACCGTCCCCACCAGCGAGGTGACCGCCGCCGAGCGCGACCTGCCTCCGGGGAGATCGGTAATCCCCATGCTCCGGGAGTCGTCCACCAGCACCGCCACGATGTTCCGCTGGGCGACGGATTCGGCGATGACCAGCACCGGACGCGCCAAGGCAAAGGCCAACGCGCCGACCGCGAGGAGACGGAGTCCCCCCAGCGCAAGACGGTCCCGTCGGGCCAGTTCCGTGGAGCGACTGTAGTGTGCCACCGCGAACGCGAGTGCGGCGGCAACAGCCAACCACACCAGCCACATCGGAACCGGTGGGGAAAACCCCAGCGTCCCGCGGGCGAATGCGGCCGGACGGTATTTCAGGAAGAATTCGACTACGCCGTCCAACGCACCTCCCGGGTGGCCCTCGTGATCGACGCGTTCCCGTCCCCCGGTATCGTCACCCGCTGCAGCAAATCGCGCGTGACGGCTGGGACGAAGCGTTGTTCCGGCGTGCTGTACCCCGCATTCCCCTTCGACCGGCCGGGACGCACTCCGTTAACGCGAACCGTACTTGTCGCGGAACAGCCCCTCCACGGCGGCCCTGCGATACTCGAAAATGCCCCGGAGCTGCCGGCGCACGAGCGGAAGGGCGAGCGAGCCGAGCGCCCCGAACGGAAGTTCATAGCGGACCTCATCGTCCATCACGGTCGCATCCGGACCGTCCGAGCGGAAGCGGTGACTGTGCTCCCAGAGGGCGTACGGCCCCCGCTCTTGCACATCCACGAACCCCAGCGGGGGGTTCCACTCCGCGATTCGGGTCCGCCACTTCATCGGCATGCCATGGAGTCGAATCCGGTAGTCGATGCGAGCACCAGCCCGCATGTCCACCGGCAGTGGAGTCAGGATCTCAAACCCCAGCGAAGGCGGGGTGATGGCGGCGAGGTTCTCCGCGCGCGAGAAAAAGTCGAACACCTGCTCCACCGCATGGGGGAGGCGTTGCGAAACCTGCAGGAGGTGAGACATCGGCGGAGGGAGGGGTCACGCACCTAACGCGCCACCCCCCCTACCGGGTCCCGTCAGTGCAAGCGGCTCGAGGTTGCCTCGATGTGCGCCTCGGGGACGCACTTTCGATACGCGGCGACGGCGTGCTGCAACGCCAGGAGCGCGCTGGCCTCCAGGTCGTACTCCATCGCCAGGTCCTTCAGCTGCTCGGCCGAGTGCGCCGAGATGCGGCGCGACTTCAGGTCGACCCCGCTGTGACGGCGCTGATATTCGCGGCTGGCTTGCCAGAGCATCACGGCCTTGCGGTACCACTCCTCTTCCTTGGCCACCCCCACGCTCGGCGCCCCCTCGTAGGCGCTGATCGCCGCGAGGAGAAGGGTGTCGCAAGTGCTCGCCAGCTCGAGGGCGGAGTCCTGCTCGTCTTCGGCGGTGCCGGAGTCGACCAAGGCCGCATACCGCTGCCGCTGACGCACGCACTCCGTGGCCGCCCGATACAGGCGATCCGCCGGCGCGCGCGGGCCCACGATGATGGGGTTGTCTGAAGTGACAGGGGTCGGCTTGCGTGTGCGCGTCATGCGTCGGGGCTCCGGTTGGAGCGAGTACTATAGGAGCGCCCGACGCCTGCTGGTAGTGCGGGTCAGTCCCCCGCCCCCGTCGCTGCAGCCTCGGGCAGGTTCGCCACCAGGCGCTCCACCGGCTCGAGGGGCGCGTTCAGGGCCCCATCCCGCCACCAGTCGGCAAGCGGTGCGGATTCCTCCACCGCTTCGGGGCGTATGCGCCACAGGTCGAGCCGCTCAGCGACGTAGATCAGTTCGCACCGGGAATCGAGCATCTCCGGCACTGGTGAGCGTCGATGGGTCGCGATGGCATGCGCGACCTGCGCGCCAAGCCCCCATTGGAGCGCTGCGAGCCCGCCGAGGGTCTCGTGGAGGAACTGCAGCAGGAGGGAGGTCATCGCGGGCGGCAGGCGAACCTCACGCCGCAATTGGCGCCGCAATTCTCCCAGCCGGTCGAAAATGACCAACTTTCCCACGTCGTGTAGCAAGCCAAGGAGGTAGGCCTCGTCGGGGCTGACGCCGAACGGCTTGGACAGGTCCCTGGCGATCGGGGCGACCCGCACCATGTGCTCCCAGGTCATGTCCACCCATGACTGGAAGTGTCCGCCTGGCCGGCAGAGCAAGCCGTCAACCATGGTGCGCAACACCACATTGTGGACGCCGCTTGTGCCCACCCGATTGACGGCGTTCATGAGCGAGACCACGCGCCCGCCGGCGCCTGCATAAAACGCGGAGTTGGCGTAGCGGAGCAGCCCCTGACTCAGCCCGGGGTCCGTCTCGACCAGGGAGACCAGCTGGGACGCCGATGCACGCGGATCCCTCGACACGGACAGGGCGCGCTGAGCCGCGAGTGGCGGCTGTCGAACGACGGCGTCGAATCCGGCGGCCAGTCCATCGAGAAAGGCGGGAGCATCGCCCTCGCGGTCCTGTCGAGCGAGCGTCTCACGAACCGCCGCGATCCGATGGTTCACCTCCAGGGCGAGCCACGCATTCACGTCACCGACCTCACGATCTGGCAGTGTCGTCGTTCGCGCAGGCGGGTCGAGGAGCGTCGGAGCGACCGGTGCCGACGTCGTATTGGGACGCGACGGCGGCGACGCCGGCGGCGTGGGAGCGAGCCGTCGAAAGAAGTCTCGGAGCATGCAGTCGGTGCGAGTCCCCTGCGAGTATCGGCGTCCGCGACCGAGTTGTACACACTGCGTACATCGGCCAGTCTGACAACTTAATGTTCCTGTCAGTTACGTCATTCTGACCTACTCTGTGACGTAGATGACAAATCTTGCGGGGGAAAGTGCACATGACGCCAACGAAATCGCAGGCTGGGGAAAGTCCTAGTGGACAGACGCATTGGAATTTCTTACGTTCGTCGCGCGCATTGGTGTGGTGGCCGGGCCCGCGTTAGGCTCGGCGTTCTCTCAGCCCTGAGGAGGGTGACGCGGTGAAGCAAACTGGATTGTGGTCCCTGGCGGCATTGGCCGTCGTCGCGTGTTCTGACGCGAACTCGCCGTCGGGTCCGACCCGACTGGCGCCGTATGTGGAGTCGAACGGAGACCTGACCTCACAGGTGGTCCCCGGTGAGTACATCGTGGTACTCAACGACAACGTGGGTGATGTGATGGGGGCGTCGGTGACCTCGGGTGCCGAGGTGATGGCAACGTGGGACAAGGCCCTGCGTGGGTATGCCGTACGCGCCACGGCCGAGCAGCTCCGGGCAATCCGCGCCGATGCTCGGGTCAAGTTTGTTGAGCCGAACGGCCGCGTCAGCATCACCGCGACGCAGAGCCCGACGCCGTCCTGGGGCCTGGACCGGATCGACCAGGCGAACCTGCCCCTCGACAACAGCTACACCTACCCGTCGACCGCGGCCGGTGTGCACGTGTACACCATCGACACGGGCATCCTGCTCACGCACAACGACTTTGCCGGGCGCATGAGCAATGGGTTCGACGCGATCACCAGCGGCGGGACGGCGAACGACTGCCATGGTCACGGCACGCACGTGTCGGGAACGATCGGCGGCACCACCTACGGCGTTGCCAAGGGCGTCACGTTCCACCCGGTTCGCGTGCTGAACTGCTCCGGTTCCGGTACGAACACGCAGGTCATCAACGGGATCAACTGGGTCGCCGCAAACAAGATCCAGCCGGCCGTCGCCAACATGTCCCTTGGTGGTTCGTTCAGCGCGGCGCTCAACACCGCGTCGAATAACCTCGTGATCGCCGGCGTGGTGCTCGCGGTCGCCTCCGGCAACAGCAGCGCCGACGCCTGCAGTTTCTCGCCGGCCAGCGCAGACTCCGCGATCTCGGTGAACGCCTCGACGATCACGGATGCACGCGCGAGTTTCTCCAACTTCGGCACCTGCACGGACATCTTCGCGCCCGGTAACAACATCGTCTCGGACTACATCGGCAGCAACAGTGCGACGGCGACGCTCTCCGGTACCTCGATGGCTTCCCCCCACGTTGCCGGAGCGGCCGCGCTCTACCGTGCCGCGAACCCCGGCGACACCCCCGGCCAGGTGAAGGCCGCGCTGCTCGCCGGCGCCACCGTTAACAAGATCACCAACCCGGGTGCCGGCAGCCCGAATCGCCTCCTCAACATCCAGTTCATCGGCGGCGGCGGTGGCGGCAACCAGCCCCCGACGGCGGACTTCACCGTCACTTGCACGGCTGGCGTGAACTGCATCGCCAACGCCAGCCCCTCCACGGATGACGGTGGCTTCGGCAACCTCACGTTCGCCTGGGCAAACAACGTAGGCCGCCCGGCGAAGACAGCGAATCCGGCGACCTACAACTACAACGCGGGCAACCCGTCAAAGAACACTTTCAACCTGACCTTGACGGTGACCGATGCCGGTGGACTGACGAGCAGTGTCACGAAGGCAGTTGTCATTCCGCCGGCCAGCGGAGGGAACATGCCGCCGGTCGCGGACTTCACCATCACTTGCACGGCGGGGGTGAAGTGCGTCCTCAATGCCTCGAGCTCGACCGACGACAACGGCCTGGGCAACCTGACCTTTGCGTGGACCGCCACCGGCGGCCGCCCGAGCAAGACGGGCAATCCGATCCAGTACCTGAAGGCGGTTTCGGGGTATCCCAACACCTTCGACGTCACGCTGACGGCGACAGACGCTGGCGGTCTGACGAACGCGATCACCAAGACCGTCACGATCCCCTGAGTGCCAGTTCCTGTTCCCTCGACCGGCCGGGCTCCTCGCGAGTCCGGCCGGTTGTGTTTCCCCCCAACGACATCGCAGAATCGACCGTATTGCCGACATGGGTCGCCTGACGCTCGCGTGCCCCGGCGCCCATTATTCCAGCACCACACCACCCCATCCTCATGCGTCCGATCTCCCCCTCGCGTGCTGTAGCGGCACTGTCGCTCGCCGTCGTCTGCGGTGTCGCCACCCCCAGCCTCGCCCAGACGCGCGCGGTCGCCGCAACCGCCCCGCTGAACGGCACCCCCGAACTTGAGGCGATCCGTCGCGTCCAGTGGCGCTCCATCGGCCCGGCAAACCAGGCAGGACGCATCCCGCTCATCGTCGGCATCCCCGGCGATCGCTCGACCTACTACGTCGGCGCCGCGGCCGGAGGGCTGATCAAGACCACCAATGGTGGCGTGACCTTCGAGCAATTGTTCGACGACAAGGACAACGCATCGATGGGCGACCTGGTCGTCTCGCCGTCCAACAAGAACATCCTCTACCTCGGCACCGGCGAGGGGAACCCTCGCAACTCGGCCTCTGTCGGGAACGGTGTCTACAAGTCGGTGGACGGCGGGCGCAGTTGGCGCAAGATCGGACTTGAGAACACCGAGAAGATCCCTCGGATGCGGATCGACCCGTACGATCCGAACATCGTGTACGTCTGCGCCCTCGGCGCTACGTGGGGTCCCTCCGACGAGCGCGGCCTCTTCAAGACCGTCGACGGCGGCAAGACGTGGAAAAAGATCCTGTACAAGGACAACCTCACCGGCTGTTCGGACGTCGACATCGACCCCACCAACTCCGAGATCGTCTGGGCCGGGATGCATCGACACCAGCGCTATCCGTGGTACTTCACCTCCGGTGGCGGTGAGACGGGCATCTACAAGTCGATCGACGGTGGCGAGACCTGGGAGAAGCTCAGCGGCAAGGGGAACGGCCGCGGGCTTCCCGAGGGCGACATGGACCGCGTAGGTGTCTCCGTGCATCGCGCCGACCCGAACATCGTCTATATGATTTCGGAGACGAAGACCGAGGGTGAGTTGTGGCGCACGGACGATGCCGGCAAGACGTGGCGCACGGTCAGCCGCGACCCCAACATCAACTTCCGCCCCTTCTACTACGCCGACGTCCGCGTTGACCCGAAAAATCCGAACATCGTCTGGACATTGTCCGGATCCCTCTACAAGTCCGAAGACGGCGGCCGCACCTTCGCCAGCATCCGGGCCGACATCCACGGCGACCACCAAGCGATGTGGATCGACCCCACCGACCCCAATTACATCCTCGAGGGTTCCGACGGCGGGTGGCAGCGTTCCTATGACGGCGGACGCACCTGGGAGGTGGAAAACACGGTGGCGTTCTCCCAGTTCTACCATATCAACCTCGACAACGAGAAGCCGTATAACATCTGTGGCGGGCTGCAGGACAACGGCCACTGGTGTGGCCCCTCGCGCACCCTCACCGAAGGCATTCGCAAGCGAGACTGGGTGACCGTAAGCGGTGGCGACGGGTTTCACGCCGTCCCCGACCTCGAGAAGCCGTGGTTGGTCTACTCGGCGTCGCAGGGTGGCGGCATTGTCCTCACGGACATGCGCACGGGCGAACAACGCTCCATTCACCCGTACCCGTATCGCACCGGCTCCGCCGGCGACTCCCTGGCGCACCACAAGTTCCGCTTCAACTGGAACGCGCCGATCGTGCTCGATCCCAAGGACTCGAAGACGGTCTACTTCGGCGGAAACGTCATCTTCAAGACGACCAACTACGGGCAGACGTGGACGCAGATCTCCGGCGACCTCACCACGAACGACAAGAGCAAGCAGCGTCTCTCCGGGGGCCCGGTGGTCCCGGACAACACGGCGGCCGAGTTTCACTCCACGCTGCTGACGATCGCGCCGTCGCCGAAGAACAGCAACGTGATCTGGGCCGGTTCCGACGACGGCAACATCCAGGTCACTCGCGACGGCGGCAAGACGTGGACGAACACGGTCCGCAACATCCGCGACCTGCCGGCAGCCGCGTGGATCTCGACGATCGACGCGTCACCACACGCGGAAGGCACCGCCTTTGTCGCCGCCTCGCACTGGCAGACCGGTGACTACACACCGTACGCCTACATGACGACCGACTACGGGCAGACCTGGACTCGGATCACGGGGAACCTCCCCGGCCGCGGATGGGTCCACGTCGTGCGTCAGGACCCGAAGAACGCGAACCTGCTCTATCTGGGCACCGAATTTGGCGTCTTCGCGTCGTGGGACCAGGGCAAGCGGTGGCACAACCTCCGCAATGGCCTCTCGGCGGCCCCGGTGCGCGACCTGCTGGTTCACGCTCGCGACAACGATCTCATCATCGCGACGCATGGGCGCGGGCTCTACGTCTTCGATGACCTCGCCATCCTCCAGCAGCTTGGGCAGGCGATGAACACCGACGTCGCGATGTTCGATCCCGAACCCGCCACGCGCTGGGTGACGTGGAGGCTCGAGGCCAACGTCGGGCAGAAGTACTTCAGCGCAGAGAACCCACCGACTGGGGCCGTCCTGTCGTACCATCTCAAGGCACCGACCCCAGACGCTCGCCTCGTCATCAAGGACAATACCGGAAAGGTCGTCCGCAACATCCGGCGCATCCCCGCCTTGGCGGGCGTCAACACCACGACCTGGGATTTGCGCTACGACCTTCCCGGCGGGGGCGACGGCATGGACGGCATCCCCGCCGAATTCGCGGCGCAGGCACGCCGGTTTGGCTTTGGCGGTGGGCCTCAGGTGCTCCCTGGTGACTATACCGTGACCCTCGTGGCCGGCGGGAAGGAGGTCACGAAGCCCGTGCGTGTCGAACTCGACCCGCGCGCCACCGTGACCACGGCCGACCTCGTGGCCCAGCGCGACGCCGCAATGTCGCTGGCCGACCTGTCGAACAACGTCTCGGGGATCCTGAATCGGACAAACAACCTGATGAACCAGCTCACGGGGTTGATCGACAACATCAAGCGCAACGCGCCGAACGAAAGGGAGGCGCTGAATGAGGCCGAGACGTCACTGAAGGAGTTGCGTGAGTTCCGCGACACCAGGATCACGCGCCCGATCCAGGGGCTCGGCTACCGGCAGTATCCGCGGCTCCTCCAGGAGGTGCAGTCCCTGTCCGGATCCGTCTCCCGCGGCATCTCACGACCGACGGACGCCCAGGTCGACCGCCAGGGAGAGCTCGTGAAGGAGACCAGCGACACGCAGCAACAGCTCAACACGATCGTCAACACCCGGATCTCGAAGTTGAACCAGCTGCTGAAGAACCTGCCGCATATCGTGCTTCCCGGCGGCGGCATCATCTCGTAGCCGCACCATTGACGCGCCTCGGCAACGGCCGGGGCCCAGGGTCTACTCCCTCGAACACTCGGTCCCTCATGCGCTCCACGCCACTCGCTGCCCTCCTCTTCGTCGCTCCCGCCATCCTGTCCGGCCAGACGTCGCCGATGGCGCCGGCTCCCGCCCGCGTGCGTGCGAACTGGGAACTTGCCGAGAAGTTCAACCCGGAGGCGATGCGACGGGTGACCTACAGCACCGCAGTCGCGGCCCGGTTTGTCGGCAAGACCGACTCCCTGTGGTACAACTGGCGCGACGAGGCAGGCACCCGCTTCATGCTGGTGTTCCCGCCGACCAAGGTGAAGCAGCCGTTGTTCGACCACGTCAAGCTCGCCGCGGCGCTGGCCACGGCCCACAAGAAGCCCTATGAGCCGAACCGGCTCCCCTTCACGACACTCAATTTCACCAAGGACCACAAGGCGATCCGCTTCACGGTGGACACCGTGCGGTACGAGTGGTCCCTCGCCGGGGAAGCGCTGCGCGCCCTGGGACGTCCACCACGCGGAGATTCGCTCCCACCAGATGAAGAGCGGAGCGAGGGAGGCGGCGGACAGGGCGGCGGTGGCGGTGGCGGTGGCGGGCAGTTCGGCAACCAGCAAGGCGATTTCCGTAATTGGTCCCCCGACAGCTCGGCCTTCGTCTTCGCGCGTGACCACAACCTGTATCTGGTCGAGAAGGGACGCACCGACACCCTGAAGATCTCCACCGACGGAGAGAAGAACCGTTCCTTTGGGTTCCGGGACACCACGCAGACGCAGCAGCAAGACGACTCCACCCAAACGCAGGGCGGCCAGGGCCGCAATCGGGACCCGCGGGTGCGCGCCAACGTCACGTGGTCGCCGGACAGTCGGGCCTTTGTGATCACGCGGAATGACGCCCGCAAGGTGAAGGAGCTCTACCTGGTGAATGCGCTGGCGACCCCGCGCCCCGCCCTGGTTTCCTACAGCTATGCCATGCCGGGGGAAGCGGATGTGGCGCAACAGGAGCTCTACCAGTACCGACGCGGCGAAACGGCGGTGAAGGCGGTCGCCGTGGGCAAGTGGCGCGATCAGCGCCTCTTCTTCCAGCATTGGCCGTCAGGCTCGGACCGCTTGCGCCTCGTGCGACGCGATCGCCTGCAGCGCAATCTCGAACTCATCGAGGTCGACCTGGCCTCAGGTACGATCAAGACCCTGATCACGGAATCGGTCGACAACGCCAACCTGGAGCAACAAGCGCCGCGGTACACCAAGACCGGCGGCGACATCATCTGGTGGTCTGAACGGTCCGGCTGGGGCCACTACTACCTGTATGACCACAACGGGACGTACAAGAAGCCCCTGACCTCGGGCGCCTGGCGCGCCGACCAGGTCGCCCAGATCGATACCACGGGTGGCGTCATTTTCATCAGCGGGGTGGGACGCGAGGCTGGTGAGAACGTGTACCAGCGGCACCTCTACCGCGTGAATGCCGACGGGACGGGGCTCGCCCTCCTCGACGCCGGGGACGCCGACCACCAGGCCATCATGCTGCCCACGCGTCGCTACTTCGTGGACAATGCCTCGCGGCCCGACCTCCCGCCGAAGGCCCTCGTGCGCGACGCCATGGGACGCCAGGTCATGGAACTGGAGTCGATGGACCTCGCCCAGCTCAAGGCGATGGGCTGGCGGGCGCCGACCCCCTTCCTCGTCAAGGCCGCAGACGGCACCACGGACATCTACGGCAACATGTGGAAGCCGTTCGACTTTGACTCCACGCGCAAGTACCCAATCATCGCCAGCATCTACCCCGGCCCGCAGACGGAACAGGTCAACGTGGGATTCAACGCCGGGGGAACGCAGCAGCAACTCGCGCAGCTCGGCTTCATTGTCATCCAGATCGGCAACCGCGGCGGCAACCCGCTGCGCTCCAACGCCTACCAGAACTACTCGTACTTCAACCTCCGGGACTACGCCCTCGCCGACAAGAAGGCGGGCATCGAGCAGCTCGCCGCGCGGCATTCCTTCATCGACATCGATCGCGTGGGGATTTTCGGCCACTCCGGCGGCGGTTTCCTCACCGGGGCCGCGCTCTTGCTGCCCCCCTACAATGACTTCTTCAAGGTCGGCGTGTCGTCTGCCGGCAACCACGACAACAACATCTACAACCAGAACTGGAGCGAGCAGTACCATGGGCTCCGCGAGGTCCCCGTGCGCGCGGATAGCGCGCGCCGACGGACGGCCACCGCAGCGTCCGGACGTTCTCCGGTGAGCGACGTCCAGCCAGCCGGTGACAGCACGCGCTTCGAGATCAAGGTGCCGACCAACGCCGAACTCGCCGGTAACCTGAAGGGACGTCTCCTCCTGGTGCACGGCGACATGGACAATAACGTGCACCCGGGCGGGACGATCCGGCTCGTCGAGGCGCTGATCAAGGCAAACAAGCGGTTCGACATGATGATCCTGCCGGGCAAGCCGCACGGCTTCGGCGACATGCAGCCCTACTTCAACCGGATGCTCATGGAGTACTTCGCCGAGCACCTCCTCGGCGACTACTACCGGGCCGGCGCGACGATTCGTTAGGTCGTCAACGGACCACCGGGCAGAACACGCGCTGCCCGGTGGTCGATCACGAGGGGCAACAACAGGCGAAACCACGGCGTATAGGCGGCGGGGTCAGCCTCCACGGCGAGCTGCAGCGCATCAAGCGGCTGCCACGCAACCCCCGACACCTCCGCCGCGACGGGCGCAAGCGGGCCTGCCAGCCGCGCCGTGAACACGTGGTCGAATTCGTGCTCGACCAGTCCGTTCCCGACTGCCGCGTGGTAGACCAACGGGAAGGCGCGTGTCACGTCGGCCAGCTCCGCCCCCAGTTCCTCTCGGGCCGCGCGCCGCACCGCCGCCTCCAGGGATTCCCCGGCACGGGGGTGCGTGCATGCCGCGTTGGACCACAGCCCACCGCTGTGGTACTTGCCGTCGGCGCGCTGCTGGATGAGCCACCGCCCATCCGCATCAAAGACGAATACGGACACCGCCCGATGGAGCAGGCCCTGTTCGTGAGCGGCCAGCTTCTCGCAGCGACCGACCTCTTCATCGCGGTCATTGACGAGAATGACCTCGACGACGGACGCAGTCACCGCCGCACCAGACGGGTGTCGCCGTTGCTGAACCGCGCCTGCAGCTGCGAGGTACGCGTCCGCAACACGCCGTGTCCACCCCGCGCGAATGCCAGCACCTCACCCGTCGCGGCGTCACGCAGCAACACCTCGGCGACCCGCGAGGCGTCCCAGCTGACCGCGACCTCCCCATCAGCACCAGGGCGCAACGTCAGGCGCGGCGTGGGAGCGGTATCGAGCGACCGCGTCACCGTCCGCCGTACCCCGTGCAGCCGTACCGCAGCGACGTTGGCGTGCGCCGGCACCGCGATGCGCCCCACCACGCTCTCAGCGCCTCCGTGATCCGCCTCGAGCACCGGCAACCAGCCGGACGCAACGACCGCGCCGTCGGCACCCAATACCTCAACACGCACGCCTCGCCCCCGCACAGTCGCTGATGGGTCACCGGCCTCGACGAGAAATGGTGCGTCCAGCCGCGGCGATTCGCCCAATTCACCACGCACAAGCACGGCACGGTCCCCCGTCCCCCCACCGGCTGACGACAGGACGCTCCGGCCCTCCATCATCTTTCGATAGTTGTACTCGCTGATCCACAGTGGACGGCAATAGCTCATCAAGTCCCTTGTCGCGGGCGATTGGTATTCTCCGCGCCCCCCGGTCGACGCACTCCACGCGTCCCAGCCCGCCACCCCGATCTCCGCCTCGGGAAATGGATATCCGGGGTCCGGGTTGGCCGGCCCGCCGCACGGCGCGTGCGGGCGCCCGAAGTTGTGCCCGAGCTCGTGGGCCACGGTCTCCCGCGCCGCCGACTCACGATTGAACCACCCCACCTGCACCGAAACCGCCGTGCGCCCGCTGATGAATCCGAAGCCGCTGAACTGAACGAAGGTGATCCCTGCGCCGGGCCGGATGACTCCGTAGTAGTGGCCGCGATAGCCGTCGAGCTGGCGCTTGGCCTCCACCTCGCGCAGGATCGACCGCCATGCGGCGTCCTGCCCCCCACCGAACGCGACATTCGTGGTGAACGGTGCCCCAACACGCGCGTTGACCTGCCCAAGGGGCAGGACCTGGCGGGTCGTGATCAAGTACTGCTCAACATTCGCGGCAGTCACGTTGCCGATCACCCCGCCGTCCGCACCGAGCACGATCGGGATGAAGGTGATGTCCAGTGGTGGGACCTCCGTGACAGTGAAACCACGACCGCCCAGGCGAGGGAACCTGTTGTTGCCCCGGTCGGGATCGGGCACCCGGGCGTCCGGGTCAGCAACGACGTGACACGTAAGTCCCGTGCCGATGCGCGCATTGGGCACCAGCCACTGGGCCGCCGGGCTCCCCGTGCGAGGAACGGCGTCGAGCGGCGACTCGAGGCGGACACTGTCCTTCCACTGCTCGACCCCCACCTCGTCCGCACAGCTCGCCCGCAGCCACGCCAGAGGGGCCAGGGGGGCGTCTGCCGCAACAAATGCACTCAGGAGGACCGGGAGCCCGCCGCGAATCATCGGGACCGTCCCGGAGTCGTTCTGGATGACCTGTGCTGCTACCAGCTCGGTCACGCGCAAGTCGAGCGACCCGCGGACCCTCAACGACGTCGTGAGGGTCGCCGTGTCCAGCTGCACGCGCACATTCGTGACCCCGGCACCCACCGCTCGGAGGAGTCCCGTCTGGTCGATCCGCGCGACCGAAGAGTCACTGACCGTCCACACCGGGGCCCAGCCCAGAGCCTCCGTCCCTTCGGCGTCGAGTGGGCTCGCCCGGTAGCTGATGGACGCCCCCACGAGCACCTCATCAGGAAGCCCAGCACCCAGGACCACTCGGGCGACTCTCGGCCGCTCCGCAGTCAGGATGACTTGGGCATTTTTTCCGCCGGCTGTCGCCGAGATTGTCGCCGTTCCGGCGGCGACGGCAGTGGCCACCCCGGTTGACGCCACGGAGATAAGCGTGGGCGCGCTGGATGCCCAGGTTACCGGCACCGAGATGATGGCGCCCTTGGCATTGTAAGTCAGGGCGGTGAGGCCGCGGCTCTCGCCGAGCTTGAGGGAGGCAGAAGCCGGACTGACCTCGACCCTGGCGACCCCAGCTGTGTTGGTCGGGGGGTCCCCCCCGCATGCGGCGCTGAGCGAAAGCGCCGACACCATAAAACCGCGAACGTACCAACGGGCGGTGCGTGCCACCGAAATGACCACCCCTTCGCGCGAGGGCAAGAAAATAGCTGGGGCCGGATTCGAACCGGCGACCCCGGCATTATGAGTGCCGTGCTCTAACCACCTGAGCTACCCAGCCGATTTCGCTCTGAAAGCGAGGAGGAAGCATAGCGGGACTGGGGCGCGGAGCCTAGCCCTGTGCCGATGGAGAGTCGGGTTTTTGACGGAAGCTGCCGAGAATGAAGGGGAGGAGCCCTATCATGTCCATACCACTCGCCAGAACCCAAACCAACCGGCCGCCCCATGCGCGGCAGCCACCGGACGGCGTCGTGTCGGGTTTGGTTGAAGAGTTCATGGAGGAAAAGCGGGAGGAGAAGCGTCAAGACACCGAAGCGGCCGCCCGGCAGCGCCTCCGCGACCGCGTCCGCCGCCCGATTTTCGTTGCCATCGTCGTCGCCTTGTGCGGTGCCGCCTGGTTCGCCCCGCTCCCCACCCGAGCCCCATCGGGCCCCGCCCCCGCTGGCATACCGCCTCGCGAGCGGTCGCCTCGCCTTGAACCTTGCCGCTCGGCGCATTGACGCCTTTGCCTCGCGTCACGGCCGCGTCCCGGCCACGCTCCTTGATGCGAACGTCAGCGAACCCCACATGGTCCTTCGCGCGCTCGGCACCAAGGACTACGTGTTGCAGCTGCAAGTCGGCACGGTAGTGTTGACCTATGACTCCTCGATCGCGCCAGCTATCCAGAGCGACGATGCCTCCACCATCCTTCGCACCACACTCCGATGAGGCCACGACGAGGGTTCTCCTACATTGAGCTGCTGGTCGTGCTCACCGTGATCGGCATCATCACGCGTATCGCCGTACCGCGCATGTGGGAGGTCCGCAAGCGCGCGCAATCACGGGCCGCCGTGGCGGATGTGCGGGTAGTCCGGGATGCGCTCTTGTCGCACCAGACCGATCGCGGTGCCTTTCCTGGCGAGGCGCCATCGGGGATGATCCCCTCGGGCTTGCAGAGTTTCCTGCCGGCGGGGTTCGCGTTCACCCGGGACGACTACACCCTGAACTACGAGTACTGGGCAGCCTCGGGCCCCTCGCCCGCCATGATCGGTGTGGCCGTGGAGACCGCCGACTCAACCCTCGCCAACGAGGTGCGAAAACTCGGCGCCTCCGGGCTGCCGCATCTGCTCGTGGGCACGCGGACCGTGTTCATCCTCTCGGGCCTGGACGGCGTGAGCTGACAAACACAAACGCGACCCTTTGGGGGGCCGCGTTCATGGTACTGCCATAGCGGGGGCGGGATTTGAACCCGCGACCTTCGGGTTATGAGCCCGACGAGCTACCAGGCTGCTCCACCCCGCGTCAGGAAAGCCGAATCTAGGCTCCCACTCCCCCAAGTCAAGGCTTGGCGCGCGCGCTGTCGTCGATAAATCGGTAGACGATCTCCTTGTCGCCACGCACCATGCCATACATCTCGCGCGCGATACGCTCCTGTACCACGGGGTCGCTGCGCAAGCTCACCTGCATCGAGCGCAAGGAATCAATGTCGCGCTGCAGGGAATCCACATCGTGTTGGAGGGAGTCCGCCCGCGCCCGCTGACGGAACAAGTCGACCGACGAGTACTCCCCGCCCTGCACCGCAAACACCAGGGCCGCGACCACGGCGAGGCCGGCCAGCCAACGCGCGCCGCGCGCGGGCCGGCCAGCACGACTAGAGGCCATAGATCGCGCCACCCGGGTACTCGGCCGCCTCACCAAGCTGCTCCTCGATGCGCAGGAGCTGGTTGTACTTCGCCACGCGATCGGTCCGCGACGCCGATCCCGTCTTGATCTGCCCTGCCCCCGTCCCGACCGCCAGATCGGCGATGAAGGTGTCCTCGGTCTCCCCGCTCCGGTGGGAAATCACCGAGAGATAGCCCGCGGCGCGCGCCATCTCGATCGACTCCAGGGTCTCCGTGAGGGTCCCGATCTGGTTCACCTTGATCAGGATCGAGTTACCCACGCCCCCCTCGATGCCCCGCGCCAGACGCTCGGTGTTGGTGACGAACAAGTCGTCCCCTACCAATTGGCAGCGGTCGCCGAGCTGCGCGGTGAGGAGCGCCCAGCCCTCCCAGTCATCCTCGGCGAGCCCGTCCTCGATGGACACGATCGGGTACGTCTCGAGCCACTTGGCATACAGCTCCACCATGCCGCGGGCATCGCGCGTGCCACCGCCGCTCTTCTTGAACGTGTACTGTTTGCCCTTGAATAGCTCGGACGCCGCGCAATCCAGTGCCAGCGCGATCTCCTTGCCCGGAGCGTATCCCGCGGCCTCAATCGCCTCGATCACTACCTTGAGCGCCTCTTCGTCGTTTGGCAGGTCGGGCGCAAATCCCCCTTCATCGCCCACCCCCGTCGACAGCTTTCGCTTCACCAGCACCTTCTTGAGGGCGTGAAAGACCTCCGCGCCCATGCGGAGCGCATCGGCAAAGGTCTCCGCACCCACCGGTACGATCATGTACTCCTGGAAGTCCACGGTGTTGGTCGCATGCGCCCCGCCATTCAGGATGTTCATGAGCGGCACGGGCATCGTCCGCGCCATCGGGCCGCCGAGGTAGCGGTAGAGCGGCATCCCACTCTGCACCGCCGCCGCGCGCGCCACGGCCATGGACACCCCAAGGATCGCGTTGGCGCCCAGCTTTCCCTTGTTTGGCGTGCCATCCAGCTCGATCATCGCCCGGTCGATCCCGAGTTGGTCCAGGGCATCGCGGCCACGCAGGGCCGGGCCGATCTTCTCGACCACGTGCCGAACCGCCTTGGTCACCCCCTTCCCCAGGTACCGCTTCGCGTCGCCGTCTCTCAGCTCAAGGGCTTCGTGTTCCCCGGTGGATGCACCGGAGGGCACCGCGGCCCGCCCGGCGGCGCCGCTCTGCAGGGTCACGTCGACCTCGATGGTCGGGTTACCACGGCTGTCGAGGATCTCCCTCGCCTGGATATCGAGAATGCTGGACATGGGTGATAGTGAGTAGTGAGTCGCGCGCCGCCGGCCGTCGAGACCGGGCCGCGCTCGTAATCTGCAGAATCGGACGGCCGCGGACCGCCCGCCGGACTTGGGATGCCGTACTCCCGCTCCAGGGTGGCCGCCATCCGCTCCCAGGTGACGCGCGAGAGCGCATCACGTCCCGCATAATCGAGCCCTGCGGTTGGTATCGGCTCCAGGAAGTGCAGGTGCACCTCCCCCCGCGAAACGCGGAGGCTGCCCCGCCGCTGAACCTCCCGGGTGCCGTAGACCAGGGTTGGCACGACCGGTACGCCTGCCGCGATTGCGAGGACGAAGGGCCCCTTCTTGAACGGCCGCAGCGCGTAGCTGTCGCCGCGTGTCCCCTCCGGGTGCACCACCACCGAGACGCCCTCGCGGATCCGCGCCGCCGCCGTCTCATACCCGGCGAAGGCCGCCTTGCGGTTCTGTCGGTCCACGAAGATGAACCCCGCGGCACGCATGGCGCGCCCGAAAATCGGGATCCGCTCCAGCTCGGATTTCGCTACGAACTTGTAGTGATGCAGGACCGAGGCGAGGCTGAACACGTCGAACCACGAGACGTGGTTCGCCGCATACACGCGCGGACCGGCCACAGCGGGCCCCTCGTGATGGACCACGACACGGACGCCGGCGGCCTTGCACAGAAGCCACCCCCACAGGCGCGGCGCCACATCGAACACCCCGCCGGGAACGTCGCGCGCGCCGAGCAGGGAGGCCACGATGACCACCGTCCCGATGATGGGCGTCGCGACGGCGATGGTGAGGAGGACGAGAAGAGTGCGCACTTACCTCGAAAAGTGGTCGTGCCCACCGGGCAGGTCAACGCGCACGCCATCATCGAGGGCGACAACACCCCCACTCGGCGCCGCCCGAACGACCCCCAGCCGGGTGAGCGGCACACCAAACGCCCGCGCGAACGCGTTCACGTCGACCTCCCCGCGCATGGCGACCAGCAGCTCGTATTCCTCACCACTCGACACGGCCTCGCGCCACCCGATGTCCGACGGCCGCGGCACCCGAGCGAGATCCACCCGCACCTCGCACCCTGACGCCGCCGCCAGGTGATGCAGCTCGCTGGAGAGCCCATCCGAAATGTCGATCATCGCGGCCGCGCCACGCTCCGCCAGCCACAGCCCTTCCGCCACCCGAGCGCGAGGGGCCGCAAACCGATCTCGCGCCCAACGACTGGGAGGCACCCCCGCTCGCCAGGCGTCGAGCGCCATGCCCGGACCGCCGAGCACCCCGGTCACGTAGACCGAGTCCCCGGGCCGCGCGCCGGCTCGTCCGAGGGGCGCAGGGCCACTCCCGATGACGGTCACGCCAACCACCAGCTGCGAGGCACGCGTGAGGTCGCCCCCCACAATACGGGCGCCGTGCCCCACTTCGCGGACCGCGTCGCCCACCCCGTCGGCGAGGTCCTCGACGGTTGACCTCTGATCGGGGGGCAGCGCGAGTGTCAGCACCACCGCGCGCGGCGTTACCGCCGCTGCAGCCAGGTCACTCAGCGCCGCCATCGTCGCGCGACGCCCAACCTCGCGTGGCGAGATCCACTCGCGCTGGAAGTGGACCCCTTCGACCGACGAATCCGTGGAGACAACGACCCGTTCTCCCTCCGGAATTGGTACAGGCCCGGTGTCATCCCCAACGGCAGCCGCGAGATCGCCCCACCGCGCGAGCATGCGTCGGATCAGGTCGAACTCACCGCCCGGCCCCATGGCGACGTGCTCAGGCACGTGCGGCGGCCCGAGGAAGACACGCGAGGACGTGCTCGGTACCCGAGTCGTCGGCCGCAACCCAAGCAGCGGGAAGAGCGCGGATCACGTCGTCCAGTGTGCGGCCGCGCCAGCGACCCTCAGCGGCCGCAAGCTCACCGGCGCGCCCATGTACGAAGGCCGAAGCGACCGCGCTGACGACAGGGTCACCGGTCTGCGCCAACAACGCGCCCGCCATGCCGGACAGCAGGTCACCACTGCCGCCAACACCAAGGACAGGCCCCCCACGTGGCACGACAAAGCACGCAGCCCCGGTGTCCACGAGGGTCGGAATCCCCTTGAGGAGCACTACCGCTCCAGACTGGGTGGCGATCGCCCTGGCGGCGGCGAACGGATCCGCCTTCACCGCAGCGGTGGGGATGCCCAGGAGCCTTCCGGCTTCGGCCGCATGCGGGGTGAGGAGGGTGCAGCGACCTGCAAGGAGACGCCGAAATTCCGGGAGACGACCCTGCAAGGCCGTCAGCGCGTCGGCATCCAGCAGCACCGGACCGGGGAACGCCTCCAGCCACGACAGAACCCGCTCGCGGGCCGCGGCAATCCCGAACCCGGGACCCAGCACAAGCGCCTGCCCCCAGCCGACCTCAGCACTCGACTCTGCTCCGGGGCTTGGCCAGGGAATACAGCTTGCCTGCGGAGCGCCCGCGTTGACAGCGCTGATCGACGACGAATGGACGTAGCAACGCACCATCCCCCCCCCACTCCCAAAGGCCCCACGACTTGCCAGGATGGTGGCGCCGGCCATTCCCTCTCCTCCGCCCACGAGCATTAGCCGTCCCCGCTCGAGTTTGGTCGCGAGTGCCCCAGGATCGGGCAATGCGTGCGCCAACCAGGCCTCGACCGCTGCGCCGGGGACCACTCGTTCGGGCCGTGGCAGCCCGATGTCGAGGCAGACCAGTTCCCCGACCAAATCGCGGCGCATCAGCTGCCCTCGTTTCCACGCGCCGAAAGTGACGGTCAAGTCCGCCTCCAGGCACCCATCGGCGGCAGCTCCTGTGGTCGCGTCCAGACCTGAGGGCAGGTCCACGGCAACCCGCAGCGCTGACGGCGTGGAGCGAAGAAGTCGGGCCCCCCCGCTGAGTTCCTCGCGGATCGGTCCGCGGGTTCCGGTGCCGAGCATGGCGTCGATCACTACATGTGGATTCTCGACCACCGAAGCCATGTCGTTGGGACATAGCGATTTTGCCCGCGCGGCATCAGGTGTTACAGGAACGAGCCCGTACACCGCGACTTCGCAACCTGCCCGAGCAAGGGTTGCCGCGGCAACCCATCCATCGCCCCCGTTGTTGCCGCTGCCGACCACCACCTGGATGCGCTTGTGGCGGAGCGTGGGGTCCCTGAACAAAAGCAGATGCGCCAGGCGTTCCCCTGCCCGGCGCATCAGTTCAAACGAATTGGTGCCCGCCGCGACCGCCGCCGCATCCAACGCACGGGACTCGTCGGCGGTGAGGACCGGGATCAGCCAGCGTTCCCAGGACTCCACCGTCTGGGCCTACTTCTGGGACTGCCCAACCGTCCGACCAAACGAGATTTCCCCGTTATCAATCCGGATATTGAATCCGCATTCTGGATTGCTGCACACCCAGGCCTTGTAGGTGATGGGCGCGCCGTCACGGCCGTAGTCCGACAGGGGAAGCAGCACTCCCTTCCCGCACTTGATACACGATGTGAAGTTGTTCATCCCGACCCGCGCCCTCCCGGCGCAAAGAAAAATGGTTCTTCCCTAGCTGAGGTTGGCTGCGCTCCAGGGGTACGCTCCATCAAATGCGGCATCGAAATCGAAGACGCGCTGAAAATCCAGCCGAGAGTCTGACGGCTGGCTCATGAGCAAGCCGAGCTCGACCATGGTAAAGACGATGTCCCCGACGTCCTCGGTGCAGCCCACACCCCAGTGCTCTAGCACGAGCCGTGCCGTGACCCCAAAGCGCTCCAGCGCCAAGTCCCGCACGGCCCACGCCAGCTCGCGACCGTCAATGTGTCGCCGCTCAGTCAGGCGGGTTTGCTGGAACTCCAGCGCCGCCAGCACAAACAGGTAGGCGTGCTCGTGGAACCGGGCCTCTCGAGCCCGGATCTGCTCCCAGATTCCATCCCGAAACGCAATCTCGGGCACGTGGTTAGTCGGTCAGCGTGAGTCCAGCGAAGTCCTGCCTGAGCAACGGGCGGTATAATGCCCATTGGGGGGGTCCGGCACAATGCCGCATCTCCCTGAAAGTGTCGGCCCACCGGCCTCGTGCTTGACGCGGCGCCGCGAGGAGGGAGAGACTCCCTTCCGCCTCCTTTCCCGGATCTCATGCGCCGTCTCTTCGTTGGCCTGGTTCTCGCAGTCTTCGTTAGGCCCTTCGGCGGCCCAGGAGCCCCAGTGCCGCTCCCCGTGGCCGCCCGTCGCCACCTTCTCGATCCTCGGGTACGATCCGGAAACCGGTGAGGTCGGGGCCGCCGTGCAGAGTCGCGTGTTCTCCGTGGGCAACGGGGTCTTGTGGGGCGAAGCAGGCGTCGGCGTGGTGGCCACCCAGGCCATCGTGGACGTGAGCTACGGTCCGCAGGCCCTCGCCCTGCTGCGGCAGGGGGTCAAGCCTACCGATGTCGTGCGCCGCGTATGGGAAGGGGATCCCGACCCACGACCGGAACAATGGACGAAGCTCGGGCGGCAGTTCTCGGTGATGAGCGCGACGGGCGAGGTGGCCACCTACACCGGGCCCAAGGCGAGCACCTGGGCCGGCCACAAGATCGGGAAGTTTTGCTCGGCGCAAGGGAACATTCTTGCGGGCGAAGCGGTGGTGAACGACATGGTCGCCGCCTTCGAGCGCACCCCCGGCCACCTGAGCCTGAGGTTGCAGGCGGCGCTGGAGGCGGGCCAGGCCGCGGGGGGTGACACGCGCGGCATGCAATCCGCCGCCATGTTGATCGTCAAGAAGGACGCCGGGGTCTGGCTGCACAATGACGTCGTCCTCCGGCTGCAGGTTGACGACAACCCGGAACCCATCAAGGAGCTGCGGCGCCTAGTGGAGAAGGCCGCGGAGCAACGGACGCGCATCAGACGATGACCGAACATACGCACGACGAACCGGGGCTCGGCCTGGCACTGCGTGGGAGCCTCGCTGCGGCGTTGGCCTTTGGCGTCGCGGAAGCCGCCAACGCGATCCGGCGGCATCGGCTGGATCACCTGCCCACCGGGGGATACGTCGCGGGCGAGGTCTTCTGGATGGCCCCGGTCGCTGCAGTGTTTGGCCTTGGGCTCGTCGCGGCGCTCTACCTGGGCCTCCGCCCGGTGTTGCCGCGCCGATTCGCCCCGACGCAGGCGGTCCTCGGGATCACGGTCAGCCTAGGCGCCTTTGGGTTGCTGACCGCCATGTCGATCGGGTTAAGCTGGTGGTCTGCCGGGATACTTGCGATCGGCCTCGGCGTTGTCGTCCAACGCGCGTTTGCCCGGTGGCCGGCGGCGATGGGCCGACTCTCCTCAGTGGGGATCGTGATCGGGACCACCATCGCGCTTGGCGCCACCGTGTTGCCGGCCTGGATGCGCACCCGGGAGGAGCGGGCCACCTACGCCGCCTTGCCACCCGCCACGGAGAATGCCCCGAACATCCTGGTGCTCATCTGGGATACCGCGCGCGCCCAGAACATGTCGCTGTATGGCTACCCGCGGCAGACCACGCCGGTCCTCGACAGCCTGGCCGCGCACGGCCTGGTGTTCGATCGCGCGTTCGCAACCTCCCCGTGGTCCCTGCCCTCGCATGCCTCGATCTTTACCGGGCACTATCCGCACGAGCTCACGGCCGGGCCCCGAATCCCGCTGGATCGCACCCAACTGACCCTCGCCGAGCACTTCGCGTCAAAGGGGTATGCCACGGCCGCGATGACGGCGAACCTGTTCTACGGCTCCCCGGACTACGGCATTGATCGCGGATTCTCGCGGTACGACGCGCGGCCACCGATCAACTGGCGCTCGATTGCCCATACGTGGATCCTCTCCCGGCGCGTGGCGCTGCTCACGCGGCAGGCGCTCGGGAACCATGACACACTGTTACGACGGCGTGCGGAGCACGTCAACAGCTCTTTCCTGTCCTGGATGGACACGCACGAGGGCCGTCCCTTCCTCGCGGTCCTGAACTACTTCGACGCCCACGAACCTTACCGGGCACCGGCCCCATACGACACGAAGTTCGCGGCCCTGGGCGCGCGTTACTGGGCGGACGAGACCTTGAACGCGGCCGATTCCAGCGTGCTGCGCCAGCTGCGCGACATGTATGACGGCGGGATCGCCTACGATGATTTCGCCCTGGGGCAGCTCCTCCAGTCACTCCGCGAGCGGGGGCAGTTGGATCGGACCATCGTGATCGTGACATCGGATCACGGCGAGGAATTTGGGGAACGTGGCCCGACCCTGCTCGGCCACAATCGCAGCCTCTACCGGCAAGCCCTCCATGTGCCGATGGTCATCGTCGGCCCGTCCCGCGGTGTCCCCGTCGGACGGAGCTCGGCAGCCGTCAGCATCCGCGACATCCCGACCACTCTTTCGCAACTCTCGTTTCCTTCCGAGCCGTCCCGATTCCCGGGTCGCTCGCTGGTCGACGCCGCGCGAGACACCAGCAGCACCAGCCCGCCGGTCCTGGCCATGACCGAGAAGCATCGGTGGGCGCGCACCGGCACCGAAGGGTGGCCCACCTCCTGGGGCTCCCTTTTCTCGGCCTTGAGCGTGACGCACCAGTACCTCGTCGATGGGCGCGGCGAGGAAGGGCTCTACGATCTCCTGCACGACCCGTTTGATGGAACAAACCTCGCGCCGGACAGTACGCAACGCCTGGCGCTGAGCCAGCTCCGCCGTGCGCTCGATGCCGGTGTAGGTCCTCCGGCCACGCGCGTCGCCCGACGCGGTGCGCGACCACCCAAGCCCCCTGCCCCATGAGCGCGACACGTCTCACCGGGATGTTCCTCGCAGCACTCGCGTTGTCGTCGGCACCCGTCGAGGCGCAGCGCGGCCGGCTTCGCGTGGCGCTGCCCGCTTTTGGAGCACAGGTGGTGCTCGACACCATCGGCGACGTGCAGGTGGTGAAGGCGCCGCCGGGCAAAGTGTTCACCGCCGCCACGATGGTGATGCAGAACCTCATGATCCCGATCGACGTCTCGGACTCGGCCACCGGGATGCTGGGGGCGGCCAAGCTCGTGCGCAGCCGCAACCTGGCCGGCCAGGCGCTGTCGCGCTTCCTCGAGTGCGGGTCCAACATGACAGGCCCGCGGGCGGACACACACCGCGTGCAGATGCCGCTCCTCCTCCTCATGGATCCCGGCGACGAGGGATCCACCCGCCTCCGCATCGCCCTCGTGGGCAGCGCGCAGGACAACTCGGGCACCTCGAACTCCCCGGTCATGTGCGGGAGCACGGGCGGGCTAGAGAACCTGCTGCGCACCGCAATCGGCAAGCAACTGCTGGAGCTGCCGTGACCCGTGCGGCGCCGCTCCTGCTGCTGCTCCTCGGCGCGACGCTCCCCCCCCCCCCCCCCCGCACACCCCCCCCCCCCCCCCCCCGGGCTCCCCCCCCCCCCCCCGGGGGGCCCCCCCGGGCCAGGCGCGCACCTTTGCCGGCCCCCGGGACCGCGTCTTCGCGGCCGTCGACAGTGCGCTGGGATCGTTAGGCCTTCCCCGCGATGTGCGCGACGCCGCGTCCGGCCTGTCGGCCCGGCCTGAAGACGCAGCGCCCCGCTGCCCCCTGGCTGGCTGGGTGGGCGCGCGCCCCGCGTGTCTCCTGGGCGTGACCCCGAGCGGCCAGGAACGGCGAAGGATCCAGGGACGATTGCCCGACGGGAGCTCCCTGGTGGTCTTCGCGCGCTCGCGACCTGACACGGGGGGAATCACGCGGGTGGAGTTCGTACGCACCCGGAACGGCGTGCAACGCGGCTATACGTGGGACGCCGACGGCAACGTGACGACCGGGGTGGATTGGACTCCGGACCGATCGCGCGCGACGAGCTTTCCTGTGCCGTCGGGCGGCCCGGTGCCGCAGGCGCTGCGCGGGCTGGGGCGCCGCGTGATCGCGCGCTGCGGGTAGGCCGCGGCAATTGGTGAGGCCCCGGGTGCGGCGTTAGCTTCACGCACCCCTGCGGCGAGTGGAGATTCGGCCGCAGCGCCTACCTCGCGCTCAATCCATGTCCATCGCCCGTAACCTCCTGCTGCGTGCGTCCAAGAGTCCCTGGCTCGCCCGCCAGATGACCCAACGTGCCTTTGCCAGGCGCGCCGTCCGCAAGTTCATGCCCGGCGAAGAACTGAACGACGCCCTCGGCGCCGCGACGACCCTCCAGAACGGAAAGATCGGGAGCATCATCACGCGGCTTGGTGAAACCCTGACCGGGGAAACGAACACCGACAGCGTCCGAGAGCACTACATCGGCGCGATGGCCGAGATTGCACGACGTGGACTCTCCACGGTCATCTCGATCAAGCCGACCCAGCTCGGGCTGGATAACAGCGTGGCCGAATGTGGCCGACAACTGGAGGTCCTGGCGCAGGCCGCCCAGGAGCACGGGGCGTTTATCTGGATGGACATGGAAGACTCCTCCTATGTCGACCGGACGCTGGACCTGTATGAGCGCGTCAAGTCGGTATACCCCAAGACCGGGTTGGCGATGCAGGCGTACCTGTACCGCACGCCGAAAGACCTGGAGCGCCTGATGCCCCTTCAGCCGGTCGTTAGGCTGGTGAAGGGAGCGTACGCGGAACCCGCGAACGTGGCCTTCCCGAAGAAGGCGGACACGGATGCCGCGTTCGTTGAGCTGGGCGAGACCCTGCTGGCCGCATCAAAGGAGGGGAAGGCCCTGCCCATCTTCGGGACCCACGACATGAACGTCGTGCACCGGTTGGTGGGTCGTGCCCGTTCGATGCAGCTGACGCGGGAGCAGTTCGAGGTGCACATGCTCTACGGCATCCGCAGCGCCGAGCAGCGCGCCCTGACGGCCGACAACGTTGGCGTCCGCTGCCTGATCTCGTACGGAACGAACTGGTTCCCGTGGTACATGCGCCGCCTCGCAGAACGTCCCGCGAACGTCTGGTTCGTGGTCAAGAGTACCTTCGCCTGACGTTCGTGTCCGCCTGGGCGGGGGCGTCGGCGGGCCGGCGCTGTACAAGGCCGGTCCTTGCCTGCCTCGCGATCGGCGTGGTGTCCTGCGACGCCCCGGCCCCGCCGGCAGATCAATCACGGTCCGCGGGACTCCCGGTGGCGGAGCTATCGCTCCCCGCACAGGTCGCCGTGTACGAAGCCGCGGTCCGTGCGGCGTTTGATGTAGGCCCGGACCTGTACCTGGTGATTCACGAGCGGCGGTTGCCCCGCGGTGCCGGAACGGAGGGCGGCGATTCCCTGCCGCAAGCGTTAGGCGAGGCCCTGCGCCAGGCCGGTACCGTCCAGGGCGCCTGCAACCCCGTGCGCGATGGTGACCAGCGCGCCCCTCGGTGCACGGCTGCGAAGAGTGGCTATGTGATTCGTGCCACGGAGGTCTTTCAGGGTAGCGGCGACACCCTGCGCCTCAACCTGCACTCCGAGCTGTTCGCGGCCGCGTCCGGACCGGGCCAGGAACCCTTCGCCTTCGAGATGGCGTACAAATTCGTCCCGCGCGGGGACGGCCGCTTTCGCGTCGTCGCCGAGGGCCGGGTGCGCGAAAAGGAATAAGTGCGCGCACGTGAGCGGCCCCTCGCCGTGTGAGTGAACCTCGGGTTAGGTTCCCGAGGTCGACGCATGGCACGCCCCCCGGCGGCCCTGTGCCGCCCCGGATTCACGGAGATGCCCATGTCTCGAGGC
Organism: Gemmatimonadota bacterium; assembly: GCA_016712265.1. NCBI lineage: Bacteria > Pseudomonadati > Gemmatimonadota > Gemmatimonadota bacterium. The sequence goes on along the minus strand of JADJRJ010000030.1, from coordinate 228,461 downwards.
CTGAGTCGTTCCCTCGCCGCGCTGGCTGTTGTGCTCAGCGCCAGCACCGCCCTCGCCCAGGTGCGGTCTGTCCCCCCGCGGCCCAAGCGCCAGGATGTCCGCAAGGAGACGACCACGCCGCCCGTAACGGGACCCACACAGAACTACTGGGTGTACGTCGGCGCGGAGTCTGCAGACTTGATTCACCGCGTGCGCTTTGGGCCTGAGGGCACGCGAGTCGAGAAGTCGATCCCGATCGGGGTTGAGGCGACGGAGATGGAGGGCCCCCACGGCCTGCAGATCTCGCCCGACGGCAAGTGGTTGTACATGACCACGGGCCATGGGACGCCGGACGGCCGGTTGTGGAAGTTCGACCTCGGCCCTGACACGCTGGTGGGCCCGGCGATCCAACTGGGATGGTTCCCCGCCTCGATCGACGTGTCCCCGGACGGGCTCTACACCTTCTCGGCGAACTTCAACCTCCACGGCGAGATGGTGCCCTCCAGCATCTCGGTGGTGTTCACCCCGACCAACACCGAGGTCGCACAAACGGTGACGTGCACCATGCCCCACGGATCGCGGTTCAACGCGACGGGGACAAAGCACTACTCCGGCTGCATGATGGACGACATGCTCGTTGAGCTGGACACCCGCACCTACGAGGTGACGGCGAAGTTCTCGCTCGCCAAGGGCAAGGAAGGACTGGTCGACCTGCAGGCCACCGCCCACGCCGGCCACGCCATGGACCACAAGGTCGACAACAGCGAAGGGCACGGCGCCTCGATGACCTCCACCTGTTCGCCCACCTGGGCCCAGCCCGCCGCCACCGGGTCGATGGTGTACGTCACGTGCAACAAGGTGGACCAGGTCTTCGAGGTCGATGCCTCCACCTGGAAGATCACGCGGCGTTTCTCGACCGGGGTCGGCCCGTACAACCTCGCGGTGACGCCGGACGGGAAGTACCTCCTCGTGACGCTGAAGAAGGGCGCGGGCTTCGAGATGATTGACCTGGCGTCGGGACAGTCCGTCTACCGCGAGAAGCTGAGCACGACGATTGGCCACGGCGTCGCCGTCAGCAAGGACTCGAAGTACGCCTTCGTCTCCTCCGAAGGCGTGGGCGCCCAGCCCGGGAAGGTGGACGTGTTCGACCTGGCCAACCGCAAGAAAGTCGGCACCGCCGACGTGGGCCAGCAGGCGTCCGGCATCGCGTTCTGGAAGCAGGAACCCACGCGTCGTTAGCCGGGCTGGGGCTGGGAGCGTCCCAGACCCGGCACGCACCCCTTTACAGGTACAGAGGGAACGCCTCCGTCAGCGCCCTCACGTCGGCCCGAACCGCGGCGTGCACCGACGGATCTTCCGGCGCCATCAGGACGCGATCGATCAGCGCCGCGATGCGCTGCATCTCGGGCTCCTTCATCCCCCGCGTGGTGGCCGCCGGCGTCCCGATGCGGACACCGCTCGTGACAAAGGGCGACTGCGTCTCCCGCGGCACGGTGTTCTTGTTGACCGTGATCGCGGCCTTGTCGAGGACCTGCTCCGCCAACTTTCCGGTGAGCCCCTTGTTGCGCAGGTCAACGAGCATGAGGTGATTGTCGGTACCGCCGGAGACGAGCTGGTAACCACGCGCCGTCAATGCTCCCGCCAACGCCTGGGCGTTCGCAACAACCTGGCCGCAGTAGGTCTTGAATGAGGGGGCCAACGCCTCGCGGAACGCGACCGCCTTGGCCGCAATGACGTGCTCGAGCGGCCCGCCCTGGGAGCCGGGGAACACGGCCTTGTCCACGACCTTGGCATGTTCGGCCTTGCAGAGAATCAACCCACCTCGCGGCCCGCGCAGCGTCTTGTGCGTCGTTGAGGTGACGACATCGGCATGCGGGATCGGTGACGGATGGTGGCCCGTCGCGACCAGACCAGCGATGTGCGCCATGTCCACCATGAAGATCGCGCCCACTTCCTTGCGATCTCCGCAAACGCGGGGAAGTCGATCGTGCGAGGGTACGCGCTCGCACCGGCGATGATCATCCGCGGACGTTCTCGACGCGCCACGTCACGCAGCATGTCGTAATCGAGAAATCCCTGGTCGGTGACGCCGTAGTGCACCGCCCGATACATGAGCCCCGAGCAATTCACCGGGGAGCCATGGGTCAGGTGCCCACCCTGGGAGAGGTCCTGGCCGAGGAGGGTGTCACCGGGCTTGAGGAACGCCATCGCGACCGCACTGTTGGCCGAGGCCCCCGAGTGCGGCTGTACGTTGGCGTGGTCGCACCCGAACAACTCCTTGACGCGACTGATCGCCAGGTTCTCCACCTGGTCCACCACCTCGCAGCCCCCGTAGTAGCGCTTTCCCGGGAGGCCCTCGGCGTACTTGTTGGTGAGTGGCGACCCCATGGCCTCGAGCACCGCCGGTGAGACGAAGTTCTCACTGGCGATCAACTCGATACCATGCGACTGCCGCGCCGTCTCTTCCTCGATCAAGCGCGCGATCTCCGGGTCGGCGTCCTGCAAGGCCTGTCCGGGGGGACGACGATCCCAGCGATTCCAGCCACTCATCGATCCACTCATGGGGTCTCCTCAGGGGTCTCCTCGGGGCGTTCAATCTTCTCGACGCGCCGTTCGTGGCGTCCGCCGTCGAACGGGGTCTTGAGCCAAGTCTCCAGAATCTGCCGCGCAGACTCTTCGGACACAAACCGTGCGGGGAGGACGAGGACGTTGGCGTCATTGTGCCGACGCGCCAGTTCCGCGACCTCAGGTGTCCATGCCACGGCGGCCCGGACGTGGGGATACCGATTGGCCGTGTAGGACATCCCGAGGCCCGTCCCGCAGAGCAACACCCCACGACGGGCCTGGCCGCCGGACACCTCGCGAGCGAGCGGGTGGGCATAATCGGGATAGTCCGTGGACGCCTCCGACGCCGTGCCCAGGTTCTCCACCTCGAAGCCTAACGCCGCGAGGTGCGCCGCCAGCTTCTCCTTGAGCTCGAAGCCGGCGTGGTCGGAGGCAATGGGGATGCGCTCGGCCATGGTCAGCTCTTGCGCGGCCACTGCGGCCAGGTGCGTACGAGCCCACCGACCGCCTGCAGTCGGCGTTCGGCCAGTCGGTCGGCCGCGACGTACGTCGGCACCCCGGTTTCCTTCGCGATCTCGAACACACCGAGCGTGGTCTCGTAGATCTCGTCGGCCTTGCGCAGCGCCCGCTGTGAGGTCCAGCCGGCCAACTCACTGTAGACGTTGATCACACCGCCGGCATTGGCCACGTAGTCCGGGGCGTACAGCAAGCCCCGAGCTTCGAGGGCATCGCCGTGGCGTTCCTCCAGAAGCTGGTTGTTCGCCGCACCCGCGACAACTTCCACCTTGAGCTTGGGGATCGTGTCATCATTGAGGATGCCGCCCAGGGCGCACGGGCTGAAGATGTCGGCAGGGACGGCGTAGATCTGGTCCAGCTCGACCGCACGGGCGCCGAACTCATCAACCGCCCGCTTCACGCGCGCCGGATCGATGTCGGTCACGACCAGCTGCGCCTCGTGCGTGTGCAGTTCCTTGCAGAGGTAGTAGCCGACATGCCCAAGCCCCTGCACCGCGACCGTCTTGCCCGCGACCGAGTCCGACCCCCAACGCTGGCGTGCGCAGGCCTGGATCGCGCGGAACACGCCGCGTGCCGTCACCGGCGACGGGTCGCCGGATCGTGTGGCCAGCCCCGCCACATAGTCCGTCTCCATGTGGACGAAGTCCATGTCCGCCGTGGATGTCCCCACATCTTCCGCCGTGACGTAGCGTCCCCCGAGCGACTCCACAAAGCGCCCATGCGCGCGGAAGATCATCTCGCGCTTCATCATGCGGTTGTCGCCGATAATGACCGCCTTGCCGCCGCCGAGATTCAGGCCGGCGACTGCGTTCTTGTAGGTCATCCCTCGCGACAGGCGAAGGGCGTCCACGATCGCCTCATCGTCGGTGGCGTACTGCCAGAAGCGCGTGCCCCCCAGGGCGGGGCCCAGGGTCGTGTCGTGGATGGCAATGATGCCACGGTAGCCGCTGGCCTTGTCGTGGCAAAGGACCAGCTGTTCGTGGCCCATCTCGGCAATGATCTCGAAGCTCTTCACTGGAACGGGATGTCAGGGTGAACCCACTCAGGAACGTGCGTACAACTCCCGGGCAATCACGATACGTTGGATCTCCGAGGTCCCCTCGTAGATCTCGGTCACCTTCGCGTCCCGGAACAACTTTTCCACCGGATACTCCTTCACGTAGCCGTATCCGCCGAAGATCTGGACGGCCTGCGTGGTCACCCACATCGCCGTCTCCGTCGCCTGCAACTTGGCCATCGAGGCAAACTGCGTGATCGGTTCGCCACGATCCTTGGCCGATGCCGCCGCGTAGAGCAGGGCTCGCGCAGAGGTGATGCGCGTCGCCATGTCGGCCAGCTTGAACTGGATCGCCTGGAATTCCTTGATCGGCTTGCCGAACTGCTTGCGCTCCGCCGCATACGCCACCGAGTGCTCGAGGGCTGCCCGGGCGATGCCGACCGCTTGCGCCGCAATGCCGAGGCGGCCGTTCTCGAGTGACTGCATGGCATAGATGAATCCCATCCCCTCCTCTCCAAGGAGGTTCGCCACGGGAACCCGCACGTTGTCCAGGATCAGCTGAACGGTGGGATCACCGCGCAGCCCCATTTTGTCTTCCTTCTTCCCCACCCCGAAGCCGGCCATGTCGGGCGTCAGGATGAAGGTGCTGATCCCGCGCGCGCCCTTGCGCTCGTCCGCGGTATCGGTCCGCGCCATGCAGAGGATGACGTCGGCCATGGAGCCATGGGAGACCCACGACTTCACGCCGTTGAGCACATAGTGGTCACCATCACGGACGGCCTGCGACCGGAGCGAAGCCGCGTCAGAACCGGCGTCAGGCTCGGAAAGGGCGAATGCTCCCAGCCACTCGCCGCGGGCCATCTTGCGCAGGAATCCCTCGCGCTGGGCGTCACTGCCGTAGCGCAGGATCATCTGCGTCGGCAGGGAGTTGTGCACGCTCATGAGGACCGCCGCCGATGCGTCCGCCGCCGCGATCTCCTCGAGCGCGACGAGGTACGTGCAGGTGTCGAGCCCCAGCCCGTCCAGCGCTTCCGGGATCATCATCCCCAGAAAGCCCAGCTCGGCCAATTTCGAGACAATGTCGCGGTCAAACCCGCCCTCGCGATCCCACCGGTCCGCATGAGGCGCCACCTCCGCGCGCGCGAACTGGCGCGCCATCAACTGAATGGCCTTCTGCTCTTCACTCAACGGGATCAATGCCCAGGACATGCGAGATCAGGGAAGCGAGGAACGAGCACCAAAACACAAACACTTACGGCAGACGGCAGTTCGATGTGTGCCTCCGGCAGCAATCACACGCAGGGGCGACCTAGCCAGAATCAGCCGGGATCCCCAGCGATCAGCTCAATACGTGTAGATCCCTCGACCACTCTTCCTACCCAACCATCCCGCGGCCACATACTTCCGCAACAGCGGACAGGGCCGGTACTTCGGATCCCCAAGCCCCGAGTGCAACACCTCGAGGATCGACAGGCAGGTGTCCAACCCGATCAGGTCCGCCAGGGCCAGTGGACCCATCGGGTGGTTCATCCCGAGCTTCATCACCGTGTCGATGGCCTCCGCCGTCCCCACCCCCTCCATGAGGCAATACAGCGCCTCGTTGATCATCGGCATAAGGATCCGGTTGGCCACAAACCCGGGAAAGTCGGCCACCTCCACCGGCACCTTGCCAAGGGCCGTGGACCAGGCCATCACCCGTGCCGTCGTCTCGTCGCTGGTCGCCAAGCCACGAATCACCTCGACCAGCTGCATTACCGGCACCGGGTTCATGAAGTGCATCCCGATCACGTCCGCCGGGCGCTTGGTGACCGCCGCAATCGTCGTGATCGAGATCGAGCTCGTGTTCGTCGCCAGCACGGCCCCGGCGTCGGCCATGCGATCGAGGTCGGCGAAGATCTTCAGCTTGAGCGCCTGGTTCTCCGTGGCCGCCTCCACCACGAGCGCGGCGCCAGCAACCGCGCCGAGCTCCGTCGACGTGGCGAGGCGGGCGAGCGCCGCGTCCCTTGCCGCGACGTCGAGCGAACCCTTCTTCACCTGGCGGTCCATGTTCTTCTCGATCGTCGCTCGGCCACGCGCGAGCGCTTCGGCCGACACGTCGAACATGGTCACCGGGTGGCCACCCTGGGCGAACACATGCGCGATCCCGTTCCCCATCTGCCCCGCGCCAATCACGGCGATTGTCTCACTCATGTTCCTTGCACTCCGCGACGTCCCCGTCGCAGCATGATGTAGATACCAACCAACAGCCCGACCCCGGTGACCAGGCCGGCCTCGGGGCCCCACGAGCCACCCGTCGCCCAGTCCGGCCCCGCGTCAATCACTCGATAGTTTGGGCTCCCCAGCCCAACGCCGCTCACCGCGGTGTGCAGCAACCCCGCCATGACGAAGTTCCACGCCACGTGCGCGGCCCACGCGGCAGGCAGGCTGTCAAACGCCACCCGGATGCTCCCAAGAAAGATTCCCGCGAGCGTGACCAGGGCGACCGACTGCCACGTCGCGCCGGCGTTCTCCAGATGCAGTGCCCCGAACAACGCGCTCGTTGCCACAATGGCGCGACGCGCCCCCAGCCACTCGCGCAGGACCGTCAGGAGGTAGCCGCGGGTCGCGAGTTCTTCCCAAAGGGCGGCAGGAAGGAGCGTCAACAGGGTCAACGCCGCCGCCTGGGCCCAGTTCCCCGGTGCCGCCGGGACCACCTCGAGCCACCCGGCCGCGAGCAGGAGCAACGACGGCCCACCCACCGCAATCGCACCAAGACCCAACCCCATGATCACGCGACGCCACTGCCACGCGACCTGGCCGAGCCCCACCACGCCCCACCCCCGCCGATCGACAGTGGCCAGCGTGACCACGTGCGCGATCCCGACCGTCACGGTCATGGCCAAAAAGAAGACCGGGAGCGATGCCCCACCGACGTTCAGCTCGGCGGGCAACGCGGCTTGCACCAGACGGCTCGCGAGAAGCGCCACGGCACCGGCGAGCAGAAAGACGCCGAGGCGAACTGGCGCCGGAGCGCTACCGGCACCAGTCGGCGCTGGGCCGGTGGCTGGAGCCGTGGGAAGGGTCACGCCTGACTACGCGACGCGCGACACGGAGAGGGCGACCGCATCCCCGCCGCCGAGGCAGAGCGTCGCCAGGCCACGTCCAGCCCCCCGGTCCGCCATCGCGTGCAGGAGGGTGATGAGGACCCGCGCGCCGCTGGCGCCAATGGGATGCCCCAGAGCGATGGCGCCGCCATTGACGTTTACGCGGTCCCAGTCCCACCCGAGGGCGTCGCCGTCGGCAAGCGCTTGCGAGGCAAAGGCCTCATTCGCCTCAATCAGGCCATAGTCGCCAATGGAGGTGCCGTCCTTCTTCATGAGGTTCGTCACCGCGGTCACCGGGGCGAAGAACAACTCCTGCGGGTTGCCGGCGCCGGTCGCGTAGTTGTCGATCCGTCCCAGCACGGCCAGCCCGTGGGCCTGCGCGTAGGCGAGCGACGTGACCACCAGTGCCGCACCACCATCGTTGAGCGTGGACGCGTTCCCCGCCGTCACCGACAGGTCGGTCGCGTCCTTCGACGGAAACGCCGGTCGCAGCTTACCTAACGAGTCCAGCGTCGTATCCGCGCGCGGCCCCTCGTCCGCGGCCACCACCGTCGGCCCCTTCTTGCCGGGGATTTCCACCGCGACGATTTCGGTGGCGAACTTCCCCGCCCCCTGGGCGGCAACCGCCTTCTGGTGCGAGGCGACCGAAAACTCGTCTTGGCGCCCCCGGGTGACGGCACCCTCGCGCGCCGTGTACTCCGCATGCCCACCCATATGCACGTTGCAGGTCGCGCACCACAGCCCGTCTCGGATCATCCCGTCGACGATCGACTGGTCGCCCAGCTTGATCCCGTTGCGGTACCCGTAGAGGTAATGCGGCGCGTTGGACATCGACTCCTGGCCACCGGCAATCACCACCTGCGCGTCCCCGGCCTTGATCGACTGGGCGGCCAGCATGACCGCCTTCAGCCCTGAACCGCAGACCTTGTTGACGGTCAGCGCCGATACCGTCGCCGGAACCCCGGCCTTGAGCATCGCTTGCCGGGCAGGCGCCTGGCCGGTGCCCCCCTGTAGGACGTGACCCATGATGACCTCTTGGACTTGGTCACCGGGGATGCCCGAGCGCCGCAGGGCCTCGCGAATGGCGATGGCCCCAAGCTCGGGCGCCGAAAGGGACGAAAGGCCGCCGAGGTACTTCCCAATGGGAGTACGGGCTGCGGCAACGATGACGGGTACGCGGGAGGTGTCGGTCATGCCTGTCTGAAAGCGTCGGATTGGTGCTGCCGGAAAGTAAGGCAGCGGCCGGAGCACAGGCAGCGGGCAATCTCGCCCCATCCCCTCTCCGCCCCTACGGCACAGTCACCACCACCTTCCCCCGGGCCCGCCCTGTCTCGACGTACCGGACGGCTTCGGGCGCATCCAGAAACGAGAACTTGCGGTCGATGACGGACCTGAGCTTCCCACCCGCAGCGAGGGCGGCGAGCGTGTCGAGGTCCGGTCCATTCACTTGGGCAATGAAGAACTGCCACGAGCGGTCCGAGAACTTCGTCCGCAGTACCGTGGCGGCGACCCGCGGCAACGGATCGAGCACGGCACCCGACGGACCACCAATCATCACGTACCGCCCTGTTGGCGCGAGGACGCGGGCGAGGTCGCCAAGGGAGTGGTTGCCGACGTTGTCGACAATGACGTCGTAACGCGCCGAATCGAGGGTGAAGTTGGTCGCGGTGTAGTCGATGGTGCGGTCGGCACCGATCGAGCGTACCAGCTCGACATTGCGCGTGCTGCTTACCCCGGTCACCGTCGCGCCGAGCGATTTCGCGATCTGGACGGCGAACGTGCCCACCCCTCCCGATGCGCCGTTGACCAGCACCCGGTGTCCCGCGCGGACTCCGCCCTGGTCGCGAACCCCCTGCAGGGCAGTGATCGCCGCCACCGGGATGGCCGCGGCTTCGTCCAGCGTCATGGTCGCCGGCTTTCGCGCCACCCGGTCGTGACGGACCAGCACGTATTCTGCGAGCGCACCGGTCCGCGCACCGAACACCGAGTCGCCGGGCTGGAATCTCGTGGCCGCCGGGCCCGCCGCCTCCACCACGCCGGCGAAGTCGGTCCCGAACCGAACCTCGGTCGGCACGCGCCAACCCATCGCGATGCGTGCGATCAGGGGTGAGCCACGCATCCCATGCCAGTCCGCCGGATTGACCGATGCCGCGACCACCCGCACCAGGAGCTGGCTGTCCGATGGTGTCGGTCGCTCGAGCTCCACCCGTCGCAGGACCTCGGGGCCACCAAACTCGCAGTGGATCCATGCCCCCATCGGGGTGCGCGTTCCGACAGCCGTCGCCGGCGGGCACTCGTTGGTTGAGCGAACGTACGCGGTCACGGCGGCCAGCAGGAGCAGCAGCACACCTAACGACAACACCCGCCGGACCAGACGCCACCGCGATCTTCGACCCGTCATTGATCCACTCCAGGAGAGAGCCCATATCCCGGCCGCAACGGCAAGGGTGGGCGGGCATACGCTCCCGTGGTCCCCGGGTTTCGCCGGGGCTTACCGGTACCGCTCCACGTGGGCAGCCACAATCGCCTGACCCAGGGCGAGCCCGCGCGCGACCGCCAAGCACATGCGCGATACTCGAGCCCCCCCTGACCCACTGTCCCCGGACGAGTTGCCAGAACGCCCCGTGCGAGCTTTGAGCACGCGGCGCAATCGGACTCCGTAGGGCGAAATGTTGCACGCGCGCCACCTCTCGCCCCAGCATGCGCGGCGGGCGCGAAGGCCAGCGCGACCGCGCATTGAACGCCCGCGTCGCCGCTGGAACCGCGGCGTGCCGCGGTGCATGTTCCGGCGACCCTACGGCCCACCTCCATGCGACTGCCCCTCCTGCTTGCCACCCTCGCCTCGCTCGGCGCGGCGACGGCCACCGCCCAACGCCCCCCGGATACGGTCTTCCTCGAGGACCTGACCTGGGACGAGATCCGCGACTTGCAGAAGGCCGGTACGCGCACCGTTATCGTCGGCACCGCCGGTCAGGAGCAGAAGGGGCCGCACATGGTGATGGGCGAGCACAAGTACGTCCTCACCTGGACAACCGAGAAGATCGCCCGAGCGGTCGGCAAGGCACTCGTGGCCCCTATCATCACGTATGTCCCCGAGGGATCGTGGGAAAACCCCCGCGGGCACATGGCGATGGCCGGGACGATCACCTTGCCGGAGGACCGCTTCAAGGAACTTCTCACCCACACCGCCAAAAGCCTTAAGGCAGGAGGATTTACGCACATCATCCTCATTGGCGACTCCGGCGGCAACCAGCGCGGAATGTCCGATGTCGCGACCGCGCTCAATGCCGAGTGGGCGGGGAGCGCGCGGGTCCACTTCATCGGCGACTACTACACCAAGGCCGGCGAGGACATGCGGAAGTGGCTCAACGGACAGGGCTTCGCGAGTGATCAGATCGGAAGCCACGCCGGGATGCTGGACACCTCCGAGCTGATGTATGTCAACGCCAAGTTGCTCCGGCCGGACAAGTTTGCCATGAACGGTGGATTCCAGGGGAGCGGGGTCAGCGGCGACCCGACCAAGGCCAGTGCGAAGATCGGGGAAGGCCTGCTGAAGATCAAAGTGGACAACGCGGTCGCGCAGATTCGCGCATCGATGGCCGCCGCCGGCCAGGAGGACTGACCCATGCGACGACTGCTACTCACCTCCCTCGCTGCGCTCGCCATCACTCGCGGGGCCGGTGCCCAACCCACGCTCGGCGCCCCATTCATCGAGGCGATGACCTGGACCGAAGTCCGCGATGCCATCACCGGGGGCAAGAAGACGATCATCATCCCGATCGGCGGCACCGAGCAGAACGGCCCCCACATGATCATGGGGAAGCACAATTACATCGTCACCTTCGCCGCCGGCGAGATCGCCCGTGTCCTTGGCGATGCGCTCGTGGCGCCCACGCTCCAGTACGTGCCCGAAGGTGACTACAACCGCCCGGGGTTTGGCGACAAGCCCGGGGTGATCACGCTCCCCTCCCCCAGCTACGACCGCCTGCTGGACGCCGCGGTGCGCAGCCTCAAGGTGCACGGCTTCACGAACATCCTGCTGATCGGCGACAGCGGCGGAAACCAGGCCGGGATGACGGCGGTGGCGAACACCGTGAACGCCGAATGGGCCGGGAGCGGCGTGAAGGTCTACGCCCTGGTGGACTATTACCAGAAGGGTCGCATCCTGATTCGTGATTACCTGCAGCAGAAGTACGGCTGGGACAACGCGACGGTCGGGAGCCACGCGGGCACGAGCGATACGTCACAGCTGCTCTATGTCCACGCGGCCGGAATCCGGAAGGGCAAGCTGGCGCCGAGTGGCGGGAGCCCGGACTCCGGGGTGAACGGTGACCCGACCAAGGCGTCCGCCGAGATCGGGAAGGTGGCGATCGACTTCAAGGTGAACGCGGCGGTGGAGCAGTTCAGGGCGATGGCGAAGTAGGTACCAGCCAGAGGTCAGACGGCAGAGGGCAGGCTGGCACCATCGTTTGCACAGGCTGCATGAACAAGGGGGCGAGGAGCGACTCGATCGTCGGCTCCTCGCCCCCTTCGCATTTCCCCTGCACGTGACGCGCCCGGCTACTTCCTCGAAATTGAGTAGACGTAGGCCGCGACCGCCTTGATCTGCGGGTCGGTCAGCGCCATGCGACCACCGCGTGCTCCCATCGGGTTCTTGCGCGACGGATCCTTGATGTTCGCGGCGGGCACCCCACTCGTGATGATCCCGACGATTTCGTCATAGGCTCCAGTCTTGAGCTGGACCCACTGGGCGTCGTTGAGCGCGGGGCCGTTCGCGCCACCGATGCCCTTGGCACCGTGACAGCGCATGCAGCCGCCATTGTTGAACAGCGAGTCGCCTAACGCAACGTTGGACGGGGTCACGTCGGCCGGCATGGCCATCGCACTCGCGCCGGACGGGGTCGGCGCGCCACCGGCCGAGCCACCGCGGCTGCAGGCGACGGCGGTGAATGCCGCCAACGCGGCCAGGCCGCGGATCACACGGGTCTTCATCATCGGGGTCCTCTGGGGAGGGGGTTGTGAAGCCACATTATCGCGCGCCGCGCGCCCAAGGCGCCAGTGGCGCCGCTGCGGCCGGCGCTCAGCAGCTCACGCACTTGTTGTTGTTCTTCGAGCCGAGGCTCATCAGCAGTTGCACGGTCTCGGGATACGGATTGATGCGCTGTACCGGGCCGTTCGCCATGTCCGCCGTCGTCTGGCCCGAGCGTGACACCGCCGTGACGTCAGCACCCTTGGAGACCAGGTACTTGATCATCTCGTTGTCGCCGCGGGACGCGGCGTGGTGGACCGCGGTGTAGCCGCTGTAGTCCCGGGCGTTGACGTCAGCGCCAAGCACCTCCACGATGTACTTCACCGCAGGCAGCCAGCCATCGGGTACATGGCGGTGATCGTTGGCGGCAAATCCCTGTCCGTAGCCAACCCCAGCTGCGGCGTGCAGCAGGTACACGCCGGGGCCTCCGTCCGGAACCGCGGGGAGCCCCGAAGGGTCCGTGCGCGGTGCCGCTGGCATGGCCCCAGTGGCACTCGCCGCGGGATCGCCGCGACGTGCGCGTGGCGCCGGACGGATTGTCGCCACCGCAGGATCTGCCCCGGCCGCAACCAGCAGCTTCATCGCCTCAACGTCCGTGGCATAGGCGGCCCGGAACAGTGGCGTGGCACCGGCGAAGTCCACACGCAAGTTGTCGCGGTTGTAGGTGGTGTACCACAACGACCGCTTGAGGCGCGCGTTGGGGTTGGCGCCGGCCTTGAGCAACGCGGCGACAACGTCGAGATAGGTGCTCGACTGGCGCAGCTGGAAAGCGGGCTGTGGCGTGCGGGTCGTGGGCGCCCACTCCTTGTTCAACACGGCATAAAGCGGCCCGGCGCCTGCGTCCGAATACAGGTTCGGGTTGGCGCCGGCCTTGATCAATTCGAGGGCGAGGTCGTAGTGGCCATTGATCGTCGCCATGAGGAGCGGAGAGGACTTGTCCCCCGCGCTCACCTGGTTGATGTCGGCCCCTGCCTCGACCAGCGCCTTCACGACGGGCACATGTCCCTCGCGGACCGCGAGCAGCATCGAGGTAAGGCCACCCTGGGCCCCGATCAGTTCGGTGTATCCCGGGGCGTCGTCGTCGAGTCCGGGCCCGCCCTGCGCCATCAGCCGCTGCTCTTCGGCGGCACGCGCCTGGGCGGCGCCGTCGAGGGCGGCGGCGGTTGCGACCTGGTTGTCAACCTGCATGGCGGCTTGCACCGCTTTCTGGACCACGCTGGGCTTCGGTTGCCAACCGGCCTTGTCTTTCGCCCCTTCCTGTTCACGCGCTTCCGCCAGCACCTGGTTGCGCCGTTGTTTCGACTGTCGGTCGATCGCGGCGGACGCCATGACGTCCATCGCCTTCGCCGCCACCTTATGGTCTGCACCAGCCGCGAGGAGGAGCTTCACGGCTTCCAGCCGCCCCTTGGCCGCCGCGATCATCAGGGGCGTCTGGCCCCACTGCGGCTCACGTGCATCCACCGTGGCCTTCGCATCGAGCAACGCCTTCACGGCGCGCGCATCCCCGTAGAGGGCGGCCAGATGTAGCGGGGTCACCCCCACCGATCCGGCTGCATTCGGATTGGCGCCCGCCTTGACCAGCAGGGCGACGACCTCACCCGCCCCATTCTCGGCGGCAACGTGCAGGGGGGTATAGCCTCCGATGCGCGTGGCGGCCGACACATTGGCCCTGGCACGCAGCAAGAGGTTCGCGACCTCCACCTGGTTGAATCGCGCGGCCCAGTGGAGCGCCGTCATCCCGTCGCCCTGCGCCGCATTCACGTCGGCGCCGCGGGCCACCAGGGCACGCACCGTCGCCGCGTCGCGCCGCATCGCGGCGTCCGCCAGCGGGGTGACTGGCAGGGACGCCGTGGTGAACAACACGAATCCTGCAGCCGCAACCAATGCGCGCAAACCAATCATGACGGGGGTCCCTGAGTCGAGGGTTAGAACGTGAAGCAGCCGGTGGAATCGCCAAACGACTCGATGTCGTTCATCCCCATGCCTTGCAGCAGACCGAGCATCGCATTGGCCATCGGGGTACTGTCCGGCGCCTTCAGGTGCAGGTTGCCCTTGAGCACGCCACCCGCCCCACCGAGGAAGAGCAGCGGGCACCGTCGATGGTTGTGCGTGTTGCCGTCGGCCATCGGCGACCCATAAATGATCGCGGTCTGGTCCAGCAGGGTCCCGTCCCCTTCCTTCACCGCATGGAGCTTCTCCATCAGGTACGGGAGCATGCCCACGTGATAGCGATTGATCTCGGCGAACTCCTTCACCCGCTGCGGGTTGTTCCCGTGGTGTGATGCCGGATGGAAGCCGGCGGACACGCCGCTTTCCGGATACACACGCGCCGACGCGTCGCGCCCGAGCTTGAACGAGAACACACGCGTCATGTCTGACTGGAAGGCCAGCACCTGCAGGTCCATGAACAGCTTGACATGTTCATCGAACGAATCCGGCACCCCGGTCGGGGCCCCCGCGAGCTGTCGTTCTTCGCCGGACGAGTTGCGGGCTTCGACCTTTTCGATGCGGCGCTCGATTTCCCGGACGGTCTCAAGGTACTGATCCATGCGCTGCCGGTCGCTCGCGCCCAACTCGCGCTTGAGTTCCGCCACGCGCCCGGTGACCCAATCGAGAATGCTCTTGGTCGCATTGAGCCGTGCGGAACGCTCGGCCGCGGTGCCCCCGGTCCCGAAGAGGCGCTCAAACGCAACGCGCGGGTCTCGGATCATGGGGAGCGGGTCCGTCGGTGAGGCCCAGCTGATCGTGTCCGTGTACGCGCACGAGTAGCCATAGGCGCAGCCACCGGCACGATCCTGCGGCTCGATGCACAGCTGCATCGACGGGATCGGGGTATCCTGTCCAAAGCGGCGCGCATACATCTGGTCCAGCGAGGTCCCGACGAAGATGTCGGAGCTCTCGGTCTGCGTCGGGTGCGATTGCGTCAGGAAGACGGCACTCGACCGGAAGTGGTCGCCGCCAATCTCCTCGGACTTGTAGGCTTCCGCCATGCGCACGTCGGTGTTCGACACGATGGTGACGTACTTGCGCCACTTCTCGAGCGGCGACAGCGAGGTCCCCTTGAGGTCAAACGTCGCCCCGGTGCCGACCGGAACCCAGAGGTTGTTCGCGAGACCAAACGGCGAACATCCGCCGGCCCCATGCACCATTTCCATCGCGATCAACCGTTTCGCCCCCTGCGGCGGCGGCGCTGGTTCCACGAAATGGCGTCATCGCCTCGAGGTACGGCAGGGCGATCGTCGCCCCCATCCCCTTCAGGAACGTGCGACGGGGGAGCGGCTGCTTGAGGATGTGGCTCATCGGTCGATCGGTGGTCGGGTGAACGACTCCGGGCCCCGGCCTTCGCTGGGGAACGGCTGGCGCGACAACAGGGAGCTCCGTCCTTTGCCGGGTGACGGGGCGGTCATCATGGACTGGTGACCTTCGCGTCGGCCACCGGCTCCGAACGCTGCATGCGGAACGCGGGGCTGTTGATGATCCCCATGATGTAGGCGGACATCTTGTGGTCCTTCTGTTCCGCCGCGCGCACGATGCCGCGAATCGTCGGCATGTCGTGCGCCTCGACGCGCCGCCCGACCGCATACGCCATCAGGTTGCGGGTAAAGGTGCGGAGCAGCACTTCCTTGCGCTTGGTCAGCGCGGTCGACAGGTCCGAGAGGCTCTGGGCCTGGCTCCCGTCCCACAATTCGCCGCGAGGGTCGACGGGGGTGCCGTTGTCCCGCGCACGCCAGCGGCCCGTCGCATCGTAATTCTCCAGGGCGACGCCGATCGGGTCCATCATCTTGTGACACGAGGAACATGCCGGGTTCTTGCGGTGCTGCTCCATCCGCTCACGCACGGTCAGGATGCGCGCCCCGTCGTTCCCCGGAGTCGCCTCGAGGTCCGGCACTCCCGGTGGCGGGGGCGGCGGGGGTGAGTTGAGCAGCACCTCCATCACCCACTTCCCGCGCTCGACCGCCGAGGTGCGCGTCGCATGGGAGGTGAGGGTGAGGACAGAGGAATGTCCGAGCACCCCGCGCCGACTATCGGTGTACTTCACCTTCCGCCACTCATTCCCCGCCACGCCTGGCATCCCATAGTGCTCGGCGAGGCGTCCGTTCATGTACGTATAGTCGGCCGTGTACAACTCCATCGCGCTCTTGTCCTCGTCGACCAGGCTCTTAAAGAAGAGCTCGGTCTCCTTGCGCATCGCGTCGCGCAGCTGCTCATCAAAGTCCGGGTACTGGCGGACGTCCGGTTGGACCATCGCCAAGTCCGGCAGGCGCAGCCACTGCGCCGCGAACCGCGTGGCCAGCGCCTCGGCGCGGGGATCGGCCAGCATGCGCTTCACCTGACGCTCCAGCACTACCGGGTTCGACAACCGACCGGCTGCTGCGACCGTCACCAACTCACGATCGGGCGGCGAGGCCCACAGGAAGAAGGCAAGTCGCGACGCCAGGTCCACGTCCCGTAACTTCCAGGCGCTCCCCGCCTTCGCGGTGGCCGGCGCCCGCTCGAAACGGAAGTAGAAGTCCGGTGACGCCAGGATGCCCTCGAGCGCGTTGCGGACCCCGTTCTCAAAGCCTCCGTTGCGTGCCCCGTCATCGTAGAGGGCCAACAGGGCGGCGATATCCTTCTCGACCACCGGCCGACGATACGCCTGCGTGGCCAGGCGCGTGAGGATCGTGCGCGCACACGGACGCGTTGCCGTCGCGCTGGACGGCTTGCAGGTGAAGATGTGGCGCCGCACCGGCGTCTCGGAAACCCCGGTCGTCTGCACCGGACCATTGATCACCAAGTCGCGCAGGTGCGGCAGGAGCGTGAATCCGTACGCCGTGGCGTTGGAGGTGCTGTTCAGTGACCACTTGAGCGGGGAGATCAGGTCCTGCACCACCCCCTGGAACGCTGGCGGGATGAACGCGGCGGACACCCGATGCGGACCCGCTGTCACCTTCACCGGATCGGTCGCCATGGACACCCCGTTGGGATCCGAGGCATGCATGTGTCGATCGATGTGCACCAGCGCGACGCGCTCTCCGTCAATCGAGACCTCGATGGCTTCTCCCCGCACCAGGCCCCCAGCGTACGCGCCGGTCGTCTCGTGGAAAAAGTTCAAGGTGAACGCGTAGAGGCCGTCCGCCGGAAAGACATGCACCTCGGAGACTCCGCCGCGCGTCCCGTACGGCGCGCCCTCGACGTGGTCAACCTGCGAGGCGGTCCGCGGCACGGTCAGCGTGGCTGCCGCCGAGGTCGCGCGCGGATTCCCCACGGCCATCCAACTGATGTCCGATGCGGCGCGGAGGTACCCCTCCAGCAACATCGGCGAAAGCGTCTGCACGTCCGCGATGTTGTCGAAGTTCTCGCTCTTCGTGTCCGGCGGCAGGTAGGCGGACGCATCCACCTTGAGCGTCAGCAGGTCACGGATTGCGGCTTCATACTCGGGACGGTTCAGTCGCTGAAAGGTGCGATAGCCGGGATCGGGGTGCGCCATCGCCGCCGAATCCAACTGGGTCTCCAGGGCATCGATCAGCGCCGCCACCGTGTCCGCACTCGGTCGTTTGGATCCCGGCGGGGGCATCATCCCCGTCCGCAGCTTGCCGATCACCTTCTCCGCGACGTCCGCACTCTCGTGCGGGCGGGCCACGTCGAAGGATGCAAGAGTGAGGTTGCCTCGCTTAAGGCGATCCGAGTGGCACCCCTGGCAATACTGCTTGACGACCGCATTCAATTCAGGGGCCGTGAACCTGATGCTCGTCGCTGGCGCCGGGCGAGCCACACCGAGGTCCGGAATGAACAGGAGCGCGCCAACGGCGGCCGCGGTCGTCACGAGGGTCTTCATGCCACGCCTTGGGAGGGGTGTTCCTGGAGCCTGTCCAACCAACCGCAAAACTTCGGCCGCGGACCACGTATCCGCAAGTCGCATATAGACATATGTTGACGCCCCTCGCCACAAGCCTACATTCCGCTCGAACCACGAATCGGGCGTCCGAACCTTCCCGGCGGCCCGCTTCGGGGGCACCCCACCCAGCCCATGCGCGGCCTCCTCCTGCTCTGCTTGACGGTCGTCACCCCCGTCCTCGCCCCGTCCAGTGCCGACGCCCAGGCGGGCGCGACTGTCACCACCCAACCGGACTCCATGACCGCTTTCGCCAAGGCCTGGGTCGCCGTGACCGAGATCCGGGACAAGGCGCATGCAGAAATGGCCAATCCCCGGACCAAGAAGCTCGAGGACCAGGCGCGGATGCGAGAGCAGCTCCGCAAGGACATCGCCGCCGCGCTGAAGGCACACGGGCTCACGCAACAGTCCTTCGACCGTCTCACCATGCTGGTCAGCGCGGACGACGGCCAGCGAAAGACGTTCGAGGCCATGGTCGCCGAGCTGACGAGCAAGAAACCCACCCCAACGGTCCCCTGATGCGTCCCACCTTCGTGGTTCTCGCCCTCGCCCTGGCGGCGGCAGCCCCAGCAGAGGCCCAGCCGGGCAATCCGAGGTTCGGACGCTGGAAGCTCAAGAGCGACGCGCCGGCCCCGAGTTCGAACATCATGACCTACGAGCCCCACGGGGCCGCCGGCATGAAGGTGACCATCCAGTCCGTGAGTGCGCGCGGTGATACTACCACCTGGTGGTACACGACCGACTTCGACGGCAAGGACATGCCGGTGACGGGAAACCGCGGGCAGACCCACGCCGCCGTCATTCGGATCACCGACCGGATCAACGAGATCGTGAACAAGAACAACGGCAAGGTCACGCAGTTGCTCACGAATGTGCTCACGCCCGACGGTAACACCATCGCCGTGATGTACATGCGGGACGACGGCACGGGAAAGACCACCGGGGTGACCTTCGCGACCTACGAGCGCCTGCCCTGAGCCTCCAGCGCGCCGAGCACGGCCTGCGTCGCCTCGCCTAACGCCGGCACGCGCCCCATGGGTGCATCCACCCCTGCGATGTTGTGCGGCGGACGCAGGGCCGGGAGCATCCCCGACGGGCTATCCACCGTCACCCAGCGGTCGCGCGCCACGAGTTGCGGGTGCGCCGCGACGGCCGGCACATCATTCACCCGCGCACTGGCCAACCCGGCCGCATCGAGCCGTTCCACGACGGTGTCCACAGTCAGCTCGACGAACGACGCCTCGATCAGGGCCTCGAGCAGCCCCCGGTTGGCCAGGCGCACGGCGTTCGTCGCGAAGCGTGGGTCGTCGGCCAGCTCGGCCTGCAGCAGCACCGCCGTCGCCAACCGACGAAACTCCCCGTCACTCTGGATGGCGAACAACACGTCGCCGTCGGCGCAGGGATACGCGCCGTATGGCACGATCATGTTGCGACGGATTCCTGTTCGCGCGGGCACGCGACCGGCGCCGAGCCAGCTGTAGAGCGGTGGAGTCATCCACTCGGTCATGCATTCAAACATCGAGATGTCGATGCGGCTCCCTTCCCCGGTCTGCGCACGGCGTAACAGCGCCGCGAGGATACTCGAGTAAGCGTACATCCCGCTCCCGATGTCCGCGATACTGATCCCCAC
The DNA here is from genome assembly GCA_016712265.1 of Gemmatimonadota bacterium. Lineage (NCBI taxonomy): Bacteria > Pseudomonadati > Gemmatimonadota > Gemmatimonadota bacterium. Next base: position 208,787 of record JADJRJ010000030.1, on the reverse strand, counting down.
CTTGGCCGGTGCCTCCGGCGTGCCGGTCATCGAGACGATCCCCGCCTCGGCCTGGACCAGCATGTCATAGGCCTTCCGGTCGCGATACGGCCCATCCGGCCCAAACCCGGAGATGCCTACCCAGACCAGCCGCGGGGCGTCGGCCCGCACCGCGTCATAGCCCAGTCCCAATCGCTCGATGGCCCCGGGGACCAGATTGTGCACGAAGACGTCCGCGCCCCGCACCAGCGTACCCAGCTGCGATCGCCCGGGCTCGGCGCGAATATCCAGCTCCACACTGCGCTTGCCGCGGTTGAGCCAGGCAAAGTAGGCCGACTCTCCGTGCATCACCTGGTCATACCCGCGCGCAAAGTCCCCCTCGCCCGGGCGCTCGATCTTGATGACGTCCGCGCCCAGGTCGGCTAACTGCCGAGTGCAGAACGGCGCGCTTACCGCCTGCTCGACCGCGATGACGCGTAGCCCCTCGAGGGGACGCGTCACCCGGCGACCACCGGGTTGGGGCGCTCCGGGGCGTGGCCGCGCTTGTACACCATCACGCTGCGCCGGAACTCGATGACCACGGTGCCGTCCTGCTTGTACCCGGTCGACTTCACCTCGACGATCCCCATGTGCGGGCGCGACCTGGAGTCGCGCTTCGAGAGGACCTCCGACTGCGCGTAGATCGTGTCGCCCTCGAAGACCGGGTTGGGCAGCGTCACCTCCTGCCAGCCCAGGTTGACGGCGTTCCGCGAGATGTCACTCACCGACAGGCCCACCACGAGCGCGAGGGTGAAGGTGGAGTTCATCAGCGGCTGCCCGAACTCGGTCTGCGCAGCATAATGTCGATCGAAGTGGATCGGGTTCGAGTTGTTGGTGAGCAGGGAGAACCAGGTGTTGTCGGTTGCGGTTACCGTGCGTCCCAGCGGGTGGCGCAGGATGGCGCCAACCACAAAGTCCTCATAACATCGGCCGGATTCGCTCATTGGGCGGCTCCCAGGGTGATGGCGTCGTGCGTCGAGAGGATGGTGCGGGCCATCCGCACGTTCACCGCATCGATCATGACCCCGTTGATCCCGGCGGCGCCCTGCCCGCCCACCTGAGCCGCCTCCCACGCCGCCACGACCTCGCGAGCACGCGTGACTTCCGCTTCGGACGGGGAAAAGACGGAGTTCGTGACGGCGAGCTGGGCCGGATGGATGCACTGCTTGCCGTCGAAGCCCATCGCGCGCGCCAGGCGACACGCCTCCTTGAGCCCTGCACTGTCCGTGTAGTTGGCGTAGGGACCATCCCAGCAGGCCAGTCCGTGCGCACGCGCGGCGGCGACGATCGCATGCATCACCGCGTGCCAGCGGTCGCCGGGCACCGCAGCGTCGAACTCATCTCGCATGCCGATGTTGGCCAGCGGCATGCGCATCGAGGCGGCGTAGTCCCCCGCCCCGAAGACCAGGGTCGTGAGCCGCGGCGAGGCGCCCGCGATGGCATTCACGTGCACGAACCCCGCGGCGGACTCGATCTGCGCGATGATCCCCACGCGCCGCGGGCTCGTTGCCGCAGCGTCCAGCTGGTTGAGCAGCGCGTCCACAAAGTGGATGTCGCGCGCGGCCCCAGCCTTGGGCAACATGATGGCGTCCACGCGGCCGGCCGCGCCGTCCATGACGGCGAGCAGGTCGCGGGCCGCCCACGGCGTATCGACCGCATTGACCCGCACGATCCGCAGCCGTCCCCCAAAGTCCAGCTCGCGCAGGGCCCGCACCGCCTCGCCGCGCGCCTCCGCCTTGAGCGCCGGCGCCACCGCGTCCTCGAGGTCGAGGCACACCGCATCGGCGGCACTCCGCGCCGCCTTCGCCATCATCGCCGGCTGCGTCGCCGGGACAAACAACATACTGCGTGTCAGGGTCATGGTCAGAACGAACGGGGCATCCCGAGCACGTGTTCGCCCAGGTAGGAGAGGATGAGGTTGGTTGAGACCGGCGCCACCTGGTAGAGCCGCGTCTCCCGGAATTTGCGCTCCACGTCGTATTCCGCGGCAAAGCCGAACCCCCCGTGGGTCTGCAGGCAGGTGTTCGCCGCTTCCCACGAGGCGTCCGCCGCCAGCAACTTCGCCATGTTGGCTTCGGCCCCACACGGCCGACCCGCATCGAATAGCGCCGCCGCCTCGTACCGCATCAGGTCGGCCGCGCGCACGTTGGCATACGCCCGGGCGATCGGGAACTGGATCCCCTGGTTCTGCCCGATCGGCCGCTCAAAGACGACCCGCTCGCTTGCGTACTGACGCGCCCGGTCCAGGAACCAGTAGCCGTCCCCAATGCACTCGGCGGCGATGAGGATCCGCTCGGCGTTCATCCCGTCCAATATGATCCGAAAGCCGTCGCCCTCCCGGCCAACCAGGTTCTCCGCCGGGACCTCGACATCCTCAAAGAAGAGTTCGTTCGTCTCGTGGTTCACCATGTTCTCGATCGGGCGAATGCGCAGCCCGCGCTCCGTCGCCCCCCGCACGTCCACGAGAAACACAGACAACCCCTGTGAGCGCTTGGCGACCTGCTCGATGGGTGTCGTGCGGGCCAGCAGCAGCATGAGGTCGCTGTGCTGCACGCGCGAGATCCACACCTTTTGGCCATTCACCACGTACCGGTCGCCGCGCCGCACCGCGGTGGTGCGCAACCGCGTCGTGTCCGTCCCACTGGTCGGCTCTGTGACCCCAAACGACTGGAGCCGCAGTTCCCCACGCGCGATGGCCGGCAGGTATTTCGCCTTTTGTGCATCGGACCCATGCCGCAGGACAGATCCCATCGTGTACATCTGCGCGTGGCACGCCCCGCTGTTCGCCCCCGAGCGATTCACTTCCTCGAGGATCACCGAGGCCTCCGTGAGCGACAACCCGCTTCCCCCGTACGCCTCCGGGATGAGCGCCGCCAACCAGCCCGCCCGCGTCAACGCGTCGACAAACTCCACCGGATACCCGCGCTCGCGCTCCACACGCTGCCAGTACGCCCCGTCGAACGGCGCACAGGCGGCACGCACCCCTTCGCGAAGGGTGTGGTGATCGGCGGCTCTCGGATTGATCTCAGCCACGGCGCGCCGTGAGGTCGACAATCGCCGTCATCAGCCTGCGCGTATGGCTCCTCATGTCCCGCGCCTCGCGAAGGCCGTCGACCCAAGCCAGGGCAGCCTCCGGGATTCCCGACCTGAACCGTGCGGCCAACAGTGCCCGCGCCTTCTCCCTCAGCACGTCGGTCGAGACGGGGTGCTCCGGATTGCCGCGCGGGAATGCCGACTCGCGTTGCTCGCGCCGTCCGTCCGCGTGCACAAAGGTCACACGCGTCCCCCACTCGGCCGGGTATCGCGACGTGAGGTCCGGAGCGACGCGGACCCGGATCCGCTCCAGCAGCGCGGCAGCGTCCACCTCCACGACCCCATCGGGCCCGAACCGCAACGCCCCGAACTGTCCCAGGCCCACCTGGCCTTCGAGCAACGCCACCGCGACCACATAGGCCAGGGAAAACTTGGCCTGGTACGGCGTCTTCGGATTAGCCTCCTTCACAATCTCGTAGCCGGGCCCATAGGTCTCGACGATCACCTCGTGCAGGTCGGCCACGGCTTCCGACCCGCTCCATCCCCAGGCGGCCCGCTGCTCCAGCGCCACGTCAATCGCGGAGTGCGTGTGCCCACAACAGGCATGCAGCTTGTAGCAGTTCTCGGTCACCTTCCAGTGCGTGCCTAACGCCTCCGTGATGCGTGTGGGATCGGCCGCCTGGGCGGTGGCACGGAAGAAGCCGCGCTCTCCCTCGAGAATGCGCGACGCGCCCGTGAACTGCACATGCGCCAGATCCGCGGCGAGCACGCCGTTCATCGCCGCCTTTCCCGGGTGGAGGTGCTTGCTCATGGACCCGTCGGCGTTGAACTCCCACAACCCGCTGGCCTGCGTCCCGGCGCTCCCCAGCGCATCGCGTACGCCGGTCGCGTCGAGGCCGAGCAGCGAGGACGCGGCAGCCGCCGCCCCGAACGTCGCCGCGGTTCCGGTGGGATGCCAGAACCGATAGTGACTCGGGTTCACCGCCTCGCCCACGCGCAGCGCGACGTCGTACCCGAGCGCAACCGCGAGCAGGAACGCCTCACCGGACGCCCCTTCCCGCTCCGCCATCGCGAGGGCCGCCGGAATCACCGGGGCCGCCGCGTGCAAGGTTGAGCCCTTGTGCACATCGTCGAGTTCGAGGATATGCGACGCCACACCGTTCGCCAGGGCGGCCCCCGCGGCAGAACTCCGCTCCGCCGGAAAGACACTGCACGCGTCCGAGTCGCCAAGTTGCTGTACTACCCGTCGGCCCAGGATCGCCGGTCGTTCGAGGGAGCCGGCCAACGCGCTCCCGAGCCATTCGAGCACGGCACGCTCGCAGTGCGATACCACTTCGGACGGCAGGTCGCCAAAGTGGGCACGGGACACAAATTCGGCGAGTCGCTGGGTTGCACCATCGGGCATGCGGCGAATCTACGGCGCGATCCCGACCCCCGCAGCATACGTCGACCGTTGTGTCGACTGGTCCCGCGTACATCTTGTTGGCGTCCCCTGCCCTCTGCCATGAGATCTTGCCTCCATGCTTTCGTCGGCCTCGCGACCATCGGTACCGTGGGTACAGCCCAGTCGCCTGCCACCATCGACCAGTTCATGGCCCCCGCGGCCCCACTGGAACTCGTCAGTGCACGCAAGGCCGATCGGGTCGCCTGGATGGCGTATGAACGTGGCATGCGCAACGTCTACACCGCGGCCGCCCCATCGTGGACGCCGGTGCGACTGACACGCTTCCTCGAGGATGACGGGATCGACCTCACCAACGTGGAGATCTCGGACGATGGTAGCACGATCGTGTTTGTCCGCGGCTCGGCACCCAACCGGCTCGGCTGGGTCGCCAACCCATCACACGATCCTGATGGCGGTGAACGCGCGATCTGGGCTGTGCGCGCGGCCGGCGGACCCGCCTGGAAGGTGGTTGCCGGCGGTGACCCCGAGCTGTCCCCCGACGGACGGTGGGTGGCGTTCCTCAAGGAGGGACAGGTCTATGCGGCCACCACGGCGCGCCCCGCCACCGACTCCATCTCGCGCGGCCTCAAGCCGCTGGTGAAGGCCTGGGGGACCCAGCGTTCCCCACGCTGGTCGCCCGACGGCAGCAAGCTGGCCTTTGTCAGCGTCCGCCAGAACCACTCGTTCATCGGCGTCCTTGACGTGAAGGCACGGCAGGTGCGGTACCTGGCGCCGAGCGTCGACTACGACGATGCACCGGTGTGGTCGCCCGACAGCCGCGAGGTCGCCTTCACGCGGCGCCCCGGACAGGCGTTCGGGCAGCAGGCGCAGGTGGGGATCGGGAGCATCGGGAACCCCTCCGGTCCCGGCGCGCCGGGCCCGGGCAACTCGCGCGGTCCGTGCGTCGCCGCCCCAGGCGGCCAGGGGTTTGGCGGGAGCCAGGGCGCACCGGCCGCCTCGCCTGGCCGGAACGAACCCCCCGGTTTGTGCCGCGCGACCTTTGCGGGAGGACACACGTTGTCGGTGATGGTCGCCAACGCACAGACGGGCGAGGGGCGTGAACTCTGGCACAACCAGCCTAACGAGCCCACCTTCACCGCGATCAACGTGCTCGTATGGGCCGACGGGCACCTGGTCTTCCCGTTCTCGCCGGCCAACGACGAGTGGGACCGCTACTACGCGATCAACATCGCGTCGCCCCCCGCGCGACCCGTGATGTTGACCACGACCGACGGGATGATCGAGAATGCCACGAGCGCTGCCCTGTCGAAGGACGGCAAGACCCTCTTCTACTCGACCAACGCCGGTGACATCGAACGCCGCCACATCTGGGCGGTGCCGGTCGCCGGGGGCGCGCCGCGGCAGGTCACCACGGGCCGCGGCGTCGAAGCCTTCCCGCAGCCGCTGGCGAATGGCCGGCAACTCGCCGTCCTCTACTACGACTACAAGACGCCAGCAGCGGTCGCACTGGCACCGACTGCCGGTGGAGCCGCCATCCCGTTCTTCCCGAAGCTCGGCGCCGACTTCCCGAGCGAGGCACACGTGGATCCTGAAGTCGTCATCGTGAAGTCTCCCGATGGCATGGAGATCCACAACCAGCTGTTCCTGCCGAAGGACCTCAAGCCGGGCGAACGACGACCGGCGCTCGTCTTCGTCCATGGCGGCCCGGTCCGGCAGATGTTGCCAGCGTATCACTACATGCACTGGTACGCGTGGGCGTACGGGTACAACCAGTACCTCGCATCGCAGGGGTACGTCGTGCTCTCGGTGAATTACCGCAGCGGCGTCGGCTATGGCCGCTCGTTCCGGAACGCGCCCAACAGCGGCGGTCGTGGGAACGCCGAATACCAGGACGTGCTCGCCGCCGGAAAGTGGCTGCAGGCACGTCCGGACGTGGACCCGGCGCGCGTGGGGATCTGGGGCCTCTCCTATGGTGGCGTCCTCACGGCGCAGGCGCTGGCCCGCAACTCGGATGTCTTTGTTGCGGGGGCCGACCTCGCCGGTGTGCACCTCTGGGGAAGCTCGCTGGACACAGGCGCTGTCTCTTACAAGTCGTCAGCCATCGCGGCCATCGACAGCTGGAAGTCCCCGGTCTTCCTGGTGCATGGCGATGACGACCGCAACGTCGACTTCGCCCAGACGGTCGGGTTGGTCCAACTCCTCCGGGCCCGCAACATCCACCACGAGCTCATGGTCATCCCGGATGACCTGCACGAGTCGATGTTCCACGGCATCTGGATCGACACCTGGAACCGCATCACCGACTTCATGAAGCGCTTCGTGAAGGACAAGCCGGTCACGGCCACGTCGCCATGAGGCCAGCGCCCCCGGGTCCGCGCGCGTATCGCTGGCGCCGATCCGGGGCCTGGCGCCGCGCCCAGGCACGGCGCGCCACACGTTGGCTCGCCACCCTCGGCAGTGTTGCGCTGGTCGTATCGTGCGGAGCGCCCTCCTCGCGCGCTCCGCTTCCCCCCGACGCCTTCGCGTTCGGCGTGTTTGGGGACGCGCCGTACTCGACCCGCGATGTCCCGGCGTACCGTCGCGTCCTCGCCGCGGTCAACGCCAGCGACATCACCCTGTTGCTCCACGTCGGCGACCTGCTCAATGGTCCGTGCGACGACTCGGTCATCCAGGCGCGGGCGAGTGATATGCGCGCCCTGCGCCCGGCCGTAGTTTACACGCCGGGTGACAACGAGTGGGCGGATTGCCATCGCGAGAAGTCCGGGCGGTATCGTCCCCTGGAGCGCCTCGCGTTCCTCCGTGGTGCGCTCTACCCCGAGCCCGGCCACAGCCTGGGCACGGCGCCCCTCGCACTCGAGTCCCAGGCGTCAGACAGCACCTGGGCCGATATGGTGGAGAACCGGCGTTGGCGCATCGGCCATGTCGTGTTCGCCACCCTGCATCTGGTGGGCAGCGGGAACGCGACCGAGGCCTTCAAGGGCCGCACCGCGGCCGACGACAGCGCCGCCAGCCATCGCATGGCGGCCGCCCTCGCGTGGCTCGACGCCACCTACGCACGCGCGGATTCCACCGGCGCCAGGGCGGTGGTGCTCGCCTTTCACGCCAACATCGGCTTCGGCTCGCGCCGCGGCGTCAGGGATGGCTTCGAGCAGTTTGTCCCCCGGCTCCGCGCCCACGCAGCCGCGTTCCCGGGACGGACGCTCCTGATCCACGGGGACACGCATGATTTCCACTTCGACCAGACGCTGACCGACACGCTGGGGGTGCCCGTTCCCCGCGCCTGGCGCCTGGAGACCTGGGGGTCCCCAACAGTGGGGTGGGTGCGCGTCGTGATGGACTCGGTGAGCGGCGACGTCCTGGCGGTCGAGTCACGTCCCTGAACGATCCAATATTCTCGCGCAACCTGTACGTCGACGCGTCGCGCGACGTCCGCTACTAATCGGTCGTCGACGTCCTCGGTGCCGTGCGGGGGGCCGGTGTCACCGTGACGGCGGTCGCTCCCCCGTCGGCGCGTCGGGCCCCGTAGCGCCTAACGCACCCGGAGACCGATCCGGTGGGCCCCGCCCTCGCGCATCTGCTCAAACGCGTAGTCGATGGCGAACCGGTCGAGACTGAGGCCGAATCCTGCCGTCCCGGGCCCCTGGGCCTTGAGCTCGGGACGGCGGACGCCGGCGCGCAGCGCGGCCGACACCCCTTCGATCGGCACCCAGGCCAGCTCACCGCCAACCGCGCCACCGACCAACCCGTCGCGACGCACCGTCAGCCCCGCATCCACCCCGAGGTCGAACCAGGCGTTGAGCGGGAACTGCGCCCCGGACGCGCCAAGGGCCAGGCGCGTCGGCAGGGGAACGTCTGTTCGGCCGTACCGCAACGAGGGCCCGAGGTTCTGCAGCGCGATACCAAACGAGGCGAAGCCAAATTGCGCGGAGCGGGACACCCCAAGAGACACCGCGGCGGCGCCGCTGCGCGACGTCTCCACTCGCTCCTCCAGGTACGTGGCGGCCGCCCCCCAACGCATCCCCTTCCACGCGATGCTCATCGCGGCCGAGGCGGCGAGTGACGCCGCCGACCCGGCGCCCCCGTCCACCAACGGAGCGTCGCTGACGATGCCGCTGGAGGCAAACGCCGGCTGGTAGTCCAGGTAAGACACGGCCATCCCCACCCCCATGGACCCAACAGCGCCTGCGTGTCCCAGGGCACCGCCGGCGGTACCGTCGCGGTAACGCACCAGATTAATCCCCATCCCCGTCGACACACCGACGTTTGCCGGATTCATCAGCGCCCCCTCAGCGTCGCGGCTCGCGGCATTCCCGCCACCGAGGGACGCGGCTCGAGCGCCCAGCGGGAGCTGGGCCGTGAGGGGGGCGTGCATCGTGCGCTGTGCGACGCCAACGGCAGGCACCGTCGCGAGCACGAGCGCAACACATCGGCGCATCATCGGGCACCTCCGCCCATGTAGTCGGCGGGCATACGTGCAAGCCCGATGTTGTCAAGGAGAACTGTGCCGGCCTCGGTGCGGTCAAAGCGCCAGCGCACGTGACGGAGGCGCGCGGGGTCAAATCCCGGTGCGGCGGCCACCGCGTCAGCGAGCGGGACCACATACGTTTGCAGCACGATCTCGAAGGTGTTGCCGAACCGCTGCTGGTCGCGGCCGGCTCGTCGGTACACGAACGACTTGAGCGGCCGCCGGACCGCGCCATAGCGAGAGAGCGGTAATCGGGCGACGCGGCCGCCGTCGTCTTCCAACTCCACGGTGAGATCCATCGGGACGGTGTCTTCCGCGGCCTTGGGGGTGGGTGGCCGACGCGGTGTCGCACGGCGCACCGTCACCGAGTCCTTCTTCGTGGTGTCACGTGGCAACGGGCGCGGCCCCGGCTTCGCGTCGAGCGGGGCGAGAGAGAAGACAACGCTCGTGGCCGCCCCCGGGGCGAGCGCCCCGCGCAACGAATCGCCTAACGTCAGGCGATAGGTCGCCGGGGTAGCGCGGCGTGTGGTGTCCTCACCCGCCACCCGGTTGTTCCAGGCCAGGGTGACGGCGTTGTGCGCCTGGGTGTTGCCCCGACTACGGAACGGCACCGCCGCTTCCTTCCAGGTGGACAACGAATCGCCGCGCAGCGTCGCTCCCGGCCCGGCGGTCGTCACGTCCACGTCGTCCTCGTAGTCTGCGATCGACTGAAACGAGCTTTCCTGGAAGCGCGTGAGGTACATCGTCTTGGGGAGCCAGCGACCCGCTGTGCGATGATCGCGGAACATCGGGAGATAGGCGCGCCGTCCCTTCAACGTCGCTTCCAGGAACGCCGAGATGGTCACCTCGGCAAACCGTCGCTGGTCCGCCTGCGAGATGAAGCTGCGCAGGTCGAGCGAGCGACGGCTCCGCTCCCCACCATCGGTGCTCCCCCACACCGTGTTCCACTGGCCATGGTTGGCCCGGTAGACCAAAAACGCGGACTTGAAGTAGTCGCCGCGGCCGCTGAACGTCGTGCGTTCGTACTGTGTGAGGCCGTTGAAGGTCGACACGTCGCCGTCGTGGGTCCCGTGCATCAACAGGTAGTTGTAGTCCTTCAGGGGGGTCCCCTTCTCTGCCGGCCGGTATTGCCCATCAACTGGCGCGATGGCCACGAGCGACTTGATCCCGAAGTTGAAGTCGAACGTCACGGACGCGTCGTCCGGGTAGTGCGCGAGGCGATTGAACAAGCCGGCCACCGCCACCGCCTCCCCACCGCGCGAGTGACCCATCAACGCGATGTTGGTGAGGTCGACGCGCCCCCGCAGCGGCGAGTTCGTCGAGTCATTGAAGCCGCGCCAGGCCTCGAGGTGCTTGAGCAACATCCAGCCGCGGGCGTCGTTCTCACCGCGGATATTGCCGTTCAGGAAGTTCTCGTCCACCGACGCGAGGATGAAGCCGCGCGAGGCGAGCAACTCGCCGAGGTATTCGTAGCCCGGGTCGGAGTACTCTTCCATGTTGTGGTTGCCGTGCACCACGAGGACGAGCGGGTACGGCCCCGGTCCGTCGGGATACCACACGCGACCATTCACCGGCAACTTCGTGAAGTCGAATCCCCAGTACTTCTGGCGCGACTTGCCCAGCGCCGGCGTGGGCGCACTGGCGAGTTTGGCCCCGTCCACGGTGCGGGTCTTGAGGGTGACCGAGTCCCGGAAGATCGCACGCTGCCTGTCGGTGCCGGAGCCGTAGTACAGCCGGCGCACGGCCAGTGCGCCCCGCTGCGAGGGATCCGGGGCGTCGATGGCAAGGTTGGCGAGGACAACCTGAGAGTCGTCCCGCGAGAGCTTGAGCGGAGCGACAATGCAGGCGGCGGTCCCCAGGGTCAGGCCCATCAGGACCGCGGGACGAAGGAATGGGGCCATGGAGGAGTTCGGGATGTAACGTCGAGGCGTGAAGCTAGCGCGGGTTGAGACACCCTGAGTCGCCGAACGGTGCGATTCGCTTCACGAGCGGCGTCAACATTACACCCGGGTGTTATTGACTCCTTTTGACCCGGACGATATCATCACGCGCCCAATCGAATCGCCATGATGCCGTCCGAGCCAGCTCAGGCCACGAGCACCTACATCGCCTTTCACGCAGGCCAACGCATCGCGGCAGGGTCGCTCCGTGAAATCGCGTTCGCCCTCGCCCACTACCCTCCTGAGGTGCGCGGCGCCGCGCTCATCTTCGACGCCACCAGTTCGGAACCGGCCGATATCCATTTCGAGGGGGCGTTGGACGACATCCTCGAAAGTACGGCGAATCGTGAACGCGCCACGGCTGAGCGACGCACGCGGGGACGCCCGAAGCTGGGCGTCGTGGCCCGGGAAGTGACCCTGCTCCCCAGGCACTGGGAGTGGCTCAACGAACAACCAGGCGGCGCTTCGGTGGCCCTCAGGCGCCTGGTTGATGAGGCGCGCAAGGTCTCCTCCGAACGCGACATCGTCCGGCGCGCACAGGAATCGACGTATCGCTTCATGGCGGCCACGCTCGGCAATGCGCCGGGATTTGAGGAAGCGATCCGGGCCCTCTTCCAGGGGGACGCCGACCGGTTCCACACGCTCATCGTGTCGTGGCCCGCCGACCTGCGCGAACACACCCGTGACCTCGCGCGTGGCGCCTTTTGGCTCGCCACACCGGCGACGGTCGTTCCTGCGCTCCCTGACGCGACCGGAGCCTGAGCGATGCACGACCTGACCTCGGGTTCGATCCCCCGACACATCCTCCGTCTCGCGGCCCCGATGGCCATCGGGATGGTGCTCCAGACACTGTACTACCTCATCGACCTCTGGTTTGTCGCCAAGCTGGGGGATGCCGCCGTGGCCGGCGTGGCCTCCGCCGGCACGGTCCAGTTTGTTGTGATGGCGTTCACCCAGGTCTTGAGCGTCGGCACCATGGTGCTCGTGTCGCACGCGGCGGGACGCAAGGACCGGGAAGACGCCACGCTTGTCTTCAATCAGGGGCTGGGTCTCTCCCTGGGTGCGGTCGTCGGGCTCCTCATCGTTGGGTACGCCCTGATACCAACGTACGTGGGCACCCTCGCCGCCGATGCCGCGGCCATGACAGCGGGCGTCACCTACCTGCGGTGGTTCCTCCCCGCGCTCGCCCTGCAGTTCTCGCTGGTCTCCATTGGAGCCGCATTGCGCGGGACCGGGGTCACCCGTCCGACCATGGTCGTGCAAGCGATCACCGTGCTGTGCAACGCCATCCTGGCCCCGGTATTGATCGCCGGCTGGGGGACTGGGCGCCCGTTAGGCGTGGCGGGGGCTGGGCTCGCAAGTACGATCTCCGTGGCCCTCGGTGTCGCGCTCCTGCTCGGCTGGTTCCGGCGGCTGGAGACCTTCGTCCGGTTCGACCGGCACCAGCTCATGCCGCGTCGCGACGTCGTGGTCCGCATGCTGCGCATCGGCGTCCCGGCGGGCGGGGAGTTCGCCATCATCTTCATCGGAACCGGGGTGACCTACTGGATCATCCGCGGCTTTGGCCCCGAGGCGCAGGCCGGATATGGCATCGGCTCGCGGATCATGCAGGCGTTCTTCCTGCCGGCGATGGCGATCGCCTTTGCCGCCGCGCCGGTGGCGGGGCAGAACGTCGGTGCCGGACGAGCGGATCGCGCGCACGCGACCTTTCGCGACGCGGCCCTGATGGGGAGTGCCCTGATGGCGGCGCTCACCGTGTTGTGCAACGTCGCCCCGGCCTCGCTCGTGCGGATCTTCACGCCGGAGCCAGCGGTGGTTGAGGTCGGGGCGGAGTTCCTGCGGGTGATCTCGTGGAACTTTGTGGCGCAGGGGCTGGTGTTCACCTGCTCGGGGATCTTCCAGGCCTTGGGCAACACCGTTCCATCGCTGGTCGTTGCCACGGTGCGGCTGCTCACCTTTGCGCTCCCCGCGGTTTGGTTGAGTCGCCAGCCCGGGTTCACGCTGCACCGGCTGTGGCTGCTGTCGACGGTGGCCGCAGCGGCAACAGCCATCTTGAGCTTTGTGCTGGTGCGGCGGGCGCTCGTCCGGGCCACCGCAGCGCGCATGCCGGGGTTCACCGCCGTCCCCGTGGAGGGTTAGGCGACTCGATCAGAGGCGGTGGGGGGCGGTGCGGAGTTGCCGCCCACCGCAGTCGGCTACGGGACCTTGACCTCGTTGACCACGACGTCCCAATGGTCCTCCAGGAGGGCGAATCGCGCAGCCTCCTCGGCGTCGAAGCGCGTAGCGTCGCGATACAAACGATTGCGCGCCACGCTCCACAGGCGATCCCACTCCGGATCCGAGATCGCCGCGGCCGCATCGCGGAACACGATGGTCACCCGCAGGTCCCAGCAAGGCCCGCCCGCCAGATGGGTGAAGGGCTCCTCAACACGCACGCTCTTGATGAAGCCGAGGGTCTCCATCTCGCGCAGGAGTGGGGCGTGGTTCTTCGCGTAGAGGCGCTTGAACTCGTCCACGGATCCCCACTTGATCCGAGAGTAGTACTCCATCGTGACGGGCACCGCCACCGCTGAAGCTGGACCCGACTGGCCCTGGACCGGCTGACCAACCGCGAGGAAGGTGAAGCTTGCCAGCAGAATCGTCGGCCAGCGCATGAAACCTCCAGAAGAAAACGGCGACACGCCGCTGAGGCGCGTGGTCACGCGGGTCCCGCCGACCTGATGCGGGTCCACATCGTGCGGAAGAATAGCAGGAGCCCGGCCACCTGAAGCAGGCCGGCACTCACCAGCGCCGTCCGCCACGCCACGGACGGTGTGGCACCAAGGCCCACCTCGAGCGCGACCCGCAGGGCGGTGCCTCCGGCAATGCCCCACCAAGCCACGTCCGCCAAGGCGGGGCGAAACACCGTGTCGCCAGCCCGGGGACGCGGAAACATCCACAGGGCGACCCCAGTGATCATCAACATCACGAACCCCACAAGGAGGGCGTGGGTGTGCGCGCTGCGGATGCGTGGAGGAAGCCAGCCCCCGAATTCGCGCGCGACGAGCATCCACGCGCCGAGGAGTAGTCCGATCACGAGAAACGCAATCGCTGCACGAAGGTAGCGGCGGACGAGCGGATTCATCGGAGCGGCTGAGGTCCGTGCGGCCCCCAGCTCAACGACGCTCGACCGGAAGCAGCCACTACCGCCATCCCGATGAACCCCAGCCCCAGAGCGACTGGGCGCGTCCCCGGCGCCACGTACCCCGTGCCGCCCGCCGGACCCGGCGCGGGACGGCGTCTAACTCGACGGAGCCGATGCGGTTGCGACATTTCCCAGCGAGCGCGACCGGACATCCTCCAGCACACGCGCGATGAAGGCGTCGACCCCAACAACTTCCTGCTTCTTCCCCTGTCCGCGTTCCCGCACGGCCAGGGTCCCGGCCTCGGCCTCACGCTTTCCGATGACGGCCATGTACGGCACCTTCATCATCTCGCCTTCGCGAATGCGGTAGTTGAGCGTGTCGCTGCGCGCGTCCATGTGCGCCCGGATCCCCGCGGCCTTCATCTTCGCGGTGACTTCGGCCGCCACGGGCGCCAGGTCATCGGAGATCGGCAGCACCCGCACCTGCTCCGGCGCGAGCCATACTGGGAACGCCCCCGCGAAGTGCTCGATCAGGATCGCCATGAAGCGCTCGATCGACCCGCTCACCGCCCGATGGATCACGACCGGCCGGTGGCTGGTGTTGTCCTCGCCCACGTACTGCAGGTCGAATCGCTCCGGCGCGGCGTAGTCGAGCTGGATCGTTCCCAACTGCCAGGCACGACCTAACGAGTCCTGCACATCGAAGTCGATCTTCGGCCCATAGAACGCCCCATCGCCCGGCTTCAGCTCGTACGGCTTCCCCGTCGCCTTGAGCGCGCTTTCCAGCGCGCGCTCGGCGCGGTCCCACATCTCGTCGCTGCCGATCCGCACCTCGGGCCGTGTCGCGAACTTGATCCGCGCCTCGAGCCCGAAGGTCGCATAGTGCCCGAGGATGAAGTCCATGAGGAAGCGCACTTCCTCGTCGATCTGCGACTCCATCAGGAAGACGTGGCAATCGTCCTGCGAGAACTGTCGCACCCGCGTCAGCCCGGACAGCGCGCCGGTCAGCTCATTGCGGTGCAACACGTCAAAGGTGACGTACCGCAGCGGCAACTCCCGATACGAGTGCTTCTTCGCCCCGTACAGCACATAGTGCGACGGGCAGTTCATTGGCTTGAGCGAGCTGTCGAGTTCCTCGGTCTCCTTGTTGTGGATGAGGAACATGTTCTCGCGGTACTTCCCCCAGTGCCCGGATTGTTCCCACAGCATCTTGTTATAGATGAGTGGCGTACGAATCTCCTGAAATGCCTCGCGCTGCCGGTCACGGACAAAGTCCACGAGCGTGTTGTACATGGTCGTCCCGCGCTCGGTCCAGAAGGCTGACCCCGGTGACACCTGGGAGAACATGAAGAGGTCGAGCGTCTTGCCCAGCACGCGATGGTCGCGGCGCTTGGCCTCCTCGATGCGAAAGAGGTGCTGCTCGAGGTCTTCCTTCTTCCAGAATGCGGTGGCGTAGATGCGCTGCAGCATCGGGCGCCGCTCATCGCCGCGCCAGTAGGCCCCTGCGGTGTGCAGGAGCTTGAAGTGCTTGAGGTAGCTCGTGTCCGGCACGTGGGGGCCGCGACAGAGGTCGATGAACGGGCCGTCGGTGTACGTGGAGATGACTTCGTCGGCGCCGAGGTCCGCGATGCGCTCGAGCTTGAGCGGGTCGTCGGAGAAACGACGATTCGCCTCCACACGATCGATCTCCTCGCGGACGAACGGGTACTTCTCCGCCACCACCTTCCGCATCTCGGCCTCGAAGGCCTCGACGTCCTCTGGCGTGAACGGCTTCTCGACCCCGAAGTCGTAGTAGAAGCCGTCGTCGATGGCCGGGCCGAAGCCGATCTGGGCATCCGGGCGCAACCGACGCACCGCAGTGGCGAGGATGTGGGCCCCGGAGTGCCGCAAGACGGCGAGCGACTCGGGGTCTCTCTCCGTCAACACGCGGAAAGCACCACCGCGCCGCAGGGGCGTCCCCAGGTCGACCGTCTCTCCCTCCACCACCACGGCGATCGCCGCCTTGAGGAGTCGTTCGCCAATACTGGCCACTACGTCGCGGGCCGGCGTACCCGCCGGGACCTCGCGGCGTGCACCATCGGGAAGCGTGAGGACGATCATGATCGGGGACGAGCGGGAAACGGGAGACCCGCGGCGCCACGCCTACGCGCGGGCGACGAGGGCCGGGGGGATGTCGTTGACGTGATGGAGGGCGAAGTAGACCCCGCCCAGCAGTAGCGCGACCACTATGGCCCACGCCAGCCACCAGGCGACCCCACGCGTCGACGGAGCAGTGCCGGTCACCCTGCAACATAGCAAGGCCCGGCGAAAAGCGGCACGCACGGCCGTTCAAGTACCGCCAACCGAACTCAGGGCATGATGGTGTAAATTGCCCGTCATGGCCGACCCCCAGACCCCCGAGCTGCCCCCGCAATTCGACCACGCGACGCGGGAACGCGAGATCTATGACCAGTGGGAGCGCGCAGGCGCCTTCACCGCCGCCGCCGAGCGATCGGCGCGCGCGGGAGGCAGCCGTGCGCCGTACGTCATCGTCATCCCGCCCCCCAACGTCACGGCCGTGCTCCACATGGGGCATGGGCTGAACAACACGGTCCAAGACGTGGTCATGCGCTGGCGACGCATGTGCGGCGACGAGGCCCTATGGGTGCCCGGCACCGACCACGCGGGGATCGCCACGCAAAACGTCATCGAGAAACAGCTGGGGCGCGAGGGCAAGACGCGCTTCGACGTGGGCCGCGATGCCTTCATCCAGCGTACCTCGGCCTTCGTCACCGAGACCGGGGGGACGATCCTCCAGCAACTGCGGGCCATCGGCGCCTCCGCCGACTGGACCCGCACGGCCTACACCCTGTCGCCCCAACTCTCGCGTGCGGTTCGCGAGGCGTTCGTCCGGCTGTATGAGAAGGGGCTGATCTACCGGGGGCACCGCGTGATCCACTGGTGCCCGCGCTGCCTCACGTCGCTATCCGACGAGGAGGCCGAGCACCACGAGAAGGACGGGAAGCTCTATCACATCAGCTACCCGCTCACCCCGATCAACGCCAACGAGGCCCCGCGCAGCATCACGGTGGCGACCACGCGTCCCGAGACGATGCTCGGCGACGTGGCGATTGCCGTGCACCCGGACGATCCGCGCTACCAGGACCTCATCGGACGGACGGTGATGCTGCCGATCTCCAATGTCGAGATCCCGATTGTCGCGGACACCTACACAGATCCTGCCTTTGGCTCTGGCGCGGTCAAGATCACCCCGGCGCACGACCACAACGACTTCGAGGTCGGCCAGCGCCACGCCCTCCCGATGCCCGTCATCATGTCGCCCACCGGCGAGATGCGCGAGATGGCCGATGCCGCCGGACGCGTCCCTGCCGACCTGGTGGGGCTCGATCGCGCCAATGCGCGCCGAGTGATCGTGGGCCAGCTCGAGGCGATGGGCGCGCTGGTCAAGGTCGAGCCGCATCATCACTCGATCCGCCAGTGTTACCGTTGCGACACGGTCGTCGAGCCGCGGCTCTCCGAGCAGTGGTTCGTCAAGATGAAGCCGCTCGCCGAGCCCGCACTCAAGGCCGTGCACGATCGCACGATCCGCATCCTGCCCGAACGGTGGGAGGCGGTCTACGTGAACTGGCTCGAGGGGATCCGCGATTGGAACATCTCGCGCCAGCTCTGGTGGGGGCATCGCATCCCGGTCTGGTATTGCGACGGGTGCGGCAAGGTCACCGCGAGCCGGACCGATGTGGCGACCTGCCCTGCCTGCTCCGGCCCGGTCCGCCAGGACGAAGATGTCCTTGACACCTGGTTCTCGTCCGGCCTCTGGCCCTTCTCCACGTTAGGCTGGCCCGACGATTCCGCGGACCTCAAGGCGTTCTACCCGACCGACCTCCTCGTGACCGCCCCGGAAATCCTGTTCTTCTGGGTCGCCCGGATGATCATGACAGGGTACGCGTTCATGGGCGAAGCGCCGTTCCACTCGGTGTACCTGCATGGGACCGTGCGGGACACCAACCACGTGAAGATGTCGAAGTCCCTGGGGAACGGGATCGACCCGCTCGACGTGGTGGCCGCCTACGGAGCGGACGCGCTGCGCTACACGGTGATTGCCGGCATGGGACTCGGCGCCGACACCATCCTCGACCCGCGTGACCTGGAACGTTCGTTTGCCCCCGGGCGCAACTTCGTGACCAAGCTCTGGAACATTGGCCGCTTCTTGCTCACCAACGTGGGCTCGGACCCGGTCTCTCCCATGGCAACGGTCGCTCCCGGCGCACTCACCAGCGCCGACCGATGGATCCTCGGGCGGCTCGACGCCGCACTGGCCAGCTGCAACGCGTCACTTGGGCCCGCACGACCGACGCGTGCGACCTGGGAACCGCACGAGACCTACGCCGGCCTTCGGTTGAACGAGTACACCGAGGCCGCGCGCGCTTTCGCCTGGAGTGAACTCGCTGATTGGTACCTCGAGACGGTCAAGTCGCGGCTCGCGAGCCCAGGGCCCGATCGCGAGGTGGCACGTGCCGTCCTTGTGCATTGTTTTGACCGCGCGCTGCGCCTCCTGCACCCCATCGTCCCGTTCGTCACGGAAGCGCTCTGGCAACAGCTCCCGGTCCCGGGCAAGCCGTCCGATGGCTTTCTGGCCACCGCGACCTGGCCGGTGACCGATGGCCTCCCCGAAGGCGCGCTCGCCTTCGAGCGCGTGCGCGAGGCAATCACCGCCATCCGGAAGATCCGCGCGGACTACAACATCACACCGGGCAAGTCCGTCCAGGCGATGATCAAGCCCGCGGGTGATGACGCGGCCGTCGTCTTCCGGGCGGAACAGTCGACCATCGAACGACTCGCCCGCTGCTCCCTCGTCGTGGTGGACGTCGCACCAGCGGGCGCCGCGGCACACGAGGTCCTGGCCGACGGGTCGGAAGTGATCCTCCCCTTGGAGGGGATGATCGATGTGGCCAAGGAGGTCGCACGCCTGACCACGGAGCTGGAAGGGCTCGACAAGCAGCTCACGGCCCTGCGCGGTCGCCTGGCGAACGAGAGCTTCGTGTCGCGGGCGAAGCCGGAGATTGTGGAGGCCGAACGGCAGAAGGAGCGGGAGTGGACGGAGCGGCGCGCGCAGCTCGCCAGCAAGATCGCCTCGTTCGGCGGTTAAACCGGTGGCGGGCCCTTTGCCGGATCGACGGGGTACTGGGGAGCAGCGGGGTACCTCGATACGAGGGGTATCGCTAACATCTGCTCCCATGCGTCTGCGTTCCGCCCGTTTGCTCTCCCACTTCATGGCCGCGCTACTCACGGCGTCGTGCGCGTCGCCTGGTGTCCCGCCGGGTGGGCCCGAGGACCTCGACCCGCCGGCCCTGGTCCGGGTCCGGCCCGACACCGGCGCCCTGAACGTGCGAACCGACGCCGTCGGTTTTGACTTTGATGATGTCGTCAGCGAGCGACCGCAGGGCGCCACGTCACTCGCCGACCTGTTCCTCATCTCACCCAGCCGAGGCCGCACAGCGTTGTCCTGGCGACGTACCCGGCTCGAGGTACGGCCACGCGAAGGGTTCCGGCCCAATACCACGTACCGTGTCACCATGCTTCCCGGTATGGTCGACCTGGACGGCAATGTCGATTCCGTCGGCCACACGCTGGTCTTCTCCACGGGCCCGACCATCGCGAGCGGGGTGATCACCGGTCGGGTGTTCGATTGGATGGCCGAGAAAGTCGCGCCGCAAGCACTGGTCGAGGCCATCGTCCTCCCTGATTCGCTCCGCTACCTCGCCGTGGCCGACTCCCTCGGGCGCTTCACGCTCCGAAATCTCCCGGCTGGCTCGTACGTCCTGCGCGGGTTGGTGGACCAGAACAAGAACCGATTCGCCGACCCGCGCGAGTTGTACGACACCGTCACCCTCGCGCTGCAGGACTCCTCTGAGCGCATCCTCCACGCCCTGGTGCGCGACACACTCGGCGCCGGGATCCAGCAGGTGGAGTTCGTGGACAGCCTGACCATTCGCGTCCGATTCGACCATCCGCTGGACACGGCGCAGGCCATCGAGCTGTCGCGCTTCTCCATTCGCCTGGCGACCGATTCGTCGCTGGTACCCCTGGTGCGCGCGTTAGGCGCACGCGAGGTCAAGCGGATCGCGGATGACTCCGTGCGCACGAAGGCGCGACAGGACAGCATTCGCGCGGCCAACGACACCACCGCTGCACGGGATTCGACGACGCGGGCCGCCGCGCGCCCGGCCCGGCCGGCCCCCGTCCGTGCTCCCACACGCCCCGAAACGCCGCGCGACACCACACCGCCGCCGCGCCCTACCGTGAAGCTGCCAGAGCAGGAAGTCCTCATCACCCTGACGCAGCCGCTTCCTCCGATCACGAGCTACATCCTCCGCGCCGAGGGGATGCGCACGGTGCTCGGGCGGAGTCGCAACTCGGAGCGGCGATTCGCGACGCCGCGTCAACAACGGCGCCCCCCGGCCGACTCGGCACGAGGGGACACCGCCGCCGTGCGGCGCGACACGGGCACGGTCCGGCGCGATACCGGCACCGTACGACGTGACACCCTCACCCCGCGTCGATGACCACGGCGGCAGGCGACCCGCGGCGATCGCTGCCTGCAGTGGGTGCCCTGCTCGAGCTCCCCGGCATTCGTGAGCTCTCCACGCACTTCCCGGGGTCGTTGGTGACGCGCGCCGCCCGCGAGACAATCGCGGCGGTGCGCACGGGGCACGTTGCGCCTCCTGTGGACGACGAGGAGTGGACCACGCGGGTGGGCGATCACTTGACGCAGATCGCGCGGCCGTCGCTTCGGCGTGTCGTCAACGCGACCGGCGTGGTGCTGCACACCAACCTCGGCCGTGCCCCATTGCCGCGCGTGGCGATCGACGCCATTGCGGCAACCGCGGCCGGCGCGTCCAACCTCGAGTATGACCTGACCGTTGGCGCGCGCGGGTCCCGGTATTCCCACGCGGTATCGCTGCTCACCGAACTGACCGGTGCCGAAGACGCCCTCGTCCTGAACAACTGCGCCGCCGCCCTTGTCGTGGCGCTCAACACCATGGCCGCCGGTCGCGAGGCCGTCATCTCGCGCGGGGAGCTGATCGAAATTGGCGGGAGCTTTCGCGTCCCCGATATCATGGCCAAGGGGGGCGTGATCCTGCGCGAAGTGGGGACCACCAACCGCACGCACGTGGCCGACTATGCGTCGGCGATCGGCGACGCCACCGGCGTCATCGTGAAGGTGCATCGGTCCAACTTCGAACAGCGGGGGTTTGTCGCCGAGGCTACGGTGCGCGACCTGGTGCCGATCGCCGCGGGCGCGGGGTGTCCGCTCCTCCACGATTTCGGCTCGGGGTTGCTGATGGACCTCTCGCCGTGGGGGCTGACCGGGGAGCCCACCGTTCCCGAGGTGGTGCGAGACGGCGCGACCGTGGTCGTCATGAGCGGCGACAAGCTGCTCGGCGGACCGCAGGCCGGGATCATGCTAGGGAACCGCGAGTGGATCGCGAAGTGTCGGGCGAATCCCCTCACACGAGCCTTTCGCGTGGACAAGCTCACGCTCGCGGCGCTGGAAGCCACCCTGCAACTCTATCGCGAGCCCGAGGTTGCCCGCACGGAGATTCCGGTGTTGGCGATGCTGACCGCGAGCCTTGCGTCCTTGCAGGCGCGCGCGGCCGGCATTCTGGAGGCGCTCCCACCCGGGCACGGCATCACGGTCGTTGACGCGGAGGCGACGGTGGGTGGCGGGGCGTTTCCGAGCGCGCGCATCCCATCGGCCGCCCTCTCCCTGCCAGGCGGACGTGGACGTGAGGCGGCACTCCGTTCGACCGACACACCGATCATCGGGCGCATGGAACGCGACCAGTTGCTGCTCGACCTGCGGTCCGTTGGACCGGCCGACGATACCGTGGTCGTCAACGCCATCACTCGTTAGGCCATGCGACGCGCCGCCTTTCTCGATCGCGACGGCACGCTGATTGTGGACGCCCACTACCTGGCCGACGCCGCGCGCGTGCACGTCGTCCCGGGAGCGATCGACGCCGTCCGCACGCTCCGCGCAGCAGGAATCGTCCCCGTGATCGTCACCAACCAGTCCGGGATCGCCCGCGGCCATCTCGACGACGCGACCTACCAGCAGATCCGACGACGCGTCGAACAACTCTTCGCGGAAGCCGGTGCGGGCGTGCTCGCGACATACCACTGCCCTCACCATCCCGATGTGACCGGCCCGTGCCGCTGTCGCAAACCCGGCACCGGGATGTTCGAGCAGGCCATCGCCGATCACGACCTGGATGCCGCGCGCTCCCTCTTCGCCGGGGACCGTCGCCGCGACGTGGAGCCGGCGTTGACCCTCGGGGGATTCGGTGTCCTGGTCCCGTCGCCCGATACCCCCGAGGACGACCTCGTCTGGGCGGAGCGCGAGGCGCAGGTGGCGTCGTCCCTCGAGGAAGCCGTGACCCGCTACCTCGATTGGATCGCCCGCTGACGCCACCATCACGGGGTTACCGTCACAGCGCGTCCACGCTACTATCCGCCGCGATGTCGTCGCGAATCGCCGTCCTCGCCTCCGGCGGAGGCTCCAACCTCCAGGCCCTCCTCGACCACCTGTCCGCCCTGGGCGCTGCGGCGCCGGGAACGGTGGTCCTCGTCGCCTCGGACCAACCGCAGGCCCTCGCGCTCGAACGCGCGCGTCGCGCCGGGATCGAGGCGGTGGCGATGGATCGCACGTTGCGAACCGACGGACTCGCCGACCTCTTGCGCGCCCGCACCATCGACCTGGTGGTGCTCGCCGGTTACCTGCGCCTCGTGCCCGCCGCCGTGACCACCGCCTGGCGAGGGCGCGTGGTCAACGTGCATCCGGCCCTGCTTCCCGCCTTTGGTGGAAAGGGCATGTACGGCTCGCATGTGCACACCGCGGTCCTGGCCAGTGGCGCGAAGGTCAGCGGCCCCACCATCCACTTCGTGGATGACCAATACGACCACGGCGCGACCATCGCCCAATGGCCGGTCCCGGTGTTCGCGAGCGACACGCCGGCCACACTCGGCCTGCGGGTCCTGGAAGTTGAGCACCTGCTCTTTCCGCGCGTCGTGGCCGATATCGCCGCCGGTCGCACGGCGCTCAGCCCCGATGGCCACGTGACCACCACCCGTGACGCGATTCGCTTTCCGCACTTTGCCGCAAGCGACGCCTGCGGAGCCGCGGACGCCTTCGATGCGCCCCCGGCCTGATCGCGACTCCTTCTGTCTCCAACCTCTCGAACTCCGTTGCCTCGCGCGTTGCTCTCGGTTTCCGACAAGACTGGTGTCATTGATTTCGCCCGTTCTCTCGCCGCCATGGGGTGGGAGCTCCTCTCGACCGGAGGGACCGCCCGCGCGCTGCGTCAGGCGGGGCTCGAGGCCATCGACGTGGCCGAGGTCACGCAGTTCCCCGAGATGCTCGATGGCCGCGTGAAGACGCTGCACCCGGCCGTGCACGGTGGCCTGCTCGCCCGCCGCGACACCGCGGCACACATGGAAGCGATCGCCGCACATGGCATCGCACCGATCGACATGGTGGTCGTCAACCTCTATCCGTTTCGTGAAACGGTCGCCAAGCCGGGCGTTCACGCCGAGGAGGTCATCGAGAACATCGACATCGGCGGACCGTCGATGTTGCGCTCGGGGGCCAAGAACCATGACGCCGTGTGGGTGTTGGTGGACCCTAGCGACTACGCGCGGGTGCTCGCCGCGCTCGAGGCGGGCCATGACGATCTTGACCTCCGTCGGCTGCTCGCCGAGAAGGTGTACGCCCATACGGCATCGTACGACGCGGCCATCGCGGGTTGGTTTGCTGCTCAGCGCGGCGAGCGCTTTCCCGACCAGGTCACCGTTCCCCTCACGCGGCAGCAGTCGCTGCGCTACGGGGAGAACCCCGGCCAGGACGCGGCGTTCTATTCAGAGCGCAAGGGCGAAGGGCTCGGCGCATTGGTGCAACGCGGCGGCAAGGAACTCTCGTTCAACAACCTGCTCGACCTCGAGGGTGCGTTGCTGGCGACCGACCCGTTCATGGGCGAGGTCGCCTGCGCCATCATCAAGCACACCACGCCCTGCGGCCTCGCGACGGGAAGCGACGCCCTCGACGCCTATCGCAAGGCGCTGGCCTGCGACCCGGTGTCGGCGTTCGGCTCGGTGATCTCCTTCACCGTCCCCGTGGACGCCGCCGCGGCTGAAGCGATCGCCGCCCTGTTTGTCGAGTGCATCGTGGCGCCGGCGTTCAGCGACGAAGCAGTAGAGATCCTCGGCCGCAAGAAGAACCTGCGCGTCCTCGAGGGCACCGCCCGATGGACGCCCGGCATGATGGACTACAAGCGCGTGCGCGGCGGCGTGCTCGTCCAGGAGCGCGGCCCGGCGATCCTGCGCGATGACGACTGGAAGGTCGTGACCTCGCGTACGCCCACGCCGCAAGAAAAGACGGACCTCCTGTTCGCCTGGCGCGCGGTGAGCAGCGTCAAGTCCAACGCCATCGTGCTGGCGCGGAACGGGGCGACGATCGGGATCGGGGCTGGCCAGATGTCCCGGGTGGACGCATCGTTCCTTGCGGTGCACAAGGCGCGGGGGGCCGGCCATGAAACATCCGGCTCCGCATTGGGGTCTGACGCGTTCTTCCCGTTCCGGGACTCAGTGGACCAGGCTGCTGAGGCGGGGATCACCGCCATCGTGCAGCCCGGTGGGTCGGTGCGTGACCAGGAGGTCATCGATGCGGCCAACGAGAAGGGGATCGCGATGGTGTTCACGGGGCAGCGGCTCTTCCGCCACTAGCCCAGCCCGATGGCGCCGAGCAGCCGCAGTATGGCTGCTCGCCATTGGTCCAGCGATGGCCTCCGCACAGGCCACAAGCCTCTCCGGGCGCGCCTATGTCACGGGCGACACCACGCGGGCCGTTTCCGATGCGGAAGTCGCCCTCCTGCCCGGACTACGGAGGGTCCCAGCCCCCCCCCCCCCCCCCCCCCCCCCCCCCGCGCCCCCCCCCCCCCCCCCCCCCCCCCCCCCGGGGGGGGGGCCCCCGGGGGGGCCCGCGGGGGGGCGGGGGGCCCCCCCGCCCCCGCCCCCCCCGGCCGGGGGGGGGCCCCCCCCCCCCCCGGGGGGGGGGCCCCCCCGCCGGCCCGTCCCCCCCCCCGGGGGCCCCCCCCCCCCCGGGGGGGGGGGGGCCGCCCCCGCGCCCCCCCCCCCCCCGGGGGGGGGCCCCGCCCCCCCCCCCCCCCCCCCCCCCCCCCCGCCGGGGGCCGGGCCCCGCCCCCGGGGGGGCGGGCCCCCCCCGGGGTCGCCCCCCCCCCCCCCCCCCGGGGGGGGGCCGGGGGCGCCAGGAAACCTGCATGTCTTTGTCGACGGCGTGCGCAGGACGAACTACAACTCCCGACTTGGCATCGCCGCGTGGGAAGCCCTCCGTGAAGTCGTCATTTCCTCGGTGCAGATGGTTGAAGTGCACGTGTCGATCAACACGATCCCCCCGGAGTACGCCCCCGATGCCTGTGCCGTTATCCTGGTCTGGAGCAGGTAGGCCAGCTCAATCCGTGCGGAGCGCCAGCATCGGGTCGGCGCGCGCGACGCGCCTGGCGGGAAGGTAGCTGGCCAGCAACGCCACCAGCGAGAGCACGAGTGTCATCACCACAAAGGTCACCCCATCCAGGGGGCTCACGCCAAAGAGCTGTGAGGCCAGCAGGCGCGTCGCCACCATCGCCAGGATCACACCGATCAGGACACCGGCCCCGGCCAGGCGCATCCCCTCCCCCACGATCAGCCGGACCACGTCGCGGCGTTGGGCACCTAACGCGACACGCAGCCCCAATTCGCGCGTCCTTCGCCCCACCGACTGCGCGATCATCCCGTAGAGTCCAACCGTGGCGAGCAGCAGCCCGATCCCGCCGAGGGACGCCGTCACGATCGCCGCCAGGCGTTGGGGCAACAGGGCCAGGCTGGTCGCGTCCGTCAGCGGCGTCATCACCGGGGGCGGGGCCAGCGGATCAAACGCAGCCACGGCATCACGAATCCCGTCGCCAACCGACGCCGGCCCTCGCACCACGAGGAAAAGGTTTGGCTGCCAGCGCTGGGCGACCGGGAAGTAGGCGAACGCTGGCACCTCCTCGGTCAGCGAGCTGTACTTCGCGTTGCGGGCGATGCCAACGACCGTCACGACCTCCCCGCGCATCGTGAACGTGCGGCCGAGCGCACTACCGTCCGGCCAATGCCGCCGGGCCAGGACCTCGTTCACCACGGCAACGCGTGGCGCGGCCATGTCATCCGACACCGCGAACGCCCGCCCCGACACGAGCGGCATCCCGACCGCGTCGAAGAACGCGGGATCGGCCAACGCGAGGTTGATTGTGGCCCCGCGTTCCTCAGGACTCGCCGGTGGGGTGATGAAGATCTCGTCCGACGACGTCGCGAAGGTCAGCGGCAAGCGGTCGGAGAGACCGACGGCCGTCACCCCCGGGATCGCACGGACCCGTTCGAGCAAGGCGTCGTAGAACGCGTGCCCGCGCGCCGCGTCATACCCCCAGGCCTCGGTGTTGAACAGCGCCGTCTGGACCCCGGCGGCCTGGAATCCCCGATCGACTTGTGTGCCGTGCGACATGGCACGCAGGAACAACCCGGCCGCGACAAGCAGCACCAGGCTGAGCGCGAGTTGGCCGACGATCAAGGCACGCCCCAGTCGACCGCGTCGCGTCCCCGCCCCCGATGAACCGTCACGCAGCCGCGAGACCAGGTCGCCATCCACCGCACGCATCGCTGGTGCCAACCCGAAGACGAGGCCGGTCACGAGCGAGAGCCCCAGGGCGAACAGCAGCACGCGCAAGTCCGGCGAGACTTCCAGCGCCATCGGGACGTCCGCCGGGATCGTCACCCGCTCGATGGCCGCCGTCGCCTGCGTGGTGATCACGACGCCACCCAGGGCACCAAGCAGGAAGAGGGTCACGATTTCCGTGAGCAGCTGCCTGACGAGTCGTCCCCGACCGGCACCGAGGGCGGCACGCACGGCCATCTCGCGCTGGCGCGCCAGTCCACGCGCCGAGAGCATCGAGGCGACGTTCACGCTGGCGATCATCAGGACCAGCATGGCGGCGCCCAGCAGCAACCCGATGAACCCGGCCGCCATGCCCCGGGCATCTGCGGGAAGGCCGGTCATCGCGGTCAGCCGGATCGTGCCGTACTTCGCTCGTGACTTCGGTTCCCGGGCCTCGGCGATGTACGTCGCGGTCAACTCGTCCAGCTCGCCCTTGGCTTGCGCGACCGTGGCGCCGTCCCGCAATCGCCCAAAGGTCCAGAGCCAGATGGCGTGCTCCCGGTCGCGACTGGGGCGCAGTTGTTCCTGCATGGACAACGGGACCCACGCCTCGACCAGCAGAGGCGTGAAGACGCCATGGAATTCCTGGGGCGCCACCCCGATCACCGTATAGGGCGTCCCATTGACGCGTACCGCGCGCCCAACGACCGACGAGTCACCGCCGAATCGCGACTGCCAGAAGGCATGCGCGAGGACGACCACGGGCCCGCCCATCGGCACCGCGTCTTCCTCGGGCAGGAAGAAGCGTCCCAGCGCGGGGCGCACCCCGAGGGTCGAGAAGTAGTTCCCGCTGACGATGTTGCCGTACACAAACACCCCCTCACCACCCGTGGAGAGGGCAAAGGTCACCTTGCTCCAGACGGCGATGGCATCGAGCGTCCTGGTGCGCTCCCGCATCCAGGTGAGGTAGTCGTACGACGACTGGATCCCCTCGGCAAAGGTCGGATCTCGCCGCTCGATGTTCACCAGGCGCGCCGTCTCGCTGGTCCCGGGCAGGGGCCGCAGGACGATGGCATTCATCGCGCTGTAGATCGTGGTCACCGCCCCGCTCCCGAGCGCGATGATCAGCACGGCGACCGCCGTGAACAACCGGGCCTTGCCCAACATGCGAAAGGCATACCGCACGTCGGAGCCAAACGAGCGGACGGTTTCCTCCCATCCCACCGATCGCACCTGCTCGCGGACCGCGCTCTGGCTCCCGACGGCCGCCCGCGCTTCCCGCAGGGCGGCCTCACGCGACAGACCACGGGCTTGCAGCTCCTGCGCGGATTGCTCAACGAAGTGCGCCACTTCCTCCGCCAGCTCGCGGTCGGCGTCGGACCGGTGTCGGAGGACGCGCCAGCCTCGGGTTACCTGTCGCCAGAGGGACATGGGCTCAGGCCTCCGTCCGCAGCAGCCGCGCCACGGCGCCGGCACGTCGCGCCCATCCCTCGGCCTCCACCTCCAGCTGCCGGCGCCCGGTGCGCGTGAGCGTGTAGTACTTCGCGCGTCGTCCGTTCTCCGTCTGGCGCCACTCGGCGTCGAGGTACCCTTCCCGCTCGAGCCGCTGGAAGGCGACGAGCAACGACCCCGGGTTCACCTTGAACACGCCACGCGAGATCTGCTCGATGCGGCGGGCGACGCCAAAGCCATGCAAGGCGCCAAGGCTGAGGGTCTTGAGGATCAGGAGATCGAGCGTCCCCTGGATGACGTCGGTGTTGGTCTCGTCCATCGGTTCCGTCGCGGGTGCCCGACGGACCATACCGCCCTCTCCTCTTGTCTGTCAAGATGTGACGCTCAAGAGTGCGAGGGCACACGCGCGTCGACGTCGGGACGACCGAGCGGACACGCGGGCGTGGGCCAAGACCGGCCGAACGGCCGCGCCCGCCGGTCTGATGGGAGGCCCCGCCGCCCGCGGGGAACCGAGGGCCCGCCACTATGTCGCGAAACCACGTAACGGTGCGGGGGCACACCCGAAGCCCTCCCCCGCCCCCACGGCTGGCCGTTACCTTCCTGAGCTGATCCGGGCCGGGCTGGCCCTCACACCCGCCTCCATGACGTCTGCTGCGCCTACTGCTCCGCACGAGCTCGACTATCGCCCGTCGTACCTGGCTGCCACGGTGGCCGGCACGTTGGTCCTCCTGCTCTATGTCCTCACTCTGGGCAGCTCGACCGCCATGTGGGACACGAGCGAGTACATCGCGGCGGCGTACATCATGGGGCTCCCCCACCCACCGGGGAACCCGTTCTTCGTCCTCATCGGCCGGTTCTTCGCCATTCTCCCGATTGCCCCGGGGGTGGCCACGCGCATCAACCTCCTCGCGGCGATCTGCAGTGCCATCTCCGCAGGGATGTGGTTCCTGATCACCGAGCGCGTCCTGGTGTCGTGGTTCGCCGAGCGATGGCAACGTATCGTGGGCGGCGGGCTCGCCGCCCTGATCGGGGCGACGGCCTTCACGGTGTGGAGCCAGTCGGTCATCAACGAGAAGGTGTATACGGTCGCCATGGTCGGCGTCGCACTCATCGCCTGGTTGACCGTACGCTGGTGTGATGACCCAGACGGCCCCAAGGCGGACAAGCTGCTCATCCTCATCGCCTATGTCCTGGGGCTCGGGTACGCCAACCACATGGCCGGCATGCTCGCCGCTCCCGCGGTCGGACTCGCGGTGCTCATCCGTCGGCCGGCGACCCTGCTGCGCTGGAAGCTGATCCTCGCCTGCGTCGGTGCCATCGTCATCGGAATGACCCCGTTTGCGACGCAGCCGATCCGCGCCGCCTATCAACCGCTCATCAACGAAGGGGAGCCCACCGGCTGCGTCGACGGGCTCAAGGTGGATTGCACCTTCAGCGCCAAGACCTGGGAGTTGTTCAAGTACAACTTCAACCGGGAGCAGTACGGCAAGCCGCCGGTCACGGAGCGCAATGCCCCGTTCAGCGCGCAGGTCGGGATGTGGTGGCTCTACTTCAAGTGGCAGTGGTGGCGTGACCCGTACGGCCAGCAGCAGGCCGTCCAGGCGGTGCTCGCCGCGCTCTTCCTCGTGCTGGGGCTCTTCGGCGGGTGGGTGCACTGGAAACGCGACAAGCAGTCCTTCTGGTTCTTCGGGCCGCTCATGTTCACCATGACGCTGCTCCTCATCTACTACCTGAACTTCAAGTACGGGGCATCGCAATCGCCGGAACTGCAGGAGACCGTCGACCGCGAGGTGCGCGATCGCGACTACTTCTATCTCTGGAGCTTCTCCGCGTGGAGCGTGTGGGCCGCGCTCGGCCTCGTCTTCGTCTGGGAGTCGGTGGCGTCCCTGTTCGGCGCCGACCAAGTGAAGTACGGCAAGTCGGTGATGGACGTGCCGCGCAAGCGCAGCTGGCTGATGGCCACGCCGGTGCTGCTCATCGCCTGCGTGCCGATTGTCGGTAACTGGGAAGCCTCGACGCGCAAGAACGACGATACCACGTTCGCCTTTGCGCACGACATGCTCAACTCGGTGGAGCCGTACGGCATCCTGGTGACGGTGGGCGACAACGACACCTTCCCGCTCTGGTATGCGCAGGAAGTGGAAGGGGTGCGCAAGGACGTCGTCGTGGCGAACACCTCGCTGCTCAACACCGACTGGTACACCCGACAGCTCCTGCGGAACCCCGTGCGCGAGTACGACAAGGCCGCAGGGCCGGCGATCTATCGTGACCGTGAGTGGAAGAAGCCGACGAAGCCTGTCATTGCACTCACACTCGACCAGGTCGACTCCCTCCCGCTCGCGTACCAGCTGCCGGACACCGTTGGTTTTGACGCCTGCGGGACGATTCGTGGGCGCATCGAGCCGCGCGTCCTTACCCGGGCGGACCTCTACGTGCTGCAGATGATTCGCGACAACTGCGGCGAGCGCCCGATCTACATCTCGCGCACGGCCGGTGGCTACGGCCGAGAGTTGGGGATCGATCCCTACCTCATCACGCAGGGCCTGGCACGTCGGCTCGTGGAAAATGTCCCGGCCTCCGGGCCGGACACCCTGCTCGTCCCTGGCGAGGGCTTCGTGGACGTGAAGCGTTCACGTGACCTGTGGCAGGACGTCTTCAAGGGTCGGGACTCCTTCGTCCGCAAGGACGGTTGGGTGGACAAGCCGTCGGTCGGCATCCCGGCGCTGTATGTGCAGACCGGCTTCATGGTCTACGACATGCTGCAGACGATTGGTGACCAGCCCGGCGCTGCCAAGGCACTTGCCGACGCGAAGGCGGTGGCGCAGGCGACGCGCATCAGTGAGTTCTTCAACTTCAGTGCGGTGGAGCAGCAACCCCCGCTGATCCCCTGGCGACTCCCGGGCCTCGGTTCCCGTCCCCCTCCCGGCCCCCCCCCCCCCCCCCCCCCGCCCCCCCCGCCGCCCGCCCCCCCCCCGCCCGGGGGGCCGCCCCGGGGGGCGGCCGGCGCGGCCGGGGCCCCGCGGCGGGCGGGCCCCCCGGGGGGCCCCCCGGGCCCCCCCCCCGGGGCCGGGCGGCGGCCCCCCGGGCCCCCGCCGGCCCCGCCGGGCGCGCCCCGCCCCGGGCGGCGGGGCCGGCGGGCCGGGGGGCGGGGCGGGCCCCGCGCCGGGGGGGCCGCCCCCCCCCGCGGCCCCCCGCCCCCGGCCCGCCCGGCCCCCCGGCCCCCGCCCGGCCCCGCGCGCCCCCCCGCGGGGGGGCGCCCCCCGGGGGGGGCCCCCGGGGGGGCGGGGCCGCCCCGGGCCCGGCGGGCGCGGCCGGCGGCGGGCCCGCGGGCGCCCGCCCCCCGCGCCCCCCGCCCCCCCCCCCCCCCCCCCCCCCCCCCCCCCGCCCGCCCGCGGGCCCCCCCCCCCCCCCGCCCCCCCCCCCCCCCCCCCCCCCCCCCCCCCCCCCCCCCCCCCCCCCCCCCCGCCACCGGCTACGCCGCCGACGACCCCCAAGAAGTAAGGGGGTCGTCGAGGTACGCGGATCAACGCGGCACGCCGCCCTGCAGCGCCCGACCGACAACGATCGTGATGTTGTCGGTCCCCCCTGCGGCGAGTGCATCATCCATCAGGTCCTCGCAGACCTGTCGCGCCGATGTCATCGTCATCAGCCGGTCCCTGATGCGTTCGTCGCTGACGTGCTTGGTGAGGCCATCGCTGCAGAGCAGGTTCACCACGCCCCATCCAATCTCTACACCAGTGACCATCGGGTCGGTCTGGGGACCCCCAATCGCACTCGAGAGGGTGTGCGCCAGCTGCGCGGCCGCCCGATCGGTCCGCGTGAACACGCCCCGGTCGATCAGCTCCTGCGCCAGGGTTTGGTCGCGGCTCACCTGGGTCAGCACGCCATCCCGAAGCTGGTAGTACCGGCTGTCTCCCACCTGGAGCAGATACGCCCTCGGCCACACACCGAGCCACAGCGTCAGCGTGGTCGCGCCCATGCGTCGCCCCTCGCGCTCCCCCACCTGGAGCAGCTCTTCGTGACAGCGATAGGCAGCGTTCTCGAGCGCATGAATGAACGCCGCGTCGTCGGCGGTGTCGGCGGTGTAGTAGCAGTGTGTACTGTGCGTGAGGTACGAGGCGATCATCTCGACCGTGAACCCGGACGCTTCCTCGCCACCAGCGCTCCCGCCGACGCCATCTGCGACCATCGCCAGAAAAGCCAATCGATCGGTGCCCGGGGTGTGCAACTGCATGGTGGGCAGGCTCGTGGAGTGCACGTCGAGCTGCTTGCGCAGTGAGGCGATCAGGAAGTGATCCTGGTTCGTCTTGCGCACACGACCCACGTGCGTGAGCCCGAACACGTCGATCTCATGATCGAGCGGCTTGACCACCAGCGGCGCTCCCTGCTGTACCTCCGATCGGTCCATCGCCTGCTCCCCTCCCGACGTTACGTGAGTGTGCGCCACAAACCGCGCTTCGTCAACCTGTGACAGGTGTCGACCTCGACTGGCCGCGGGCCGTGTGGCGGCTGTTGGCGTCCGAATCGGGCTGCAGGTCAACCGCCGGGAACACCCCATTGCCGCGTGCGGCCGTCCTTGTGGGTAGGCCTGAGTGCGGCATCAGGTGGCCCACCCCTGGCTTCGCCCTGCCAGCCGCATCAGCTCACCCCACTCCGCGGCCGCACCACGATGTTCGGGATATTCCTCGACTTGAGCAGGTCATTGAACGCCTGCAGATCCCGCGAGATCAACAGGTCAAGCGCATTCAGGTGATCTCGTAACTGCGTATTGAGGATCGTGCGCACCTCGGTCGCCTGGTCCGTCGGCTTGAAGTCCGACGCCGAGACGCCGCCCGTGAGGTAGTTCAGCTTCGAGAGCAGCTTTGAGCCAAAGCGCACGCCGTCCTGGCCGGTACCGGTTTGCCGCAGGTCGACGAGGTTCATCTCCAGATCAAGGAGCTTCTGCCCCAGCTCGGTGGCCGTCCGGCGAACTTGTGCGTCCTCGACCGCGCGCCCGAGCCCGTCGAGCTGCACCCGCATGGACTCGATCCGGTGCACGGCATCGGCGCCGTCATTCATGTCGCGCGCGATCTGGGTGAGCATCGCCACTTGTGCGGTGATATCGCCCTCGGTCCCACCACTGTTCGGGTCCTTGCGCACCTCAACGGTCTGCGACTGCGTCTGTCCCCCTGCATTGAGCGTCACCGTGTACGTGCCCGGAGGAGCCAGAATGCTCAGGCGGCCCGTGCCTGGCGCCACACGACCCTCGGCCGGCGCTATGATGTGCGCCGCGTATATCGGCGACGTGCGCAGCCGCACTTCCGTGGTTGGTTCGTAGCGCAGGTCCCAGTACACGCGATTCACGCCGGCCGTGTTGGTCCCCGTCAGGGTACGCACCACCTGTCCCTGCGCGTTCGCCACCGTGAGGGTCACACGCCCCTGCACCGGCTGCTTGAGGTAGTAGTTGATCCCGGCGCCGTAGCGCGGGTTCTCGCCCGTGGTAGGATCGTCGTAGGTCGTCGACGGCGCGGTAATCGGGCGGAACCGATAGGCGAACCGTTGCGTGAACAGGTGCACGTCCCTCGCCAGCACATCAGGCGTCAGCTGCCGCAACGCCGTGATGTCGTCCATGATCCAGAAGCCGCGGCCATATGTCGAGATCACCAGGTCGCTGAAGTGCGGCTGGATTACGATCCCCGACACCGGCGCCGCCGGAAGGTCGTTCTGCAGCGGCTGCCAGTTCTCGCCGTCGTCAAAGCTCACGTAGATCGCATTCTCCGCCCCCGCAAAGAGCAGCCCGCGACGCACGGGATCCTCGGCAATCACCCGCACATAGCTCAACGGACTGACCGGGATCCCGTTCACGATCTTACGCCAGGTGCGCCCGTAGTCGGTGGTCTTGTAGATGAACGGATCGCGGTTGTTCACTTGGTGGTAGTCCACCGTGAGGTACGCGGTGCCGGCGTTGTACTTCGACGGCGCGATCGAGCGGATCGATCCCCACGGGAGCAACCCGGGGAGGTTCGCCGTCACGTTGGTCCAGGTTTTCCCATTGTCGCGGGTGAGCTGCACCAATCCGTCATTCGTCCCTACCCAGATCAACCCCCTCTCGATCGGCGACTCGGCGATCCCATACACCACGCCGGTGTACTCCACGCCGATGTTGTCCGGGGTGAGCCCGCCGGAACTGCCCTGGCGGCTCTTGTCGTTGAGGGTGAGATCCGGCGAGATCACTTCCCAGCTCTGGCCGCCATTGGTCGTGCGGTGTACGTGCTGGCTCCCCACATAGAGCGTGTTCCGGTCATGCGGGGAGATCTGCAGCGGCGAGTCCCACACAAAGCGGAACTTGTGGTCGGCCGGCGGACCATTGAGCTGCTGCGGCCAGATCTCGACGTTGCGGAACTGGCGACGCTCCTCCTCGAACCGCACGACGATCCCGCCGACCATCCCCGACCCCGAGGCGGTCGACCAGACAATCTTCGAGTCGACCGGGTCCGGCGTGGCCCAGCCGCTCTCGCCCCCACCGACCGAGTGCCACATCCCGCGCGGGATGCCGCCATCGCCCCCGAAGCCCTGGACGCGACTGTTGGACGGTCCGCGATACGACGGCTCGTCCTGCTTGTTGCCGAGCACGTTGTATGGAATCTCGTTGTCCACCGTCACGTGGTACATCTGCGCGTTGAGCAGGCGCTGCCGGAACCAGGTCTTGCCGCGGTTCTGCGAGATCGACAGCCCCTGGTCGTGCGCAACGATCATCCGGTTGCCGTTGCCCGGATCGATCCACATGTCGTGGTGGTCACCGCCTGGCGCCTCGCCACGTTGCAGCACGTTGATGGCGCGCCCGCCGTCGATGGTCTTGGAGAAGGACGCGGTCAGGAAATACGCCTCGTCTTCATCCGAGGGGTTCACCACCACGCGCGAGTAGTAGTGGGCGCGTCCCATGGCGTTGCGGTCACGCGAGATGAGCACCCAATTCGCCCCACCGTCCTCGGTTCGCCAGAGTTGCCCGCTCTCGGTTTCCTGCCCTTCCCACGGCACACCATCCCCCGTCTCGATCAGCGCGTACACGCGATCCGGGTTGGACGGCGAGATGGCCAGCGCGTGCTTGCCGGTGGGCTTGGTCGGGAGGCCGCGCCCGACGATGCGCGTCCAAGTCGTCCCACCGTCGCGTGACGTGAACAACCCGCTCCCTGGCCCGCCACTGCGACGTCCCCAGGTCTTGATCTCGAACTGCCACATCCCGGCAAAGAGGATGCGCGGATTCCGTGGGTCCATCGCAAGGTCGGAGCACCCGGTGTTCTCGTCCACGTGCAACACGCGCGTCCAGTTGGCGCCACCGTCCGTCGTGCGAAATACCCCACGCTCGGGTTGCGGACCGTAGGAGTGCCCCAGCGCGCAGGCGAGCGCGACATCAGGGTCTTGTGGATGGATGGCGATGCGCGCGATGCGCCCGGTCTTTTCGAGGCCAACCTGCGTCCAGGTCTGGCCAGCATCCGTCGACTTGTACATCCCCATGCCCAGCGAGATGTGCGACCGGATGTGTGCTTCCCCGGTGCCCGCGTAAATGACGTTGGGGTCCGACTTGGCGATGGCGAGGGCGCCGATCGACTGCACGGGATGTCCGTCAAAGATCGACTTCCAGTTCACCCCGGCATCGACGGTCTTCCAGATCCCACCGGAGGCCGATCCGACGTAGTAGGTCATCGGGTCGCCGGGGACGCCGGCCGCAGCAGAGAATCGGTTGCCCTCGGGGCCGATGGTCCGCCAGTGGAGCCCTTTGTACACCTCAGGGGCAATACGCGGGCCCTGGGCGCCGGCCGCAAGGCCGTGTGTGGCTAGGGCAAGGGCGAGAACGACAGCGGATCGGGACATGTCGGTACCGGAAACGGGGGGCAGGAGCCGGGCGATACGCCCTGATCCTACCCCCCGGTACCACGGCCGTCAAAGCCGCGAGTCGATCAGAAGTCGAACTTGAACCCAGACTGGATGCGGCGGCCGTAGAACTCGTCCTGCATCAGGCGCCCCCGCACGCCCTGGTAGTAGCGGAGCGGGCGGTTGTTCAGGTTGTTCACCTCGAGGAACCACCGCGCGCTCGACGTGAGCTGGATCGAACCGTTGACGTCGATATCCGTCCGCCGATCCGCCCAGCGGTCGAAGAAGGCGTCGTCGTTGTATCCGCCTTCGCCGGGATCGAGCGACTCACTCTGGTAATTGAACGCCGCGCGGAAGTTCACCCGCGGCGCATCGAACGACACCGAGAGGTTGCCCGAGTGTTCCGGTGTGCCAAGGAGTGGGAGCTTGTCGTTCTCGCGCCCGGTCACATTCACCCCGGTGGCCTCGGACTTGTTGTACGTGTAGTTCGTGTAAACCCCCAGGTAGCGCAACACACCAGGCAGGAAGTCGAGTTGGCGCTGCAGCGCAAGCTCAACGCCGGTCAGCGTCGCCTCGGCCCCGTTTCGTGGCTGCGAGATCTGGGAGAAGGTGCCACCCGTGACCGGGTCAACCGCCTGGAACTGCGTGTAGTTGAAGATGAAGTCCGTGATGCGCTTGTGGAACACGCCAGCAGACACGAGGCCAACGGAGGCGAAGTACCGTTCGCCCATCAGGTCGAAGTTGGTGGCAAGTGTCGGCTTGAGGTTCGGATTACCGGTGGCCAACTCGTTGTCGTCGAGGCTGATCTCGCGATACGGCACCAGGTCGAAGTAGTTCGGCCGGGCAATCGACCGCGTCACCGCAGCACGGAACACCGTGTTGTTCGGCGCTTCCCACCGGAGGTTCACCGACGGCAGGAGGTTCCCGTAGTCCTGGGAGCCCTGGGTTGCCGTGACGTTGTCGTTGTCGACGTTGTACTCGAACCCACGGTACTCGACGTCCGTCTGCTCGATGCGAAGCCCGGCAATGAAGGACAGTTTCGGGGTCAGCTGTTGTTCCAGCATGGCATACCCGCCCAGGATGGACTCGTCGGCGTCGAAATTGCCGGCGGCATACTCCCCAGGCTGGTCGTCCAATCGGAACTGCGTGCTGTTGAAGAGATTCAGCCCTGCGAGGGTCCCTGGCGCGGTGAAGCTCCCATACCGGTAGGGCCCCGCGAGGTTCTTGTCGACGTCGTAGTTGCGAGCGCCCAGTGCGGCCATGTTGGTGAGGGCGGTCGTCGGCACCGCAAAGTTGTAGCTGTTGTCGCGCAGCTTCTCCTTGCCGCGATAGCGGAAGCCGAGCTTGGCGCGCGAGGACTTCGCCCCCTCACGGAACGGCAGGGTCAGGTCCACCCGGGCATTGCGGTCCTCGTCCTTGGTGAAGCTCTCGGCCTGCTCGATCCGCCGGAACGTGAAGCGGTCGTCCGTGACCTGCGCCGGATTGGTCGCCGTGAACGTCGGGTTCTGCTCGTCGCTGTAGTTCGGCTGGATGGTGACATTGCGCGCGCGCCAGTCGATGTACCGCTCATCCGGACGGGTCTCGGACGCCCGGGAGAGGGACCCAGACCAGCTCAACGTATAGCGCTGTGCCAAGAGGTGCTCACCGCCCAGCTGGTGGCTCCACATGCGTTGGTCTTCGAGGCGGGCTTCCTTGAGCCGGTCGTCGGGACCACCACCTTTCGTCTGTCGGCGGATCTCCGTCGTCTGGATCCCCTGGGCATTCGGGGCACCCATGATAAAGCGCGCGCGGAAGCGGTTCTCCCAGTCGTCACGGGCATTGTAGATCGAACGCAGGGTGATCGTGCTGGCATCGCCCACGCGGTAGTCGAAGCTTCCGGACATCGACCGTCGCACCCGCTGCACGTCGTACCGGCGGATGTCGAACTCGTTCATGTAGGCCTGGCCAGTCGAGGTCTCGTCCCAGGTGCCTTCCTTGTTGTCCGATCCGTAGCGCTGGTCGTAATACGATGCGCTCGCAATCACGCCGAGCCGATCTGACAGGAAACGCTGGCCCCCGACGACATTGCCGAGGACGACCGGCTTCTCACGAATGAAGTTGTACCCGGACCCCGCCGTTGCCGAGAGACGCCGATTCGCCGGCGCAGCACGCGTCACCACGTTGACTGAACCGCCGATGGCATCGGCATCCATGTCGGGCGTGAGGGTCTTGTTCACCTCCAAGGCCTGCACCATGTCCGCCGGGACGAGGTCGAGCTGGACCGATCGCGTCTCGGCCTCAGCAGACGGCACGCGCTCGCCATTGATCATCACGGAGTTGAAGCGCGGCTCCGTGCCCCGGATGGATCCGAACCGAGCCTCACCCTGGTCGAGCGCCACGGTGATCCCGGGAATGCGCTTGAGCGCATCGCCGATATTGGCATCCGGGAAGCGGCCGATCTGGTCAGCCGCAACGACGTTGGTCACGTTAGCCGCCGCCTGCTGCTGACTGAGAGCGGCCGCCTGCCCCGTGCGCGTCGCCACGACCGTGACGGCACCGAGGGTATTCAGCGTCGGCTTCAGTCGGAGCGACACGGCGGTGGCCTGCCCGTCCTGCACCCGCACCGCCTCGGTGAGGGGGAGGAAGCCGAGGTATCGCGTCGTTAAGGTGTGGGTGCCGGTCGGAACCGACGGAATGGTGAAGCGGCCGCTGCGGTCGCTGACGGCACCGCGCGAGAGGGCCTCGATCCGGATGACCGCGCCAGTGATGGGAAGTCCGGTGGCGTCCTCGACGACGCTTCCGGTGATGACCCCCTGGGCCCGAAGGGTAGTCGGCGCCCCCCACAACCCCGCGAGGAGGCCAAGGACAACGATTCGTTGCATGTGAAACTGGTGATGAGAGGTGAAGTGCGGGAGATCACCTTTCCGTGTCACCAATCAGCACACCCCGTGTCACGAACGCGTATTGGCAAGCGTGGCTACCGGGGACGAGCCTTCGCGATCGCGGCTTCCACGTCCTCCCAGCGGTAGAAGTGAAAGGCGCCGCGGTTCGACATCATCGCCAGCATGCCCCTCGGGAACGCCGGACCCAGGGAGCGCGTCGTGACCTCCAGGCCATCCGTCTCGCGGGCCCGGACGGGAATGATCGCCAGCGTCGGGTGTTGATGTGCGGCCCCTGGCGCCCCCTCGCGCGGGAAGACGTGGATGCGGCCGCCTCCCTGGTCGGAGAGAATGATATATCCCGTGGTGCTGTCGCGAGGCGCGATGGCAATGCCCTCGTGATCCTCCACGACGCCCGCGGTGGCAAAGAGGGCCAACTCGATATTGCCACTATCCGGGTCCGCGTGGTACTTCCGGACACCGACACCCTCATCGGAGTAGTAGACGTATCCCAGCGCGTCGTCGACCGCGATCGCCTCGATTTCCTTGCGGCCGCTGTACGCGCCAAACTCGCGCACCAGCTCAAGGGTCACCGCACCGGCCCGCGGGATGAGGCGATACTGCGCGAGGTACCCCGTGGTCGGCCCGGACTTCCCACCGACGATGGCGAAGACCGCCCCGTCGCGCGGGCGGCGGTAGACGGAGACCCCCATCGGGGCGCGGCTCGTGTCACCCGAGAATACCGTGAGGCCGCCGCCGTCCACGGCCGTCATCTGTGGGAGGCGGAAGACGCGTAGCGCCATGCGCAGTCGCTCGGTGGCCACCGCCACGTCGACCGTGTCGCCGCCGATGTCGACGTCGTACTGCACGTCGACGTTGTTCATCCGCTGCAGAGGGGTCACGCTGCGGCGTCGGTCAATGCGACCATCGAGGCCGAACACGTACACCCCGCCGTTGGTATCGCCCTTGTCGGTACCGAGGACGAACGAGGATTCCGGGCTGGTGGGATGCACCCAGATCGCCGGGTCATCGGAGTCGACCACGACCGTGTCGGTGATCACCGCCGGTGCGAGCGTATCGGTGACCGGTACCGGAGCCCCGCCGCCAACCGCGGGTTCGGGTTCGTTACCGGCACAGGCGCCGAGCCCGGCGAGGAGGAACAGGCGGAGTCGAATCACGTCGCGTCGATGCAGTCGAGGGAGCGGGTAACCAGACACGCCTCGCCCTCCTTTCGTACTCCCGTCACCGCGCCGTTGCCATGCCGTTACCAGATCATCACCAACGCGTGCCTAGCGCGTCACGGCGCCTAGCATCAGCCCAAGGAACTCGTTGATCGCATTGTTCTCGATCCAGCGCACCACCACCACCAGGTCGTGCTCCGGGCTCACGAAGACCAGGTTCGTCCCGTTCCCCACGTGCCCGAAGGCGGTGGCCGGCGCGTTCGGCATCCACTTGCGATCTGTGTTCAGGAACCAGTTCATGTAGCCGTACGTCGGCTGCGGCACCGTGGGCGTGAGGCTCATCTTCACCCACTCCTCGGAGAGGATCCGCTTGTCCCCCCACATCCCGCGGCGCTGCGTGAGCAAGCCATACCGCGCCATGTCCCACGCATTGATGAACATCCCACCTCCCCAGTGGCCCCCACCCGAGACCGCCTGCACGGGACGACCATCGAGGGTGATCCACGCGTTGTCGTAGCCGTTCCACCGCCAGCTCCGCGACGCGCCGATGGGGTCCATGAGGTGATCGCGGAGCACCTCGGGCAGCGGACGACGCCAGATGTTCGTCGCCGCAAGGGCGAGGACGTTGACGCGGACGTCGTTGTACTCGTACGTCGTCCCGGGCTGTGCCCGCTTCCGCGTGCGCCACTCGGCCGGATTCTGCGCCGGGCGATCCGCCCAGTCCGGCTTGCCCCACAGGGTGCCTTCCCAATCGCTCGTTTGACGAAGCAGGTCATCCCAGGTGATCGTGCGGTTGTGCGGGGTCGCCCAGGGGTCGATGAAGTCCGAGTGCCCCTCGGACGTCGCGGGTTCACTTGGCGCCTCGAGTCGCAGGCGATACACCGGCGCTTGCGACTTCCACACCGTGTCGCGCACCGAGGGAATCAGCCCGCGGTCGTACGCCAGCCCGACCGTTGCACTGAGCAGGCTCTTCGTGACCGAGTGCGTCATGTCGACACGGTCGGGCTCACCCCACGACGCCACGACATACCCACCGCGTACCACCACCCCGCTCGGTTCACCGCGCGGCTTGAACGGGCCGATTCCCTGACCGTACGGCTCACGGCCAAAGCTCTGGTAGTGCGAGAGTTCCATGTCGCGCGGGGCACGGGCGTCCTTGGCCTTCGCGAACTCGATCGCCGCCGTGAGTTTCGCCGGGTCCATCCCTGCCTCGACCGGCGACTTTCGCTCCCACGTGGCACCGGGAGCGTACGGCGGCGGGACCGGGGATGGGCGGGTACGGGCCTGCGCAAGGAGGTCGAAGGCGCAGGACGCGGAGATCGCCAGCGACACGACAAGGGTGCGATTCACGGGAGGCTCGGGCTGTGGGACGGCGAATCTTACTCACGGCGCGCGCGTCCGCGACCGCGCGACCTCTGGCCGGAACCGCCTTCGGGGAGCGACATTCGCGCGCATGAAGCGACTCCTCCTTGCCCTCCTCGCCCTTGTCACCGGTCTCGGTGGCACAATGGTCTCCCGCGCAGCCCGCCTGGTCCCCCCGCTGCCGGTGGACACGAGCGGACTACCGCCCATGCCCGCCATCGACACGGCGGGGTCGATCCAACGTCTGGCCGGCGCCATCCGCTACCCCACCGTCTCCTACGCGTCCGGCGCCCCCATCGACACGGTGGCCTTTCGCGGCTTCCACGACCATCTGGTCGCCTCGTTCCCCCAGCTCCACACCACCCTGACGCGGGAACTCATCGGCGGACTCAGCCTGCTCTACACATGGAAAGGTTCCGACCCCGCCGCAGCCCCCATCGTCCTGATGGGCCACATGGACGTGGTACCGGTCCCCGAGCCCAACCTGCCGCAATGGGCGCACACCCCCTTCTCCGGGGACGTCGCGGAAGGCTTTGTGTGGGGACGTGGCACCCTCGATGACAAGTCGACGGTCCTCTCCTCCATGGAGGCGGTGGAGACGCTGATCCGCAGTGGCTACGTCCCGCCGCGCACCATCTACCTCACCTTTGGCCACGACGAGGAAGTCGGCGGTCGATACGGTGCCCGTGCCATCGTCGATTCACTCGTGGCGCGGGGCGTCAAACCCGGGTTGGTCGTCGACGAAGGCGGCTTCATGGCATCCGGGCTCCTTCCTGGCCTCACGCAGCGGGTGGCCATCGTCGGGATCGCCGAGAAGGGGTACATCTCGCTCAAGCTCACGTCACGGGCCGATGGCGGGCATTCGTCGATGCCGCC
Source organism: Gemmatimonadota bacterium (assembly GCA_016712265.1). Lineage (NCBI taxonomy): Bacteria > Pseudomonadati > Gemmatimonadota > Gemmatimonadota bacterium. The sequence goes on along the minus strand of JADJRJ010000030.1, from coordinate 166,480 downwards.
CGGCCGCACCTCCGTGGGGGCCCTCGCCCGAGCCATCGCCGCACTTGAAGCGTCGCCGTTCCCCATGTCCCTGGACGGACCGACCCGCGGGATGCTCGAGGCGATGGGACCCTACCTGCCGTTCTCCCAGAAGGTCGTGATGGCCAACATGTGGCTTACGGCACCACTGGTCCAACGCACCCTTGCCGCCAATCCACTCGGCGGCGCACTCATGCGCACCACCACCTCACCGACGATGTTGACCGCGGGGATCAAGGACAATGTCCTTCCGCCTGAGGCCACCGGAGTCGTGAACTTCCGGATACGGCCCGGGGAGACGTCGGAGTCGGTGATGGCCCGCGTCCGCGACGTCATCGCGGACACAATGATCACGGTCGCGCCGCTCGACAGCGCGGTGGCCAACCCGTCGCCTGTGTCGTCGACCAGCAGCGCGGCCTGGGCGCTCATGCGGCGGACGATCAGCACGATGATCCCCGGCGAGCAGCCTCCGGTGATTCCCTACCTGGTGATGGGGGGAACGGACGCGAAGTACTGGGGCTCCCACTCTGATGCCGTCTATCGGTTCCTGCCCATCCCGTTAGGCGACGGCGACCGCGAGCGGGTCCACGGGCTCAACGAGCGAGTCGCGACGAAGGACTACGCGTCGGCCGTGACCTTTTTCATCCGGCTCCTGCAAGGCGTCGGCGGGCTGTAAGATTCCCCGCCATGGCTTCCCCACGACCTGCTCCCGATTTCGAGATTCCCATTGTTGTCCGCGCCGAGGACATCGACCACATGGATCACGTGAACAACGTGGTCTTCCTGCGCTGGGTGCAGGAGGTGGCTCTCGCGCATTGGCATGCGCGGGCGACCCCGGAGATGTTGCGCGACCTCGGTTGGGTCGCGACCCGCCATGAGCTGGACTATTTCCGCGAAGCCAGGCTCGGCGAACCCCTGGTGGCACGAACCTGGATCGGCCAGGTGGACTCGCGCCGGTTTGAACGATTGACCGAGATCGTCCGCCCTTCAGACAACGCGCTGCTTGCCCAGGGCCGCACACTGTGGACGATGGTCAGCCGGGCGACCGGGCGAATCACGCGAATACCGGACGAGCTGCGCGAGAGATTCCCGGGAACAGCAACGGCCACTGCGAAGCACGGGTAGCACGCGCGGCACGAGCAGCACGAGCCGCACGGTTGTGGGCAACGCGTGCTGCCCGTACCGCCCGTGCTTCGCTCTGGCCGTTTGCGTCGCTCAGCGCCTACATGGATTGCAACACATCGTATCCCGTAAGCACATACACCTTGTTCGCCGGGAAATCACGGACGAGGACGGCCGGGTTCTCCGGCGTGATCATCGGGGCCAGCAGCTCGACCGGCGTCTCGATGTCCACGTAGGGAAACGCCTTCTGCATGATCCCCTTCACGGGCTGAGTCCGGACCGCCGGGGCCTTTACGATGCAGGCGTACGCATGCGACTCGGACAGGGAGCCGACGATCCGCTCCTCCTTGGTCACCGGGATCTGCGAAAAGTTGTTCTCGCTCATCTGTCGCAGGGCCTGGTCCACCGTAGCGGTCACCGGCACGCCCACGATGTCGGACACGCGCTTATTGCGCACCAAGGTGCGCGCCGTCGCCCCGGGCAATGGCTCATACCCGGTCCGGCGCATCCACTCGGGATTGAAGATCTTTCCCAGGTACCGCGTGCCGTGATCGTGAAAGATCACCACGACGGTCTCCCCTGCCTTGAACTGCGCCTTGAGCTGGCGCAATCCAGCGATGGCCGACCCCGCTGAATATCCAGCCCAGATCCCTTCCTGGCGCACGATCTCCCGGGTGAAGATCGCCGCGTCGCGGTCGGTCACCTTCTCAAAATGATCGATCACCGAAAAGTCCACATTCTGCGGAAGGAAATCCTCACCGATCCCCTCGGTCACGTACGGGTAGATCTCGTGCTTGTCGAGGATGCCCGTCTCCTTGTACTTCTTGAAGACCGAGCCGTAGGTGTCCACCCCCCAGACCTTCACGCTCGGCTTCTGCTCCTTGAGGAACCGGCCGGTGCCACAGATGGTCCCGCCCGTGCCGACGCCGACCACCAGATGGTCGACCTTGCCTTCGGTCTGCTCCCAGATCTCGGGGCCCGTAGTCTCATAGTGGGCCGCGCTGTTGGACAGGTTGTCGTACTGGTTCGGCTTCCAGGCGTTGGGCGTCTCGCGCTCCAGGCGCGAGGAGACGGAGTAGTACGACCGGGGATCCTCGGGCTCCACGTCCGTCGGGCAAACAATCACCTCCGCCCCAAAGGCCCGAAGCGCATCCACCTTCTCACGCGACTGCTTGTCGGTGGTCGTGAAGATGCACTTGTACCCCTTCACGATCGCCGCAATCGCGAGCCCCATCCCCGTATTGCCGCTCGTCCCCTCGATGATCGTTCCCCCCGGCTTGAGCGCCCCACGTCGCTCGGCGTCCTCGATCATGCGGATCGCCATGCGGTCCTTGATGCTGTGGCCGGGATTGAAGGTCTCGACCTTGGCGTAGACCGTCGCCGGAATGTCCGCCACCAGCTTGTTGAGGCGCACCAGGGGCGTACGGCCGATGGTGCCGAGGATCGAGTCGTGAACGTTGAACGGCATGGAGGGTCCGGGTGGTGACGCGGCGGGCGACGGCCCACCGGCGGGCAACGAGCCGCTCGGCCGGTCCAGACTTGGCATCGAGCAGGACGGGATTCGGGCGGGAGAAAGATACCCCTCCGTCCACGAGGACGGGCCAGGGCGTCCCGGCGGCTTCAGGGCTCCGAAGGAACGGGTCGATACTCTCGGAACACCCTCGGATCCGGAGCCGCCGCATGACCAAGGAAATCGAAGCCGCCCTCGACGCCCACGCTCGATGGAAGGTCCGCCTCAAGGACGCGATTCGCACCAAGTCCGCGGATCTTGACCCGTCGGAGGTCCGGAAGGACGACCGCTGTGACTTCGGGAAGTGGCTGCATGGGAGCGGCATCCCGTCGAGCGTCAAGTCATCCCCGCAATATCAAGCAGCGGTCCGGTTGCATGCCGCCTTTCACACCGCAGCTGCGGATGTCGTCGCCAAGGTCAAGGCCGGACAGAGCCAGGCCGCCGAGGACTCCATGAAGGTCGGTGGCAGCTTCTCGCGTGCCTCGGCTGACCTGTCCGCAGCCCTGTCCGGCTGGCAGGGATCACTGTAACGAGCACCGCCACCGGTTCCTGTCGCGAACGCGTCCCGTTGAGGTCAGGGCAGCACACGAGACGCCGAGACAGCTGCGGGCAACGGCAGGGGTGCGGTACCTTGGTTGGACCCTCTGCCCCCCCCAAGGCTGAGGCCACCGGGGAGGGCGCGCCACGGGCTCAGGGACGCAGGGACACGGACGGCAAGAACTGGGGGATCCGCCGTCCCTTTGCGAGCTGCTCAAACGCAAAAGCCAGCCCAAGCAACCGCGCGTCACTCCAGGCCGGGCCAAAGAAGAGGAGCCCGACCGGCAAGCCCGCCGCGTCCCCGGCGGGAACGGAGATACTCGGATAGCCCGCCGCCGCGGGCAGGACGTAGCTCCCCAGCGCCGCATTGTCGCCAAGCAAGACGTCAATCAACCAGGCCGGCGACTGCGCGGGCGCCACCAGGGCAGTCAAGCGATCCTTGGCTACGGCGGCGTCGATGCCACGTGTCCCCGCCAGTTCCCTGACGAGCGCCTTCAGTCGGACATATTCGGGACTGGTCAGCGGTCCGCGCTCATTCGCGTAAAGGAAGGTCTCCTGGCCAAACCACTCAAGTTCCCGATCGCTATGGCGGACGTTGAACTCGATCAGTTCGTCCAGCGACTTCACGCGAGCCGTCGGGCCCAGTGACGCGAGATAACCATTGAGCGAGGCCTTCAGCTCGTAGGCCAGGAGTTCCGCGTCGAGCGGCCACACGCTCTCCGCCGTTGACAGGTTCGCGTTGTCAACGATCGTCGCCCCCGCCGCCGACATGATCTCCAAGGAGCGCTCAGCAACGCGATCGGCGACGAGGCTCGTACCGAACAGGTTGCGCGCCACGCCGATTCGCGCGCCCCTCAGGGCCCCGGGATCCAGGCTCGCAGTAAAGTCGAGGGACATGGACGACGGAATTGCTGCCGTGACCGCATCGGTGGGATCGGGGCCGGCGATGACCGACAACAACATGGCCGCATCTCGAACGGTCCGACACATCGGCCCCACGGTGTCCTGGGAGTACGACACCGGAATCACCCCGGCCCGACTGACCAGCCCAACGGTGGGCTTCATCCCCACAATCCCGCAGAGTGAAGACGGCGTGACGATCGACCCCATCGTCTCCGTGCCCAGTGCACCCGCCACCAGGTTCGCCGAGACCGCGGCCGCAGTGCCCGAGCTGCTGCCCCCAGCACTGCGATCGAGCACATATGGGTTCCGCGTCAGGCGCCCCCGGCCACTCCAGCCCCCAATCGCGGCCCGCCCCCGCGCGTTGGCCCACTCACTCATGTTGGACTTGCCAACGATGATGCACCCCGCGTCGCGCAAGCGCTTCACCACCGCCGCGTCGCGCGGCGCGATCGAATCGGCGAGCGCGAGCGATCCGGCGCTGGTGTGCATCCGGTCGGCAGTGCCAATGCTGTCCTTCAGCAGGATTGGGATCCCGTGCATCTCGCTCCGTCTGCCCTTCTCCTTTTGCTCGCGGTCGAGTGCATCAGCGATCGCCAGGACATCCGGATTGACCTCAAGGATCGTGTTGATCGAGGGTCCCCTGCGGTCGATCGCCTAGATCCGCGCAAGGTACGACTCCACGACCCCGCGCGCCGAATAACGCCCGCTCTGCAGTCCATCAGCGAGTTCCGAAAAGGTGACCTCCTCCAGCCGCAACTCCTGGGGCATCATACGACGACCCGGAGGCGGTGCGGAGAATCCGGCGACAATGCCGGCTCGCACAGCAGCGACAGCACCCAGGCCGGCGGTCAGGAAGTTGCGTCGATCGGTCACGGCGTGTGGTGTGGCGAGATGCGAGCGGAGGCGTCGAGGGCGCCGGTCTGGCGACACGATTGCAACGGTAGTACGCGCCTGACTCTCGCCTCGTTCATACGGAGGCTGTGGCGAGCAATTCGTCAGCGAGCCGTAACCTCGGGTACCAGACGGCGAAGTCCTTCCATCACCGCTCGCCAGGCCGGGGCGAAAGGTGCGATGACGTCGAAGTGCCCGGCTCCGGCCACCTCGGCCACGTGCAGCCGTGCATCACCAACCGCCGTCGCACGACTGACGTACGCGCGACCGACAGGCGCCCAGCTCGCATCGGCTTCACCGATCACGGCCTCCGTGGGTACCTCAATCGGGGCAAGGCGCATCATCGAAGCGCTCCCGTAGCGCGCAGGAACCTCGGAGGGAGAGCCGCCCATCAGCTTGCCAATCACCTGGCCGCACACCCCTGCGGTGTGCAACCCCTCAAGATCAGGAGCCGGCGCCAACGCCAGTACGCCGGTCACGCGCAGCGGATCGGGGTCATGCAGCTCCGACTCGACTGGCAACCGCCGACGTGCCGCCAACCAGAGCGCAAAGAAGCCGCCGGCGGAATGACCGGACGCGATCACGCGCGTGAGGTCGAGCGGATGCTGCCTCGCGACGGTACGCAGGTGGTCGGCTCCGGCCGCGATGTCGCGAAAGGTTCCGGGCCAACCACCACCGGGATTCCCCACGCGTCGGTACTCCAAGCTCCACACGGCATACCCGGAGTCCGCGAAGGCCTGCTCCAGGGGCGCCGCGTGTTCAATCCCGAACTGCGAGAGCCAACAACCGCCGTGGATGAACACGACCACGGGAAACGGCCCCGGCCCTTGTGGGAGTCGCAGGTGGCCGAACTGCTCGGGCGCCTCGCCGTACCGGATCACCTCGTTTGGTGCGCGCGTGGCGACCCCCATCACCTGCTGCAAGGTGACCGGTGCCTGCGCGGGCAGCGCGGCCGCGACGCATACGAGGAGTAAGCTGGCGACCTGTCTCATATATCCTCGGGTCCTGGGGACATTGGCCGCGCGCGCATCGGCGGGTGGCCGGGAACACTCACTGGGGCAGCACGGATGGTCCGGAAACCTCGCGGAGCTGGAAGACATTGCCCTCGGGGTCCGTACCGTCCAGGTGGCGACACCCGCGCCACTCCCAGGCTACTGTGTCAGATTGCAGGGTGCCCCCGAGGCTCGCGATGCCCTGCCGCGCGCCCGCGATCCCCGGCACGAGGAACGACAGCTTGATCGGTGTGTCCTCCCGCGGAACGGGGGGTGTCGCGATCACTATCTCGGCAGCGTAGGCTTCCGGGATTTGGACCACAGAGAGTTCATACCCGTGCCCGGAGAGCAGGACAAACCCCCTCCCCTCCTCAAGCCCCGCGAGTCCAAGCACCGTTTGGTAGAACTCCCCGAGCACGCGAAGGTCCTTCGCGTACACCACCGCCTGCAACGTGACCGGGCTCATGTGCGCGACCGCCCCGCCCACGATGTAGCCGCCACGTCTCCAGTGACGTTCACCACCGTGGCGCACATATCCGGGATCAGGTCGATCGCGATGAGCACTCCGATCCCTTCCGCTGGAAGCCCAACCGCCTCGAACAGCGGCGTCAGCAGGAGGAACGCCCCACGCGGCACCCCCGGTGCGGCAAACGACACGAACACGGACGCCAGGGCGACCGTGGCAAGCCCCCCCGTCGTCAAGTCGACGCCATAAAAGCGGGAAATGAACAACGCCCCCACGATCCACATCACCGGCGCGGCAGGCTTGAAGACGCTCACGGCCAGGGGCAGTACAAACCCGCTCACCTGCGAGGGGATGCCCATGACATCGGCCGTGCGTACCATCGCGGGCAACGACGCCACCGACGACGAGGTGCTGATCCCGATCAGCTGTGAGGGCAGCACCGCTGAGGCAAAGCCGCGCACCCCGCCCCCCCGGCCCGCGATGGGATAACACAGGGCGGTCACGACCACGCAGGTGAGCGCGATCGCCAACACATAGAACCCCACGGCGCCAACGAGCGCCCCGCCCGCCTGCACCGCCAGCGGCAGCATTAGCGCGAATACCGCCACCGGAGCCAACGCGACGATCCATTCGACGAGTCGGGTCATCGCGGCGCCTAACGACTTGAAAAACGCGACCACCGGCGCGCGGTCCTCCACTGTCCCGCGCGCGAGTGCCAGGGCGAGGAGGCCCGTGAACACAATCAGCGACACCATGTTCCCCGACGCCGCCGCCGCGATGGGGTTCGACGGCACCAGGCTCATGATGAAGTCCATCACCCCCGTCGGCACCGCCTTGGCCACCTCCGCGGCCGCCTCCTGCGCGCCAGGCGGAAGCGGCACCTTGCCCACCAGCGCTGCGGGAAACAGGGAGAACAGCGGGACGGCCACCACAAGGGTGACCGCGGCACTGCCCACCAGCATGGCTCCAAAGACCCCAAGGGTCCTCGCCCCGAGACGGCCAAGGCTGGCCACGTCAGCCGCCGCGGCGATCCCGGTGATCAACAGCGATACCACCAGCGGGATCACCGTCATGCGGATCGCGTTCACCCACAACACGCCCACGGGCTGGATGGCCGTGGCCACCTGCGCGGCCCCCGCATGCCCGCTGCCGGCGATCGCGACGCCTATCACCATTGCAGCGACCAGGGCCACCAGCACCCGCGACCCATCCCCGCCCGGCAGGCGCACGGTCACGCCGGGCGGCTCGCACCGGGGCGGCTCTCGGCAAACACCGGTGCCGCCAATCCGGCCGCGGATCGCCCATGCGGATCCTGGCCCGCACGGATCGCGTTCACCATCTCCGAGTGCACCGCGCGGGTTCTCCGGGAACGCCATCGGCGACTCGCCTAACGGGGTGACCCGGTCTCCCCACTGCACCAGGAGGGCACCGAAGGTCAGCCCGCCACCAAAGCCTGGCATCAGGATCTTCGCCCCCGGCGTGATGCGCCCTTCCTTGAGCGCCTCGACGAGGCTGACCGGGACGGTGGCCGCGCTCATGTTTCCGTACTTCTGCACCGTCACGATCACCCGATCCATCGGCACACCGGCATACTTCGCCACCGACTCAATGATCCGCAGGTTGGCCTGGTGCGGGATCACGAGGTCAATGTCGTCGGCCGTCACCCCGGCCTGCGCCATCACCCGTGCGCAGGCTTCACTCATCCCCTTCACTGCGCGCTTGAAGATGGCCTGCCCGTCAAAATCCCAGGCCGTATCGCCGAGGGCAATCCCCACGCCGGCGTACGTGCACCCCATCCCGCGCACCCGCAGCACCTGTCGCGCCTCGGCGTCGCACCCAAGCACGGAGCCCAGCACTCCCTCGGGACGATCCGTGGCCTGCACCACCACCGCCGCCGCGCCATCGCCAAACAACACCGCGACATTCCGGTTGCTCCAGTCCATGTATCGGGAGATCAGCTCCACCCCGATCACCACGGCATTGCGCACGGTCCCGTTCTGGATCATCGCCGTCGCCGCGGAGAGCCCGTAGATGAAGCTCGTGCACGCGGTGTTCACGTCCATCGCCGCCGCACGCGTGGCGCCTAACGCTACCTGCACCCCACTGGCGCTGTTCGGCACGACCTCGTCATTGGAGCACCCACCGTAGATGATCAGGTCGACCTCTCCGGCGTCGAGCCCCGCACATGCGAGGGCGCGCGACGCGGCGAGGGTGGCCATCTCGATGGCCGTGACGTGGGAGATCCTGCGCTCCTTCATCCCGGTGCGCGTCGTGATCCACTCGTCCGAGGTCTCGAGGAAGGTCGAGAGGTCTTCGTTGCTCAGGACGGCCGGGGGCATGCCGTCGCCCCACCCCGTAATCGCCGCGTAGGGCATCAGTTCCACCTCAGGCCGCGCAATTGGTCCAGGTTGAGGTTCCCGCCCGACAGGACCCCAACCACCTTCGATCCCGGGGGCATCTTGATCAACCCGTGCATCATCGCCGCCACGCTGGCGGCCGCCGCGCCTTCCACCACAAGCTTGCACCGCTCCATGATCCAGATCATGGCATCGAAGATCTCGCGATCCGGCAGCGTCACGATCTCGTCGACATGTCGCTTGACCATCTCGAAGTTGATCACGCCGGCCCGCCGCACGCGCAACCCATCGATGATCGTCCGGCAGTCGATCGTCTGCAGCTCGCCGGCATCGAGACTCATCTTCATCGCGGGACCGTCGGAAGATTCCACGCCAATGACCTTCGCCTTCGGGTTGTGCGCCTTGATCGCCTGGCACACCCCGGCGATCAACCCGCCCCCGCCGATCGGGACGACGATCGCGTCCAGCTCCGGCCAATCCTGAACGACCTCGAGCCCGAGCGTCCCTTGTCCGGCTATAAGCTGTTCGTCATCGAAGGGATGCACATACGTGAGCCCTTCGGTGCGCACCAACTCCTTCGCCTTCTCGTTGGCCTCGTCCCAGATCGATCCATGCAGCACCACCTCACCGCCATAGGCCTTTGTCGCGGCGATCTTGGCCGGCGTCGCGTTGGTCGCCATGCAGATCACGGCCCGGATGCCATGAATGCGCGCGGCCAACGCCACCCCCTGCGCATGATTCCCCGCCGAGGAGCAGACGACGCCCCGCCGTTTTTCCTCCTCCGGCATCTGCGCAAACTTGTTCAGCGGGCCACGGATCTTGTACGAGCCCACCCGCTGGAAGCATTCCGCCTTCAGTCGCACGTCGAAGCCGGTCACCTCGCTCAGCTGCCGGGAGGTCAGCAGCGGCGTGTGCTTGATGTGGGGCGCAATTCGCGCCCGGACTTCCTCAAAGTCCGCAATGGTCAGGCTGCGCATCTGGTCGGGAAAGGGGCCGGCCAAAGGTCACCCCGGACGCGGGCCGGGGGAAGTCATGGACACATCCGCGTCGCCTCGGTCACACGCGACCGCACCGGCTCCCGCGTGAGGAACGGGGCCATCCCATCCGTGGTGAAGGCCAACCGAGCCACGGGCGTCGCGAGGCCGCGAACGATGGCACGCGCCTCATCGCAACGCCCCCCACCGGCGGCCGCCAGCGCCCGCCATGTGCGCACCTCCATCCAGACCCCGCGCGGGTTGGTCCCGCCCTCGACGCGGGAAAACCAGCGATCCGCGAACAAGCGCTCGGCATCATCAAACCGGCCAGCCTCGGCCAGCACGCGCGCATAACGATAGACCAGCGCCGTTGGCATGCCGGCCTTGTCGGGATAGGCATCAAGCCTGGCTGCCCGCGACGCGGCCGACGCACGTCGCAACACCTTCACCGAGTCCGCGAGGCTCCACACGCCGGGATTCCCCGGCTCCTTCCGCGTGCCCTCGTCCAGCACGGCGTCGGCCCGAGCCGTATCACCGAGCAGCAGCGCCGCCGCGCCGAGGTTGCGATACAACGACGGAAAGGTGACCCCGGCGGTGCGAAGCGCCTCCCAGCGGCCAGCGGCCGTGGCGACCTCCCCGCGCTGCATCTCCATCATCCCGAGAAGGAACTGCGCCGTGGCGTCGCGCGGGTTCGCGCGGGTGGCGCTGTCGAGGACGTGTCGAACGATCGCGCCGTGAGGAAACACGTGCGATACCGGACGCTGGCTCGCGCTGTCCTGCAGGTGCGCGACGCCGGTGAGCTTGGTCGCCCACGCATACCAGGCGAGGTACCCGATGATCGGGTCGGCATGGGGCCGTGGCACGCCGGCCTCGGGGGCTCCGGTCGGCGCGGGATACGGCGCGTCGAGCAGCTCTTGGGCCAGCCGGTAGAGTCCATACTCCAGGTATCGCGTCGCGATCGAGATGATGCGTGACGGGTCAGCGGCCAGGTCGGCGAGCAGCGTGGGTTCGGCTCCACCCGCGCGACGGTTCTCCCACCGCGCTAGTGGGTTGGATGGGTCGCGGGCGAGCACCTCGCGTCGCCAACGAGTCGCCGTTTCCGACCGCGTTCCACCAACGGCGCTGAGCAACATCGAGGCCTCGAGCTGCACTTCGCTGTTTGCCGCTGCGACACGCGCCAGTCGATCCGCGGCATCGGCCAGCCGGCCGCTCCGGCTCTCGAGCCGCGCGAGCCCGCGTTCGGCTGCCCAACGCAGCGGCCCATGCTGACGGGCGAACTCCAGCGCCAGGCGGGCCTCGCGCGCGTCCCCAGCGCGCAGGTGTGCAAGGCCACGGTAGTACGACGCCTCGTGATCCGAGGGGACCTGGCGCAAGTACTCGTCCAACATCGACAGCGCTTCCACCTCGCGGCCCAACATCACGGCCAGCCGCCCAACTGCCTTGTACAGCGGGAGGCTTCCCGGCGCCGACCGGAGTCCGGTGCGGTACGCTTCCAACGCCCCAAGCAAGTCGCCGTTCACCTCGCGCTCCGCACCCCAGCTCAGCCAGGTGCCATCGCTGGCCCCGGCCGCAGGGAGACCTCGCGCCCCGGGCTGCGGACCGACATTGACAAGAGAGTCCGCCGTAAAGTCGAAGCGACCTTCCGTGTGGGTGACAATCACGGCGCCCGCCCGATCGAGGAGCGTCACCGTCACGGGGCCTGCGTCCTCGGGAATCGGCCCCTCCCACGAGGCCGTCCGTCGCGGATGGAGCGATAGCAGCTCGTTGTGGAACGTGCGACGCCCCGACCACACCTGGAGGCGAGCACCAGGGAACGACTCGGCTGCATTCAGCTTGAGCCGCAGGACACCTCGCTCGTCGGGGCGCCGGAACAGGTGCATCGCAACGCGCGGGGTGACGCGGGTGACGCCGCCGAGTTCGCGCAGCGGCAGCCAGGTCTCCGTGAACTCGATGCGGTCGTTAGGCTCGAGCCAGGCATAGGTCTCCTGGTCGCGCAGGAGCCCGGCTTGGATCTCCACATACGCACTGGAATCATCCGAGAGGGCGCGCCGCCAGTCCATCGCATCGGCGTCCACGCCCCACGACCAGATCTTCTTGGCCGGCAGCTCGTCGGGTGGCGCGTAGTGCGCCACGCCGCTGTTCGTTCGCGGCTGCCAGATCGACATGTAGCCCTCGCGGCTGGCATGGCTGAATCGGGACACCGGTCCGTACACATGGTTGCGGAGCACGGCGTTGTCCGTGCCGCGACGATCCACCGGCCACGTATCGACATCCGCGAAGCCGTGGGATGCCGTGTACTTCATGGGATAGAGGATCTGCGTGTCGTCGAAGGCGCGCACGGCCGCGTTGGTCCACCAGTAGAAGCGCTGGCGCGTGTCGGACGGATTGGTCAGCGTCACCCGCTGATCCAGTGCCGCACGCCCGGGGCGCAATGAGAGCTCGACGACCCACCGGAGCCCGTACACCCGGTCGGTGTTGGCCGCATACACCGAGGCGCGTCCATCCGCGTGTCGACGCGTGCTCACCTCGACCGGGGAGGTCGTCATCCAGTTGTGGGAGACCGGAAAGTTGAACTCGATCCCGAACGCGGCCCACGACCCGCGATAGGCGATGTTCGAGAACTTCATCGCCGTGTTCGCGTAGAACATCTCCTGCCCGTTGATCTTGTCGGTGCATCCATACAAGTGCCCGCCCAGGTCCGGGAGGATGGAGCACTTCAGGTACTCGTTCTCCAGGAAGACCGCGCGCCAGGGCTTCACCGCCCGCCGGTCCGTCAACTGGTCCCGGATGGTGTACGGATAGTTCGGCCGCCCCGCAGGCTGCAGCGCATCGAACGGGGGATTGGCGTCCGGCGGCCCCTCGGTGTACGACGGCAGCGCGAGCGTCCCGTCATACACCCGCGCCACCGACTGCGCCTGTGCCATGCCCGTCATGGCCAGCGCCATCACGCCGGCAAGGAGGCGACATCTCATGTGAGCGAACCTCATGACAAGTGAACACCGCGTGCGCCGGCCCGACATCACGAGGTCGGGGAGCCTGGGGCGCAGAGCACCTCGAGTTGGCGCGCGACGACCGGCTCGAGCTGGTCGAGGTAGTCCAGGTATTGCCGAGACGCGTCCGGCGCGACCCGCGCCCCCGACGTGATCTTCTCGCGCGCGAGGGGAAGCAGGCCACTCGCCAGTCGCGACAGGTCGCAAGCCTTGACCTCGGGCGCCTCGCTTGCCGCGTGCTGCGAAATGGCCAACGCCGTCGCGCCCAGCAGGAACTGGGACTGCGCGGTGCTCTGCAGGGAGTCGGCGTAGGCCAGGAATCCGAACGCGCGCTCGAAGTCGGCGCGCTGCTTGGTCGCGTTGGCCGCTCGATACACCGCGTTGCCGCGTGCGAGGACGAACTGCACGACGGCTGACCGATCAGCGCCTGACGCAATCGCGCGGTGTGCCTCGACCAACGCACTATCCAGGGCGCCCAGCTCCGCGTGCGCCTGGGCGAGGGCGAGGTGCCCCTGCCCCAGCGACGAGTCGAGGGTCGTGGCGAGCTGCAACTCGCTCACCGCTTCGGCGGTCTTGCCCGCGGTCCGCAGTTCCTGGGCCCGGAGGAGGCGAAGCTCCGCGACCTCCGGGAAGCGCAGGACACCCCGGGCGACCGCGATGCGACTGTCCGTGCGCACGAGGTCCGCATACAGGAGGTAGAGTTTCGGGTCCTTCGGAAAGCGGGCGGCTCCGTCTGCGGCCACCGCCATCGCGCGCAACGTGTCCCCAAACGCGCGCTGCGCCAACGCGTGCCGCCACACGAAGGCACTGTCGTCGCGCGAGACCGGATCCTCCTCGTAGAGGCGCGTGCCGACCCGCACCGCCCCCTCCCACGCACTGGTCGCCGCCAGCGCCTGCCACTGCAGTCGCAGGATTTCGGTGTCGTCCGGCGCGAGCGCCACGAGCCGCGCGGTGAGGGGCACGGCATGCGCGGCGTTACCGCCCCGGAGCAGCGCCGTCGCGACCCGGCGCCCGAGGATCACGTCGGCGGTGTCCGTGGCCACCAGCCGCAGCCACATCGCCGCCGCCTCGGCGCGTTGCCCCAGCGCATCATGCGCCTTCGCGGCGCCATCCATCCCCCACCACGACTCGGGGTGTCGCGCCAACACCTCGCGCGCCTGCGCCAGGAGCTCATTGGCCGGCGCCCCATTGGCGAGCATCGCGCTCACCAGGCAGGTGCGCACCATCACGCCATCGGGAAAGGCGGTCACCCCCGCTCGAGCGTCCGTCACGGCCCGCTGGTTCTCTCCCTCGCGCAGCGCGTTCTCGCAGCGGCGCAACGCCGTCATTTGGCGGCGGTGGGCGAGGACCTGAGTCGCGAGCAGGCTCCCGGCCGAGTCGGCGTTAGGCGCCTCGACCGACGGGAGCGGCTGGATCATGCGGCGGTCGCGCGTGAGCGAGATGCGACCCCAGGCGCGAACGCGCGTGGGGGAAAGCCGGAGCGCTTCCCCTTCCACGATCTCATCGGCGCGCACCTCCCGGGCCAGGGTCCGGATGTGGAACGTGTCCGTGGTCGTCCGATCGATGCTGGCCCGCGTGAGGATCGTCGCCACGCGCCCCTCGTCCACCACCGTGGCCTCGGCGCGGCGAACGCCACGCCCCACGCGCGATCGCACGGCGTCCGCCACCGCATCCGCCAGGCGGCGGTCCTTGCCCTGGAACAGGGGAACCAGGATCACCTGCCGGGTGAACGACTCCTGCCCGAGGAGGGCCCCCGGGAGCATGAGCGCCAGTCCGACGAGGAGGGTGCAGAGCCGCATCCCTGATCGTACCATCCCGGCCGGAGGTTGCCTAGGCGCTGTGATCGGTCAACCTTGCCCCGCCACGGCGACACTGGAGATTGCTGTTGCTGCGTTCCCGGTTCCTCATGCGACCCTCCTTCCTGTTCGCCACCCTCGCATCGGCGTGCCTGGCCGCCCCGCTCAGCGGGCAGGCCAACCGCTGGTGCGACCAGCCGCTGCGTGCCGGCTACGACGCCCTGGAGCGGGTGCGCGTGCGCGACCCCTGGTTCCACGTCTATCGGGTCGACCCGGGGGTGTTTGCCCTGTACGAGCCTTACAACTTCCAGGAGGTCATCTCCTGGCTTATCGTCGGCGCCGAGCGCGCATTGCTCTTCGACACCGGGATGGGCATGAGCCGCATCTCCGCCGTCGTTCGCGAGCTGACCCGTCTCCCGGTCGTCGTGGTCAACTCGCATACCCACTACGACCACGTCGGTGGCAACGCGGAATTCACGGACATCCGCGGCATGGAGACCTGGTTCACCCGCGAGAGCGCCGCGGGCATCCCGCACCGGGCCGTCACCCAGGAGGTCACCCCACAGGCGTTCTGCGCCGCGCGCCTCCGCGTGCCGTTCGACACGTCCACGTACGCCATTCGGCCCTTCACCCTCACGTCCACGGTCCGCGACGGTACGATGATCCCGCTCGGCGGCCGTCAGCTCGAGGTGTTGCACATCCCCGGCCATACACCGGACGCCATCGCCCTCCTCGACCGCGCGGCTGGCCTGCTGTGGACGGGCGACACGTTCTACCCCGGCCCGATCTGGCTCTTCTTCCCCGGAACCGACCACTCGGCCTACACACAGAGTGTATCCCGCCTTGCCGCCCTCGTGCCGACGCTCCGCAAGGTCCTCCCCGCCCACAACGTCCCCGTCGTCGATCCGGCGATCCTGGCGCGTGTCCCTGGTGCGTACGCGCGTGCGCGCGCCGGCCAGATCAAGGGCGAGGAGAAACCGGATGGGCTCATCGAGTATCCGGCCGACGGGTTCTCGTTCCTCATTCGGCGCCCGGAGCCCCCGCTGCGGGTGTTGTTCATCGGGAACAGCTACACCTACTTCAACAACCTCCCCGAGATCGTCGCGGATTTCGCGCGACTCGCGAACACCTCCCGCGAGATCCGCGTGGAGTCGATCGTCCGGGGCGGCGCGACACTCCGCGATCACTGGGACGCCGGCACCGCCCTCGCGCGCCTTCGCGCGACCCCATGGGACTTTGTCGTCCTCCAGGAGCAGAGCATGCTGGGACTCGCGTTGCAGGACGGGCGCCCGACCATCAACGAGCCCGGGTTCTTCCATCATTACGCCCGGCTCTTTGTCGACCAGGTCAAGGCGGCCGGCGCCGTCCCCGTCTTCTTCCTCACCTGGAGTCGACGTGCAACCCCGGAGTTGCAGCCACGCCTGACGCAGGCCTACCAGGAGATCGCGCGCGCCACCGGCGCTCGCCTCGCGTCGGTGGGACCCGCCTGGCAGGCGGTACGCCAGCAACGTCCGGACCTTGAGCTGTACGCGTCGGATGGGACGCATCCCTCCCCCGCCGGATCGTACCTCGCCGCCGCGACGATCTGGTCGACCATCGCGAGCGCCACGCCGCTCGGCCTCCCGCACCGTGCGCGCGGAAGGCTGGTGGTGGATTCCGCCACCGGGTCGCGTTTCAGCGACACGACCGGGTTCCTCGTCCAGCTCCCGGAGTCCGACGCGGCCTTCATCCAGCGCACCCTTGCGGCAACGCGCACCGCCTCCGAGCCGCCGACCGCGTCAGCGCCCGCGACACCGGCCATCACCGCCGCACTTCCCCCACGCGCCCAGCTCCTCGGTGAGTGGAAGGGCCGCATGGCACTCTACGACGACTCCGTCGACGTGACCCTTCAGCTGGCCGACAGCAGCGGACGCCTCGTTGGTCAATGGATCGTGCACGGCGCCGGGTGGTCCTCGAGCACACGCCTCACCCAACCGGGCATCGACGGCAACGCCCTGGCATTCCTCGTGGCCGATCCCCGGTTCCTCGCGCCCACCGAACGCCACCGCGCCGTGTGGGTGGACGGCGCGCTGCACGGCACGGTGAGCGCGGGCACCAGCGAAGTGCCTCCGTTCCTTCGCGGATCGTGGCACCTGCGTCGCGTCTCTCCCTGACCATCGTTCCCATGCTTCAACTGCGTTCCGCCGTCGGCCTCGGCATCCTCATCCTCGTGTGTTGGGCCCTGAGCCGACATCGCGCCGCCATCCAGTGGCGGCTCGTGGCGTGGGGGGTGACCCTGCAGTTGCTCTTTGGGGTCATCGTCCTGCTCACACCGATCGGGACGGCGGTCTTTGGCGGGATCAACACCCTGCTCCTGCAGGTCATGAAGTTCTCGGAGGCCGGCGGCGCCTTCCTCTTCGGCGACCTCATCTTCAACAACGTCCCCGTCGGGAGCGGAACGGCTGGGGGAAACAGCCCACTCACTGACGTCGGGCCGCAGGTCGCGCGCACTGGCGCCTACTTCGCCTTTCACGTCCTGCCGACGATTGTCTTCTTCTCGTCGCTCATGGCCGTGCTGTACTACCTCAAGGTGATGCAGCGCGTGGTGCATGGCGTCGCATGGGTGATGCAACGCACCATGCGCACGTCCGGGGCCGAGACGGTGGCGACCGCGGGGACGATCTTCGTCGGGCTCATGGAGACTCCCCTGCTCGTGCGGCCCTACCTGGAGCGCATGACCCGCTCTGAGGTGTTTGCCTTGATGACCGCGGCCCTCGCCACCGTCAGCGGTGGCGTGATGGTCGCCTACGTGGGGATGCTGTCCCCGTGGTTCCCCGACATCGGCGGGCATCTCGTGTCCGCCTCGGTGATGTCCGCGCCCGCTGCGCTGGTGGTCGCCAAGCTCCTGCTCCCCGAGACGGAGCGGGCGGAGACGGCGACCAGCCTCGCCACCGACGCCGAGTTGTCGCACGACGTGAACCTTGTCGACGCCGCGGGGCGCGGGGCGTCCGAAGGGGCGATGCTCGCGCTCAAGGTGGGAGCGATGCTCGTGGCGTTTCTGGGCTTGCTGGCCATGGCGAACGCCGGCATTGGATGGTTGGGTAGCATCGCCGGCGTCCCCGACCTCACCTTGCAGCGCATCCTGGGGTACCTGTTGGCCCCGGTGGCGTGGATGATCGGCATCCCATGGCACGAGGCACAGGCGGCTGGTCAGCTTATCGGGGTCAAGACCATCCTCAACGAGTTTGTCGCCTTCCGTCAACTCGCCGACCACCTCGCCACGCCAGGCGCCATGGGGGAAAGGTCAGCGATGCTCACCAGCTACGCCTTGGCCGGCTTCGCCAACTTCGGGTCGATCGCCATGCAGATCGCCGGGATGGGTGAGCTGGTCCCCGCCAAGCGGACGATGCTCGCGGAACTCGCCATGCGTGCCCTGATCGGGGGAACCATCGCGGCGCTCATGACAGCGGCGGTGGCCGGCATCCTCGTCCCGTGACATCACCACCCCTTGCTACCGGGGTGGTGTCCGGAACTCTCACGCTCGACACCACGCGGCTTCGCGGCGAGGAGCGGGGGCGCGTCCCGGGTGGTTCCGCCCTCTACGCGGCCCTCGCCGCGCAGATGATCTTGCCGGTGCGCGTGGTGGGTGTGGCGGGAAGTGACTTTCCGCTCGACGCGTTCCCCCCACGTGCAGGGTGGATCGACACCAGTGCGGTCGAGGTCATTCCCGGGCGGACTTTCGAATGGTCGGCGGAATATTCGGACGACGGCAACACGAGGCTTACCCGCGCGCGTGTACCGGGCGTGGAGGTCGGCCACCTCCCGCGCGTGCCGGAACCGGCCTTGATGCACGACTACCTGCTGCTCGCCAGCGCGAACCCGCAGGTGCAGGCTGCCGTACTTGCCGCCTGCCCCGCAGTCCACATGGTGGGCCTCGACAGCATGACGCATTGGTGGCGCGCCGAGCCTGACGCGTTGCGCGCCCTTCTCCCTCGGGTGAAGGTCCTCTTCCTCAACGAGGAGGAGCTCGCGGTGGCAACGAGCCACGGCGACCCCAGGGAGCTGATGACGCTCGGGCCAGATATGGTCGTGGTGAAGTGCGGATCCCGTGGCGCGTGGCTGCAGCGTCGAGGGAGCCCGCGGGTCAGCGTACCAGCCATCCCCGCCACGCTCGTCGACCCCACCGGGGCCGGGGACGCCTTTGCCGGGGCGTTCATGGCGCTGCAACGCGTTAGGCCGGAGCACGACGAGTGGGTGCTGCGCAATGCCGCCCTGGTCGCGGCCTTTGCGGTGGAAGGCGTCGGCACCGCTGGCCTGATGCACGCGGCCACCCCAGGCGTGCTCGATGCCCGGCGAGATGCGGTCGGGGCCGGTGGTGACTTCCTGCACTGACGACACACGGTCATCTTGCATCATGATCGAGCCGCCGCTCTCACCCACCGAACTGCGCATCCTCGGATCGCTCGCGGAAAAAGCGGCGGTCACGCCGGACGCCTACCCGCTGTCGATCGCCGCACTCCTCGCAGCCTGCAATCAGGCCACCAGCCGCGACCCCGTCGTCAGCTATACAGAGGATGACGTGATGCCGGCGCTCGTTGCCCTGCGACGACGCGGGTGGCTGCGCGCCATCCAGCCGGCCGGGTCGCGCGTCACGAAGTACCGCCACCTGCTCGACGAGGCGCTCGACCTCGACCCGCGGCAGATCGCCTTGCTGGGGGTCTTGATGCTCCGTGGGGAGCAAACCGTGGCGGAGCTCTTCTCGCGCACGACGCGGTTGGCCGAATTCGCCGACCATGCCGCGGTCGAGGACGCCTTGGCATCGCTGTGCACGCGCTCCCCCGAACCCCTGGCCATCCTCGTCCCGCGCCGACCTGGCCAGAAGGAGCCGCGCTTCATGCACCTGCTCGGTGGCCCACCGGAGCTCGGCGTGACCAGCGACAGCACGATCGCGCCCGGTCCCTCCACCCTGCCCCCCAACCGGCTCGACGCACTGGAACAGGAGGTGGCCGTGATGCGCCGCGAACTGGCCGAGCTACGCACCGCGTTTGACGCATTCCGACAGCAGTTCGGCTAGTCGCCTCCCAGCGGCGCATTATCTTCCGGACGGTTCGTGGGAGGCATGGCAGAGTGGTTGAATGCACCTGACTTGAAATCAGGCATACCCGCAAGGGTATCGTGGGTTCGAATCCTACTGCCTCCGTGACACCACGCGCCGACTTCGCTTTGTCCGGAGTCGGCGCGTTTCGTTTCCAGAAAGGGCGCGCTAGAAGCTGAAGAAAAACGAGCGCCCACCGCCACCAAACCGCGTGTTCACCACGTTGTTGAACGCTGAGCCAAAGGTGAAGCTCAGGCCAGTGAACATGAAATACTCGTAATTGGTGGCTTGCACCCGGAGCTGCACCAGGCGCTCCTCGTCGGTGAGCCCGGACCCAGGGATCTGCAACTGGTCGCGGATATAGCTGTAGCCGCCGCCAATATTGAAGTTGAGCCCGCGCACGATGCGCCAGTCCGCGTTGCCAAAGACGCCGAAGCGCTTGCGTTGGGCGTCGTGCAGGAACTGCGACGCATTGAGGGAGATGCCCACGCTTCCCCAGGGCTGCACCGCATCGCCCGAGACGACCAGGGAGTGATGGGGACGCGTCTCGGACACGCGGCCGTAGATCGTCGTGTCCACATAGTTCGCCATGCGGAATCCGGGCGAATAGCGGATCAGCACCTGCCGACGCGTGGCCTCGCTGTAGGGAAAGATGTTGTACTCGATCCCCGGCTTCACGCTCGCGTCGAGGTCATAGTTGTTGAACAGGTCCTGTTGGGCGGACGCGTTGACGCCAATAGACCAATGCGTGTTGATGCTCTTGATGATGTCGGCGTTGCCGCCATACTCCCGCTGGATGCGGCTCAGTTCCCCGTCCGACAGCTGGTAGGTCTGGTTGCTGTATTCCCCGCGGGCGTTGAATTGCAGTTTCCACTGCTCGGTCACGCGATTCGCGGAGAGGCGACCGCTGAAGTTCTGCGCGTCCGCGTTGGAGTTGGCATTGAGGTTCGCGTTCATCCCGACGCGATACACCCAGTAGTTCCACCGATCCTTTGTCCCCCGCGATGCCGTGGCTGGCGTGCCTGTCGCGGGTCGGTAGACGACGGAGAGCAGGCGGGCAGCCTCCGTGCCACGCACGTACCGCAACAATCCCTGGGACAGGTTCCGCACCAGTTGCCGGCGGACCTCATCGTCGGTGTCGCCCAGTCGCGTGGTGAAGACCGCCGTGTCCTGCATCGTCGAGCGATTCCCGAGTCCGATGAAGGCCAAGGTGAATTCCGAACCTGCCCCCCCGGTCTGTTGCTGCGTCACGATGACATGGACGTCGGCCAGCATCCGGTCCCGCACAAAGTTCACCCAGGCGATCTCGGTCCGGACAAATTGCTGGTCGCAGAACGCCCGCTGGCAATCCAGGAAGACCTGGGCGGCCGCGCTGGAATCCGCACGCGGCGTTTGGGCGCGCCCGGACGACGCGAGGACAAGGCCGACGGCCGTCGTCCAGAGGATACTCCGTGCGACGAAGCGCATGCAGGTCGTGATTGGAGGGGGGAAACGACCACCGTCAGACCCGCCTTTGACCCCTGCGCACCGCAAAAGGTTTCACCCGGTCCCACACGCCGTTCAGCTACGCGCAGAGGTCCCGCAGCCCGATGTCATCCCATCGGCGGCGGCTTCGGCACCTGCACCTTCCGGCGCTCCCCGGTCCACAACACCAGCGCCCCGCAGCCGTCATTCCGCTGGAACTGCGGCGGCACCGCGGCGGCGCGCGGATACACCTCGACGGCACGCAGCGACGTGGTGGCGACCATCGATTCCAGCAGCCCGCCTTCCCCGACATTGGGGACATAGGCCCCGTCGATGAAGATGTCCGGCGCGCAGGTACGTGCACCAAATCGGTAGGACCGGAAGCGGATGTTCTGCACGTTCCCGCGCATCGGCTCAGACTGCACGAAGACGCCGGGGAGTTCACGCACCAGGTCTGCCACGAGCTGCGGACGGCGGCGTTCGATCTGGCCCTCGTCCACAAAGTGGCCAAGCCCCCGCGCCTGCCGCTCGAGAAACGCCGCGTACGACGGCGATTCGATGGCGCGCTCACCCACGACTTTCACCGTATCGAGGAACTGCTCCTGCTCCGTCAAGATGATCGCAACCTCACCCGGTGCGCCCGCGACCACGTCCACGAGCCTGGACTCCACCATGAACCCCAACGCCCGGGCATCCATCGTCCAGGTGCCTAACGGCAACGCGTCCATCGCGAAGTACCCCTCGCTGTTGGCCGCAGCCTCCACCCCAGCTTCCTCGATCCGCACGCGAGCCCCACCGGCCGGTCGGCCACGCGCGCCCACGACACGCCCGCGGAGCTGGCCCGGTCCAGACAGGAGCGAGTCGCCGGACGGACCCATCCGCCGCATACCCGCGGGCCCCACAAACACGTCCCGCTGAAGGAATCCGCTGGACGGCAGCGTGAATGTCAGGACCCCGCTGGTATCGCGTTCCCCGCCACGGGCCATCAACAACTCCCCGCGCGGCAACCCGCACGCCAGGAACCGGCCCCCGTCGTCGCTCCCCGCCGAGACGGTTGGCGTCTGCTCCTCGACGGTCCGGCCCCGGGCCACAAAGGTGGTCCACTGTACGTCGACCGCCCCGCCCGCAATCACCCCACCATCGGTCGCCCGCCGCAAGCGGCCGACCCATAACCCCGGGGCCTCCGAGCTGTCTCGGCACCACGCCCGTGCAAGGGTGGCCACCCCGGGAATCCCCAGTGGCACCGTGACCTGCTGCGCCTCGTTGATCGAGAGCCGCGCCAGCGGAAGGTCCAGCCCGAGCGCATCCAGGACGGCATGCGTGAAGCCCAGCACCCACACGCCCGGTGTCGCGCCGGCAATCACGTACGTGCCAACGCTATCGGTCGCTCCTGCCAACTGTTGCCCGGGGTTGTCCGCGCGCACCATTTGCACCACCGCGCCAGCCAGGGGACGCCCGGCGAGCGAGTCCCACACCGTCCCACGTACCTCGACCTGCGCGCCCAGCGGACGGAGCGCCACGGTCCACATGGCAACGCACGCCAGTCGATAGCAACCGAAGCCTTGCACCATCCGCTGCAGGACCTTCAGGTAGGTCGATCCGAACACCACGCGGCAACTCCGCTTGAGGTGCAGCCAAAGATGACGCCATCGCGCGATTCTCGCACGGCCCTGCCGCCCACCGATGGCTCGCGGCTACGTTGACCAACAGCTCCTCGCCCTTGTTCGGCGAAGGGCGTCGTGCCCCCTGCGCGTCACCAGGTCAACAACCACCGCCACACCGCACCCCACCCATGAACCCATCCCACGGCCCGCTTGCCGGCCTCAAGGTCATCGAGTTCGCGGGGATCGGACCCGCGCCGTTTGCCGGGATGATGCTCGCCGACATGGGGGCCACCGTCGTTCGGATCGATCGGCACGCGCCCAAGGCCCTGGACGGTGGGGCGGTCGACCTGCTCATCCGCGGCCGGCCCACCGTGTACCTCGACCTGAAGGCGGACGCCGATCGCGCGCGCTGCCTCCACGCGCTCGACCACGCCGACGTCCTCATCGAGGGCTTCCGTCCCGGCGTCATGGAACGGCTCGGCCTCGGCCCGGACGTGGTCCACGCTCGCAACCCCAGGCTGGTCTACGGACGGGTCACCGGTTGGGGCCAGGACGGGCCACTCGCCACCACCGCCGGACACGACATCAACTACATCGGGCTCACCGGCGCCCTGCACGCCATCGGTGGAGTTGAAGGCCCACCAACGCCCCCGCTCAATCTCGTCGGCGACTTCGGCGGCGGCGGGATGCTCCTCGCGTTTGGCGTTGCCTGCGCCATCCTGCAAGCGAGGGCGACGGGACGCGGCCAGGTCGTTGACGCCGCCATGGTGGATGGCGCCTCGCTCCTCATGGCCCAGGTGTACGGACTCCGGGCTTCCGGCATGTGGCCGGGCGACCGCGGGACCAACACGCTCGATGGCGGGGCGCACTTCTACCGGTGCTACGAGTGCGCCGACCGCCGATGGGTCGCCGTGGGTGCCATAGAGACGAAGTTCTACGAGGCCCTCCTGGGCGGACTCGGCCTGACCGACCCGGCCTTCCGCGACCAGTGGGACCGGGACCAGTGGCCGGCCTTCGCCGCCCGCTTGGCCGCCGCCTTCCGCGCGAGGCCACGAGACGCCTGGATCGATCAGTTCGCCGGGACGGATGCCTGCGTCACCCCGGTACTCACGATCGAGGAGGTCGCGCTCCACCCGCACCACCAGGCCCGTGAGGCGTACCGCCCACGCACCGACGCTGTCGAGCCCGCCCCCGCCCCCCGCTTTTCGCTCACGCCCCCCTCCGAAGGCACGAAACCCACCTGGGACGAGGCCCTCTCCGCGTTCGGTCTCGACCGACCCTGATTCCGGCGCCACGCGCCCTGCCCTCGCCGCCCCTCCCCTGTTAAACTCCCGTCGCACGACCGGGAGACGTGGCCGAGAGGCTGAAGGCGGCGGTTTGCTAAACCGTTATAGGGTCAAAAGCCCTATCGAGGGTTCGAATCCCTCCGTCTCCGTACAGGACACCCCATGGGCGGCAGGCGGCAGGCGGCAGACGGTTTCCGTCTCGACCTCCGCCCTGCCGCTTTGTCTTTCCCACATGACCGCCACCCCACGCCTCCGCTTCGCCCCCTCGCCCACCGGCTATCTGCACGTGGGCGGCGCGCGCACGGCCCTCTTCAACTGGCTCTACGCCCGCAAGACCGGCGGCAAGTTCCTCCTCCGCGTCGAGGACACCGACAAGGCGCGCAGCACCGACGAAAGCACCCGCGCGATATTCGAGGGCCTCACCTGGCTCGGCCTCGACTGGGACGAAGATGTCGTCTTTCAGGGCGCCAACGTCGAGCGGCACCAGCGTGATGCCTTCCAGCTGCTCGACGCCGGACTCGCTTACCGCGACTTCACGACCGCCGAGCAGCTGGACCAGCTGCGCAAGAACGCCGAATCCCGCGGCGAAACCTTCACCTTCGACCGCCGCCTGGCCGAACTCTCGCCAGCGGAGCTGCAGGCACGCCTCGACCGCGGCGACCCCTACACGATCCGCTTCCGCGTCCCCGAGGGCAGCACGTCCTGGGATGACCTGGTGCACGGCACCATCACCTTCCCCAACAAGGACATCGACGACTTCATCATCCTGCGCTCGGACCGGACGCCGATCTACAACTTCGCCGTGGTCTCCGATGACATCGCCATGGGGATCACCCTGGTCATGCGCGGCGACGATCACATCAGCAACACGCCGAAGCAGATCCTGTTGTACCAGGCGTTAGGCGCTTCCCTGCCCACCTTCGCGCACCTTCCGATGATCCACGGGATGGACGGGAAGAAGCTCTCCAAGCGACACGGCGCCACCGCGGTCGGCGACTACCAGCACCTCGGCATCCTCCCGGGGGCGATGCGCAACTTCCTCGCCCTCCTTGGCTGGTCCCCCGGCGACGATCGCGAGGTCATGGACATGCCCGAGCTGATCGACGCGTTCACGGGTGACGGACTGCTCAAGAAGGCCAGCGTCTTCGACCTCAAGAAGCTCGAGTGGATGAACGGCCAGCACATGATGCGGCTCCCGCTCGAGGACCTGGCGGCATACCTGCGCCCGTTTGTCATCGAGGCCAACCTCGCCGATGCGGCCCGGCTGGAGACTCGCCACACGTGGTGGCTACACCTGCTCGACCTCCTGCGCGTGCGCGCCCGCACCATCAATGAGCTGGTGCGGCAGGCCCGGCCGTATTGGAGCACCACCGTGGAATTCGAGGAGGCCGCCGTCGCCAAACACTGGAAGGACGCTCCCGCGGCCGCGGCCCTGCTCACCTCGGCGCGCACCGCGCTCGCCGCCGCCCCCGACTGGACCCCCGTCACCACCGAGGCCGTGCTACGCACGGTGGCCGAGCAGGCGGGGGTTGGGGCGGGCAAGCTCTTCCAACCGCTCCGCGTCGCGCTCACCGGCACCGGCGAGAGCCCGGGCATGTTCGACGTGCTCACCGTCCTGGGCCGCGACAGCACGCTGCAGCGCCTCGACGCTGCCCTCGCCCGGCTCGCGGAGACGGCGTGATGGCACCCCAAACCATGCACTGCTACACGAGGCCGTCGTGCACGACCCGCTGACCCCCATCGAGCGGAAAGTCTACCACTTCCTGCTCGACTTCCTCGCCGAACACACCTACCAGCCGAGCGTCCGCGAGATTGGCCGCAAGGTGCGCATCCCCAGCACCAAGACGGTGACCGAAGTCCTGGCCCGGCTGGAGGACAAGGGGTTCCTCGAGCGGGAGCACGCCCGTTCACGCGGGGTGAAGATCGTCGGCTTCTCCAGCATTGGCGGCGTACAGCCCATCCCGCTCTACGCCCGCGTGAACCCGGTCGCCCCATACCTCACGAGCGAGAACCGCGAGCGCTTCGTCGGCGTCGACCGCAGCCTGGTCCTCACCGATGACTCGTTCCTGCTGCGAGTTGTTGGGGACGAGTTGGCGCTGCGGGGGATCCTCGCCGGAGACCTCGCCCTCGTGAGTCCATCCACCCGCGCCATCGATGGAGAACTCGTGGCGGCGCGCATCGGCGGACACGTCACCGTGCGCCTGATCGGTCACCTCGGCGCCGTCGTCTCGCTCAGCACCGGGACCGCCGGGGAACCCGAGACCTTCCTCGGCCCCACCGACGACTTCGCCATCCTCGGCGTCGTGACCACGGTGGTCCGCAGCCTCCGCGCGCCCGCCCCAGACGAACCGTATTAGTCGCTCGGGGACGAGCCCATCCTCTGGGAGGGCTCGCTGCCCCGTCCGCCTAACGACCGTCCGAAATCACCTTCACCGGGGCGGCCTTCTTCTTTTTCTCGGCTTCTTTCTGTTCGCGCTCCTTCCGCGCACGGATCGCCTTGACCGCCTGCCGGAACTCCTCCTCGTTCATCGCCATCTGCGCCTGGCTGATGATCTCCGACCGCATCGCCGCCAGCCGACGCTCCCGATCGATCGCGATCGGGTTCCCCTGCATCTGGTTCAGTGGCAGGAGGCCGAGGAGTGCGGTGGGAATCGAGACCTTGCCAAGCCGGATGAACTTCTGGTCAATCCCGAACTTCTTCCCGTCCTTCGTCTCGTACGTCCAGTCGCCGCGCTCGAACTTGTTCGGCTGGTAGGTGTTCGCCGCCACCGAATCTCGGAAGGCGTACACGCGGGCCGCGACCGCGCTATCCAGCTTGGCGTCCCCCTCCAGTGCCGCGGCATATACCGGCTCCGCCTGAATCCAGACACGCGGCTCCGTATAACCCGGCTGCACGCCGCGGACCGGACCGCGGCCCGTTGCGAGGGGACCGGTCGCCGGACCGGCTGGGGCCGCTGGAATCCCCTCGGGTACCGCCGACGGCGCCACGAGCGAGGTGGGCGGCCCGGCGGGTGGACCCTCCGTTGCCGTCGGTGCGGCGGCCGGCGGTGCAGATACCGGCTCGGCAGCTTCCGGGCGACGCGCAGGGACGACCCGCGGTTGCGCGACCATCTCGATGCGCGGCGGGACCTGGACGTACGTAATCCGCTGCTCCCGGTCGGCCGTGGCCTCCCCGCGCTCGAGGAACGCATCAATGACCCGCGGGAACTGCAGCACCTGCCACAGCCCGGCCACCACCAACAGGTGGACCAGCACAGAAACCGAGGTCGCCCGGATTCGCCGACCCGGAGCGCTCCCCTCCTCCTGCGTGGTCCCGCGGTCCCGCAGCGTCAGCATGGCTTGATGTTACAAGGTCGCAACGACGGGCGGCAGAGTCGCCCTCACAGGACACGCCAAGCGGCCCCCTCCCTCTGTCCCGTCCCGGTCGGCCGGGGTTGCCGCGAACAGGCCCCTATTTGACCGGATTGGACACCCTGGAATACCCCACGACCTCGATTTCGACCACATCCCCGGGCGACAGCTTGCTGATCCCCGCCGGCGTCCCCGTCGCCACGATGTCGCCCGGCTCCAGCGTCATCACGTGCGAGATGTGGGACAGGCAGAACGGGATCGAGAAGACCATCTGGTTCGAATTGCCTCGTTGCTTCTCCACTCCATTCACGCGGGTCACCACCTCGATGTTCCCAAGGTCGACCGACCCCGTCCACGGAGCCCCCACGGCGCAGAAGGTGTCGAACCCCTTGGCCCGGGTCCATTGCGAGTCCTTTCGCTGGAGGTCGCGGGCGGTCACGTCATTCACGGCCACAATGGCTCGCACCGCCGCCGCACACTCGGCTTCCGACGCGTTCTTGAGGGTCGCGCCGATCACCACGCCGATCTCGCCCTCGTGCTCCACTTGCGACGACTGGGGCGGCAGCACGATGGCCTCACCATCGCCGATCAGGCTCGAGGGCGGCTTGAGAAAGAACAACGGCTCCTTGTCAGGGACGGCGTTGCCAAGCTCCTTCGCATGCTCGACGTAGTTGCGGCCAATGCAGACAATCTTGGACGGGCGGGCGCTCATGGGACGGATCGTGAGGGGTTGGGATAGGCCGGAAACTAAGCGAGGCACCAGAAGGCGCCCACGCGGGGAGCGTGGTCTCCGAAGGCGCTCGTTAGCGCCGCCCATTTGCTCGGTAAAATCGACGCACGGCCGCTTCCACTTCGGCCCAGGAACCAATCACCTGCTGTGCCGGCGGCAGCCCATCCAACAGCTCCTCGCCGTATCGCTTTGAACAGACTCGCGAATCCATCAAGAGCACGACACCGCGATCGTCCCGCGTCCGGATCAGCCGGCCGAACCCCTGCTTGAGGCGCAACGCGGCATGAGGCAGCATGTACTCCTGAAACGGGTCCCCACCGCGCGCCTCGATCGCCTCACAGTGCGCTGCGGTCAGCGGCTCGGTCGGTACCCGAAACGGCAGCTTCGCAATCACCAGACCGCGCAGGGCGTCGCCGGGTACGTCCACCCCCTCCCAGAACGACGATGTGCCGAGCAAGACCGCGTTACCGGACTCCCTGAACCGGCGGAGCAACGCATCGCGCGTTTCCTCGCCGTGTACAAGAAGTGGAAAACTCCCACCAAGCCCTCGTTGGCGTAACTCACGCGCCGCCTCGCGCACGTCCCGGTGACTCGTGAACAGCCCAAAGACCCCCCCGCCCGCAGCCTGAGCCACCAGAGAAATCCCCTGCAGCACAGCGGCGAAGTGTTCATCACCGTTGACGTTAGGCGCTGGCACATCATGCGGAATGGCAAGTAGGGACTGGGCGCGGTAGTCAAACGGAGAGGCGAACGCTCCCTCCTCCGGCTCAACATCATCCTCGTCGAGTCCGAGCCGGTTGCGCATGAAATCGAAGCGCCCCTCGGTCGCCAGCGTGGCACTGGTGACAACCGTCGTCTCCACCCGGCGAAAGAGGTCATCCCGGAGGATGGGGGCCAGTGCGAGGGGAACGGCCGTCGCCACCAGCGAGCGCTCCTTCCCGCGCACTTCGAGCCACCGCACCGTCCGCGCCGCAGACGCAGGCCGCAGGGCCTGGCGCAGCGCGTCTCCGGCCAACTCCAGCCGGCGCGACACCCCCCGCAACTCCCCGAGCAGGGTGCCATTCAGGTCCATCAAGCGCTCGTCGGCCTCCATGCGATCCTTGATGAGCCGGAGGTTGTCCGCCATCAACTGGAACTCGCGCAGCAGGTCCTCCAACGCGCCGTCAAGTCCCGCCTTCCAGACCGGGTGCTCATCAAAGTCCCTCGTCAGGCGCATGACCGCGAGATTCGACTCCTGCATCAGTCCATCGAGCAAGTCAAAGACGATCCCTGCCTTGTCCCGGGCGGCGAGTGCCGAAGGAAAGAGCTTGGCATGGACCAGGTCCAGCGACGCCACGCTCAGCAGGTCTTTGCGTGCCCCCAAGCGTTGCGACAGCGTGGGAAGCAACCCTCTCCCGCGTCGCTCCAATCGGGAGAACAAGCGCTGCACCCCGCGCGATGAAACCGTAGCCCCAAGATGTTTGGCCGCGGCGTCCTCGAGGTGGTGCCCTTCGTCGACCACCAGTCGCTGGAACGGCGGGAGCACGGCCGCCTCATCCCAGTTCTGCGAGGCGCGGCGGACCGCCAGGTCGGCCAGCAGCAAGTGGTGGTTCACGACCACGACATCTGCCTGCGCCGCCTCACGACGCGCCGCGAAGAGGAAGCACTTGTCGAAGTGCGGGCACTTGAGTCGTTGGCACAGGTCCGGCTCGGCCGAGACCTCGTCCCACACCTCACTGCGCGGCGCTTCGGCGAGGTCGCTGAGCGAGCCGTCCTTCGTGCCGGCCGCCCACGCCTCGATCATGTCGAGCTCCTGCCCGTGCCCGTCGTCGAACAATGTCCCCCCGGCCCCCCGGGCCTGCTCGAGCCGGAGCAGGCACAGGTAGTTCCGCCACCCCTTGAGCAAGGCGAACCGCACCGGCTGGTCGGCCATGGCCCCAGCGAGAAACGGCAGGTCCTTCCCGACCAGCTGTTCCTGCAGGTTGATCGTGTTCGTCGAGACCACCGTGCGTTCGCCGTTCGCCGCGGCCCAGCGGAGCGCCGGTACGAGGTAGCCTAACGACTTTCCTACCCCGGTCCCCGCCTCCAGCAACCCGACCCCGCCGCTGTTGTACAGGCGGGCGATCGCGCGCGTGTAGGCACGTTGGGTCGGTCGGTCTTCATAGCGCCCCAGGTGGGTGGCGATGGGGCCATCCGGCCCGAGGTCGTCGTCCAGGGCATCGAGGTCGAGCGGGGCGGCGCGGCGCGGCCGCGGAACCTCCACCACGACATAGACATCAGACGCGTCGTTATTGGTGATTGCGAACCCGATCCCGTCGTCGTGCATCCGCGCGGCAATCTCGAGGTCAGGACCAGACGGCTCCAGCACCCCCGACGGATGGTTGTGGAGCAACATTTCCCCGCGGCGCGCGAACCCCGGCAGGGCGAGCACGCTGCGCACATCCCCGCGGGCCACAACTCGCGCCGACGCGAGGACGCCGTCCTCGTCGATGGCCGCGACAAAACACACCTCCCGCCCCCCCGCGAGTTGAATCGCGGTGCGCACGGCAGCGGCAGCGGAGGGTGTGATGCGGGACATGGGGTCTCAGGGGCGACAGACGGCTCGTCGCAGCCTAGCTACGCCGCTCAATCGCGCAAGCGCATTTTCGCGCAACGCGCAGGATGTCGATGGGATGGAGGGATCCGGCGCCCGCCGCGGCGCGAGGGCGCATCGGCGGCCGGACGGCGGACTCTCACCTGCGACTATCGCATACGTCAGGCGATTCGGACTTCTGCCGACTGCCGTCTGCCGTCCGCCGTCTCAATCCTCGCCAGCCGTTTCGACCCTCGCCCCGCCCCTACGTCTTCAACGGCTTCTTCTTCGCCGCCGGAAAGAGCACGTTGTTGAGGATCAGCCGGTACCCCGGCGAGTTGGGATGCAACGCCAGGTCCGTCGGGGCGGCGCCAATGTTGTGCTGGGGATCCTCCGGGTCATGCCCGCCAAGGAAGGTGAACGACCCCTTGCCGTAGTCCCCATGCAAGTACTTCGCCCACGGAGCCCCCTCTTCCTGCGCGAGGATCGTGACCCCCTGCTTGATCGTCGACCGCGTGAACGACGTCGTCACCCCGTAAAAATCGGGGATCACGTTGCGGGAGTTCTGGACCAGCATCGTCGCCACGGGGTCGAACTTCGCCGAGAAACTGAACAGGCTGAATTGCCCCAACGGCTGGCGGCGGCCGGGCACGTTCACCTGGTGCCCATCAATGTCACTCATCGAGTTCACAAACGGCGACGGCTCCAGGTGCACCCCGCGGAAGCCGAACGAGCGATCCCAATCCAGCTTCTGGTCCGCCGCCTCGTCGACCGGCGTGTTATCCGCAAAACTCCCGGCGATGTCCGTCTGGTGCGCGGCAATCGCCAGCGCCAGCGTCTCGGTCGCACCGCACATCGCAAACAGGAACCCCCCGTTCTCGACAAACTGCCGCATGCGTTCCGCCACCTGCTTCTTCAGCGCCGGGATGTTCGGCATTCCCAGCTTCCGCGCCGTGGCCAGCTGCGCGTCCCGCTGCTCGATGAACCACGGCGTGTCCCGGAAGCCCAGGTACAGCTTGTTCAGCTGCCCCGTGAAATCCTCGTGGTGCAGGTGCAGCCAGTCGACCTTGGTCAGGTCCCCGTTCATGACCTCCTCGTCATACACGGACGTGAAGTCGATCCCCGCATACTTGAGCGCCAGCGACACCGCGTCATCCCACGGCGGCGACTTGAGCGGCTTGTAGATCGCGATCTTCGGGGCCCGCTCCAACGACACGACATCCATGTTGGCCGAGGCGATCTCGGTGCGGAGCGCCCCCACGTCAGGGGCGGAGATCGGCTCGAAGGTGATCCCGTCGAGCGTCGCCCGCTTTCGGACATCCGAGACGTCGGGCAGGAGGAACGACCCCCCGCGATAGTTCAGCAACCACTCTGCCTTGTTCCCGTCGCGCAGGGCGTTGAACACCAGGCCGTACGCCTTCAGCGCATTCCCCTGGCGGTCGTCCATGGGGACGAGCAGCTGTTGCTGCGCGCTCACCGATCTCGCCGCGATGGACCCGATCGCACCCATCGCCAAGACCAACACGTATCGCAAACGCAAAGTCATCTCAGTTCGCCGGTTAGCCATCAAGTCTTGGTACCCCTGCTTCGTCTCTTCCCCGCTCCGCACCACGCGGCACCATCCCGCGCACCTCGTCCATCTCCCTGCGTGCCTGCGGAACGAGTGCACTCTGCGGCCAGGTCAGGATCAGGTGCTCGAGGTGCGCCAGGGCCCCCGCCGCATCCGAACGCTGGCGCAATACACGCGCCCACGCCAGCTCTGCTTCAGCGGCCTCCGGGGCATCCGCGTGGGACTCCACCAGGGACGTCCAAAGCAGGATCGCGTGCGCCGTGTCTCCCACGGCACGCGTGGCATACAGGCGCGCCGCAAGCCCAAAAAGGAACGGAGCAGCGTCTTTCACCTCATTCCCCACCACCTCGAACGCGCGGGCCGCTGCAGCCGTGTCCCCGCGTGCCAAGGTCAAGAACGCCGCCCCCGCCGCCGGGGACTGCTCCACCCGCGTCCGCGAGAGGAACGCCATCGCCGTCACCACGTCGTTGTTTGGTTCATCCGTGCGTCGCAGCCCGCGGCGAGCCTCGGCAAATGATCCGGCATACAGCGCCAGCCAGGCCGCGACGCGTTCCCCTTCCTCGGTGTTGGGGCCGCCGGCCTCCAGCGCCGCGCGCGCCTTCTCCAGGTCACCGCCGCGAATCCAGGCCCACGCGAGAGCCCGTTGGGCGCCCTTCCGTGCCTCGACATCCAGGAGGCCGTCGCGCGCCTTGAGTTCGCGCTCGGCGTCCCGTGCCCGCCCAAGCGCACCTAACGAGCGCACCCGCAGCAGCGTGACCGTGGCCGCCATCCCCGAATCCCCGGCGGCCGTCACCCGGTCCAGCATCCCCAGCGCCGACGCCGGATCGC
This sequence comes from Gemmatimonadota bacterium, assembly GCA_016712265.1. Classification (NCBI taxonomy): domain Bacteria; kingdom Pseudomonadati; phylum Gemmatimonadota; species Gemmatimonadota bacterium. Next base: position 133,466 of record JADJRJ010000030.1, on the reverse strand, counting down.
CGCCATTGAGCGCCATGGTCGCCGCGCGAATCGCCACCGCCCGATCCTTCGGGCGTTCGGCGGACACGCGACCGAACGCATCGCGCGCGGTCAGCCACGCCTCGTTCGCCTCGGCGTCGCGCGCGAATTCGAGCCAGGCACCCACCACGGAATCGGTCGGCGCCAGCTCGGCGAGCACCTCCCACGCCGTCCGGGGCGCATGCCACTTCAGCTCCAGCCCCGACAAGACGCGCCGCGCCCCCAGGGTGGTCGGCTCCCCACGAAACACCTCGCGCACCGAATCCCGCAGGGCCGCCGGCACGGGCATCAGGGAAAACACGGCCGCCTGCTCCAGGTACGACTGGGACTCGGCCGCCTCGCGCCAGCTGTGTGCTGCCGGTACCCACAACCCAAGCGCCGACTGCATCTGGGCATACTCACTCGCCAGCTCCTTGCGCGATCCCAGCGCCGCGGCTGCCTCCTGCAGGACGCTGTCCGCCGCGCGCGCACGTCCGATCTCCAGCAACACCTGCGCGTACATGCGGTAGGGCGTCGCATCCTTCGGGCTCAGGCTCGTCCATTGCCCAAAGGCAATCCGCAGGTCGTCATCCCGCCGAATGGTGCTCAACGTTCGCAGTTGGACGGTCCGCAGGGTGGGATCGGACGGCTTGCGAAGCAGCAACGAGTCCAGCACCGGCACCAGCGAGTCCGGCCGCCCCACCATCGCATAACACCGCTCGAGTCCGAGCACCGCCCCCACGGGATCCTCACTCGCGAGCGCCTGCCGATACAGCGGGATCGCCTCCCGGCACTTGTTGTCGCCCTCCAGGTCGAGCGCGCGCGTGAGCGCCACTTCAACCGAAGTCGCCTGCGCCAGCATCCGTGCCGCGCTGGTGACCAGCAAGGCCAGCACCAGCAGCGCGCGCCCCAGCGCGCGCGTGCCGTCTGCCGTCTGCCGTCTGCCATCCAACTTCAGGCACCTGCCGTCAGCCGTCTGCCGTCTGCCGTCTGCCGTCAGAGACCCCCCGTCAGCCGTCTCCCGCCCTCGCGTCACGGCTTCGCGTTGATGCGCTTGAAGTACTCGAGGACCAGGCGACGCTCCTCCGGCGTCAACCCGCGGAGGTCGTTCCACGTGGGCGGCGTGAAGCGAGACGCGGCCTTCCCGCTCGCCGACGCTCCACTTGGCGTGTAGACCTCTGACCCCGTCCACGGCTTGGCTTCGCGCTTCCCGGTGTCTTCGCGCTCCTCTTCCTCCAGCAGGCGACCGGCATCCAGCATCTTCCGGAAGAGGCGCTGCTGCCGTTCCAGCACGGCGGGATCGAGCTGGCCGGACTCCAGCTGTTGGGCGATCTGCCGCGCTTCGCGCGCCATTTCCTCCGCCCGTCCGCTGTTGTCCTTGTCGCCGGACTCCTCGAGCTTGTTCGCCACCTCACGTTGCTCGCGGGCCAGTTCGCGCGCCTCCTGCCCACCTTCACCCGGCTTCTGCTGCTGGGGCATCATTTGCTGCATCGCCGAGTTGATGCCCTGTTGCTGCTTGGCCATCTGCTGCAGCTGCTCCAGCATCTCGGCAAATCCGGTGGCCGAGTTGGACGTGGTCGTGCGTTCGCGATCGCGCACGAGGGACGCCGCGGCCTGGTTCAACCCTTCGGACGACTCCTTCATCGCACTGGCCATCTGCTGGCCGTTCTGCGCGCGCTGCGTCGCCGCCGTCGCATCCTCGACCTTCCGCTTGGCATCCGACATCATCCGCATCGACCGCTGCGAGAGCAGGCTCGACTTGGTGCCAGCGTCCTGCAGGCGCTGCATGGCTTTGTCGACCCCCTGCTGCAGCGCACTCTGCTGCGACCGCAAGTCGTTCGGCGACGTGCCGCCGCGCGCCTTGCGCTCCAGTTCCTCCTGCTCGCGCGCCAGCTGCAGCATTTCCTGGATCGAGCGATCCAGCTCGCCGCTCAGTTCCTTCTTCCATTCGTTAACCTGCTGCTCGCGGGCTTTGTCCAGCTCGGCGGCAGCCTGTTCCATGGACTGCGCGGCCTGCTCCGCGGCCTCGCTGCCACTTTGTTCGCCCTTCTGGTTGCCCTGGTTGCCGGCACCGGTCTTGTTCTGCGCCTGCTGACCCTGTTGGCCTTGCTGGCCCTGTTGACCCTGCTGGCCCTGTTGCCTTGCTGCTGCTGGCCCTGTGCCTGCTGCCCTGCCCCTGTTGGCCCTGCTGTTGTTGGCCCTGTTGGCCTTGCTGCCCGGGTTGTTGCTGGCCGGGCTGCTTCTGCCCCTGCTGGCCTTGCTGCTCGCCCTGCTGTTGCTGCCCCTGCTTGAGCGCTTCCTGCAGCTTCTCCAGGGACTCGTCGATCTTTTCACCGGCCTCGCGCGCGCGCTCTGCTCCCGCCTCGGCCTTCTCCTGTTGCAGGCGCTTTTGCAGCTCCTTCACATCCTTCTGCAGGTCCTTGGCCTTCTCACTCAGCTCTTTGGCCAACTTCTCGGCAGCGCTCTGTTCGTCCTTCTGGTCCGCCTGACGCAACGAGTCCACCAGCTCCCGCTGGCGCTGAGCCAGCTCCTTGGCCTCATCCTTGAGCGTCTCCATCTGGCCCTCGAGGGCCGCTCGCTTCAGCATCTCGACGCTCTTGTCCAGCATCTCGCGCAACTGCCGCTGTTGCTCGGCCAGGTCCTGCAGCGCACGCTTGGAGTCCTCGGGCGACATGTCCTTGGACGCCTGCTCCAGCTTCCGCAGCTTTTCGGCCAGCTCCGGCGTGAGCGCCTCACGCATCAACCGCTGCGCCTCGCGCAACCGGTTCTGCAACGAGGAATCCAGCGCCCCCGCTTGCCCGAGCTGCTTCTCCAGCTCCTTCGCCGCCTGCTGCACCTGCTGCATCCGGTCGGCGAGCTGCCGCTGTTCATTGGCGAACTGCTTGGCCTGCTCGCTCGCCTCGAACGACATGTTCTTTGACTGGTCGCGCTCGCGGGCTTTCGCCGCATCCTGCGTGCGCTGATTCAGCTGCCGTTGGGCGTTGGCTGCCGCGAGCGCCTTGGCCACCACGGAGTCCGCCGTCGCGCGCGCCACATCCCGCTGTTCGCTGGCATCCGGCAGGCGAAGCACCAGCTCACGACTCTGCCCCACCTGGCGCCACGGCGACGCATCCGTGGCGATCGCAGTGACCTTGTACGCATCGCCAGGCTGTAACGCCGCCATGCCCAGGACCAGGTCACCGGCGAACTGGTCGGTGCTCGGCCCACCCAGTGGACGCGTCGACGAGCTGCGGATCTCACCGCGACTGTTCACCAGCGCCACCTTCAGCAGCACCCCGGCCAGCCCGTGGTCATCCGTCGCCAGCACGCTCACCCGCACGGAGTCCCGCACACCAACCGTGCTGTCACGCGACGGTGAGATGATCTCGACCTGGGGCGCAGAATCCGGGAGGACCTCCAGCTCCAGCGACGGCGGCAGGTCGGCGATCGCTCCCTGCGAACCTTCGGCCGCCCACTGCCACGTCCCGCTCGCCGACGCGATCATGCTTCCCGAGAAGCGACGCCCCTGTACGCCGAGTTCCATCGACGACCCCTCGCGCGACAGGCGCACCCGCTTCAGTTCGGTCGACGAGTGCCCGGTGAATGCGAGGCTGGTCCCGCGCGGCACGCGAACCAGTTCGCCAAGCGGGATGGTCTCGGCGCGACGCCCGAGGTACGCGGGGAACGACGCCTCGATCGCCACATCGCCCACGAAGGGCTTGTCGACCACGCGAACCACGGCCGTGTCACTCGTCGCGCGCCCGTCCGTGGCGAACACGGCCAGATCCGCATCCAACGGACCGACCGCGACGACCACGGAGTCTGACACCACGGGCACTTCGGTCGTGCGCCAGGATGACCCCGTCGCTCGCTGCGCGATCGTTAATGTGCGGCGCCCGGGCGCCCGCACCACCAGGGTGACCCGCTCCCCGCGCAGGACGCTTGGCGGTGCGTCATCAATGGCCACGGCTCCCAGCAGGGTCCCCCGCCAGGCCGCCACCGGATGCAGGATGGCGCGAAACCCATCCGGCGCCGCAACCGCCGCAGAAACCACGCCGAGCAGCCCCGCCACGGCAGCCCCGGACCCGATCAGGGCGCGGCGCAACAACACCTTCCGATACACCGGCACAAGCGTGGGACCACCGATCGACTGCAGGTGGCTGGCGATCGTCTCTGCTCCCATGCGGCCGAGCACACCCGTGTCCTGCACTTCCAGGGCCCCGCGCAGGGAGCCGGCCCGCATGTCGCGTTCCACTTCCACCGTCTTCGCCACCCGCGCTACCGTGGACTCCACCTCGCTCCGGGCCCTCAGCCGCTTCCACGCCAGCGCGGCCACCCCAAGGGCCACGCCCCATGCGAGGAATGGAATCGGGCGTGGCAATGACAACCAGCGTCCTCCCGCCATGGTGAGCGCACCAGCGGCGAGCACCACCAGCACCGCGGCGAGCACCCACGCGGTGGACGCGGCCGTCAGGTGGCGCGCGACTCCACGCCGCTCGCGATCGATGATGTCAGTCAGTGTCATGGGACAGGGCGGCTCGTCACGGCGTAGACAAACAGGTTCACGCCCATGCGCAGGGCGGTTTCGTGCAATTCCGCCGGGTCGTTGTACGTCCCGGGGTCCTCCCATCCGTTGCCAAGATCTGCTTCGTGTGTGTAGTACAGCGCCAGCCGGTCCCCGATGAAGATCCCGTATCCGCGCGCCGGCTTGTTATCGTGCTCATGGATCTTCGGCACCCCCTTCGGGAAGTCGTAGACCACGTGGTAGATCGGGTGAGACAACGGGACGTCCACCAGCGGACGGTCCGGAAAAAGCCGGGCCATTTCGAGCCGGAACGTCTCGTCGAGGCCATAGTTGTCGTCGACGTGCAGGAACCCGCCGCGCAACAGCCATTCGCGCAACTTCACAATCTCGGTGTCGGAGAACTTCACGACCCCATGCCCCGTGGCGTGCAGGAAGGCGTAGTCGTTGAGCCGTTCGTCCGAGAGGGTGACCCGTCCCTCGCTCGGCTCGGCACGCAGCGTCGTGCGCTCGTTGATCGCCTTCATGAGGTTGGGCAGGCTGCTCGGATTCGCATACCAGTCGCCCCCACCATCGTACTGCAACCGCGCCACACCCAGGCGTGGCAACGTCGCATGGGGCGACGATGCAGCCACCGTCAACGCGGCCAGTGCCGCTGCCATCCAGGTCCCGCGAAAGGTCATGGCTCCTCGAGCGAGAGGCGATACGCCTCGTTGCGTGTCTTGCCACACTCTTCAACCAGCTTGCTCGCTACCTCGCGCGCGCTGGCGCCCGCCGCTCGCCACTCGCGCATCCGCTCCCGCACCGCCGCCGGATCAACCGCCGGGACCTCGGGTGCCGCCCCTTCCACGACCAGCACGACCTCACCGCGAACCGTCGCATCTCGATAGTACTCGGCCAGCTCGGACACCGTTCCTCGCCGGAATTCCTCGAAGTGCTTCGTCAGTTCGCGCGCCACCGCGGCCCGCCGCTCGCCACACCCCGTCTCCACCAGCTCCGACAGAGTCGCGCCCAACCGCTGTGGTGACTCGTAAACTACGCTCTGGTACGGATGTACGCTGATGTACGCGAGCTGCCGCTGGCGCTCCTTCCCCTTCCGCTCCAGGAATCCCAGGAAGGTGAAGGGACCGCCGCCCAGCCCGGCACCAACGAGCGCGGCAAGCAGCGCCGCCGGCCCGGGGATCGGCGTCACGCGCACGGCCGCGGCGATCGCGGCCTCCACCAACCGTGCCCCGGGATCAGACACGAGGGGGGTGCCCGCATCCGATATCAATGCGACCACGGCCCCTTCACGCAGGCGGGATACGACGCGGGCCACCATCGAGGCCTCGTTATGCTCGTGGAGCGCCTCCACCGGTGCATGGACCTCGAAGTGACGCAGCAACGGCCGGGAGTGCCGTGTGTCCTCGCACAGCACAAGGTCCGCGGTGCGCAGTGCCTCGACGGCGCGCGGACTCAGGTCGCCGAGGTTCCCGATGGGCGTGGACACGACGCGCAACTCACCCGCGGGCACCGGCTGCGGGTCGAGTTCGTCACTGGGGGAGGCGTCTGGACGCACGGGAGTCCGGGGCTGAACGCAAAGCAGGGGACCCGTACTCGGGTCCCCTGTCACAAGCTGCGAAGTTCCCCGCGCTGTCGCTAGGCAGCGGCCGTCATGTGCTGCTTGAACTTCGCCTCGAGCGCCGGCTTCTGCGTGAACCCGACCACGCGATCCACCAGCTTCCCGTCCTTGAAGAACAGGATCGTCGGGATCGACCGGACATCAAACCGCCGGGCCGTTCCCGCACTCGAATCCACGTCAAGCTTGGCCACCTTCGCCCGACCGGCGTAGTCGCCCGCCAGTTGGTCAATGATCGGACCGACCATCCGGCACGGCCCGCACCATTCCGCCCAGAAGTCGACCACGGCGAGCCCTTCGTGTTTCTCGATCTCCGACTCGAAGGTCGCGTCCGTCACTGCCATCGTGTTGCCCATCGCCTGGTGCTCCTCCCGTCGCGCGCGTGGCGACTGATAAGATTCCAACCGTCTTCAATTGTAGTCACCCATGCCCAAGTCCACACCACGCGGCACCCGAATCGCCCACATCGGCCTGGCCGTCAGCTCGATCGAAGGGCTCCTCCCCCTCTACCGAGACGTCCTCGGCATGCCAGAAGTCCCCCTGGACGATGCCGACGGCGCCCAGATCGCCGGCGTCGCGGCTGGAGACTCCCTCGTCGAGCTCCTGGAGTCTTCCGACCCGAGTTCCCCCATTGGCAAGTTCATCGCCAAGCGTGGCCCGGGAATCCACCACGTCTGTTTTGCGGTCGACGACCTCGACGGGGCCCTCGACCGCTGCCGGTCCGCAGGGATCCGCCTCATCGACGAGGTTCCTCGACTGGGCGCGGAGAAAAAACGCATTGCCTTCCTCCATCCTGCATCCACCGGCGGGGTCCTCGTCGAACTGTCGGAGTACTAATCAGGACGGTCGGCTTCGGTTCCCTATTGGGCCGTCCGACACATCCCCTGCATGGCGTCGAAGTCGGCGTCCTGCACATACCAGCGATCCGACGGCCCCTTGACCATCTCGAAGTTGGGCGTGCGCGAGTTGCGGCCGCGCGAAACCGCCACCTTGATGAAGCGGTGCCCGTTGGGGCCCGGAGTCTCCTCTCCGATCGTGTACCGATCATGGGCATAACACGACTGGATCATGATCAGTCGTCGGTCCAGTTCGGAACGGTCGAGTTGGTCGCGGGCGGCGCCCTTCTCGGTGCCCCATACCACCGACATCGCCTGGAGGTCCTGGGCGGCCACCGCCTTCATGAACTGCTCGGCGGCCAGCCGGGGGGCCGCCGCCCCAGTGAGCTGGGACCCCGGACCGGGGTTTCTGCTGCACCCGGCCACGATCAGCGCGAGGATGGCTAGTTTCTTCACGCAGGAGCTCCCGCCAAGGGTTGGATGCGAACCTAACGGGAGCTGGGGGGTCGGGCAACGTGCCCGACTGCGTCACCTGTCGTTCCCGTCTCTGCTCCCATGACGACCATCCACCAGCGTTTGTACATCAACGTCGACCACGTCGCGACCATTCGTCAGGCGCGACGGGCGGCCGAGCCCGATCCCGTGGCGGCCGCGGTGGCCTGCGAAGCGGCCGGCGCCGATGGCATCACGGCGCACCTCCGTGAAGACCGCCGCCACATCATCGACCAGGACATCGACCGGCTCGCGCGCACCGTCAGCACGGTCCTCAACCTCGAGATGGCCAACACACCCGAGATGGTCGAGATCGCCCTCCGGGTCCGACCGTACCAGGTCACCCTGGTGCCCGAGCGTCGCGAAGAGGTCACAACCGAGGGTGGTCTCGATGTCACCCGGGACCCTGTCGGGCTGACGGCGACGATCGCGAGACTGCAATCGGCCGGCATCCTGGTGTCCCTCTTCGTCGACCCCGACGAACGCATGGTGCGCACCTCACGCGACGTCGGTGCGACCGCATTGGAGCTGCACACGGGGACCTATGCGCACCACCCAACCGACAAAATGCCTATCGGCGCCCTGCGAACGGCGGCGGCGCTCGGGTCCGCGCTCGGGCTCCACGTGCATGCCGGCCACGGCCTTACCGTCGCCAACGTGGGCCCCGTCGCCGCGATCCCCGAGGTCGAGGAACTGAACATCGGCCACGCCATCGTGGGCCGCGCGGTCTTCATCGGCATCGCCGCGGCGGTCCGGGAGATGCGTGTGGCGATGGACGCCGCTCGAGCGTCTACCTAGCGAGTCCCGGAGCCTCGTGCCTAACTTGACGCCCGGCTTTTTGACCCCGTCGCTCCCCATGAACGGTTCGCCCGAGTTCCTCGAGTACTACCTCGTCGAAGCCGCCGAGTATCTCGACGCACTCGACCAGCTCGCGACTGTCCCTGAGGGGCGCGGCCCCGACACCAATGCCCTGCTCGCCACGGCGCGCGCCCTGCGCGGCAGCTCGGCGATGGCCAAGGCCGATCCCATCGCCGCCATTGCGAGGGAGGTCGAGTCGCTGGTCGGTGGAATCGCCGAGGGAAGCACCCCCTGGGGACCCGACGCCGCGAGCCTCCTCCGCCGCACAGTGGTTGACCTCCGCCTCCTCGTGCGTGCCGTGCGCGTGTGGGGACCACGCGAACAGGGGCTCGCCGAGTCCCGGCTGGCGGAACTCCGGCGCACCGCTCCGGCCACCACACCAGCCCGCCCAACGCCGAGCCACGAAGCAACGGTTCCCGTGTTCGTGGCCCTGCAAGCGGCCGCGATCGCCGCGGAACTCACGGCCTTTGTCGCCGACTCGACGAATCGGCGCGCGCTGGACGACGCCGTCAGCCGATCCCGTACCCTGCGAGGCGTGGCGGGGATCGGGAATTACCCCCCGCTGGCTGACGCGGCGGAGTCGGTTGAGCGGGTCGCGCGACGCCTACTCCCGGACGCTCCCCTGACCTCCGGCGAGGCAAGCGTATTCCGGACTGCGGCCGCGCTCTTTCGGGTCACTGCGGACGAACTTCGCGGATCCGGCGCGCACAAAGTGCCTCACGATGAGGCCGGGGCCCTGGCCGCGGCTCTCGCGGCGTTGGACCAGCCGACCTCGTCCACGCCCCCCGTCGTTCGCATCGACCAGCTCTTCCATGCAGACGCCGGGCCGCACCTCGTCTCGCGCGGCGCGGAGCCCCCGCTCTCTGCCGAAGCGCGACTACATCAGGACCTCGCCACTCGCGCGGAGCACCTCGAGCGTCTCGTGGGAGACGGACGCGCCGCACAGGATCCCGTCGCGGCTGCGCGGGTGCGACGCGAGCTGAACGCCACGACCCGTGAACTAGAGACACTCGCTGCGTCGTACGGCGCCCACGAACTCTCGGCATTCTTCGCTGAGTCTCGCGAGGCGCGTGATGTGCTCGGGTCCGTCGAGCTCGACGCCCTGTCTACCGCGAGTCGCATTATTGCCGCGCCATTCGCCACTCTCGACGACCTCGAGCGATCCATCGCTACCGTTCAGCGACGGCGACACCTCACCCCGGCCGCCGTGCCTTCGATTCCGACACTCGCGCCCCGCACGGCGCGCCCCACGCCCACGGGTGCAGACCTCAAGGCCTTCCTGGGAACCGGCATCGCCGGGTTCAGCTCGCTGGACACTCAACCCCTGAGTGAACCTGCCGACCTGGACGCGACGGAGGTCGTCCCGATTGAGTCGTTGCTGTTCCGCGGCTCGGCCGCGATCGAACGCGCCATCGCCCTGCGAGAGAGCTGGCGGTCCCGTGGAACACCCGCCGACGACACGCTGCAGGAGATCTTCGACCTCCTCGACCTCGCGCGCCCAGACGCCTCATGAAGTTCGGCTGGAGGGCGTGGGTTGGAGTCGCGGTCAGCGCTGCCGCGTTGTGGTACACGCTGCGCGGCGTCGACTTCCGTGAAGTGGGTCGCTTGCTGGCTTCCTCGAACTGGGGGCTGTTCCTCGCTTCGGGGGTTGTCGCCACGCTGGTCTTTCCGCTGCGCGCCCTGCGCTGGCGCGTTATCCTCGAACCCGTGGCCGATGTCCCGGTAGCGCCCCTGTGGCGTTCGATCGCGATCGGGATGATGGTGAATAACGTCGTCCCCGCGAGGGCAGGCGAGGTCGCGCGCGCGTTCGCGGTCACCCGCGAGGACCGTCGCATTCCCTTCCCCACGGCGGTCGCCTCACTCGCCGTTGACCGGGTCATCGATGCCGTCGTCGTGATCGTCCTGCTGGTCGGGGCGGTGATGGTGTCGGACATTCCCCCAGACACCACCATCAATGGGTGGACGATCACCCGGACCACGCGCGTGGTCGGTGGGGTCGCGGCCGTGGCGCTGGCTGGCCTCTTCGCACTCGCCTTCTTTCCCTCGCTTGTCACCCGGATCTTCGACGGGGTGATCGGCCGGGTGGCCCCGGTCCTGCACCGCAAGTTGAGCCCGTTTGTCGGGTCGCTGCTCGGGGGCTTTGCCGCCCTGCGATCCCCGGTGCGATTCGCGCGGATCTTCGGCTGGGCCGTGGTGATGTGGCTCGTCAACGCGTTCGCCTTTTACCTGGGCTTTCTCGCCGTGGGGATCGACGCCCCGTTTGCCGCAGCCGTGTTCGTCGGTTCGTTGATTGCGGTCGGCGTCGCCGCACCTTCGACCCCAGGCTTCTTTGGCATCTTCGAGTTTTTTGGACGTGAGGGATTGGCCCTCTTTGGCGTGCCGGCCGACCAGGCGATCAGCTGGGGCTTCGGCTTCCACATCATCTCCTTCATCCCCATCACGGTCATCGGCCTGTACTACTTCAGCCGGCTGGGGATGCAGTTTGGGGACCTCGGCAAGACGGCCAACGCCAACCCATGACGCTGGCAGCACGGCTCCGTGCGCAAGCCAAGATCAACCTGACCCTGCGGTTCCTTGCCCGTGAGGTCACCGGATACCACCAGATCGAGACGATCTTCCAGCGACTCGACCTCGCGGATGAGGTACGCGTTGAGCTGACATCGGGCTCCCGGACGCTCGCGTGCGCTGGGCCCATGGTCCCCCCGGAGGGACTCGGTCGCGACGAGGACAACCTCGCGTGGCGCGCTGCGGACGCGTACCTGTACGCGTTGGGATCCTCACGCGGATTTCGCATTGAGATCGCCAAGCACATCCCCACCGGCGGTGGGCTCGGCGGCGGCAGCGCGGACGCTGGGGCCGTGTTGCGGCTGCTGGATCGCTTGCACGGGGGCCTGACGCCTGAGCAACTGCTGAGAGTTGCCGGATCGATCGGCGCCGACGTGCCATTCCTGACGCAGGACGCGACTCCCCTGGCCCTCGGTTGGGGTCGCGGCGACCGACTGCTCGCCCTGTCGGCCCTCCCCGCGGCCGAATGCCTCGCTGTGGTCCCGCCGTTCGGGGTGAACACCGCTGAGGCGTACGGCTGGGTTACGGGGCGCGGCGTTCCCGTGCCCGGGCCGGCCCTTGTGGTGGGCGGCACGATGGCAACCTGGGCGGCCATCGGTAGCGCAGCGGTGAACGAGTTCGAGGACGTGGTCTTCCCCCGCCATCCCCAGCTCGCGGCGGCCTTTCAGAGCCTGAAGGCCCTGGGCGCCGATAAGCTCGTCCGGATGTCCGGGTCAGGATCCACGCTGTATGCCCTCTCGCCCGGAGAGACCATCCTCCCCTCGGTTGTTCCGGGGCTGCCCGATAGTTTTCGGGTGGTGCGGACCCGCACCGCTGTGGGAGTGGAGCGAATATCGGTGGAGTAGGCACGACCTGCCGACTTCCTCCGGCGGACCCGCCGGCGCTAGCTTTATGGGCTCTGCCCCCTGGTGTAATGGCAGCACAGATGCCTTTGGAGCATCTAGTCCAGGTTCGAACCCTGGGGGGGCAACTCGCCCGGGCCGGTGCACCCGGCTCGGTTGACCGAGATCGTTGTCCCATCTAGCTTTAGAGGCTCAACCGTAATGGACCACCTGCCTGGCGTGCTCCGCGGATTCAAGCTGCTCTCGGGGAGCGCCAACAGAGAACTGGCCGAAGAAATCGCCCGGAACCTGGGCGTGGAACTGGCCAAGGTCACGCTGAGCCGCTTTGCGGACGGTGAGATCTTTGTCCGAATCGATGAAAACGTGCGCGGCGCGGACGTGTTCATTGTACAGCCGACCAACCCGCCCGCGGAGAACCTCCTGGAGGCGCTCCTGTTGATCGACGCCGCACGCCGGGCGTCTGCTGCACGTATCACACTCGTTATGCCGTATTACGGCTACTCGAGGCAGGACCGCAAGGACCAGCCCCGCGTCGCCATTGGAGCCAAGGTCGTGGCCAACCTCATCGAGCGCGCAGGTGCCGATCGGGTGTTGGGACTCGACTTCCACCAGCACCAGCTGCAGGGGTTCTTCGACTTCCCCGTCGATCACCTCTACGCGGCCCCGGTTCTGATGGGGCATTTCAAGAAGAAACAACTGAAAGATCCGGTCATCGTCGCCCCCGATGTGGGTTCCGCGAAGATGGCCCGCAGTTTTGGCAAGAAGTTGAATGCCACGCTGGCCATCATCGACAAGCGCCGCCCGTCGGCGAACGTCTCGGAAGTGGTCAACGTGGTGGGCGAGGTGGAGGGCAAGGACTGCATCATCCCGGATGACATGATCGACACCGCCGGGACGGTCAGTGAGGCAGCTCGAGCCCTCAAGGACCTGGGCGCGGGCGACATTTATGTCTGTGCCACCCACGCGCTGCTGTCCGGGCCGGCGGTGGAACGTTTGCAAAAGGCGCCAATCGCAGAGGTGGTCGTGACCGACTCCATTGCCCTGGCGCCAGAAAAGCGGTTTGATCGCCTCACGGTGTTGTCGACCGGCGGACTCTTGGCCAAGGCCATCCGCTTCACACACCTGGAGCAAAGCGTGAGTTCGTTGTTCGACTGATTCCCTTCCCGTCTTCCGGTTCTACCCATGGCTACCGCATCTCTCAGCGCCTCCGCCCGTCAGGACACCGGCAAGGGCGTCGCTCGCTCCCTGCGTCGCAGCGGCCGCGTCCCGGCCATCGTCTACGGCCACACCCGCGACCCGCAGGCCCTGAGCCTCGATGCCCGTGAGCTCGAGCGGCTGCTGGGGCACATCAACGCCGAGACCACCGTCATCGATCTCGCCGTCGACGGCGCAAACGCCATGACGCTGATCCGTGAGATCCAGCGTCACCCGCTCAGCCGCAGCGTGCTCCACGTCGATTTTCAGGAGCTCGTCGCCGGTGAGAAGGTCGTCGTCAACATCCCGATCGTCCTCGTGGGTACCCCCATCGGTGTCCGCCTCGGCGGCGGCATCATGACCCAGGTCCTGCAGGAAATCGAGTGCCGCGTCGACCCGGCCAACATCCCGAACCGCATTGAAGTGGATGTTACCGAGGTCACCATCGGCCACTCACTTCACGTGTCCGACATCAAGGTTCCCGACGGCGTCGAAGTACTCGATTCGTCCGGAACCATCATGATCGTCTCCGCGCCGAAGGAAGAAGCGGCAGCGCCTGCGGCTGAAGGCGCCACGGGGAGCGAGCCCGAGGTCATCCGCAAGGCCAAGGCGGACGAAGCCGAGGGCGACAAGAAGTAGTCGCCTGACCGGTGAAGCTCGTCGTCGGCCTCGGCAACCCGGGGAAGCAGTACGAGCAGACCCGACACAACGTCGGCTGGTGGGTCGTCGACCACCTGGCCGACGTTTGGCATTTCGAGGGCTGGCGCAAGGACCGCGACGCCCTCGTCTGCGACGGCCGGCTCGGCAGCACCCGCGTGCGGTTGATGAAACCGCAGACCTTCATGAACCTCAGCGGGAACGCGATCGCGCCCTACATACGACGTGAGGGATGGTCGTCGGCGTCGGACTTGTTGGTGATCGTCGACGAGGTCGCCCTGCCCCTCAGGACGCACCGTTTTCGCTCGAAGGGGAGCGCGGGAGGACACAATGGCCTCAAGTCGATCGAAGCCCACGTGGGCTCGCAGGAGTACGCGCGACTGCGGGTCGGCATCAGGCCAGGGGACGATCGGCCGGTGGGCGACCTGTCCGATTTTGTGCTGGGGAAGGCGGGAAAGGCGGAGCGAGAAGCGATCGAGGAGCAGCTGCCGGCGCTCGTGACGCTGGTTGAAGGGTGGATTGTGGCGCAGCCGAACTAGTCAGGGCGCAGCACGGGCGGTACGAGCGGCACGGGCAGCACGAGTGGCGCGCGTGCGGGGTGGTTTGGCGGCGATGGCGCGCTGCAGGTGCCTCTTGAGCGGGACGATGAGGCGGCAGACTTGATCGCAGCGCGCTTCCAGCGTCGCCCTCGATGCGGACGGGATCGCGCCAAGTTCCGCGGCGAGGCAAATCAAGTAGCCGCACTCCCGCGCCGAGCCGAGCGCGATGTTGAGAAACGAGGCGAACTGCTCGGCGCTGTCGCGACTCGCGCCCTCGACGATGTTTGTGGTGACCGATATCGCCGCACGCCGCAGCTGGTTCACGACCACGAGGTGACCCGCGCGCGGCGGGCGCTCGATCGCCCGCAGCACAGCGAGTGTGAACTCGTGGGCTTTCTGCCACGCAGTCAGGCGTTCGTGTGGGTGCATGCCCCAACGATGGACGGCGCCGATCACAGACGCATCATCATTTCCACGCACTGAGTACATTTCCGTGCCTTCAGCGCAGCAGCTCTTCCTCGTGCCACGCGTGCTGCTCGTACTGCCCGTGCTGCTGTCGTTGCCGTTTGCAGTTGTCGCAGTTGCCGCAGGTCGCCCCGCCTCCGCCGTCTTCGCCCTAGCCACCGCCCCGCATGTTGTCCCTCGGTATCGTCGGCCTTCCCAACGTCGGGAAGTCCTCGCTCTTCAACGCCCTCACCTCGTCCGCTGCGGCCGCCGCAGCGAACTACCCCTTCTGCACCGTCGACCCGAACGTCGGGATGGTGGAGGTGCCGGATCCCCGCCTCGATCGCCTGGCGGAGATCGTCAAGCCCAAGCGCACCGTGCCGGCAGTCGTGCAATTCGTCGACATCGCCGGACTGGTGAAAGGCGCCGCGCAGGGTGAAGGGCTGGGGAACAAGTTCCTGTCCAACATCCGTGAGACCGACGCCATCGTGCACGTGGTGCGCTGTTTCGAGGACCCGGACGTCACCCACGTGATGGGCGGGGTGGATCCGGTGCGAGACCGCGAGGTCATCGAGTTCGAGTTGGCCCTGTCGGACCTCGGCGGCGTGGAAAAGCGCCTGGACAAGATGCAACGCGCCGCGCGGACCGGGGACAAGGACGCACAGGCGGAACTCCCCGCGCTGGAGGCGGCCAACCGCGCCCTTTCCGAGGGCAAGCCCCTCTGGCATGCCGGACTGACGCGCGAGCAGCTCGCGTACCTCGCGCCGTTGCAGCTGCTCACCGCCAAGCCGGTGCTCTACGCCGCCAACGTCTCCGACGCCGAACTGAACGGCGACGAAGGCCCCCATGTGAAGGCCTTGCGGGCAGCGGTCGAGGCGTCGGGACAGCAAGCCGAGGTGGTGACCTTTAGCGCCCGTATCGAGGCCGAATTGGCAGAACTCACGACTGACGAGCGCACCGAGTTCCTTGCTTCGTTAGGCATCACCACGGCTGGACTCGATCGCCTGATTCGCGCTGGTTATCACCTGTTAGGGCTGCGCACCTACTTCACCGCGGGCGAACAGGAAGTCCGCGCCTGGACCATCCACGAGGGCGACACGGCCCCCAAGGCGGCTGGCGTGATCCACACGGACTTCGAGCGAGGGTTCATTCGCGCCGAGACGATCGGCGGAGAAGACTTCGTGCGCCTGGGCGGCTGGAAGGAGGCCCGGGAAAAGGGCGCCGTGCGATCAGAAGGCAAGGAATACGTCGTGAAGGACGGCGACGTGATGCTGTTCCGCTTTAACGTCTAGCGGTCGCGCGACAACGCATCCCGGTGCTCGCCGGCGTGCGGCCCCGGAGCGGACGTGCGAGTGTGATGTGAGTCCGCCGGTGGAACGAGGCGCCGCGGCGAGGTCAGAACAACTCCAGCTCCTCGGGGCGCGCGTCGACCGGCGCGAGGATCGCGGCGTCATCATGCGCCACGAGGTTCACGCGCTCGCTGATCGGCCAGGCGACCAGCGCCTCGGACGGCCACGCCATCGTCATCTCCTGCACCGCCGGCTCGGCGGTGTGCGCGTCCAGCCAGTCGACCCAGCGCTCCTCCGCCACAATGACCGGCATGCGGTCATGCAGGGGCAGGATCAGGGCATTGGGTTCAGTCGTGAGGATCGCCACGGCTGCCGCCGGCCGCTCCTCTCCGGAACTTGCCGGTTCCCAGACGGCTCCGAGGGCGAATGGAGCGCGGTCAGGCATGGCGAGAGCCCAGGGCTGCTTGCGGCGGCGCCCCGGGACGAGCTGCCATTCGTAGAACACGTCGCACAGCACCAGGCACCGCCGGAGGTGCAGCGCGTGGCGGAATGGGCCTTGGTGGAATCCCCCCTCGGAGCGGACATTCACGATCGCGTGGCCCTGGTTCCCCCAGGGAGGGTGGATCCCCCATCGGAGCGGGACCGCCTCGCGTTTCCCCCCCATCTCCCGCACCGCGAGTATCTCCTGCCCGGGGGCCACGTTGAAACGCGGCTCGACCGGACCGAGTAGCGAAATGCCGAGGCGCTCGAGGCGGAGTTGATCAGGTCGGGTCAGACCAAAGCGGCCGCACACGTTGGGGGCGTTGGTGGAGGTGCGGAGAGGGTAATAGGCCCGAGGGCCGAACGGAGAGTCGGGAGCTCCGCCCGCCAGCTGGTGCGCCACTGTGATGCGCCCCTGGCCAGCCCCGCCGTTGGCCCCTATGCGCTCGCGGACCGCCCCTGCCCCCATTCCCTGCCCGCCCGGCCCCCGATAGCTTTCTCCCTCCACAACTCACCCTCCCCTCGCCCACGGCAACCGGCGGGGGGCGGATTCATTGACCAAAGGGAGGTTTGCCAACCGTGTCTCGTTTATACGAGGCGGTCTACATCTTCGACTCCAGCCTCGAAGATGCCGCCATCCAGGAGCGCATCGCGCGACATCACGCGCTGCTCCACACCACCGAAGAAATCAAGGTCGACCACTGGGGTCGCCGCCAACTCGCGTACAAGATCGGTCGTCGTGAGACCGGCTACTACGTCCTGGCGCGATTCACCTGCGAAGCGGGAGTCCTTCCCGAATTCGAGCGCGGCCTCAAGCTGGACGAGGGCGTCGTGCGGTACCTGATCACGCTCCACGAGCACGAACTCGGAGCCCCACCCATGACCGAGGAAGAGCTCGCCGCAGCTCGCCGTCGGGAAGAAGAAGACGAGGACGAGGAATAACCCATGCGCCGAGCCAGAAAAGCCTGCCCCTTCTGTGAGGGCCGCGTCCACTATGTGGACTTCAAGGACGACCGCACCCTCGGTCGTTACATCACGGACCACGGCAAGATCCTTCCGAGCCGCCTCAGCGGCGTCTGTGCGCGTCACCAGCGCCAGCTCGCCGTCGCCATCAAGCGTGCGCGGTACCTCGCGCTCGTGCCGTACATGAAGGGCCACCAGGGCGCTGCGTGATCGCCATGAGCGCCACGCCCTCGTCAACCGCTGCCCCACCAGATCTCGTCGCCGTTCGGCCGACGAGCTGGTGGCGGCTGCTGTTCGGCGTTGTGCTGGCGCTCTCCGTCCCTATCGTCGCACAGCTGCGATTGTTGTCACCCATCGAGCAGACCATTCTCTTCCTGGTCCCGGTGATGACGGCGGCCGCACTCGCTTCGTGGGTTCACGGCGCCAAGCCATGGCTGTTCGTGGCGTGGGGTGTCCTCTCGATCTGGATGTTGTTCGGCGCAGAGCCTGCGGGCGGGAGCGGTGCGTTTTCGTCGCTCGCTCGCGGCTGGGTGACGGTGTTGGCGGCGGCGTTCGGGCTGGTATGCGTCGCCAACTCGCGGGCGTCGTTCTTCCCACGCGCGCTGGCGGCAACGGGGCTCGCGTTCGCCCTGATGCTGTTCACCCTCCTCGCGGGTCAGGGGTCGGTTGCCGACGCGGGCCGGGTCATCTCGGCCGAGATGGGTCGCCGTCTGGATGTCGTCCAGGCAGAACACGCGGCGCGCTCGTCGCTCCCCGAGGTCCAGGAGTTCGCCCAGCGGTTTCCTGCCGCGGCGGCGATGGTCGATCAAGGGGAGAAACAGCTGCCGAGCATCACCGCGGGGGCGATTGAGTTGTTTCCGGCCCTCCTGGCGCTCGAGTCACTGGCCCTGCTGGCCCTCGGATGGACGCTGTACCATCGCTCCAGCCGGACGCGCATCGGCCCGCCCCTCGGGTTGCTCTGTCGCTTTCGATTCAACGACCAGTTGATCTGGGGTGTGGTGCTGGGCGTCACCCTGCTCGTGCTCCCCGGCCTGGCCGAGCTGCGCGCGATCGGGCTCAATGTCGCCGTGTTCTTCGGGGCGCTCTATGCGCTGCGCGGACTTGGCGTGATAGCGTGGTTCCTTGCGCCGGGGCGCCCTGCCCCGGTATTGCTGATACTTGCCGCGTGCCTCGCCGGCCCGGTCGTCGGAGTCTTCTCCGTTGGCCTTGGCCTCGCCGACACGTGGATTGACTGGCGTGGCCGGTTGCGGCCGGCCACCTAACGACTGGAGTCAACGACCATGGAAGTGATTCTGCGACAGGCCGTGGACAGCCTCGGCCACCCCGGCGACCTGGTAAAGGTCTCGGCCGGATTCGGGCGCAACTTCCTGCTCCCCCGCGGCATCGCGGTGGAAGCCACGGAAGGCAACAAGCGCCGCATCGCCCAGGAGAAGGCACGACTGGAGGCGGCCGAGGCAGAGCGTCGCCAGGCCGCGGAAGGGCTGGCGGCCAAGTTTGAGGCCGTCTCCCTCACCTTCTCCGCGCGCGTCGGCGAAGAAGGCAAGCTGTTTGGCTCGGTAACCGCCTCGGACATCGCGCATCAGCTGGAGGCTCAGGGCTTCTCCGTCGAGAAGCGCCAGATTGACCTCCATGAGCCGATCAAGGCCCTTGGGGTCTACCGGGTCCCGATCCGCCTGCACGCGGACGTGAAGCCCGAGATCAAGGTCTGGGTCATCAAGGGATAAACGCCGGGTTCCCGGCTACTGAGCACATCGCGGGCGCACGGGGTACCACCCTCGTGCGCCCGTGGCGCATCCGTACGGCTCCTGTTGCGCCCGCAGCATGGGGGCGAACCGCGGCCGCGTCCCGGGCGTACATCCACGGGAACGCCCTGCCCACCGACTAGGGTAGACGCGGCCGTGGCGTGTCGCTGGAGTGGAAGCCACCGGTTAGCTGGGGCAGTTGGCAGCACTCACGGCTCACGTACGAGGTTCACCGTTGGCAGGGACTCGCACTTCTACTCGCGCGTCGTCCGAGCAGCTGGCCCGCCGCATCGCGGACCTCTGCCTGGACAACAAGGCTCAGGACGTCCTCATCCTCGACCTGGATGGTGTGACCGACATGACGGACTACTTCGTGATCGCGAGCGGCACGTCGGACACCCATGTGCGGAGCACCGCGGACCGGGTGGTCGAGACGCTCAAGGCGGCAGGAGAGGGCCCGACCCACATGGAAGGGACCACCCAGGGGCGCTGGGCGCTCGTGGATTTCGTGGACGTGGTCCTGCATGTGTTCCACCCGTCGATGCGCAGCTTTTACCAGTTGGAACGCCTGTGGAGTGATGCCCGGGTGATCCCCGTTGCCGCACAAGGAGCCACCGTATGACCAGGATTCGCCGCCTGCTCGTGCTCGCCCTGCTTGCCGGGGCCGCGCCAGCCGCCGCCCAACAGTACTTCGGGCAGAACCAGGTGCAGTTCGACGAGTTCAAGTGGCAGGTCCTGGAGACCGAACACTTCCTGATCCACTACTACCCGGAGACGGCGGACATCATCAACGATGCCGCCCGGATGGCCGAGCGGTCGTATGCGAGGCTCTCGCGGCTCCTGAACCACCAGTTCCGCGAGAAGAAGCCACTGGTCCTGTTCCGCTCGCGAACGGACTTCGGGCAGAACAACGTCACGGGGGACCTGGGCGAAGGCACGGGCGGCGTGACCGAAGCCCTGCGCCATCGCGTCCTGTTGCCGTTTACCGGCGACTTCCAGTCGTTTGAGCACGTGTTGGCGCACGAGTTGGTGCACTCCTTTCAGTACGACATCTTCGCCCGCGGCCGCGCCGGTGGCGGATTGCAGACCCTGGCCCAGGTGCAGCCCCCCTCTGGATGATGGAAGGGATGGCCGAGTACCTGTCGCTTGGACCTGGCCACGTCCTGACGCACGCATGGATGCGGGATGCCGCGCTCAACGGCAATCTGCCGACGATCAAGTTGATGACGGATTATCCGGACCGGTTCTTCCCGTACCGGTTTGGCGAGGCGTTGTGGGAGTGGATCGGGGAGCGCTGGGGCGATGATGTCATCGGCGAGATCCTCAACGCGACCCCCAACGTCGGGGTGGAGCGCGCCTTCCGTCGCGAACTCGGCCTCTCGCTCGAGGAGCTCGGCGACGAGTGGAAGGAAGCGATGCAGACCCGCCACCTCCCCAAGGTGGCCCAGCTGGACCGCGCGCGGAAGTTCTCCGATGCGCTGCTCAACCAGCGTCGGACGGGTGGCTTTTCACAGTTGTTCATTGCCCCGGCCTATTCGCCGGACGGCAAGTACATCGCCTTCATCTCCCAGGGCAGCTTCCTGCGTGGGGAGGTCTTCCCCGACCTGTGGCTGGGCGATGGCGAAACCGGCAAGCGTATCAAGCGGCTGATCAAGTCGACGCTCGACCCCGACTTCGAAGAGTTGCGGCTGATCTATTCGCAGAGCGCCTTCTCGCCCGACGGCAAGACGTTGGCCTTCACGGCACAGCGCAACGGGCGCGACGTCTTGTACCTGATGGACGTGCAGCGCCGGAAGATCACGCACACCTTTGACAAGTTCGCGCTCGACGTGGTGATGAACCCGTCGTTCTCGCCCGATGGGAAGCAAGTCGTGATCAGCGGCTACAACTCTGGGGTGTTCGACCTGTTCATCGTGAACGTGGCCGACGCCACGCTGCGCCAGCTCACGAACGACAAACACGCGGAGATGATGCCGCAGTGGTCTCCAGACGGAAAGACGATCGCGTTCGCGACGGATCGCGGCGAGGGCACCGACCTCGACGTCCTGCGTTTTGCGAAGTGGAAGATCGGGACCCTGGACCTGACGGCAAATCGCGTGGAGGTCCTCCCGAACCAGGATGGCCTGAACCTCAATCCGATGTGGGCGCCGGACGGCAAGTCCCTGGCCTTCCTCTCGGATCGGAACGGGACGTCGAACATCTTCCTGTACGACTTCGAGAAGAAGGAGCACTACCAGCTCACCAATGTGGTCGGCGCGATCTCGTCAATTTCCGAGTACTCGCCCGCGATCACTTGGGCACGCGGCGCTGACAAACTCGCCTTTACCTACTACGAAAACGGCGACTACACCGTCTGGACGATCAACAACCCGCGCAAGCTCAAGAAGGACCCGTATCGCGCGACGCCGAACACCGTGGTCGCCAGCGCCGCCCCCGCAACGCCCGCCGTGCCGGCGGCTCCCACGCCGGCCGTGAGTGCGGCGCAGGCCGCCGAAGACATGCGTCGTGCCATCGAGACCGCCGCCCGCGCCGCAGACACCACACGTCGAGAGGAGACGGTGTCCATCTACCGCTCCGCGACGGGGCTGCGACCGTCGGCCGACATGCCGGGGACGAATGAGCGATCGGGCAATGCGCCCATCTCGGTGAGCGAACTGCTCGACAGCGCCACCTTCGCCCTCCCGGACACGAACAGCTTCCGGAGTTACCGGTATCGCCCGGGACTGCAGCCGGAATACATTTCGCGCCCCAGCGTCGGGTACGCGCAGGACAACTTTGGCCGCGGGTTGTTTGGTGGAACCGCGATCGTGCTCGGCGACATGCTGGGGAACAACCAGCTCGCCGTCGCCGGCCAGATCAACGGACGGCTCAGCGAAGCCTACTTCTACGGGGCGTACACCAATCGCGCCAAGCGCCTGCAATACAGCGCGGGGCTCGCCCAGACCCCGATCTTCTTCCTCAATGACTATCGGGAAGAGCCGGTCGGGAACGGCCTGCCCCGCACCGTCCAGAGCTACGACATCGCCCGCTTCATCATCCGGCAGGGCTTTGCCATTGCGATGCGACCGAAGAACCGGTTCACCCGATGGGAGTTCGGGCTCAACGCGACCAACCTCGCCTCGTCGGTCGCAACCATCGAGCGCCTCGTCGACTACGGGACCGGCTTCGCCTCGGACTTCGTCACCACGGCCGTGCAACCGGGGCGCAATCGCTCCTACTTCGGGCCGTTTGCCGCCTACGTCTCGGACAACTCACTGTTCGGCTACACCGCCCCAATCAGCGGACGCCGCTTCCGCTTCCAGGTCGAGCCATCCATCGGCCAGCTGCAGTGGACCGAGATCACGGCCGACTATCGCAAGTACGTCCCGATCCTGTTCAACTTCCTCACCTTCGCCTGGCGCACCCAGGCCAACGTGGGCGTCGGGCGCGACGAGCTGGAGTTCCCCAAGTACATCGGGCGCCCGGACTTCGTCCGTGGCTACGACCGCGAGCAATTCACCTCGCAGTTCTGCGGCGGACTCGTCAACGACACCTCGTCGTGCAGTGCCACCGAGTTGCTGGGATCGCGCGTTGCGTTCGCGAACGCCGAAGTCCGTTTCCCCTTGGTCCGCCGCTTTGACCTGGGCCTGATCCCAATTTCCCTGCCACCAGTTGACGGCCTCGTCTTCTACGACGCTGGCGTCGCCTTCCGGAGTGGTCAGTCGGTGTCCCTCAAGAAGCCGGCGGGCTACGACGAGGACACACAGCGCTACGTCCTGCGCAGCTACGGCGCGGGGATCCGGCTCAACCTGTTCGGCTTTGCCCTCGTCCGCTGGGACTACGCCATCCCGCTCGATCGGCCGGGACGCAAGGGCTACTGGATGTGGACGCTCGGCCAGTCCTTCTAGGTCGATCACACACCGGAACCAGCGGGGCCGCCAGCGAATTCGGCTGGAGGCCCCGCTTCGCACTGAGGGGGTTATTTTCCCCCGGTGCGCCCCCGCCCCTCCTTCCTTGCCCTGTGCTTCCTCGCCGCGTGTGGCGACCCGAAGCCCGAACCGTCGAGTGAGGGACGGATCCCGGCAGGCCCCGATCCGGTCGTCGTGCGGATCCCCCGCGGCGGCGGGCTGGTGCGAGCGTATCGCTTTGCTACCCTCGATTCCGCGATCTGGCGGTCCTCGCACAACGCACCGCCGACCGAACGTGTCCTTGCGTTCGACCAGGAGAACGGACTCCTCGCCTTCAGCGACACCGCCGGATATCCCGGGTGGATCGACCTGCGATTGGGCGCCGTGCGCCGACCGACGCGGGCCTCCTTTGCATCGGTAGTCTCCGCCGATGGATGGTCCCTCTACGGGACCACTACGAGCGGCAGCCTCGTGCGCATGACCCCAAGCGGTGACTGGCAGTCGCCGCAGTCCGATCCCATCCGCCGGGCGATTCCGGCGCCGGATGGCAACGTGGTGGTCGTGGCCAGGCGCGGCGGCGGCGACATGTTGTTTCGCATGCGCCCCCCGGATGACGCTGTTTCCGACTCGATGGCCGTCGGCACCATCTCGCGGGCCATGGTCACCTCGGTCGGAGATCGCGCGTACCTGGCCGTCGGCGGCACCCTGTGGAGCGTTCCGCCGGCAGACTTCGAGGGAGCCGAGGAGTTCATCCTCGGTGACGAGGTGCTTGCGCTCGCGCCCACCCCCTCCGGCGACCGGATCTTTGTCGCCGACGCCAGCACGGCGCGCCTGCAACGCCTCGACCGCTATGCGCGCAAGGTCAGCGGCAGTACGCGGCTTCCTGGCCTGGCCACGGAACTGCGCATGGATCCCCTCGGTCGCTATCTGCTCGTGCGACCGGTGCGAGGCGACAGCGCGTGGGTGGTCGACGTGGGGACTGAAGCGGTCGTCGGGACGATCCCCACAAAATGGCGTGCGGATCTGCCAACGGTCGCTGTTGATGGGTCGGTCATCGCGTGGCAGGCGAACGACGTGGTGTTCATCGATCCAAAGGGCTCGGCGGAGCGGCGCAGGGTCGGTAACGGCGCCAACGACATCTGGTTCTTCGCACGCTGGAATGGCTTCCGCCCCAGAGCGCGTGGTCTCGACCAGCCCGTCGCGTTCCGAAGCGGGGAGAGCGCCCCCAGGCGCGCCCCTGCCGCCAGTGAATCGGTCGCGACACCAGTTGCGCCCGCCGAGCCCCCGGGCCCACCCGCTGCTGGCAGCGACCAGCCACCTCCAGCTCCCCCGCCAGCACCGGTCGGGCGAAGTCGTTGGGTCCTCTCCTTCGCTGCGGTGCTGAGTGCCGAGCGCGCACAGGGTCTCGCGGAACAAATCTCCGTGAACGGGGAGCGACCTCGCGTCTCGACGACCGCGGCCGACGGGACGACCGTGTACCGGGTGATCATGGGCCCGTTTGGTTCGCGTGATGAGGCAGAGCGGGCCGGCCGCGCCTCCGGACACACGTTCTGGGTGTACGAGTCGGGAGGTGGGACGTGAGCGCCGAGCAGCTACTCTTTGAGAACGCCTGGGAAAATGCCGGCCAGCGAGTCGCGTCGCTCATCGACGGCGTGTCGGCTGTCGCGGTCATCGGGGACGATCCCGTGGCAATTCGCGCCGTTGCGAACGGGGTGGCGAGGGCGCAGGCCCTGCACCGGCGGGTCTTCCTGGCTCATCTCCTTCCGGAGGCGGAAACCGCCACCACGGACGACCAGCCGGGGATCAGCGACATGGTGCGGTACGGCGTCTCCCTGGGACGCGCCGCGGTGACAAGTACCGAGTCGCCCAACTTGTATCACCTGTATCCGGGGGCCGAAGGGGCATTTGCGCCGGACATCCTCTCCAGTCGGCGCTGGTTCTCCCTTAGCGAGCAGGTGCACAAGGCGGGGGCCCTCCTGCTCGTTAGCGCGCCTGCGGGGGTTCCCGATCTGGCGTCCCTCCTGACCCAACTGGACGGGGCGCTTACCGTGGGTGAAAC
Organism: Gemmatimonadota bacterium; assembly: GCA_016712265.1. NCBI lineage: Bacteria > Pseudomonadati > Gemmatimonadota > Gemmatimonadota bacterium. The sequence goes on along the minus strand of JADJRJ010000030.1, from coordinate 108,503 downwards.
CACCGCTCCCGCCGGCGTGAAGTGCCTCGGCGAGGTGCACACTGGGGCGACCCTGCGGACCACGTCACTGGCGTCGGTACCCCCCGAGGTGCCGGCACGGCAGGGTCCACTCTTGCGATGGGGAATCGTTGCCGCCGCCGCCCTCGCACTCCTGCTGGCCGTGCCGCAGGTGCGCTCGCGCATCGGCCTGGGCGGCGATCCCGTTCAAGCAGCGTTCGACTCGGTCGTCGCACCAACGCTGACCTCGCTGCCCGATGTGGCACCACGGGTCACCTCGGACGCGGCGTGGGTCGCTGAGCTGCGGTTCCTCAATTCGCGATCCGACGCCCAGGCGCTGGTCACCACCCTGGGCGACTCGCTCCCTGGGGCGACCTTTGCTCCCGTCAAAATGCCCGGCGACAGCGCGACCTGGTATCACGTCGTGCTGGGAGCCTTTTCAGACAGCGTCTCGGCGGAGAACTTTCTCGCCGCATTGCGGACGCGGGGAGTGGTACCTTCGGCGGGCGGTGGGGTGACTCACACCCCGTTTGCCCTGTTGGTGGATTCTGCGCTCGACAATGCCATGGCCCGCGTCAAGGTTGCCGGATATCATGGTCGCCAACTACCGGCGTACGCGTTGCGGGATTCGGCTGCGGTCTGGCGCATTTACGTTGGGGCGTTCGCGGCGGGTGCCGACGCGGCATCGTTCAAGCACGACCTGGATTCGTTGAACATTCAATCGACCCTGGTCGTCCGGGTCGGGAGCACATCGTAGTGCGGTTGACCAAGCTGGAAATGCAGGGCTTCAAGTCGTTCGCCGACGCGACGACGATGCTCTTCGACAATGGCGTGACGGCAATCGTCGGGCCCAATGGCTGCGGCAAGTCCAACGTCTCGGATGCCGTGCGGTGGGTGCTCGGCGAGCAGCGCGCCCGCCTGCTCCGCGGCGCCAAGATGGAGGAAGTCATCTTTCAGGGATCGTCGGCGCGGCGCGCCGTCAATCTCGCCGAGGTGTCCCTCCACTTCGAGAATGAAGACGGCCAGCTCCCGGTCGCCTTCAAGGAGGTCGTCGTCACTCGGCGGCTCTCCCGCTCGGGCGAGAGCGAGTACCTGCTGAACGGTGCGTCCTGTCGCCTGCGCGACATCCACGACATGCTCCGCGGCACCGGGCTGGGTGCGGATACCGGCGTGGTCATTGAATCCAAGATGATCGATGCCCTGCTGTCCGACCGCCCCGATGATCGGCGCGAGCTGTTCGAGGAAGCGGCCGGCGTCGGACTGTATCGGGATCGCCGACGGAGCACGGAACGGCGTCTCGAAGAAACGGCGCTCGACCTCAATCGCCTGGACGACCTCATCACCGAGGTCCAATCGCAGGTCCGCTCGCTGGCGCGCCAACGCAAGAAGGCGGAACGCAGCGAAGAGTTGATGAAGCGACGCTTTGGCGTGGAATTGACCCTCGCCTCGCGTGAGATGGCGGCGTGGCACGCCGAATTGCAGGAACTCGAAGTGCGCGTCGCCGACCTGCGGGAGAGTGCGCCCGATGCGGGCAGTGCGGTTACCGATGCCGAGCAGGCGCGTGCCGCCGCCCAGGAATCGCGTGCCGCCAGCGAAGGCTCCCGCAACGAACTCGCCCAGCTTCTCGCCCAGCAACAACAGCGCGTGCAGGCCCTGCGCGGTGAGATGGCCGTTGGGGAGGAACGCCGACGTCACGCCATCGAGCGCCGCCAGCGCGCCGAGGACGAACAGCGCGACGGTGCCATGACGGGTGAGCGCCTCGTCGCTGAACGCCAGCGCGCCGTTGAGGAACTCGAGGTCGTACGCGCCGACACGGCCGCGGCCCGCGAGCAGGTGGCCTTGTTGAGCGAGGCAGAGGAAGCCACGCGGACCCTGGTCACGGAACGCCGCCGCGCCGTGGAGGCCGCCGAACGCGCCTTGCGTGAGGCGCGCGACCAGGTCCGCCGCCTCGAAATGGAAGCCGACGGTGCCCGCCGCGAGATGGCCGAGCTGGACGCGCGCACGTCGCAACTCGCAGCCGAACGCGAGGTGCTCGTGGACGCCGCCGCCGCACTCCAACGAGAGATTGCAGCGTCCGACGAATCCATGATCGTCGCCGCGGCCAACGTCACCGCGGCCACCGCCGCCCTCGCCGCCGCACGGGAGGCGGCGCGCGAAGCCCGCGAACGCGAGGCCAGTGCCCGCACGGCCTGGCAGGCGTCGCAGGATAGCTGCGCCAACCTGGAAGCCCGACTCAGCGCCCTCGAGGGACTCGAGCGCGAACGCGTCGGTCTGGCCCCTGCCGCCGCACGACTCCTCCGTGAGCGTGAACGATTCGGCGACGGGGCCATCCTCGGCCCGGTCTCCGACTTCGTGAGTGCCGGCACGGCCTCGGCGGCGCTCGTCGAGCGCTTCCTCGGCATGACCCTGCACGCGGTCGTTGTACGTGACCGCGCCGCCGCCGACGCCGTGCGGGCCTGGCACGTTCAGACCAATCCGGGTCCGCTCCTGCTCCTGCCCCTGGACGCGGTCTCCAACAGTCCGGAACAGCAAGCCGGCGACCTCCTCACGCAGGTTGACGTCACCGCTGCTGCGGCCACCTGGGTGCGCACCCTGCTCGCGCAGGTCTTGCCCGTCGACGACGGCGCCGCCTTCGTGGATGCCCGCGGTGCCGTGTGGCTCCCGGGCTCCGTCTCCGGCCCCGGGCCCCTGCGTCGTCGTGCCGAACTCTTTGCCCTTCGGGCAGAGCTGCAAGCGGCACAAGACGCTCGCGCCAGGCTGCAGGAAGTCGCCGCGCTTGCCCGCGAGACCCTCGCCGAGGCCGATGCTGGAGTCTCGGCGGCCTCTGAACGCATGTCGCAGGCGCAAACCGAGGACCGGCGCGCCAACGATGTGCGCTCGGACCTGGAACGCCGGCGTCTCCGTGGCGCACGTGAGCTGGAAGAGGCGGACGCGCTCGCCGCGCGCCTCGTCCAGCGTCGTCAGTCTCTCGATGAGCGTTTGGCCACTCTCCTGGCCGATTCCTCCGGCCTCGAAGCTTCCCTTCCGGTAGCGGTGGACTCCGTGGAGTCGAGTCGCGCCGCGTCGGCCGAGGCCGATGCTGCCCTCGAGGCCGCACGTTCCGCGCGAACGGCCAGCCAGATTACCGTCGCACAACTCGACGCACGCGCGCACGTGGCCGAGGATCGCCTCGCGCGCATCGACCAGGAACACTCGAGCGCCACGGCCCGCCTCACCACCCTCGCCGCGGAACTCGGTGAACTCGGCGAGGTCGATCGCACGCTCGCCATGCAGATGGCGGAGTGGCAGGCCGATCTCGACACGCAGCTGAACACGTTGACCGATGTCGACGGCCGGCACCAGGTCGCCGTGGACGCCCTGCGCAGCGCGGACCAGGCCCTCGCGGAGGCCGACCAGCAGCTGGATGCCACACGGCGCGACTTGCACGACCGGGAGTCGTCCCTCTACCAGGGCGAGGTCCGTCTCGCCGAGTTGTCAGGCAAGCGAGCTGCCATTCGCGAGCGCCTGGAGGCCGAGTGGCGGCGTCCGCTGGAAGATCTCATGTCGAGCTACGAGGCCGTCGACATGGACGACGACACCCTGCGCGCCGAGGCCGAGCAGCTGCGCGCCGAGGTCGAACGCCTAGGCCCGGTGAACCCGCTGGCCATCGAGGAGCACGAGGAGGAGATCAAGCGCCTCGACTTCCTCACGACGCAGCGCACCGACCTCGCCGAGGCCCGGAACAAGTTGCAGCTGGCCATCCGCGAGATCGACCTGACCGCTCGGGAGATGTTCCTCACGACCTTCACACAGGTCCGTGAGAACTTCCGCCAGATCTTCATGACGTTGTTTGGCGGTGGTGAGTGCGATCTCCGCCTGGAGAATCCCGAGCTTCCGCTGGACTGCGACATCGAGGTGCATGCGTCGCCGCGCGGCAAGCGCACGCAGCGCATCAACCTGCTGTCGAGCGGCGAACGGGCGCTGGTCGCCCTCTCCCTGCTCTTCGGCATCTTCCTCACCAAGCCGAGCCCCTTCTGCCTGCTCGACGAGGTGGACGCTCCGCTGGACGACGCCAACATCGGCCGGTACGTGCGCATGTTGACCCAGTTCAAGGACAAGACCCAGTTCATCGTGATCACGCACAATCCACGGACCACCACCGAGGCGGCGGACGCGGTGTACGGCGTCACCATGCAGGAGCCCGGTGTCTCCTCGCTGGTCAGCGTGCGCATGCGCGGACTCGCCGTGGATGACGATGCGCCGGAGGCCGTGGCCGTGGTCGAGGCCGGTGTTGAGGCCGCGTAGGTCCCGTCGTCGTCAGGCACGGCTCCAGTGCGCCTGACGACGATTGGCACCGGCACTGCGGCGCCCCACCCGCAGCGGGTGCAGGCCGGGACGCTGGTGGAGGCCGGAGGCCTGCGGGTGTTGGTGGATTGCGGGAGCGGCGTCCTCTGGCGCATGGCGCAGTTGGGGCTGGACTGGAGCAGCATCACGCACGTGGTGCTGACCCACTTTCATGCGGACCATACGGCCGACCTCGTCGCATTCCTCACCGCATGGCGCTACGGGCAGTTGCCCCCGCGCGCCGAGCCGGTGACGATCATCGGGCCAGCCGGGACGGCCGCCTTCGTCGACCGCATCGCAGCTGCCTTTGCCCCGGCCATGGCGGCGTTCGTCCCGGGCCTTGAGGTGTTGGACCGTCCCCCGCACGATCCCCTCGTCCTGTCGGGCGGAGTAACGCTCGAGTGTTGCCCCGTTCCACATACACCCGAGAGTGTCGCGTGGAGTCTCTCGCACGAGGGACGGCGCATCACCTGCTCGGGTGACCTGGGTCCCTCCGACCACTTTGCCGAGTGGGCGTCGGGCAGCGATCTGTTGCTGCTCGAATGTTCACTCCCTGCCGCATTCGACGTCCCGATTCACTTGACCCCTGAGCAGTGCGCCGAGGTCGCCGCGCGTTCGCGTCCAGGAGCACTGTGGCTCAATCACTTCTATCCGCCGGTGGAATCACTCGACCTCGAGGGAATCATCGGCGCGCGATGGAGTGGATCGGTTGTTCGGGCCACCGACGGTGCGAGCGTTTTGCTCGGCCCCGGGAACGGCCCCCCCATTTCCGGGTAATCCTGCTCATGCGTGCCGCCTTCGTTGTCGCCCTTGTCCTCCCTGCACCAGTCGTTGCGCAGGCCACCGCCGCCGACTCAGCCATCGCGCGCGCCGTCGCGGCCTATGCCAGTGTGAGGACGGCGCGGGCCACCTTCGAGCAAACCATCACCAACACCCTGACCGGGTCGGTGATTCCATCGAAGGGGGAGTTCCAACAGTCGCGCCCGGATCGCTTTGCCTTTCGCTTCACCGATCCCAAGGGCGACCTGATCCTCAGCGATGGCAAGTTTGTCTGGTTGTACCTCCCAAGTTCGACCAAGGGCCAGGTGATTCGCGCGCCGCTCACCGCGGATCTCGAGGGGTCGATCGACCTGGTGGGTGCGTTCTTTACCAATCCGCGACAGCGGTACACGATCACCGACGCTGGTGCCGCGACGATCGACGGGCGCGCGACGCGCGCCGTGAACCTGGTCCCGCGCAAGGGCGACGCGAGCTTCACCCGCGCGCGCATCTGGGTGGACGTCGCCGACGGCTGGCTGCGGCAGTTCGAGGCACACGAACCCAGCGGGCTTACCCGCAAGGTGAAGATCACGAGCTTCACGCCTAACGCGCCGGTGGAGGCAGGGGCTTTCACGTTCAAGCCTCCGCGGGGCGTTCGCATCGTGGAGAGCGGGAGCATTCGATAGGGCTTCGCGCGAAGCGACCGCTGCCCCTCACCGCGAACCCCCCGCCGGATCGCGGCGATTACCACGCCCGGCTTGCCATCCTGCAACCGGTGCCCTCCGTCGGGCACGATCATGTGCACGAGGCCGAGTCGGTCGGCGACCGCTACATGCAGTTCCAGCCACACCGCCTTTGCCCGACGGCCGATCGACGTGTCAGGATTCTCCACCCGGCCCGCGGATAGCAGCGTCCCCGCGAGCTGCGGCCGACGTCCGCCCGCGGCGAGGGCCAGGCTGGCTTCCATCGCCTCGTACTCCGCGCGTGTGGTGCCCCGCATTCGGGCGCGGGCTGTCGCCTGGTTTTCACGAAAGCGTGCTTCCCCAATGATCTCGCGCTGGCGCACGAAGAATCCTGCGGGCGTGGGATCGACCAGGACCACCCCCTTTACCCGATCCGGGTGCCGCCGGGCGTAGGCCGTTGCGTACGCCCCTCCCAGTGAATGAGCCACCACGACGACCGGGGCGTGAGGTGAATGGGCCACAACGACTGAAGCCAGATCGTTCACGGCACGAAGTGGGTCGAAGAGCGTGTCTGTCGACGGCGATGCTCCAGTGCCACGACGATCGTACCGCACGACGCGCGCGAACTGACCAACGGAGTCAACCAGTGCTGCCCATGCCGCCATGCCTTCTCCCAGTCCGCTCTCGAAAACCACGGCGGTTTCCCCGGCACCCTCGAGACAGCTGTGCAGCGTCGCCTCAGTGACGGGGATCACGCGTGCGGTCCCGTCGCACTCCATTCGCGGACGCATCATCAGCCACCCTCGCGGTCTTCCATGCGCCACTCACCCAGCGGACCGACGCGCGCATCGCGCCTCGGGACCCCGCCCTATTGGATCGCCTCTACTCCCGCTGAAGCCTGAACTACGGTGGGAACGATTTCAAGCACACCCCCCCCTGCGCGCAGTTCGACCACAAGCGGACCGGTGGCGCGCAACCCGACCGTCTTCAGTTCTTCCGTGACGCGTCGGGCCTCAGTCACATCCAATACCACTCGGACCCGGTCAACGTCCGGCTTCGGGCGATCTGCGGGCTGCAGCCTCTTCAGGTACGACTCCCGGTCGACTCGCCCGCGGACCGCTGGGTTCTCCGGCCAACGTCGCGCGTTGTGTGAACTGTCGTACAGCGTATCGCAGAGCCCCACTCATCCGTTGGCGCAGCGACTCGGCGCCCTGCAGCGATCACCAGTGCAGAACGCCGAGCCACCGTCTCCGGAGCGATGCGCATATGCGTCGTGCTCGCATTGTGGTCAGGCGGAGTGCGGGTGAACGCCTCGGCGGACGCCTTGAGGGCTGCGGCGATATCTCCGTTTGCATCGAGCCCCGAGCCCTGGAGACGCTCATCGAAGGCATCGCGCAGCTCCACAATTTCCGTGGAGCTCGGCTGTCCCCGTATTAGGGCACCACCGTTCACCTCCCAACCGTCGAGGCTGAGACAGCGTAGAAGTTCACCCTCGCGATCACCGAACAGGTGCTTCGTCGGAGCATCCGCGCGGGCTGAAGCTCGTCGCAGCACCATGTCGGTAACCAGGCGATGCACGTCCAACGGCTTGGCGCGCTCAAGGGTCGAGAGCAGGTGGCTCTGGCCCTCGTACGCCGGTTCCACGATTGCTGCCTTTGCGAGCAGGACCACCACCGCGTCACTTCGCAGCGAGGCCAAGAGCTGTGCCAGTGCGGAGAGAGTCTGCCTGCCGAAGTATGAGTCATCCATGGTCAGTGATCGCCGCCTAACGTTGGTGTTCAGCAGCGAAGCCATATCATACGACGGCGGCGAAGCCGCCAACCATGCCAGCCGCGCCTGCTGCAACACATGGTTATGCCGTCCCTTGACGCGAGCCGCGTACTTGGACAAGTTCCCTGTGCAATACTGGAGGTGCTGCATGTCCGTCAAGACCAGCTACAGTCACGCCCGGGAGAACCTGGCCTCGCTCTGGGATCAGGTCGAGGAGTCGCGGGAGGCGGCCGTCATCCAGCGGCGCGGGCACGAAGACATGGCCCTCATCCCGGCCGACGAACTCGCGAGTCTGCGCGAAACCGCCTACTTGCTCCGCTCCCCCCAGCATGCCGTGCGTCTGCTGGCCGCGCTGACGCGCGCCCGCCGCGGGCGGGGCAAGGGAACGGATCTCCGCGCACTGCGTCGCGAGCTCGGGCTGGCGGAGGCCCCCTGAGCCCGTCGGCGAAGCGGCGGCGGAGCGCCGTCGTCGAGGCCGAGTGCCTGGAGGACCTACGCGATTGGGTGGACACCAATCGCAAGACCGCGCTGCGGGTCCTGGATCTGATGGAGGCCGTGCTCCGCGATCCGTTCGAGGGGATTGGCAAGCCTGAACCGCTCAAGCACCTCAGCGGGAATGTGTGGTCGCGCCGGATCAACGAGGCGGATCGCCTCGATCACAGCGCTCCATGCGCGTCTCGACACCGATGACGACTTCTGTGACGCCGCGGGACCGTTGCTCCACCTCCGCCGGCTGCGGCCTCCAACCATACACAACATCGCAGCGACCGAGCTGCAACGACTCATCCTCGGCATGGGATCCATGGCGTTCGTCGGCGCGGACATCGCGAAGACCCTGCGTGCCAACGACGTCGTTGTGGCCGATCCACGGTCCCTTGTCACGCTCACCCCCAGGGATGGCGCGCAATTCACCTGGGCACCAGCGCTCGACCCGGACCACGTGCCGAGGGTCATCGTCAATGGCCCGGGGGTGATCGGTGTGAATCTCCCCCCGTTGATGACCAAGCCCACCGGTTTCTCGAAGCTCCGCCTTCGGATCGCCACGCCCACCGACCTGATCGAGGTCGCGTTCGGCGTCGTGCGCCTGGACCCGACGGCCGATTGGGGCGATCAGGGCCACCCTCTTCTTCCCCGGATCCGCCACGATCCGGCGCCTCTCGGAACCTCCCTCGGCCGCGCACAAGATGAAGGCGGAAAGCGAGGAGCTGCTGAAGCGACTCTTCGCCCGATGACGAGCACGGTTGATTGCGCGTTGCCATCTCCTCCGCCAGGCCATAACATCGTCGCATGTGGTACCGTCGGCAGCCGCCAGGGGCTCGCCGCCACCAGGCACCTCACCTCACGAGGTCACGATGCAGACAGCGCGCTTCTTGTCGTTTGGGTTGCCGGGCCGGCCAGGCCGTCTCGTACGCGCGCTGTGCTTCACTGGTTCCGCGGTCGGACCGTCGCTGGGGGCCCAAGCACCCCCCGAACGCATCGATTACCTCACCTTTTCGCAGGGAGCCATTCCACTCACCGTCTCGGCGGCAGCCACCGCCGCCGGCGTCACCATGGACAAGGCCCTCAGCTCCGTCGATGGGAATCCCACGGGCTTCACGCTGTCACTCCGGATGCAGGGCGCAGATGGCGCCACCGAGATCACTTACGCCCTCCCCGCCCTGACCACCTTTGACCGGTTCGCGGTACCGAACGTCCTGGAGACCCCGAGCCCTGGCTCGACCTTCTCACGCATCGTTGAGGTGCACGGCTCCGCGTCCTCTCCCACCGACGGATTCGCCCTCCTCGGCTCGGCGACCCTCACCACCCACCCACAACGCGGGCAAGTCACCGAACTCACCCTGCACGCGCGCACGCCGGTGCGGTGGGTCAAGTTGCGCCTGGTTGGTGGGATCAACGTCCAGCGCGATCAGATGTTTTACGAGTTCAGCGAGATTGTCGGCAACGGCACACAGGAACCCATCGCACTGGCGACACACTTCACCGGGGCCTGGCAGGGCCGCGGCGTGCAAATCGGACTGCGGCAGCAGGGCGCCGTCGTGTCAGGGTGTTATGATGGGCTCGGCTCCCTCAGCGGGACCGTGACGGGGAACATCCTGCGGGCGACCGGCCAGGAATCACGAACCGGCGTCAAGAGCCTCTTTGTCCTGACCGTTGTCGAGGACACCCTGCTGCGCGGCGTGCGTTCCACCAACGGGGCGCCGTTTCGCCTCTATACCAGTGGTCCTGGTCCGCAGTCCGCGGCGCGCTGCCCCACCCCTCCGCCGCCGGCCCTGGGCTGCAACTCGGTCATCCACGGCATCGGGTTCGGGTTCGACTCGGCGGTCATCACCCCGGAGTCGGAGCCCGTGCTGTCGATGTTGTACGACGGCCTCCGCAACGACCCAAGCACCGCGATCCTACTGGAGGGACACACATCCAGCGAAGGGACTGAGGCCTACAACCTGTCGCTGTCCCAGCGCAGGGCCGCTGCCGTGGTCGCCGACCTCGTGCGTCGCGGCATCCCCGCCGGACGACTGCGCGCCGCAGGAATCGGCGAGGCACACCCGATTGCGACTAACGATGACGAGAGCGGTCGCTCGCTCAACCGTCGGGTCGAGGTGCGCTGCACGTGATCTCGGCACACCCGGGGCCTCGCACATCTCTGCTCTCGTGACGGGGGCAGCGGCGTTCGGCGCTCCCATCGCCAGTCCTCACCGGGGATCCTGCGGCACGACCACCTAAACCAGGCCACATGCATGACACGTTGGGCCTTCGCCACGATCACCCTCATTGGGGTCGCGCTCGCCCTTCGCGTCCCGCGCCGGGCGGTCCCACTCACCACGCCGGCGCCCACGGGCGTCGTTGATCACCACGTCCACATTCTCAGTCCGGATCTTGTGCGCGACTGGAAATCCCTCGGTGTCCCTTTCTCGCGCCCGGACTCCATCTACACTTCCGCAGCTTCCCTCCTCTCCGGCCGGGACGATTCGGTTGCGGCGACTGTGCTCGTGCCGATGGGACACCTCTACGCCAACCCGGAGTTTATTGGCGGACTCGCCATCGACACGGCGGAAGCACACGGCCGCGTCCGACGTGAGAACCGCTGGGTCGCCGCCGAGGCGGCACGATTCCCCGGGCGGGCCACCGCCCTCTGTTCGGTGCCGGCCATCGCGTCATGGGCACTCGAAGACCTCGCGTGGTGTCGCGACTCCCTGCACACCGCTGGGATCAAGCTGCACCTCGCGAGCTCCCAGGTCGATCTGCGCGACGCGGCTCACCTTGATCGGCTCCGCCTCATCGCCGCCTTCGCGACCGCCCACCACCTCCCAATCCTGCTCCACGTTGACCCACAGCGGCGTGGCCACGACTCCACACACATCCGTGCCCTCGCAGAGCGGGCCTTCGCGCCGCATCCCGAACTGACCGTGATTATCGCCCACCTTGGGGGAAGTGGGGGGTACGGCCCCTGGACGCGCACCGTCTACCGGACCCTTCGCACCTGGCTGAATGAGATCGAGGCCACCGGCCCGGTACGTCGGGTCTACTTCGAGTTGTCCGCCGTCGTCCTGGAGCGTCCCTCCGAGGGCGTGCCTGCCACCACCACTGGCGAAGCCACGCTCTTGCGCGAGGACCTGCGACGCCATGGCTTCGACCGGGTCGTCTTCGGGTCAGATTACCCGGTCTTCGACCCTCTGGACGGGGCACGCGCCCTCACCTCAACGCTCGGACTCACCGCTGCGGAGGCCGCCGGGATCGTACGCCGCGTGCCGGGACTCACCGCGCCGGCGCCGTGAGCCCTGCCGACAGCATGTTGATGAGCAACCGCGCACTCCCTGGCACTCCCGCCGACAACTGCCGCGTCAACGCCAGCGCAGACACCACCACCTGACCCCGCCCCAGTCGGGCCAACAGCAAGCTTCCACGATTCTCGCGCTCCCCAGCATCGTGCATCTCCAGCAACGAGACATACCGCGGATCGATCACCGTCGGCACGAACAACGCGCGTTCCTGCTGCCAGTTGGACCAGTCCGCGGGCCCCAACACATTCGGCCATCGCAAGAGCCGGTGCGACGGCGCCAGCAGCGTCACGCGCGCAGCCGGGTCACTCACTCGCTCCGCTGGCAAATTCCACCCGAGGGGATACGGAAGAAACGGTGTGAGCACGGTCGGCGTCGTCGAGTGGAACAGGACCAACGTACCCCCGGCGCGCACGAACGCCTGCAAACGCTCGGCAGACGCGGCGAGTGACGGAGCGCCATCGACGACCCGAGGGCCGAGAACCACGGTGGAGTACCGCGACAAATCCACAAGGGGGAGTTCAGCCGGATCGAGTTCGGTGACGGGGACATCGAGCTGCCGGAGATATGCGGCCGTGCCATCGTCCACGTTCCGCACCCACGCCACCGACAACCCGCGCGGGACGACCAGGTCCACGCTCTGCAGGTAGAGCGCACTGCTCCGGTAGAGGCGCGCTGGTGTGATATGTGGATACGCAACGGTGCGGAACCCCTCGGAGAACTGCGCGCTGTCCTCCCCAGTCCCGATCACCCCGAACTCGTAGCGACCGGGCGCGAGTCGCCCGCGCAACGGCAACCGAAGGTCAGCGCGTTCGCCCGCCCGGAGCGAGAGGGAGTCGAGCCTGGCGTCTACCTGAAGCCCATCCGGGCGCACGATTCGCAAGGCAAATCGACGTGTTGAATCCGAGTACGATTGCAGCGTCAGGCCAAGTTCCTGGCGAATCGGGGTATTGGCGCGAAGCCACTGCAGGTTGAGATCAAAGCTCATCGCCACGGGGGGGACACCAACCACGGGACGCCGCGCCTCGCCGATGGTGGGCCCGGTCACCACCGCCATCACCGGACCTGCACTCACGGCGAACGTCGCCCCCCCGATGTCGAACCCGACAGTGAGGTCGGTGAGCCGGCGAAAGTCGGCGGGCACGGCCACCGCGTTCAGCATCTCCGACGGCCCCGGGCTCACGATCCGCGCGATGCCGTCGAGTGGCGACGTTCGGGGTGGGTGCAGCCCCTGCAAGCGCGATCCCGCCCACCACGGATGGTCATCGGGGATCCCGGAGACAAACTGCGACCAGCGCACCGTACTGTCAGCGGGCACCGTGATCCGCGACGCCGCACCGTTGCGGGGTTGGCCGCCATACGCGATCCCGGTGACGACTACTGGCTCCCGCCCGCGATTGTGGACCGCGAGGGTTACCGCCACCTGCTCGCCGTACGCCACCATTTCGCGCGCGGCCGTGACCTCCAGGGTGACACCAGAGGCGAGCAGCAGCGCACGAGCTGCACGAGAGCGCATGACGTCGAGCGTCGCATCGAGGTCTGCTTGCCCCTCGGTACAGGTCGACCTCGCCGTCCCCTCACCCCACCACGGATCCATCGCCGGATGCCGGCATCGCGGCGACCTCGCGCGGGCCCGGTCCACCAACGTCACCACGCGCGCGAGCGACGGCACAGAGCGCCATGGGCGTCGCAGGTCAATCGTGTCGACGATCGAGTCGGACAACGCCGTCACGCCGAGCAATGCCATGCCGATCTCGGTAGGTGCGTCGGCGACCAGGCGCACCATGGTCGTGTCCACGCGATCGAAGAGCCCGGCGTCGTCCCCCGCGGCTTCTCCTCTCCGGCGTCGCAAGACCAACCACTCCATGCCGCCCCGTGAGCCTGGGAGCAACGCACGTCCAACCGCGGGCAGCTGCGACCGGTACATCGCCGCCGCACGCGCGGCCAAGCCGGCAGCGTCCTCCCCCGCGACCGGGTCGAACCCCTGCCCCTCGCGCGCCACGGCAAAACGACGACCATACAACTTCGTCGGCGTCCATGGGTCACCGATGGTGGCCCGCGGGAAGCGCATGGTATCCGTCGCGGCCTCGAACGACTCGGCGATGAGCGAGTCCGCGGCATCGCGCGTGGCGTTCGCCGCCCGGGGTGGGTCCGCGCCGTGCACCGACACGATCACATGCGGGCGAAAGGCGCGGATCACCGCGACCATGTCGGACACCAGGTCCTCACGTGGCCACCGCTGCAACAACTCACCCGCGTTCCGGGCAAAGCCTGGGTCGTAGGCACGCGTGAAGAACTGGCGGGCCCCATCGACCCTGCGGGCGGCAAGCGCCTCGTGCACACGCAAAGCGCCGAGTGCATCTCCGCCTTCTCGGCCGAGGGTGTTCAGGCTGACTTCACCGCGGGTGAGGGAGAGGTAGCCAGTCTCGATATGGTGCGTCCGCGTCAACGCGGCAATGAGGCGCAGGTCCTCGTCTCCGGGAAAGGCGCCGACCACGAGCACCCGCCCGGTGACCGCGATCCCTGCCGTGAGGTGTTCCAACGCGACCGCCCCTCGATCCTGCGCACCGCTCGGCGCCGCGAGGAGCAACGTGGTACACAGGACAGTCAATCGCGTACGGAGACTCATGCGCGGACGGGAAATGGTCGCTGCAATATCCCGCGCTCGCGCGGGTTCCCCGCAAGGCGACGACCGCGAACTTAACCAAACCGCAATGAGGAAGTGCCCACGCCATGGTCCCACTGGCTCGGCGCAATAGCGGTGCGAGCCAACGTGCGGGAGCACGGCCCCTGTGCCCCCTCCTCGCGGCCATCCCCAGGGCCGTCCTGCGCCCCTTGTGCGCACAAGCCGCCATATGTAGACTAAGGCACATGCAACGCCTCACGCGCACCGCAACGCGTACCCTCGTCGCCTTCCTGGATGCACCCCGGAGCTGGCGCCACGGGTACGACCTCATGAAGCTGGCCGACGTCTCCTCCGGCACCCTCTACCCCCTCCTCGCGCGCCTCACGGAAGACGGATGGCTCGAGTCGCGGTGGGAAGAGTCCGAGTTCCAGGGTAGGCCGCCGCGCCAACTCTATCGTCTCACCGCCACGGGGCGCGCCGAGGCCCGCACCGCGCTCGAACGCGCGGACGCGAACTGGCTGCGTCTCCCGAACCCCAGCGAGGTCGGACGATGAGCGCACCTGTCCCTGCGGTCACCCGACGCCTCCTGCGGTCCTTGTCGCGTTTCGTCGCTCCCTCCCGCGCCGACCTGGCGCGCGGCATGGTCGCCGAACTCGATGCCATCGAGGATCCGACCGAAGCCCGCCGCTTCGCGCTCGGCGCACTGGCGGCCATCGCCCGCATGTCCATTCGGCGCCCGCCGCAGTCCCCGGCGGCAACACCAGCACGCTTGTCTGCCCTGGGCACGGCATTCGGTTCACATCCTGGAGGCTCCCCGATGCTCCCGCTCTCAACGCGACAGCTCCTGCAACGCTGCCTCATCCCGTTCGTCACCGCACTCGTGGCAATCACAGGGGTGATGCTCTCAATGTTTGGGATGCGTGTCGTGAAGCAGTTGGGTGAACGCGGCGAATCCATCGGCACCATCCTTGGGACGATCGCCCTCGGGCTCCCCTTCACCATGGCCATGACGGTCCCGATGGCCGTCTTCGTGGCCGTCATCTGGGTCTTTGCCCGCCTGGGCGCCGAGGGAGGCCTCAGTGCCGCCAGGCACGACCGCAACGCGCTTCGTGCGCTGCTCGTCCCGGTCCTGATCGGAGCGACGACCATCGGGGCGCTGATGTTCGTCTCCAACACGCAGCTGCTCCCGCACGCCAACGCGCGCCTGGGCGAGGTGCTCTCGGGGGGCCGTTCCTACCCAAGTGACCGCACCATGACCGTCGGGGAACTCCGCGCGGCCGCCATCGTCGCGCGCGCCGAAGCTGGCACGAAGGGCAACGCACGCGCCGCGGCCTTTGAGGTGGAGGTCCAGAAGAAGTTCGCCATCTCGGCGGCGTGCATCGTGCTCGCGCTGGCCGGTGTGACGATCGCGCTGCGTTTCCCGCGTGGCGGTGCGTGGCTGGTGACTGGCTCAAGTATCATCGTCTTCATGGGGTACTACGGTGCGTTGATCGCCGGGGAAACACTTGCCGACCGCATGGTGCTCTCGCCCATGGTCGCGATGTGGACGGCGAACGCGCTGGTCCTCGGACTTGGGGCGCTGCTCTTGCGGCCGGCCATTGTTGTGCCACAGGCTGTGGCCAAATCCTTCTAGCGTTCGCTTGCCCGAGAGGCATGATCCGGACCATTCGACGTGCCGAGCGTCGCCGGCCTTCCGGCGTCAGCGGCCACGCCAGCACCGGAAACCGATCACCAT
This sequence comes from Gemmatimonadota bacterium, assembly GCA_016712265.1. Lineage (NCBI taxonomy): Bacteria > Pseudomonadati > Gemmatimonadota > Gemmatimonadota bacterium. The sequence continues at coordinate 92,834 of JADJRJ010000030.1, read as the reverse complement.
GTCGCGATGGAGAAGCGCGGCATACAGCATTTGCACAGTGGCGTGGGGGGTATGGGCGCCGGCCTTGCCCCTCGGCACGACGGGAACCCCTTACGGCCTGAGGGTCGGCGCCCCCTTGGACATTCTCGCGTCACGCCCACATCTTGACGCGGTGAGCACTCCCGCCTGGCCCAACCACACCCGCCGCCCCGACCTCGAGGCCGCACTTAACGCCCTCGCCCAGATCCACCACGTCGCCGGCGAGCCGCCACAGGTCACCCTCTACGAACTCGCTCGACTGGCTACCGACGCCCTGCAGGTCGAGCGTTTCGGCGTCTGGTGCGCCACCGAGGACCGCAGCGCGATTCGCCTCTACTTCCTCTATTCGCGTTCCACCGGCGCCGTCGCCGACGGCACCATCCTGCGGAAGGACGACTTCGCGAGTTACTTCCGCGCCCCGGATGCGCGCACGGTCTGCATCGATGACGTCACCACCGATCCCATCGCGGCAGACCTCCTGGAGCCCTACCTCGCCCCCCTCGGGATCGGCGCCCTGCTCGATGCCCCGATCTACTCCGAAGGCATACCGTCCGGGATGGTCTGCCACGAGCACGTCGGTGGTCCGCGCAGCTGGACCGACGACGAACGCCTGTTCGCCGGGACCATCGCCGACAACGTTAGCCGGCTCCTCGAGGAATTCCTGCGACAACGCGCGGAGCAGAACCTCCGGGTCTACCAGCGGGAACTGCAAGTCCTCAACCGGCTCGAGGCGATGGGTCGCATGGCCGCAGGGATCGCGCACGACTTTCGGAACCTCTTGACCGTTGTATCGGCCAGCGCCGAGCTGCTCGCCGAGGAAGGACTCGCCCCGGGGCAACGCAGCCATCTCGACAACATGCTCGCGGCCGTCACCCGGGGGCAGGACCTCGCCCACGAACTGATGCACTTCGGGCGGGACGTGGCCGGGCGCCCCAGCGTGCAAGCGCTCCGTCCGTTCCTGGAGAACCTCATCCGCCTCGCTGCCCCCTCGCTCGGGCGTTGCACGGTGGAACTCCACCAGGAACGCGACGTCAGTCGGGTCCTCATCGACCGGCCGGAGCTCGAGCGCGTCATGCTGAACCTCCTCAACAATGCGCGCGATGCCATGGAAGGAACCGGGGTGATCCGCGTCGAGGTCACGCAGGCCGCCGGGGACCCCAAGTCGGCCGGGATCGGGCGCGCGGTCTCTATCGCCGTCGTCGACCGCGGCATCGGCATGGATGCCGATACGCGATTGCGCGTCTTTGAGCCCTTCTTCACAAACAAACCCGGCGGAACAGGGCTCGGCCTCGCCGTCGCACGGCAGATCGTCTCGCGCGCCGGCGGGACCATTGAGGTGGAGAGCAGCCCCGGTGTGGGGACCGCCATGCGGGTCATCCTCCCCGTGATCGAGTAACGCCACAAGGGGCAGCGTGGCGCCGCCGCCCACCATCTCGCGGGAGGCGCCCCCCCGAAATGGGTGCCTGAACCCCTACGCCGGATACGGTAAACGCCCACACACAACGAGGGCGCGGCGGCGTTGGTGGAGGTAAGGGCCGCCGCCGCGAGACCACCTCCGGTCGCACCGCGTGGCCCGTTCCGCCTGGAGGTCACATGAACCATCGCAGCGCACGTCCCAAGGCGCTCCGCCGGCTGTTCGTTGGCTCGTTGGTACTCGCCGCGTCCGTCGCCGCCTGTAGTGACGACAACGGCGTGGCTCCTGCCACCGACCTGTCACCGGCACTCACTGCCGTACTCGACACGGCGATCAATGACGAGTATCACGCCGAATACATTTACCTGCGCGTCCTGTCGGACTTCGGGAACGTGCTACCGTTCTTCAACGTGGTCGTGGCCGAACAGCGACACTCGGCGTCGCTCGCCTCGCTCTTCGAGCGACGCGCACTTCCGACGCCGGCCAATCGGTGGAACCTCGACAACGTGCCACGGTTTGCCACCCTCCCGGCCGCCTGCGCGGCCGCCGCGACCGCAGAACTGGAGAACATCGCCATGTACGATCGGTTCCTGGCGCAGGACCTGCCGTTTGATGTGCGCACCGTCCTCTCCAACAACCGACGAGCGTCGCTGGATCGACATCTCCCGGCGTTTCAGCAATGCGGCGGCTGACGAACCCTCTTCGCCCTGACGCCTAACGCTGGCGCGCGACCGTGGGACGCGGGAACAGGTCCTGCGGTTGGCGCGCCGCGCGCAGCCGGGTCGCGGCCGCCTGGACCAGGGCGTCCTCGGCCAGCGACCGACGCACCTCCGCCGCGTTCCCCAGAGTGATCCGCACCATCTCCCGGCCGAGGAAGGTCGCCACCAGCCGCGAGGCCCCATCAAACGTGGCCCGGTCGATCGCGAACCCACGGTCTTGGAGGGCACGCCACGCGCCGTCGAGGAGGTCCGGGGTCACCGCCGTGAAGGGCGAGCGGACGGCTCCGCGGACGGCCGGCGTCGTCGCATACGTCGTCAACACGTCGCGAAACTCCCGGATGCGGGATCCCAGCTGCGCCTGCAAGGCCAGCTCACCGCGCGTCGGTTCCGGGTCCGGCAACGCGACGTCCGGCGCGATGCCCCTGTTTTCGAACACTTCGCGGCCTGCATCCGTTCGGTAGGTAACCGGGTCCGTCGTTCCGTCCTCCCGGGCCTCCGCGCCGGCTCGATCGATGGACCGGCCCGACGGGGTGAACCAACGCGCCGTGGTCAACTTGAGCCCGCCGCGTCCCGCCTCGAACACCGCCTGCGCGCTCCCCTTCCCAAAGGTGGATTGCCCCATCAACAGGGCGCGATCATGGTCCTGCAGGGCGCCGGCCACAATCTCGCTGGCGCTCGCCGTCCCCTGGTCGACCAGCACCACCACCGGCAGCGTCGACCACCGCTGCGCCGTCATCGCCCGGTACGTCCGGTCGTTCGCCTCGCCGCGCCCCCGCATGCTCACGATCACCGCGGCACTGTCGAGGAACAACTCGCTCACCGCAGCCCCCTGGGTCAGCAGGCCACCGGGATTGTTGCGCAGGTCCAGGACAACCGACCGCATGCCGACGCGCTGCAGCGAATCCACGGCACGAATCAGCTCACGGTCCGTGGAATCCGAGAACACCTTGAGGTCGACATAACCAACGCCACCGTCCAGCAACGCCGTGCGCCGTACGGCCGTCCGGTGAATCTCCCGTCGCACCAGACGTACAGCGAACGACTGTGGCCGGCCCGGGCGCTCGATCTGGAGTGTCGCCGTCGTGCCGGTGTCGCCGCGCAACGCCGCCCGGGTTTCGTCGTCCGTCCATCCGCGTGTTGAGCGACCGTCGATCTGCGTGATGCGATCGCCGGACACCAAACCTGCTCGCTCCGCGGGTGTCCCGGCGATCACCGCGAGCACCATCGGCCACCCGTCGCGCGCATCAAAGCGGATCCCGAGACCGGTGTAGATACCAGCGGTCGTTTCGGTCAGGCGCGCGAGACGCGCAGAATCCAGGTACACCGTGTTGGGATCGCCGAGTTCGGCGAGCAGCCCCGTCAGCGTCCGCTCGAACAGGTCCGCGGTCGTCAACGAATCCACGTAATTGCGTCGGATCCGCTGCATGACGTCGTCCAGTAGCCGCTCACCCCGAGCATCGCCCCTCGTCGCGGGCAGCACCATCCCCTTCCCCAGCAGCCACCCTCCGCTGGCCATGGCCACGAAGAGAATCGCTGCGGCGATCGTTGTCCGGGAGCGAGAGATGGGACTCACCTGGTATCAGACCCGCGAAGGCCACCGAACGTTTCAGGGAGCCCCCTGGCCAGGGCGAGGCCGATCCGCTCCTCGACCTCAGACTCCGCTCCGGCAGCATCCACCAGGACGATCGGGCCGCACTCCGGATGCTGACCCTGCCAACCCGCCGATGCGAACTCCCGGAAGGCCAGGGCAACCCGGCGATGGAACTCCGCTTCGGCGCGTTCCAGCCGATCCGGCTCACCGCGAGCCGCCGCACGGCGCGTTCCCTCACCGACGGGGAGGTCGAGGAGCAAGGTCAGATCCGGGACCAGCGTGTTGGTGGCGAACTCGTTGGCCCGTCGCACCGCTCCTTCGTCGAGGCCACGCCCGGCCACCTGATATGCGTACGTCGAAAGGAAGAACCGATCAGTCAACACCACGGCGCCTTCGCGCAGGCGGGGTCGGATCACGTCGTCCACGAGCTGCGCCCGAGACGCCATGAACAACAACGCTTCGGCGCGGGCGCTGACGTCATGCGGCGCGTCGAGCAGCAGTCGCCGGATCTCGTCGCCCAGCGGAGTTCCCCCCGGCTCGCGCACCACCTGAACCGCCATACCTGACGCGCGCACCCGGGCGGCCAATCGCTGCAATTGCGTCGTCTTCCCTACGCCCTCGGCGCCCTCCAGCACAACCAGTGCGCCGGGCATCTCCGCCTCAGGCCAACGTGATGATCGGACTCGCCGCGCCCGCCTTGATCCCCTCGGCGATCCACTGGTTCACCTGCATCATCAGCTTGTCGAAGTTCTCTTGCGTCGCAACCGCGCGCTGGTAGGCTGCCGTCACCTGCACCTTGCCCAGCAACTCGTCCAGCTCCTGCTCCATCGCCGGCGTGGGCTCCTGGCCCTGGGAGATCATGCGCTGCGCGTCGCGACGAAGCGTCTCCATGCGCTGCAGGTTGGTCACCGCATCGCGATCGTTCCCGAGGTCGTCGTTGGCTCGCTTCAGCGCCTTGTACTCATCACTCTGTCCGATGAGCCGGCCGAGTTCCTTTGCTTTCGCGTCGATCATATCGCAGCGGGTGGGGGTCAGGTGCCGATGGAGCTTAGTCGAGCCTGGCGCACGAGGCCATCACGAATCGATCGCGCCCGGTATAGTCGGGGAGCACCCGCGTCTCGGCAAAAGCCCCCGACGCCTCGATGAGCCGCGCAACCGTGTGGGCACGTCGGCAATCCACCTCGAGCGCCAGCAGTCCACCGGGCTGGAGATGGCGGCCGGCACCAGCGACGACGAGACGCGTGACGGCCAGGCCGTCGTCATCACAGCACAGGGCCTGCGTGGGCTCCCAATCGCGAACGAGCCGCGGAAGGTCGTGGACCTCGTTCCAGGCGATATACGGCGGATTCGAGACCACCACGTCCACCCGCTCCCCGCGAAGCGGCGCAAAGCCGCTTCCCATGCGAAAGTCCACCGAGACGCGGAGCGAATCGCGAACACCGGCGGCATTGTTGCGGGCCACCGCGAGGGCATCCGCCGAGACGTCCGTGGCAATCACCCGCTCGAAGTGCCCCTCCGCGGCCAGAGCCAGCGCAATGGCGCCTGATCCGGTTCCCACGTCGACCGCGACCTTCCCTCTCCTCGCTTGAGGGCTGGCCAGGACCAGGTCGACCAGCCGCTCGGTTTCGGGCCGCGGGATCAGGACCCGCTCATCGACATCGAGATTGAGGAAGCGAAAGGCCGCGCGGCCCACCGCGTAGGCGAAGGGGGCGCCAGCGGCGCGCCGCCGGGCCGCGCGCGTTATGGCTTCCCGCTCCTGGGGCGTGGCACGTTGGGCCGCGTTGAGGTTGGGCCAGAAGCGGGGGCGATCCAACACGGCGGCAACGAGGTCCCTCGCTTCGGTCCGCGGCGCCTCGACGCCGGCATGTCCCAGCGCCACCTCTACCTCGGCGACCAGTTCACCAAACGACGCCCCTTCACCGGTGATCCCAGTGGGAACTGACCTGGGGCTCTGCCCGGGCTCAAATGCGCCGAACGTCATGAGCCGCCATCTCCCGAGAGTTTTTCCTCGAGGTCCGCGAGCTTGAGGGCATCGATCAGCCGCCCGATGTCCCCATCCATCACCGTGGGAAGGTCGTGCAGTGTCAGGTTGATGCGGTGATCCGTGACGCGGCTCTGCGGATAATTGTAGGTCCTGATCTTGGCCGACCGGTCACCAGTCGAGACGGCCGACTTACGCAAGCGCGAGCGGGCCTCCTGCTGTTCACGGATGCGCTCATCGAGTAGTCGGGCCCGGAGGACTTCCATGGCCTTCGCCCGGTTCTGGATCTGTGAACGCTGGTCCTGCTGCTGCACGACGATCCCGGTGGGGAGGTGCGTGATGCGGACTGCGGAGTCCGTGGTGTTTACCCCCTGGCCACCAGGCCCGGAGGCGCGAAACACGTCGACGCGGAGTTCCTTCTCGTCGATGTTCACGTCGATCTCCTCGGCTTCCGGCAGGACGGCCACCGTGGCAGCGGAGGTGTGAATACGCCCCGCGGCCTCGGTCACCGGCACGCGCTGCACCCGGTGTACCCCGCCCTCCCAGCGCAGGTCACCAAAGGCACCATCGCCGACGACCTTGAAGATGACTTCGCGAAGCCCACCGAGGGTCCCGGCCGACGCCGAGATGGTCTCGATGCGCCACCCGCCACGTCGCTCGATGTAGCGCGTGTACATGCGATGCAAGTCCGCCGCAAAGAGGGCCGCTTCGTCGCCCCCCGTCCCCGCCCGCACCTCAACGATGGCCGTGCGATCGTCGAGCGGATCATGCGGCACCAGGAGCGGTCGGACCTCCAGCTCAAGACGTGCGATCTCGTCATCGAGCCGCGCCGCCTCCGCGCGAGCTTCGGCCGCAAACTCCGCGTCCTCGCCGGCGGCCAGCTCGCGCGCCCCAACCAGCTCCGCGTCACAACGCTCCAGTCGCGACGCAATCACGAGGACGCCCTGCAGCCGTTGGTGCTCTCGGCCTAACGAGGCCAGGCGCCGCGCGTCACGGGTCGTGGATGGATCTGCGAGTTCTTCTTCTACCTGGCGGGCACGGCCCACCGCGTCCGCCAGGCGAGCGCGGATGAGGCTCAGGTGGCCTTACCGGCGTACTTCTGGCGGAAACGCTCCACGCGGCCGGCGGTGTCAACCAACTTCTGCTTGCCAGTGTAGAACGGGTGGCAGCTGGAGCAGATGTCGAGCGAAAGCTCGGCGACGGTCGACCGCGTTTGCCAGGTGTTGCCACAGGCGCAGCGGACAGTGCAGGTCGCGTACTCGGGATGGATATCGGTCTTCACGGCAGAGTCGGCGTTCTTTGAGAGCTGGGAAAGCTCACCAGAGAGGTAGCAAAGATCAAGTGGGACAAGGGGATAGCCACCGAAAGCCGCCGACAGTCCCCGCCCCCCCGTGCCCCCCGTGCTGCCCGTACCGCGCGGTTCCCAGCCCCCCCCGATGACCGGAAGCCCAGTCCCGAGCCCCGCCCCCCCAGCCCCCCAGCGCCCCCATATCCCCATCTGTGCCCCCCATCACCGCACCCCAGTGCCTTTCCCGCATATCCTCCCCCGCGCCTGTGACGCCGGCCTCAGTCTGGCGTCCCTCAACGTAGTGTTGCCCCCCTCGGGGGCTGCCCAAGCCCTTCCTCGTCCGGCTGATGTCGACCACATTGCTTGAAAGGCCCATCCGCGCCATGGATAACGCCGCTTTCCTTCGCTCAATTCCGCTCTTCACCAAGCTCGACGACGCCGAACTCGTCCGGTTCGGTGAGCTCATGCGGGAGAAGAACTACCCCAAGGGGAGCGTCATCGTCTTCGAGGATGACCCCGGCGACTCGCTGTTTGTGGTACGCCAGGGCCGGGTGAAGGTCGTCCTGATCGGTGAGGATGGCCGCGAGGTCATTCTGGGCGTCCTCGGCGTCGGCGAGCACTTTGGCGAATTGTCCCTCATCGACGACCAGCCCCGCTCGGCGCACGTGATCGCTATGGAGGAGACCGGCCTCCTGGTCCTCCGTCGCGACGACTTCCGCCGGCGCGTCGAGGCCAATCCGGCCGTGGCATGGTCGCTCATGAGCGAGCTGACCCGACGCTTGCGCCGCGCCGATGCCAAGATCCACGGCTTGGCCCTGCTCGACGTGCCGGGGCGCATCGCCCGTCTGCTCCTCGACTTCGCCGAAGAAGGCGGATCGGACCTCATCGAGAAGCCGCTGACCCACCAGACCATCGCCCACATGATCGGCGCCAGCCGCGAGACCGTCAGTCGGACGATCCGCGACTTCCAGATCCAGGGGCTCATCAAGGTCGAACGTCGGCGCATCTCCGTGGCCAACCGCCCGGCGCTTCGCCAGATGGCGCAGGCCCGCGTCTAACCCTCCGCGCTGGCATCGGGTCCATCGCTCCGGCGAGGGACCGAGGCCAGCGTCTCGTCACCCGCATGCGCGCGCGCTTCTGGGGTACTCGCGGTTCCTGCCCTGCCCCCGGGCCCCATACCGTCAAGTACGGCGGCAACACCACCTGCCTCGAACTCCGCACCGATGATGACACGCTCGTCATCTTCGACGCCGGATCAGGCATTCGCGAGTTGGGGCTCACCCTCGCCGCCGCCAGCAACGGCGCACCGATCCGTGGCGACCTGTTCTTCAGCCACGCCCATTGGGACCACATCCAGGGGCTCCCGTTCTTCACCCCGGCCTTCCAGAAGGGGAACCAGTTTCGCCTGTTCGGCTCACCGGCGCTGGAGCGCAGCCTGGAGGTCGTCCTGCGCCAGCAGATGAGCCCCGTGGTGTTCCCCGTGGCCTTCGACCAACTCTCGGCGCGCATGGAGTTCGCCCCCTTCAGCTCCTATGCGCACGAAGGAAGCGGATACGCGTTGCGAGCGATCAATGTCCGTCACCCCGGTGGGGCCCTCGGCTTCCGCGTCCATCCGCCTGGCCAACCCGATCGCTCCATTGTCTTCATCCCGGACAACGAACTCGACCGCGACGGTGACCGCGCCGAAGATGCGTCGACGCGTGATGCCCTCGTCGACTTCGCCCGTGGCGCGCGCATCCTCATCCACGATGCGATGTACACCGGCGCCGAGTACATGAACCACCGCGGCTGGGGCCATTCGTCCTATCGCGACGCCGTGGACTTTGCCATCGCCGCCGAGGTGGAAACGCTGGTGCTCTTTCACCACGAGCCGGAGCGCAGCGACGATGCCATGGACGCCATGCTGACCCTCTGTCACCAGATGGTTCAGGAGCGCAACGGACACGTCCGCGTCATCGCCGCGGAAGAGGGAGCCTCCCTCGAGGTTTAGCTGGCGCGCCAGCGACGCGCGAGCACCCACGCGTGCGGCAGCGCCACCAACAGCGCCACGTGCTCCGCGCGCTGCGGCGTCTGCAGCAGCCCCAACACCACCCCCACCAGGGCCAGCGCAGCCACCACGGCCACATACAGGCGCGCCCGCGGGCCGAGCGCCCCACGACGCCACACCACCCAGGCGAGCCCCCACCACAGCGGGTTGAGGTACAGCAGGTTCACGTTGCCGTACGCCCACGTGTGCCGCGTGAAGCCCCACAGGATGACGAGTAGCAGCCCGAGCAGCCCCGCCACGGTACACCAGGTGGCGGCCGCCACGCGTTCCGCGCGAGACGAGAGGCGCGAGGCCAGGGCCAGGGCCGCCGTCAGGGCAAGGGCGATGAGCGCGTAACGCCCCTGGTGATTCGCAGGGGCAGCCAGCTCGGCGGGTCGGGCGGCGCGAAATAGCTCGCGTTCGGCGGCGACCAGGGGACGGTTGGTGCCGCTCGTATCTGGCACCTGCACCTCGCGCAGGGCGTCCTGCAGGCGCATGGGGACGAACAGCGCTTCGTGCCGCGTCATCTCCCGATCCGACGGCGACCCCAGCCCGATATCGATCCCCGTGTACAACAGGTCCGCATCCGCCAGGCGACGCGCCTCATCGCGAAAGGTGCGACCGGAGCCGGTGCCCGCGAATTGGCGCTGCAAGATCCCGCCTAACGCCTTGTCGATCGCGTCGCGCGCCCGCGTGGAGCAATTGTCCCCGAAATAGTCGTACCGATAGTACTTGTTCGCCTCCAGCGCATTCCACTCCACAAACTCCCGCAGCGCCACGCGTTGCGCGGGGGTCAGGGCCAACTCCTGGATGGAGACCGACCGGTTCGCGCGGCGGTAGAACTCCACGGTGAGCTGTGCATCATACGGCTCGACGCGGTAGCGCATCTCCCCGCGGATGAAACGCGGCAGGAAGTCGGCTTCGCCAAAGTCGAAGACGCCCCAGTTGTACACCACGTCCGTCCCGGCCGCTCGGTCCCGGATGCCAACGGCGTTGTGGCCGAAGCGCTCCCAGATGAGGTCACCGGGCCCCATCGTCATGAGGTACACCTCAAGCTCCGCCCCCGGCACCGGAGGGGGCTGGGCGCCCGCGATCCCCGCCTGGGACGCGAGGAGCAGGCCACACAGCCACAGCTGACCGAGGACGCGGGTCACAGGCGCACTTCCTTGCCTTCTTCTGCAGATCGGTAGGCCGCATCCAGCACCCGGTGCACGATCACCTGGTCCGTCGGGGGATCATAGGGCACCTCGCCGCGAACCACGGCTACGAAATGCGTCAACTCGGACCGGTACGACTGGAGGAACGGGCTCTCCCGTGCCACCGCGCCCGTCGGGGTGACGTTCACTGGAACACCATTCAACTCCTTCACCACCCGCAGTGGGCCGAGGCGCGCCGTCCCGCGCTGCGCCGCCAGCTCGAACCACCATTGCTCCCCATCGCCGGCATGTGCCCAGCTCGTGTCGAAGGCGAGGGTCAGGCCGTGTTCGCACTCCACCACGAGAAGCGCGGACTCTTCCACCGCGTTCGTCCCGCGGCCTTTGTGCATACTCGCCCACACGCGTTGCGGCGCAGGAAACTCGGACGCCCACAGCGCCAGGTCGAGCAACGGCATCCCAAGCTCGAACAAGGAACCGCCCCCCGATTCCTGTCGACGCAGCCGCCACCCTTCAACGTGCCCTCGCACCTGGAGATGGCCCGTGCGAATCCCCGTCATGCGACCCAGTTCCTCACCGCGCAGGAACCCCATCAACGCCTGTACATCGGCGCGGAACCTCAGGTTGTTGCCGACCACCACTTTGCGCTTCGCCCGCGTGGCGGCGAGCAGGATGCGCTCGACCCCTCGCGCCGTCAGTGCCAACGGCCGCTCGCAGAGGACGTCCTTGCCCGCCGCAATCAACGCCAGCACATGTGGCTCGTGCAGGTGATTGGGGGTCGACACCACGGCGGCGTCGAACTCCGCGTCTTCGATGGCATCCTCGATGTCCGTAAAGACGTCCCGGACGCCGTGCCGGTCGGCCAGCGAGCGCGCCTTCGCCCGATCGTTGTCCACCAGGCACGCCACGGACACCCCGCGCGCCTTCGCCAACACCGGCAAATGCGTCAGCTGGGCAATCGCTCCAACACCGACCACGGCGACCTTCACGGGTTCACTCATCTCAACGCTCCGCGCAGCAGGACCGGTCGCCTACCGCACACGCGACAGGGTGGTTCCAGGGTAATAGGCCAGCAGGATCGTGGCCGCATCGGCCCCTGCGCGCGCGCGGGCGATGGCACCCCACTGACACATCCCCACCCCGTGCCCGTTGCCCCGTCCCCGCATGGTCAGCCCCTGCGTCGCCGACCAATCCGCCGAAACATAGGTCGACGGCAGGATCTCGCCACCGGCCGTCGCCAAGGCAAAACGCAGCGCGTTGCCGCGGAGGACGATCGTCCCTCGATCCGTCGCGAGTCGGAGCCCGGCGAGCCGACCGGATGCGGTTGTTCCGGCCTCCTCAACGCCGTGAATCGCACCGACCCCACGTCCCTCCGCACTCCGCGTCACCGTCGTCACCAGTTCCTGCTGGGACCACGATCGCTCCCAACGGAAGCGGGGAGAAATCTCGCACCACGCACGATCCGTCCCTGGCACGCGATCCGACACGGACCGGAGATACCCTTCCCCGGCGCCCGCGAAGACTTCATCCGGTGCCGCCGTCGCCCCACCGCACGTGGAGTGATACGGTGCCCGCACCACTTGCCCTCGATACGAAAGCACGATTCCCTCGGTCGCCGTGATCGCGGCGTCCGCCACCGCCGACTCCGCGTCCGATCCTCCATAGACCTGATCCACGGAACGCGAGGTGAGATCCCACGCGCGCGTCACTCCTTCCAGCGCACGCACGACGGTATAAGACCGGGCAGCAATCGCCTGCGCCTCCACCGCCGCCCGTTCGCCGCTCCCCCGCGGCCCAATTTCGAGGGGGACCACGCCGCGCAGGTACTCCTCGATCGGTAACACGTTGGCTACAAGGACCGCCGTATCGGTCGCGAGGTATCGCAGTTCGCCTCGGTACCGCCTGGTCTCCCAACTCACGCGACCACCTCCCGCCTCGTCCGCATCTGCCTGGACGGCAAACGGTTGGTCGCTCCATGCCGTCGCCCGACCGGTGGCCACCTGCACACCACGCAGGCGACGGCCATCACGCTCGATGCGCCATTCTCCAGCGCGCGATCCTCGCGCGTGCACCCGTCCCCACGCATCGAGCAACCGCCATGGCGCAGGGCCGCCAACGCCGAGGGATGCCACGCCAGACCCGAGCACCACGCGTATCTCGCGGGGCGCCCGAATGGTCGGTCCGGGTTGCGGCGGGCGAACCGCTGGAGAACCGTGAACCCGTGCGTCCCGGACTCCCCAAGCGACGAGGAGCGCGACCGCGAGGGCCTTCACCTGGCCGGCGATCGCCCGAACGCCGCGTCGGCCCCAAGTCCAACGACCGGCAGCGTTCGGCCAGTCGCCCGCGTCGCGGGGACCGGGGTAAGGGTGCGCGTGACGGTGCCCTGAAAGTCGTGGTCGTCCACGACGTCCGTGAGCTCCACCTCAACAATGGTGCCGGGCGGGGCGTCGGTGTCGACCCAGGTCACGCCGTCGATGTCATCCGCCTGGGCCGTGGTCCGTGCCTGCACCGCTCGCCCTGCGTTGCCCTTCCGATCAATGATGGCGGACACCCGCCGCCCGAGCAGCGCAGCGTAACGCTCGGCCGTGACCTGCCGCTGAAGTTCCTGCACCTGTTCGAGTCGCTCGCGTTTGAGACCGTCCGGCACGTCGTCGACCATGTCGGCTGCGCGCGTCCCCTCCTGCGGGGAATAGGTGAACGCCCCGACGCGCTCCAGCTGCACCTCATCGAGGAATTCGAGGAGCTCGCCAAATTCGGCGTCGGTTTCCCCCGGAAAGCCGACGATCACCGTCGTGCGGATCGCAAGCCCGGGAATTCGCGCCCGGAGTTCGCGGATCTTCTCCCGCTGGCGCGCCTGACGCTCCGGGCGGCGCATCCGGGCGAGCACCGTATCCGAGGCATGCTGCATGGGGATGTCGAGGTAGGGCACGATCCGCGGCTCACGGGCCACGAGGTCGATCACTTCATCGGTGAGCCCGGCACTGTAAATGTAGAGCAGCCGGAACCACGGGATCGACGTCTCGGCCACCAGGGTACGCAACAGCGCCGCGAGGCTGCGTCCGTCACGGCCGTCGCGCCCGTAGTGCGCGAGGTCCTGCGCCACCAGGTTTACTTCCCGCGCTCCCTGCGCCTCGAGCAGCTGGGCCTCGTGGACCAGGGTGTCGAGACCAAAGGACCGATGTTTGCCCCGCATGAGCGGGATCGCGCAGAACGCGCATCCGTGGTCACACCCCTCGGACACCTTGAGGTAGCGCACGTGGGGCAGGTCGCCGGTGTAGAGCCGCACCCCCGGGTGCACCAGTGACGGCGCGTCGCCCAGCAATCCGCGCGCCCCCACTTCCTCGATCAACCGGTCGGCTTCCGACGTGCCGAGGAACAGGTCGACCTCGGGCAGCGCCTCCCGCAACTCGTCCTTGTGCCGCTGAACCATGCAGCCCACGGCCGCGACCATCCGGCAGGACCCCGCCTCCTTGCGGCGAGCGGCCTCCACAATCGCGTCGATCGATTCCTTCTTGGCGGCGTCGATGAAGCCGCACGTATTCACGACGATCAGCTCCGCCCCGTCGAGGCCACTGGTCTCGCCGCCATGCGCGACCAGCTCGGCGACATAGCGTTCCGTATCGACGGTGTTCTTGTCACACCCCAACGTGACGACATGAAAGCGCATCAGTAGCCACGCTCGCGATCCACCACCCAGCGCGACGGGAGTCGTCCCGCCTCGAGGTCGGCGAGGCACTCGAGAAACCCGATCCCTGCCCCATGTGTGGTCGTCGGCCCCGAGGCGTGCGGCGAGATCATCACGCGCGGGTGGTCCCAGAGCGGGCTCGTGGACGGCAGCGGCTCGACCTCGAACACATCCAGGGCCGCCCCGGACAACCATCCCGCCTCCAACGCCTCCGGGAGGACGGCTTCGTCCACCACGGCACCGCGTCCCGCGTTAAGCAGTACCGCGCCACGACAGCGCCGCAGAAGCTCCCGGTCGAACAGGTGATACGTCGCCGGCGTGTTGGGCAGCGTCAGCACGATCCAGTCCGCCTCACCCACGAGATGTGACAGCGCCGTGACCGGGTACACGGCGCGAAAGGCAGGCTCCGTCGCGCGACCCGTGCGGGACACGCCGGTCACCGTGCAACCGAGCCCGCCAAAGGCCCGCGCGACGGCGCTGCCGACGTCACCGGTGCCCACCGCCAGCACGCGCGTCCCGGCGAGCGTGGGAATGTCGCGGCCGGTCCATTCATGCGCCGCCTGCGCGCGCGCGAGCCCCATGATGTCGAGCCGAAAACAGAGCGCGCGCGACAAGGCCCATTCCGCAATCGCCGGCCCAAAGGACTCCGGCGTGCGTGTGAGCAAGACCTCGCGACTGATTTCCACCGGGGCCATCCACGCATCGACCCCCGCCCCGGTGCAATGCACCCAGCGGATGTTGCCAAGCGTTGGCGTGGACGGGCGCCGGAACCCCACGTAGACCTCGCCCCACGCCAGGTCGGCGTCCGTCACGGCGGCGACCGGCGCACCACGCACCTCAAGCTCCGGACGCTGGACGCGGAGCCAGGCCGCGAGTTCCGCGTGGGCATTCGCCCCGATCACCACCCGGCGCGGGGCAAAGGGCAAGGTGAGAGTCATCAGCGGAAGTTGCCGAACTTCAGTTCGACCCCGAAGTCCTTGCCGCGCAGCAGCGCGATGGCGCCCTGCAGTTCGTCCTTGGAGGGAGACGCCACCCGCACCTGGTCCCCCTGGATGGAGGCCTGGACCTTCTTGAGCTTGGCCTCCTTGATCGCCGCCGAGACCTTCTTGGCGGTCTCCCCATCGAGGGCCATCGTGAGGCCGACGGTCTTCTTCACCGTATCGCCGCCGGCGGCAATGATCTCGCCCTCGTCGAGGTTCTTCACGGGCACGCCGCGCTTGATCAACTTGGTGAGCAGGATGTCGTACAACGCCCGCATCCTGAAGTCGTCGTCGGCAACGAGTTCCAGCTTGCCGTCTGCACGCGTGAAGGCGATCGACGCCTTCGATCCCTTGAAGTCGTAGCGCTGCGCGACCTCCTTCTGCGCCTGGTTCACGGCGTTGTCGACCTCCTGCAGGTCGACCCCGGTGGTCACGTCGAATGAGTAGTTGTCAGCCATGGGGACAAAATACGCAGCCGATCCCTACCGCACACGACCGCGGTCAGCTCGCGGGCCGCTCCGGACGCAGCGCGAGGTCAAAACCCAGCCAGGCGAGCTTGGAGATCGGGAAGAGGATCGCCGGGGTCACGACCAGCCCCAGGGGGACCATCACCTGCAAGGCGTCCCATGGCACCTCAGGCCAGCGCGCCGCCATGCTCCCCAGGAGGGCGAGCACAAAGACCCCCTCCCCGAGCACCAGGTTGAACATCATGGACCCGATGAAGTAGTCGGCCTCGCCACGTTGCAGGTCCAGGCCGCAGCTCCCGCAGGTCGCGCGCATCCGCCACCAGTGAACCAGGACGGGTCGCCCGCCACATTGCGGGCATCGCACGGTCAGGGCTCGTGCGGCGATACGCAGGGCAACGCCAACGCCGGGAAAGCGCAGCGGCAGGTCGGTGTTTGACTCACGGACAAGGGCGTCGCGGCCCTGCGGATCTACATCGGGGGGCACGGGGCTACCCGAGGTACGACTCCAGGGCGCGCGCGCGACTCACATGGCGCAAGCGCGAGAGCGCTTTTTCCTTGATCTGGCGCACCCGCTCGCGCGTGATCCCGAGGAGGGCCCCGATCTGTTCCAGGGTCATCGGCTCCTCCCCTTCCAGTCCGAAGTACAGCCGCAGGATCTTGGCCTCACGTTCCTTCAGGCTTCCCAGCGCATCTTCGATCGACTGCGTCAGCGCCTTCTCGAAGGTCTGCTCGTCCGGTGTCGGGTTGAGGTTGTCCGGCAGGTAATCGAGGAGGTTGTTGTCCTCGCCCTGCGAAAGCGGCGCATCGAGGCTCAGGTGCGCCTGGGCGATCGACATCGTCTTGGCCACTTCCTCGACCGTGATGTCCATCCCGTCGGCAATCTCGGCGTGGGTGGCCTCGCGCCCGAGCTCCTGCAACAGCGCGTTTGCCCGCTTGCCGATGCGGTGCAGCGTGCCGGCCCGATTGAGCGGGACCCGCACGATGCGCGACTGCTCGGCGAGCGCCTGGAGGATGGCCTGCCGAATCCACCACACCGCATACGAGATGAACTTGATCCCCTTGGTCTCGTCGAACTTGTGGGCGGCGCGAATCAAGCCGAGGTTGCCCTCGTTGATCAGGTCCGACAGCGACACGCCCTGGTTCTGGTACTTCTTGGCCACCGAGACGACAAATCGCAGGTTGGAGCGCACCAGCTTGTCGAGCGCTTCCTCATCACCCGTGCGAATGCGTCCGGCCAACTCCACCTCGTCCTCACGCGTGATCAGCGGGTACGCCGAGATGTCGCGGAGATATTGATCGAGGGACCCTTCCTCGAACGCGGATCGCTTGCTCAGGCGACCGTTGCCGACTGCCTTGCGGCGTGGCGGCGCGGGAGCGTCCGGCGGTTCAACAGGTGGAAGGTACGGATCGGTCACGCGGCGGGGCTGGGGCGGAGGGCGAAAGCTAGCGGATCCGGCGCCCAAGGCGGGACCAACGGACATTGGTCAGCCAGGCCGCCCCATCGGTCGAGTCCGGGGAATAGCTGTAGTACACCACGAGCGGCTGGCCACGAATGAGGGAATCCGAGACGAATCCCCAATACCTGCTGTCATACGAGTTGTCGCGGTTATCCCCGAGCATGAAATAGTGCTTCGCCGGGACAACGAGCGGCCCCCAGTTGTCGCGTGACGGCATATAGGAGCGCTCCGCGTATGCGGTCTGCACCAGGTGGTCCCGCTGCCAGCGGAACTCCTCTCCACCGGGATCCGTGTCCGGCGCCTCGTGCGAGACATACCGCTCCTCCACCCGAACGCCATTCCGGATCAGCACCCCACTCTTCATTTCCAGGGTGTCCCCCGCGAGTCCAACAAGACGCTTGACGAAGTTCTTGGTGGGATCCGGCGGGAACTTGAAGACCACGACGTCGCCACGATCGGGCTGACGCAGCGCTGGCAGCCGTTTACCCGCGACCGGAAGTTCCGCCCCGTACACCAGCTTGTTCACCAGGAGGAAATCCCCAACCCGAAGGGTGCCCTCCATGGACCCGCTGGGGATCTTGAAGGCCTCCATGATGAACACATGGAGAAAGAAGAACATCAGCAGCGCGAGGACCAGGGAGCGGGCCCACTCCCACAGGAACGGCCACGGGCGAAAACGACGGGTATTGACGCGCGTCAGCGCCTCGGCCTTTTGCTCGGCGGTAATCGCCAGGCCGGCTGCGTCAGCGGCTGCGCGCGTGCTCTCGCTCATTCGTGGGCTCGCGTGGAGCATTGGGCCCCGATGTCCAGCCCCGCCTGGCGTGCGGCCGCGACGAGGGCCTCGGGGACCTCGGCGATCACCACCGTGTGACGTCCCTCCGTGGCCACGGCCAACCGGCCCACATCCACGCCGGGTGGCAGGGCTCGGCGCCAGCGCGACGCCAGGTCCGGCGTGCTCTCGGCGTGGAGAATCACCAGCTGCCCCGGGGTCCGGGCCGCGGGGGGAACCACCGTCCCACCCGTCGCCGCGCCGGCCTCCCTAACCTTGCCGTGCCGGCGCGTGCCGCCGCCGGCGCGTTGTAACACGCGCCGCACCAACTCCTCACGATCGGCTGGGGTCACGTCCATAGGGAGGGGGCAATTAATGGCGTCCGTTCCGGCGACGGAAGGGACCTAGTCCGCGTACGTATCGATCTGGGCACGCTGCAGCGCCCCGGAGTAATCCACGTAACACACCTTGGTCTCCGAATAGAACTCATACACCTCCCACCCTCCTTCCCGGTGGCCGTTCCCTGTCTGCTTCACCCCGCCGAACGGCAGGTGGGCCTCAGCGCCAATCGTTGGGGCGTTGATGTAGGTAATCCCGTTGTCGAGTTCCGCCAGCGCACGGAACGACGTGTGCACGCTCCCGGTGTAGACCGAGGACGAAAGCCCGTACTTCACCCCATTGTTGACGGCAAACGCCTCATCCGCATCACGCACCCGCACGACCGACAAGACCGGTCCAAAGATCTCCTCCTGCTCGAGTCTCGACCCCGGCCGAACGGCTGAGAAAATCGTCGGTTCAAAGAAGAACCCATGCTCCAGCCCTGCCCCCGTCGCACGCGACCCACCGACCTCCAGCCGCGCCCCTTCTGACCGACCGATCTCCACGTACCGCTCCACCTTCTTGAGCGACTCCTCGTGGATCACCGGCCCCACGTCCGTCCCGGCGACGCGGCCGTCACCCAAACGCAAGGAACGCACGCGATCCACCAGCATCCCCAGGAAGCGGTCGTGAATCCCTTCCTGCAGGATGAGACGACTCGTGGCCGTGCAGCGTTGCCCCGTGGTGCCAAACGCACCCCACAACACCCCCTCGAGCGCCAGGGACAGGTCCGCGTCGTCCATCACGATCTGGGCGTTCTTGCCACCCATCTCCAGCGACAAACGCTTGTGCATCCGGCCACAGGTCTCGCCGACCTTGCTTCCCGTCTCGGTGGATCCTGTGAACGAGATCACAGGAACCTGGGGATGTGCGACCAGTGTGGCCCCCACGTCCTCCCCAAAGCCGTGCACCAGCTGGATCACCTCGGGCGGCAGGCCGGCCTCCAGCAGGACTTCCACGAACACATGGCCCGTATGCGGGACGTCCTCGGCCGGCTTGAAGACGCACGCGTTTCCGCACACCAGCGCCGGGAACATTTTCCAGGTGGGGATGGCCAGCGGGAAGTTGAATGGCGTGATGATTCCGCACACCCCGATCGGGCGGCGATAACTCATCGCCCACTTGTTGCGCAGCTCGGACGGCACCGTGTGGCCGAAGAGGCGCCTTCCCTCCACCGCCGCGTAATACGCGGTATCGATCCCTTCCTGGACGTCACCCCTGGTCTCGGCGAGCGGCTTGCCCATCTCACGCGTCATCAGGTTCGCGAGTTCTTCCTTGCGCGTCGTCAGGATATCGCCAACGCGTCGCAGGATGTCCCCACGCAGTGGCGCTGGCGTGCGGCTCCATTGCGCGAACCCGCGCTGGGCGGAAGCAACGGCGCGGGCCACATCGTCGGCTCCGGAGCGTGGAAAGAGGCCGATCACGTCGCGCGTGTCCGCCGGATTCCGATTCTCGAAGAAGGCACCAGTCGTCGGCTCGACCCACTGGCCGCCGATGAAGTTCTTGAAGGTCGTCATGATGTGCGTGTTTGGTCAGGCCACGGCACCGCGATGGTCGCGGTGCCCGCAGCGGTTATTCGCAGAGCCACACCGCAGGATGTGCCTCCGTCGGCCGCGCGTACCCCACGCGCGGCAGGATTTCGTTGGCCGCGAGGAGGCCACCCCAGAGCACCAACCCCAGCGCCACGAGGTGTCCCCGCGCCGAGCGATGGCGCCAGGTCCAGATGGCGGACCAGGCGCCCGTCACGCTGATGAGTCCCGCCGCGGCCAGGTACCCAAACAACGGAAGCCCGCACCGGGTCCCGTACGGCCAGAAGACGATCCCCACGCCAAGTGCCAGGGAGAGCAGCAGGCGCAGCATCACCCCCAGGGTTTTCGTGTTCGCCTGCTTCTCCACGGCCACCGCCTTCGCCGCCGGCGTCGCCGCCGTCTTCGCCGGGAGGAGCGCTTCGTCCGAGATCGACTCGAGCTGCCGGTCGATCTTCTTCATCTCCTCTTCCCAATTCTTGCTCACCCTTCACGCTCCAGGCTGTAGCGCTCGATCTTCTTGTAGAGATTCGACCGCGGCATGTCCACCGCGCGCGCCGTCTCGGACACGTTCCAGTTGAACGCCCGCAGCTTGTGCAGCAGGTAGGCGCGTTCGGCCGCGTCGCGGAATTCCTCAAACGTCGCCAGGTCGAGCAGGGCGCCTAACGGCGACCCATCCACCGGACGCGCCCCGGAGAGCCGCGCCACGTCCGCCGCCGTGATCACCTGCCCCGAGGCCAGGATCAGCAACCGCTCGATGGTGTTGCGCAGCTCGCGCACGTTCCCGGACCACTCCGCGTTCGCGAGTGTGTCCAGCGCGGTGGCGTCGAGGGTTCGCATGGGCGACCCGTCGCGTTCAGAGAGCAGGTGCACAAAATGGCGGGCGAGCTGCGGGATGTCCTCGCGCCGTTCTCGCAGCGGTGGGACATGGAGCGGGACCACGTTCAAGCGGTAGTACAGGTCCTCGCGAAACCGACCGGCGGCGATCTCATCCTCCAACGTCTTGTTGGTCGCCGCGAGCACGCGCACGTCGACCTGTACCCGCTTCGACCCGCCGATGCGCGTGACTTCGCCGTCCTGCAGCACGCGCAGCACCTTCGCCTGCGCGGCCAGGCTCATGTCCCCGATCTCGTCGAGGAACAGCGTCCCCTTGTCCGCCTGCTCGAACTTGCCGGCGCGATCCGCGATCGCCCCCGTGAACGATCCCTTCATGTGCCCGAACAGCTCGCTCTCGATCAGCTCGGACGGAATCGCCGCGCAATTCACCTCGATAAACGGCTTGCCTGCGCGTGGCGACAGGCGATGGATCGCGCGCGCCACCAATTCCTTGCCGGTCCCGTTTTCGCCCGTGATCAGGACGCGCGCGGGGGTCACCGCGACCTTCTCGATACGGTCCATCAACGTGCGCATCGGGAACGACGACCCTACCATCTCGTAGCGTGAGGCGATCGACGCGCGGAGCCGCTCGTTCTCCTCGACGAGCGTCAACTGCTGGCCGAGGTTGCGCAGGAGAACCAGGATCCGGTCGGTGTCGAGCGGCTTCTCCAGGATGTCGTAGGCGCCCAGCTGGGTCGCCTCGACGGCCGTCTGGATCGTCGCATGACCGGAGATCATCACGACCGTGGCGCGCGGGTCCGTCTGGCGAAGCTGGCGCAAGGCTTCCAGCCCGTCCATTCCCGCCATCTTCACGTCCATGAACACCAGGTGCGGGCGCCACTTGTCGTAGGTCGCCAGCCCCTCGGACGCGGAGGACGCGGTGCGCACCTCGTACCCTTCGTACTCGAGGAGCTGGCCGAGGGCGGCCCGGACGCCCTGCTCGTCATCGACAATGAGGATTCGGCGTGTCATGGCCTGTCCTTGTACACGGTTAGCGCGCCGTTGGCGACCCTGATGTCCCCCACCCACGACGGAAGGGAAAACCTAACCTCTCCCTCGCTTCCCCCTTTCTGCAGCTGCCGCAACAACGCATCGCGGGCCGCTCCCGGCACCTCCACCCCGCCAACGCGCACATCGGTCACCACCACCCTGGCCATTCCGCGGCCCGCCATGGACGGGCGCCCGGCAAGCTCGATGCGAGGTTCGCCCGACAGCAACGACGCGAGGGGGCCCAGCGCCCCAGCCGTTGGAACCTCCGACAGGACAAGTCGCGCGCGGACGCGCACCGTTTCCCCCACGATCGCAACTTCCGGTTCCTTGAGGACTTTCCCCGTTGCCCCATCGAGCATGGTGGCGAGGTCGCTCGCATCAAGGTTGACCCAGGCGTCTGGACGCGACCGCGTCAGGCGTTGAGTGGTCGCCGCGCTATCCTGCCGCGGGGCGCTCCAGCGAACCGACGCGCGGGGCGCTGCACCGGTGGCCCGCTCCCACCACACGTCGCGAGCCAACCACGCGCCGACCCCCACGACGAGCAGGACAACCAGGCAACCCACCCTCCGCAGGCAGCCCATCACGTCAGCTCAACGCAGACGTGCGTAAATCCATGCTGCCGCGCGGCGGCGACCACGGCGTCGCGATGCCGGATGACATCCTCGTAACCCGCCAGCGTAGGTCGGATGACCGCGAGGCGGTCCCGGCCCTCGACGACAACCTCGCCAGCGAGCGCCTGCAGCGCCGCCGCGAGTTGTGCGGCATCACCCGCGCGGCTCATGCGCCCACCCCCTCGAGGACGTTCAGCGATCCCGATCGGAAGCCGCGCAGGTCGATGGTCACGCGGCTGTATCCGGCCTCGCGCAGGGCCGCCGCGATACGTGCGGCGGCGCCAGGCGCGAGCCACAGCGCCAGCTGGTCGCGACCAAGCTCGACCCGGGCGAGGTCACCGTGGTGCCGCACGCGCAGGTCCCCGGTGATGCCTAACGCGCGCAGCGCGGCCTCGGCACGCTCCACCTGGGCCAGCCGCTCGGTGGTGACCGCGATGTGATACGGGAGGCGCGACGACAGGCAGGGCGAGGCGGGCTGGTTCGCCGTCGGCAAGCCGCGCGCGGCGGATCGTTGCCGGATCTCTGCCTTGGTTAACCCCGCGTCGGACAACGGGGACCATACCCCATGGTCTCGCGCCGCCTGGGCGCCGGGGCGAAAGTCCGTCCGGTCATCCGCGTTGCTCCCGTCGGCGACCACGGCGAGCCCCCGGGCAGCGGCGATCGGCACCAACACCGACCAGAGTTCCGTCTTGCAGAAGAAACACCGATTGGTGGGATTCGCCGCGTACCGCGGATCGTCGAGTTCGTGGGTGTCGACCTCCAGGCACGGGACCGCCAGCTGCGTCGCGACAGCTCGGGCGGCCTCCCATTGCACCGCCGGGTACGATGGCGATCGACCAATGACAGCCAGGGTGTTCTCCGCCCCGACGGCCTCCACGGCGACGGCCGCGAGGTACACCGAGTCGACCCCGCCGCTGAATCCCACGAGAATGGACCCTCGCTGCTGGAGCTGCGCGATGAGCTGCCCTTCCTTGTGCAGGGCCAGGGCGGGATCCGCGAGGGGGGCGTCCGGCGTCATGGCGACAACTTAGGGACCGCCGTTGGGCGATGGCAGCGTGTCGTTCGTTCGGAAGTGGTAGGCCACCGCCACATGCGGTGGACGAATCACGTCGTCGTCCTCGAGATCGGCCACGGTCCGGGCCACGGCGAGGATGCGGTGGTACCCGCGGGCGGAGAGCCCTGCACGTTCCGCCAGGCGCGTGAGCGTGGTCCGCGCCACCGGATCAACGGGCGTATGCGCGTCGATCCAGCGCCCGGTCGCGCGGGCGTTGCACAACCCCGGCACCCGTTGCCCGGCGAATCGTCGGACCTGGCGGCCGCGCGCCGCCTCCACCCGCGCGCGCACCTCGGCGCTGCCTGATCCGGGACGGCCGTGCAGGGCGTGCAGCGCGAGCGGCGGGACGGACACGGTCAGATCGATCCGATCCGCGAGGGGACCGGAGACGCGACCGCGATGTCGCGCCACCTCCGCCGCCGGACATCGGCACCGCCCGCTCGTGTCTCCGGCATAGCCGCAGGGGCAGGGATTCATCGCGCCGATCAGCGCGAACGCCGCCGGAAAGGTCACCGCCTGTTGCGCCCGGGCGATGAGCACCCGTCCCTCCTCCATCGGTTGGCGCAACACATCGAGTCGCGACCGGGGCATCTCCTGCAACTCATCGAGGAACAACACGCCATGGTGGGCGAGGGTGACCTCCCCGGGGCGCGGCACACTGCCGCCGCCGACCAGCGCCGCGGTGGACAGGGTGTGATGCGGGGCGCGAAACGGTCGCGGCACATGCTCCGGCGCGACCGGCACGGGCATGCCCGCCACCGACTGGATTGTCAGGACTTCCAGGGCTTCCTGTTCGGTGAGCCGCGGAAGGATCGTCGGGAGCCGGCGCGCGAGCATCGTCTTCCCTGACCCCGGCGTCCCCACGAGCAGCAGCGCGTGCCCACCGGCGGCCGCCAATTCCAGCGCGCGTTTCGCGACCTCCTGCCCCGAGACATCCGCCAGGTCAACGTCCGGAACCGGCATCGCGACGGTGGCGCGCGGAGGGGGCCGGCTGGTCACCTCGCCTCCGCTCAGTGCCCCCACGGCATCCCGCAGAGTCGACACGCCCCAGTACGACAGCCCGGGGACCAAGGCGGCCTCCGGCGCGTTGGCCACCGGACCGACCAGTGCGCGGACCTGGCCGTCGTTGCCCGCGTGCATCGCCATGGGCAGCATGCCGCGAACAGGGCGAATGGACCCATCGAGGCCGAGTTCACCCACGGCGACGACGCCCTGCAAGGCGTCACTTGGGATGAGGCCGGTGGCAGCCAACATGGCCAGGGCAATCGGCAAGTCGAACGCGGTGCCGTCCTTGCGCATGTCCCCCGGGGCGAGGCTCACGGTAAAGCGTCGCGCCGGCAGGTCGAAGCCGGAGTTTGCCAGCGCCGCGCCCACGCGTTCGCGACTCTCCTTGATCGCGTGGGCTGCGAGGCCCACGACGACCCAGAACGGGAGGCCGCGCGACGCGTCGACCTCGACCGTCACCCGCACGGCCTCGATCCCCGACAACGCAGCAGAACGGACCGCAGCCAGCATGCCGTCACGTTAGGGCGCCGATCGCCCGGTGGCGGTACCAGCACAACGCACACCGCAGCAGGTTCACTGCGGGAGGCGGGAGTCGATCGGTGGCCTAACCCGCTTGAGCGATGAGGTCGTCGATGATATCCGCGCGCGCCGTCGTGACGTCCGCCTCGCCAATCATCGCGAGGAACGCCCGTCCGACCGTCGACTCGAACTCCAGCCCGATCCGGCCCTCGATGTACGAGGCAATATCGGTTGCTTCCCACGCGATGCGATGCGGCCGGTTGGTGCGCAGCGCGTCGTACACGTCGCAGACATGGACCAGCATGGACGCGTGGTGGCAGTCGCAGCGCCGCATGCGGGTGGGGTATCCCCCGCCATCGATCATGATGTGGTGTTCGAAGGCAACGGTCGCGCACAAATCCAGGCGGTCGTCCCTCGCCAGGATGAGCCGGGCGCCGTCTGCCGGGTGTTGGCGCATCGCCTCGAGCTCCTCCGGCGTGAGCTTGCCCGGCTTGCGCAGGATCTCCACGGGCACCTTGATCTTGCCCAGGTCATGGAGCAAGCCGGCCATCCCGTATTGTAGGATCTCGCGCGACGAGAGGCCCAGGCGCTCGGCGAGCGCCATGGACAACACCGCCACGTTCAGCGCATGGGTCGTGGTGTACTGGTCGAACTCCTTGAGCTGCAGGAGCGGGACGAGCATGCGCTGCCCCGCATGGAGCGATGCCGCAAGCGAGTGGACCACGATCTCGGCTTCCTGCAGTGCCACCTCGCGCCCTTCGATGATTTCGTCGTGTAGCCAGGCGACGGCCGCCGCCTCATCGCTCAGGTCCATCGGCTCCCCGTCCACCCCACCCTGCCCCGCCGACGCGTCGCGCGCCGCGGACAGCTCCCGCAAACCGACCGCGCCATAGCGGATCCACTCCGACCCCCCGGCCGGCGTGCGCGGCTCGATGTGACCGACGTCCAGGGCCCGGCCGCGCGCCAACCTGGGGAGCAGCGAATCCAGGAACGCCCGGTACTCCTCCGTCGACACCGCATCGTGGAACTCGAGGCGCTGGACCCCAACCGCGGCCAGCTTGCGCCCCCAGTCCCACCCCTGCAGGTCGCGCAGCGGGGCATCGCCGAAGAGCACGACATCGCCCAGGAAGGAAAAGGTGACCTGCGGATGCTGCGCCTGCAGCGACCGAAGCGAGGCCAGCGACGCATCGGCCGCCCGTTGCCGCGCCGGGTGGCCGTCGGCGTACAGCCCCATGCGCGCGAGCGCCTGGGCGAGCGACGTCAGGTAGGCGATGGCATCACGCATGGGCCACCACCGGCGAACCACTCGCCGCTCGACGAAACTCCAGCTGTCGACTCGCCTGCGCGAGGCGCAACACCTCACTGGCCGCCGGGTGCCGCGGGTACCATTGGGCTAGTGCCCCAACCGCGGAAAGCGCCTCCGGCGTCGGCTTGGCCAGCCGCTCCCCCCCGAACCAGCGTCGGCGCCGACGTACCAGGGACGTGAGCCAGGTCGCCACGTCTCCACCCCCACTCGACGCCACCGCGCGGATGGCCCGCACCCGTAGCTCGGTCGTGAAGCCGGGATCGGCGTACCGATGCATCACCTCACGGGCCGCCGCGGGCGAGCAGGTACCGGCGATCGCATGGAGCCCGATGGCCACCATCCGGACATCGGCATCGCGCAGGGCCGTCAAGGTCGCGAGGTCGCGCGTCGCGGACCCCTTGAGCAGGTGCTTGATCGTCTCACGGCGCACCATGAAGTCGGGGTGGGTCATCCACTGCAGCGGGTCGAGTTGTGGGGGCCAGGCATCGAGTGCGTCGAACAGGGTCACCAGGGCACGCTGCACGCGCGGGGTCGCATCCGCCGCCCGCGCCCCGATCGGCTCGAGCGCATCCCAACCGATGCGCTGCAGCAGGTCAACGAGGATCGCGACGTCGCCCTCCGGGCGACGCTGCAGCGCATCCACCAGCGCGAGCGCCGCCCGATGCCGCAGCCGATCGACGGCTTGCCGCAAGAAGCCCACGTCGAGCACCGGCTGCGCCAGGTGCTCCCGGACGCTCGACTCATTCACCAGCCGGTTCATCAGCCGCTCGCGCACCTCGGTGGCCGGATACGCGGCAAGGAACGCCATCGTCGCGGCGAGACCGTCGCGCATCACCAGGCGCGAGAGGGCCGTATCCGTCGCCGCCCCGGTATCTCCAACCTCCAGGGCCAGATCCACCAGTCGCTCGGGCTCCACCACGTCGCGGCGGCGATCGACCCCCCGCACCTGCGGCGACGAGAGGGTCACCAGCGCCTCGTCGTACGGCAACGGGTTGGGCGACTCGAGGGTCCACTCGTGCAGCAGGCGGCGAATCGCCAGCTGCAGGAGGCGATCCCCCTTGCGGTTCGGCCGCCCGGTACGCGCCACGTCGCCCACCTTCTGCAGCATGCGCATCAGCGAGGAGGAGACCACCCGGCCCCTCGCGTCCGAGGCCCCGTGGACGAGGTCCACGGCAGCGCCGACCGGGAGCTGGTCCACTGCCCCCCGGATCAGTTGCTGTGTTCGCACTTCCCCAAGCACCTCGAAGACCCGCGCCAACCCTGCCCGTCCCAGCGATTCGATCACCGCGACCGCCTGTTCCACCCCCGCGTCTGACGGATCGGCCCCCCCGAGGCTGTGCAGAAACTCCTCAAACTGGTCCACCCGGGCGCCCTGAGCTTCTGACCGCTCCAGCAGCGCGGCGGCGATCGCCGCTGGCGAAACCACGGGCCCCTCCCCGGCGTCCGCTCCGGACTCGCTGAAAGCGGTCGATGCGAGCGCCCGCCAGGCGGCGGCGCTGGATCGCTCAACCGGGGCCTCCAGGTCGTCGATCAGCCCCAGGCGATCAAACGCGATCGCGCGAACCTCGATGTGGCTCCAGCGGTGCCGGTC
Organism: Gemmatimonadota bacterium; assembly: GCA_016712265.1. NCBI lineage: Bacteria > Pseudomonadati > Gemmatimonadota > Gemmatimonadota bacterium. Next base: position 65,429 of record JADJRJ010000030.1, on the reverse strand, counting down.
GTCGTCATCGAAGCGCGGCGCGTCCGCCGCATCGGGGGAGCAGGAGATGGCGTCGATGAACTCCCCGAGCTGGACGGCGCTTACACCCGCGGTGAGCCGAAGCCCTCCCACCCGGTGCGCCGAGAGCCGCGACGCGAGATCGCCGAGCAGGGGATGGCCCGCATCGCTCTCCGTCGCCAAATGCACGAACCGCCGACCGCCAATGCCGAGATCGAGACTCCCGGTTTCCGCCAAACATGCCGACACTCGTTCCCAGACGCCGTTGACCGCCCCCCGAAGGACGGGGTGCCCGGCCGGGTAGATCGCCCGCCGCTGCACCGCTGCCGCGAGGTCCGTAAGGGCCTCATGCAGCCGTGGTGCCAGCGACCCGGCGGTCTGCGTGTGTCCAGGAGTGGAAGTGCGCATGGGGAGCCAACCCAAAAGACGAGCACCAGCACCCTCCAGTCACCCCCGGCGGCCCCCGCTCACCCTCCCTGCCAAAGTCGGGGAACATCCCTGACGACGGTCAGCAGCCCCATCGCCGCCATGGACAGCGCGACCGTCCAGCCCAGCGCGACCAGCGCCCCAGGGTGACGGTACTCCCCCACGATGTCCCGCCGCCGGGCCGCCAGGAGCATGACGCCGAGCCCCAACGGCAGGATCAAGGCGTTGAGCGCCCCCACCAGGATCAGGGTGCGGACCGGCCGCCCGATGGCGAGGAAAACGACCGCGGATCCGACGATGAACCCCACGATCCAGCCCCGGTGATTGCGGTCGATGACGGCATGGACGGTGCGAAGGAAGCTCACCGAGGTGTACGCCGCCCCGACCACCGACGTGATCGCCGCCGCCCACATCACCACGCCAAATACCCGGTACCCGACCTCCCCGGTGGCGAGCCGAAAGACCGACGCGGGCGGGTTCGAGGGATCGAGGGTGGCCCCCCCCGACACGACGCCAAGCGCGGCCAGGAACAGCACGATGCGCATGAACGACGCAATGCCGATGGCGCGCGTAGCAGCGACGGTCACCTGGGGAATCCGGTCGACACCATGGACCCCGGCATCCAGCAACCGGTGGGCACCGGCAAAGGTGATGTAGCCACCAACCGTCCCCCCAACCAGGGTGGTAATCGACAGCAGGTCGAGGTCCCGCGGCCACACGCTGCGAACCAGCGCCTCCCCGACCGGCGGTGAAGACGCCACGGCCACCCATCCGGTCAGCCCCACCATCAGCAAGCCCAGGTATTGCGTGAAGCGGTCCATCGCGCGCCCCGCCTCACGAGAGAGGAAGAGCCCGATCGCCCCCACCGCACTCAGGCCAGCGCCGAGGCGCACATCCATCCCGAGCATCACGTTGAGCCCGAGCCCTGCCCCGGCGACGTTGCCCACGTTGAATGCGACCCCGCCAATGGCGACCAGGACGGCCAGGACCGTCCCGAGCCCCGGACGCACCGCGTCGGCCACCGCCCCGGCGGGCCGCCCGGCGGCAGCAATCACGCGCCACGTGGTTAGCTGGGCCCCGAGGTCGAGCACGATGCTCGCCAGGATCGCGAACCCGAAACTCGCTCCCAACTGTTGGGTGAATACGGCCGTCTGGGTCAGGAAGCCCGGGCCGATGGCCGACGTGGCCATCAGGAACGCCGCCCCGATCAACGCCCCGCGAACGGAGCGTTCCTCCCGGGACGTCACGGCCCGCTGCGGGCCACGCTGGGCGGGGTCCCCGCCACCGGCGCGACCGCCGTGAAGTCCTCACCCGGGTTCACGTAGCGATCCGACTCTTCGCCGTACTGGCGATTGTGCAGGTCGCGGTAGCGACCGCCAAGCGCCATCAACTCGGCGTGGGTGCCGCGCTCCACAATCTCCCCCTCCTCCACCACCAGGATCTGGTCGGCGCTCTCGATCGTCGAGAGCCGGTGGGCGATCACGAAGGTCGTGCGCCCCTGCCGAAGCTTGCGCAGCCCGTCGCGAATCATCGCCTCGCTTTCGCTGTCCAGGCTCGACGTCGCCTCGTCGAGGATGAGGATCCGCGGGTCGGCGAGGATCGCGCGCGCAATGGCAACGCGCTGCCGCTGGCCGCCGCTCAGCTTCACCCCCCGCTCACCCACCACCGTGTCGTACTGCTTCTCCCACTTCTCGACGAACTCGTCCACGTGGGCGATCCGCGCCACCGACCGCACCTGCTCATCGGTCGCGTCGGGGCGCGAATACGCGAGGTTGTCACGGACGGTCCCGTCGAACAGGAAGTTGTCCTGCATCACGACGCCGAGGGTCCGTCGGTACTCCCGGAGTCGCAAGTCGCTCAGGGGGCGTCCATCCAGGAAGATCTCGCCCTGCTGCGGTCGGTTAAACGCCATGACCAAGCCGATCATCGTGCTCTTCCCCGCCCCGCTGCTCCCCACGAGCGCCGTCGTGCTCCCAGCCGGCGCGGTGAAGGAGACGTTGCGCAACACGGGCACTCCCTCCACATAGGCAAACGACACGTTGCGGAACTCCACCGCGCCACGCACGTCGCCCACCGGGCCCTTCGTCGCATCGGCGGCGTCCTCCGTCGGCATGTCCCGGATCTCGCGAATCCGGTCCAGCCCGGCGAACGCCTCGGTGATCTGCGTGCCGATCGACGCGATCCCGACGAGCGGGGCGGCGACCATCCCGATGAAGAACACGTACATGATGAAGTCGCCGAGGGTCATCTCGCCGCGGCCGATCGCGCCGCCGCCCATCACGATCAGCAGCACGCCGATGACACCGACAATGACCGTGGTGCCCGCGCCGACCGCCGACGTCCCCGTGATCGTCGATCGCACGTTGTCGAACAGTCGCTCCGCCCCTTGGATGAACGTGCGCTCCTCACGCTCCTCGGCGGTGTACACCTTCACGATCCGCACCCCGCCGACACTCTCGGCCAGACGCCCGGTCACCTCGGCGTTCAACTCACCGCGCTTGCGGAAGATCGGGCGCAAGCGCTTGAACGCCACCGCCATCATCGCCCCGAAGCCGGCGAGCAACACGATGGTCAGCGCCGTGATGCGCCAGTTGAGCCAGAAGAGCGCGCCTAACGCAATGATCGCGGTCAGGAACCCGCCAACCAGCTGCACGATGCCGGTTCCCACCAGGTTCCGCACCCCTTCGGCGTCCGACATGATGCGCGAGATCAACACCCCCGTCTTGGTCGAGTCGAAGAAGGACACGGGGAGTCGCAGCACATGCTTCTGCACCGCAATGCGCATATCGGTGATCGCGCGCTGTGCCGCAATCGACACGACCTGTGAGAGCCCGAACGAGGTGATGGCCTGCACGATCGTCGCCGCGCCGGCCGCCAGGGCCAGGGGCCACAGCAGGTCCATCCGCTGCTTGCCGATGATGTCATCGATCAGGAACTTCGAGCTCGCCGGCAGGACGAACCCCGCCAGCCGATTCACGATCATCAGGGCAAAGCCGACCCCCAACGATCGACGATGCTCCCACATCAACGCCCGGGCTTCCGCCCATGCGCGGGACATGTTCACCTTCTTCTTCGCGGGAGCGTCCTGGGCAGCCATCGGATCCGGAGTGCGGGGGTGGGAAAGCTAAGGCCTTACGGGACCGCCACGGCACAGCTCCGAAACCCTCGGCCACGCCACCCGTACGACTGACCACACCTGCACACCGGGCCGCTCACCATGTGGACGCTGATCACGACGTTGCTGACGCGCTGGGTTGCCCTCAAGGCGCTCCTCAAGGCACTCGGTAGCCTGGGATGGCTCCTTCCCCTGGCGTTCGTCCTCAAGGCCATCGGGATCCCCGCCCTCATCCTGCTCGCGATTCTCGGGCTCCCGCTGCTCATCGTCCTCTTCGTGTTCGGCCTGCCGCTGATACTCGTCGTGGTCGTCGGCGGCGCCCTCCTCGGCTTCACTTTCTGGATGCTGAGCCTGGGACTGGTCGTGCTCAAGCTCGCCCTTCCCGTCATCGTGATCATCTGGCTCGTACGCGCCTTCACGAAAAAGGGGAGCCAAACGCCAGAGCCGCCCCCGGCTACGCCGTAACCTCGACCGTCCAACCCGCGCCGCGCCACGCGCTGACGGCGCGGGTGACGTCCGGACTCCGGACGAGGACGAGGTCCGTATCGAAGGTGGAAATCGCGAAGCAGCTCACCTGAGTCGCCGCGAGTGCGCTGGTGAGGCTCGCCAAAATCCCGATCTCGGAGAAATCGAGCGGACCCGGGACCTCGAACGCCACGAAGCCGCGTTCGGCCTTGGTCCCCACGGGAACAAGGTGCTCCTCCGCCACCACCGACGTCTCCGACGGCGTCCTGGTGACCGACGTGACCCTCGAGTAGGTCGCCCACCACGGCCAGCCGTGCGACGGGTCGAGCCGTGCGACCGCGAGACGCTCGGGTCGCTGCCGAAGGACGCGCGTCACGCGACCTGCAGGATCCGCCGGATCTGCGCGATGTGGCGACGCTCGTGCTGCCCGATGAAGAGCACCCACTGGTAGAGGTCGATCTCCCCGATGGCTGGGTGCGGAAACTTGACCTGGGAGAGCGCCATCCCATCCGCCTCGGCGGCGAACTTGCGCAGGCCGGACCGACTGAACTCGAGCTTCTCCCGCCGCGCGGCGATGTCCGCCGCGTCGGTGGGCGTCACCATGGGCGGCGCCGGCAGCGGGCGGACCGTTTCCTCGATCCGTGCGCCGTCGAGCGAATGCAGGCGGCTGGCCGTCTCTGTTTCGTGGCCGAGACCGGCATCGCGCGCCGTGCGAAAAGCACGGAACAAGGCGCGCACCGACGAATCCTCGACGAGCTGCAGGTGGCCGACCACCTCACCGACGGTCCATCCACCGGTGCTGGCGCGTTGATCCCATTGTCCGGGCGCGAGGTGGTCGATGAGCGCGAGCAGGTCGGCGCGGGCGGCTTCGGTGGCCGCAAGGACTTCGGAGAGCAGAGGATGCATGCCGGAATATGGCGTTCCGGCGCGCGGGGAGCCACCGCGACGGGTCGGCGCCCCCCGGGGAGGGCGCGTTAGGCGCCGGGCGGGAGAGCGCGCCGAATCGACTTCTGTCCCGACGCCACGCCCATCCCGACACTCACGCCGAACAGGAGCGCGGTACCACCTCCAACCAGCGGAAGCAGCCCGGCCAACGCGCCACCGATCAGCGTCGCACCCACACCAGCGAGGACCGGTGCGATCCCGGACTGCGCCGCGTCGACATACCGAAGGCGCTCGCTGACAAACGCCTTCGCCTGCGTATACCCGACCAGGGCCGCCGCCGCGGCAATGATGAGCGTGATCAGTCCGAACATGGTGGTCTCCTCGTGAAGCGTTCTCTTCCTGCGTACGGTGGGGACCGGCACAGGTTTCGGCCCCCGCCGACGCGCCATAGGTTGCGCCGCATGACCGAACCTCGCCAGTCGACCATGCGCGCGGCGGTGCTCACCGCCAGCGGAGGCCCGGAGGTCCTCGCGATCCGCGAGGTCCCCAAACCCACGCCGGCCCCTGGGGAGGTCCTGGTACGCGTCCGCACCAGCGCCCTCAACCGCGCCGACCTCCTCCAGCGGGCCGGTGTGTACCCTGCGCCCCCAGGTGCGCCGCGCGACATCACCGGGATCGAGTTTGCCGGAGAGGTCGAATCGTTAGGCGCTGGGGTCCGGGATTGGTCCCCGGGAGACCGCGTCTTCGCCATCTGCGGGGGCGGCGCCCATGCCGAATGGGTCACGGTGCCGGCCGTGACCCTCGTGCGAGTACCCTCCCGCCTCGACTGGGACCACGCTGGTGCCATCCCCGAGGCCTTCATGACCGCGCATGACGCCCTGCGCACGCAGGCCGGACTGCAGCGCGGCGAGACCGTCGTCGTCCACGCGGTCGCCAGCGGAGTGGGGCTGGCGGCCGCGCAGCTTGGGCGGGCCTTCGGGGCCCAGGTGTTCGGCAGCACGCGCACCCCCGCCAAGTTGGAACTGGCCCGCCAGTACGGCATGGAAGACGGGCTGGTCGTTGACCGGGAACTCACCGGACTCCGCGACCGGGTCCTCGCATTCACTTCCGGCCGCGGTGCCGAGGTGGTGATCGACCTGCTCGGGGGTGCGTATGTTGCCGCGAGCGCCGAACTCGCCGCCCTCCGGGGTCGCATCTTACTCGTCGGCGCGATTGCAGGAGCGCAGGCCACCCTGGACCTTCGCCGCATTCTGTCACGACGGCTGACCTTGCGCGGGACGGTGCTCCGATCGCGCTCCACCGAAGAGAAAGCCGAAGTCGCCGTGGCCTTCGAACGCGAGGTAGTCCCGCTCCTGGCCGACGGCAGCGCCCGGGCGCATATCGACCGGATATTCGACCTCAGTGAGATCCAGGAGGCGCATGCCCACGTCGAGTCCAACTCCAGTGCTGGCAAGGTGGTAATCCGCCTCTCGTGAAACGGAACTTGCGACGCGAGGCGATGGTACTTATGCATTCACCATGCATAAAGTCGCAGTCCGTCGGGCTCACCCCCGTCCCCGCAGAAACACGAAGTCGCACCTCAGTGCGACTCATTTCGCGCGCGCGGCCGCGACTGGCGACGCCGCCGATGTTGCGGGGATCCTGGCGCAGTTCGCCGAGGAGGGGCAGTTGCTCCCGCGATCCCTCGGCGAGATCGAGGCGGCGATTCACGACTTCGTGGTGATCGTCGACGGAAACGACCGGGTGCTCGGCTGCGCGGCATTGACCGAGTACTCGCCATCTGTCGCTGAAGTGGGTGCGGTGGCCGTCTCACGTGACGCGCAGGGACGCGGGCTGGGCTCGCTCGCGGTACGTGGGGTCGAAGCCGTGGCGCGACGCCGCGGGATCCCGGAACTGTTCGCCATGAGCCGGGCCACCCAGTTCTTCGAGTCGTTGGGATACGCCACCACCTCGCTGGATCGCTTTCCGGAGAAGGTCGCGCGATACGAGGCACTGGCCGCTCGGGGTGTCCCCATCGCGCCGAAGAGCTGCTTTACCAAGCGCCTGGGATGACGCGGTTGTGCAGGTCCCGGTGAGGCGGGCATCTTAGCCACCGCCCAGCCGGAGGATGCCGATGCACGGCCAGATGATGGATGTCCCTCTCTCGATCCCGTCCATGATCCGACGGGCGAGACGCCTGTATGCCCACCGGGCGGTGGTCAGTCGCCGAGCGGACAAGAGCATACACCGCACGACCTACGGCGAGCTGATCTCACGCAGCGCGCGCCTGGCGAAGGCGCTGCAACGACTGGGCGTCCGGGACGGGGACCGCGTGGCGACCCTGGCATGGAACCATTGGCGACACGTGGAGGCGTATTACGCCATCCCCTCGGTCGGTGCGGTACTGCATACGCTCAACCTTCGACTGCACCCCGACGACATCAGCTACATCGCGCATCATGCGGGCGACGCGGTCGTCCTGGTCGACAAGGTCCTCTGGCCCCTGTGGGAGAAGTGCGCGTCGCGGGTGAACGCGAAACACGTCATCGTCATGACCGACGATGGGCTCGTTCCCCCCGGGACCCTGGACTACGAGACGTTGCTGGCCGCCGAAGACGACACCTTTCCCTTTGACGATGTGGCGGAGGACCGCGCCGCGGCGATGTGTTACACGTCGGGCACAACCGGGCAACCCAAGGGGGTCGTCTACTCGCACCGCTCCGTGGTCCTGCACGCACTTGGGCTCGGCCTGGTTTCCTCCTTTGGGCTCTCGGACCGCGACGTGGTGCTGCCGGTGGTCCCGATGTTCCACGTCAACGCCTGGGGGCTGCCGTTCGCCTGCGCCATGCTGGGCGCGGGGCAGGTCCATCCGGGACCGCATCTCGACGCGCCATCCCTGCTCGCGCTGTTCCAGGACGAACGCGTGACCCTCACCGCTGGTGTCCCGACGATCTGGATGGGGATCCTCGCCGCACTGGATGCCGCGCCCGGCCAGTGGGACCTCTCCCGCCTGCACACCATGGTGGTCGGCGGGTCGGCCGTGCCGCTGGCAATGATCCGTGGATTCCAGGAGCGCCACGGGCTGCGCATCGTCCATGCCTGGGGGATGACCGAGACGTCCCCGTTAGGCACGGTCAGCCAGCTGCCACCCGAGCTGGTGGATGCCACCGCGGACGCGCAGTACGCCTATCGCGCGCGCCAGGGACGGCCGACTCCGCTCGTGGAAATCCGGGCGCGCAACGAGACGGGGATCGCGCCCTGGGACGGCACGACGATGGGCGAACTCGAGGTTCGCGGGCCATGGGTCGCCGCCTCGTACTACCAGACCGAGGGGCCGGACGATCGGTTCACTCCCGATGGTTGGTTCCGCACGGGTGACATCGTCACCATCGACGCCGGCGGCTGCGTCACGATTCAGGACCGCGCGAAGGACCTCGTGAAGTCCGGGGGCGAGTGGATTTCGTCGGTCGCGCTGGAGGGGGCGCTGATGGGGCATCCCGATGTCGCCGAGGCCGCAGTGATTGCCGTGCCACATGCCAAGTGGGACGAACGACCCCTGGCCGTGGTCGTCCTGCGCGAGGGGCGGGTGTTTGATGAGGAGGCCCTCAAGGCCCACCTCGCCGGGCAGTTCGCGAAATGGTGGATTCCCGACGCCATCGTCGGGGTGCCGAGCATCCCGCGGACCAGTGCCGGCAAGTTTCTCAAGACGGCGATCCGCGAACAGTTTGCCAGCCACTACGGAGTGACGGATACGGCCGCGCGGGGGAACGTGAGCTGACCACGCCACGCCGCATCCTGCATGTCGACGCGGATGCGTTTTTTGTCGCCGTCGCTCGGCGCATCGACCCGGAGGGCGCCGGACGATCCAAGCTGCTGATCGTTGGGGGCGGCGGGACGAGGGGCGTCGTGTGTTCGGCGTCGTACGAGACGCGCGCGTTCGGTGTGCGCTCCGCCATGCCCACGGCGCGGGCGTTGCGGCTCTGCCCCGGAGCGATGGTCGTGCCGGTGCCCATGCGGGAGTGCGGGCGGATCAGCCGCGAGATCCACCAGGTCCTCGGCCAGTTCACGCCCATTGTGCAGGCAGCGTCCATCGACGAGTGGTACCTCGACATGGCGGGCACCGAGGCCCTGTACCATGGCGAGTCGCTGCGCGACACCGCGCACCGCATTCGCTCCGCGGTGATCGCGACCACCGGGCTGACGGTCTCGATTGGCGGGGGAACCAATCGCCTGGTGGCGAAGCTGGCCGTGGAACGCGCGAAACCCAAACCCGGGACAGGCGCGGATGGCGTGCACATCGTGGCCCCGGGGGACGAAGCCACCTTCGTGGCCACGTTGGCGCTCGCCGACCTCCCGATGGTAGGCCCCCGCTTTCGCGAGCGGCTCGAGTCGCGCGGGGTACGGACCATCCGCGACGTGATCGAGACACCACCGGACACCCTGCGACGATGGCTTGGGGAGCGAGCCGCTGGCTGGCTCGAGCGACGGGTTCGTGGCGTCGACGAATCCGACGTGCATGAGCGCGGGACCGCGCGCAGCACCGGGCACGAGGAGACCTTTGGCACCGACGTCGCCGACGACGACACCCTGGGTCGCGAGCTGGTGCACCTGGCGAGCCGCGTCACGCACGACCTGCGCGAGCGGGGGCTGATGGCCCGCACCATCACCGTCAAACTGCGGGACCATGACTTCAAGACGAGAAACGCCTCCCGCACCCTGCCGCACGGCGTCATCTCCGACCGCGTCGTGCTGGCCACCGCGCATGAACTCCTGGCGAAGCTGCGTCGCGCGCGGCGCGTGCCCGCCCGGCTGCTTGGCGTCTCGTTGAGTGGGCTCACCGAAGCCGATGGGGAGGCCCAACTGACGCTCTTCGACGAGGGGAGCCCCATGCTGGAGAGCGACAAGGACCGCCGGCTCTCGCGGGCGATTGACGCCGTGCGTTCCAGGTTCGGGCGTGACGCGGTGCTGCCGGGGCGGGTGACCGGTCGGACCAGCCGTCCGCGTTAGGCGTCAGCGCGTCGGTTGCGGCAGCCCGGCGGAGAGGGCCAGGGACAGCCGCTCGCTGGTCCGTTCGTTCATGGTGAACACCAGCGCCGCCAGGTTGTTGGAGGTGACCAGGAGGGGCTGCACCCGGTAGCTCCGTCGTTCCCCCTTGGGCGACACCGTCGCGCTGTCGATGGCTCCGGTGTCCTGCCGACGTGCCGCGTCCGATTCATACAGGAACACATGGAGCTCGTCCTCGCCCGCCCCAACCGTAAAGGTGCGGCGTTGGCCATGCAGCAGGTCATTCACCGGCACGCTGTCACGGGGCGTGAGGACGACGCCGGCGCGGTCCAGCCGATCGAGCACCGAGCACCACTGCCAGAGTCCGTCCTTGCGGCAGCCGTCCACCGGGGCGACCGCCGTGTCCAAGATGACCACGTCCGGCATCGCAGTGCTGTCCGCAGGCGGGGGGGGCGTCTCGCCACCGCAGGAGATCACAACAAGGGTCAGGACGGCGGCGCGGAGTCTCATGCGCCGAATGGTACGACGTGTTTCTTTTCAGCGGAACTCCACGTCTTGTCCAGACGTACTGGTCGAGCGATCGACCGCCGGCTCCTCCCGATACATTGGATCGTCTTCTTCCTCACCCGCCTTCCATGCGCGCAGACGAAATCGACTATCAGCTGATCGGCGATGACCTCCAGGGGGTCATCATCACCCTTGATCCCGGGGAGGCGGTCGTCGCGGAAGCCGGGGCGATGATGTACATGCAGTCCGGCATCAGCATGGCCACGACGCTCGACGCGACCGGCCGTGGCAGTGGCGGCGTGTGGGAAAAGCTGAAGGGCGCGGGCAAGCGCGTCCTCTCCGGCGACTCGTTCTTCGTCACGTTCTTCATGAACGAGGCGAACGTCCGACAGGATGTCGCCTTCGCCTCGCCCTACCCGGGCAAGATCAAACCGGTGGACCTGACGTCCTGGGGGGGTGAGCTGATCTGCCAGAAAGACTCGTTCCTGTGCGGTGCTCGTGGCGTGGAGGTGTCCATCGCCTTTTCGCGCAAGATCGGTGCGGGGTTCTTTGGCGGTGAAGGGTTCATCCTGCAACGCCTGCTCGGCGATGGCCTGGTGTTCGTGCATGCCTCCGGCACGCTTCACGAGATGACGTTAGGCGCCGGGGAACAGCTGCGGGTGGACACCGGGTGCATCGTGGCCATGCAGTCGTCCGTGGACTACGACATCCAGATGGTGAAGGGCGTGAAGACCGCGCTGTTTGGCGGCGAGGGGCTCTTCTACGCGCAGCTCACCGGGCCCGGCCGGGTCGTCCTGCAGACCCTGCCCTTCTCACGCCTGGCGGATCGCATCATCGCCGCGTCCCCGCGCGCGGCGGGAGGACGCCGCGAAGAAGGGAGTGTCCTCGGTGTGCTGGGCGGCATCCTGGACGGGGACCGGTAGCGGGCTCCAGCCGGGACGCCCGACCCCGGGCGATCCCGGCTATCCGTCGCGCAGCCCGAGCACGCGCTCCCACCAGGAATCGCGCCCCCGGTCCTCGCGCTCCATCAGGTCCACGAGTTCACGCCAATCATCCCGCATTTCCGCACCATCGGCATACCGGGCGGCGGGATCCGGCGTGAGCCCACTCTCGAGAAACGCGACGAGCGCCTCGGGGAGCCCGGTGAGGTCGCACTGGGCGCCCAGCTGCTGCGCCAGGATGGCCTGCGTATCTGTGCCGGCAAACGGCGGCTTGCCGGTCAGCACAAAGTAGATGATGGCCGCTGCGGCAAAGCAGTCCACCCCGGGCCCCTGCGACTCCCCGAGGATCTGCTCCGGCGCGGCGAAGGCCGGCGTCCCCGTGGCCCCGGCGTGTTCTCCCTCGGCCCGCGCAATCCCGAAGTCGGTGATGCGCCAGCGCCGGTACCGGTCGATCAGGATGTTTTCCGGCTTGAGGTCACGATGCACGATCCCCACGGCGTGCGCTGACGCGAGCGCATCCAGGACCCCATCGATCTGGGACGCCACCCCGTCGAACGGGCGGGCCCCGGCGCGTGCCACGAGGTCAGCGACTGAGCCGCCCTCGGCCAGCTCCATCGTGTACCACGAGACATCGGCGCGTGCATCCCAGTCGTAGATCGGGATGATCCCCGGGTGGGCCAGCTGCGCCGCGAGCCGTGCCTCCCGACGGAAGCGCGCCACCGCCTGTTCGTCTTGCGCCACGTTCGGATGCAGCATCTTGAGCGCGACCTCCCGTTCCAACGACAGGTCGCGGACACGCCACACGCTTCCGAACGTGCCGCGTCCGAGGAACCCCAGGACGTCGTAGTCGTCCCCCACCGCCCAACGGAGACGCCCTTCCTCCGTCTGCGCGGATGGCATCGACGGAATCGACGAGAACATCGAGCGCGTCCCGGAAACGCGTTCCAGTGCCCGCAGCATGAACGACAGCGAGCGGTGGCGCTCCGCAGGTTCGGGGCGCAGGGCCTGCGCCAGAATGGCCTCGAGGGACTGTGGGCATTCCGGCCGGAGCAGCCGCAGCGGGGGCGCATCCTCCGCCGGAGGCAGCTCACCAGTCAGCGCGTAAAAAACCGACGCGGCCAGCTGCCATTGGTCGCTCGCCGGAGTCGGCATCCAGCCGTCACTGCTCCACTCGGGGGCCATCGGCGTCCAGCGGCCATCCGGGGTGAGCCCCTCCGGTACTTCATGCCGATGCAGCGCCCACTGCCAGCCTAATACCCAGATGCGCCCGGACGGCGCCGTCCAGATCACCTCGGGCGACACCGCGCCATGCGCGTAGCCGCCGTCGTGCACGTAGACCAGCATCGACCCCACGTTCCGGAGCACCCGGACCGCCGACGGGATGTCGTCTTCACCCCGTCGCCGCACGCGGGCCCCCAGGGTTTCCGCCGAGATCCACCGGCGCAGGTAGCCCGGCCCACGCACAGCGGCGGGATGCGGCGGCCAGTAATGGTAGGTCGTCGGGATGGATGGGTGATTTCGGTGCGCCAACGCGCGGGCCTCCGCCGCCAGCCATCCCACATGCGCCGGATCTGCGGCGGACACGAGAGACAGGGAACGCCCAAGCGCGTCGCGGACCTCCTGGTAGTGGCGATGCTCCATCGTGACCCCCTCGCTGCCCCACGCCCAGTCCGGCGGCAGCTGCCACTCACGCAGGTGTGATGGAACCTCGTACGCCACGCGGTTCGGTTGTTCCGACCACGCGGGATTCCGTGGGACCCCACCGTTTTCGCCTGTGCGTCGCGACATGCTGAAAGCTACACCGCGAGGTCCAATGTCAGCGTCACCACCGCACCGCGGTCCGGACCGCGGCTGAGGTCGATCTTTCCACCCCACGATTCCACCAGTCTCCGCGAGATGGCCAGGCCAAGCCCACTGCCGCTCGTCCGGGTGGAGAAGCGGGGTTCGAAGGCCCGGGCGAGGACGTCATCGCTGACCCCGGACCCGTCGTCGCTGACCGTGACCCTCGCCCGGCCGTCTGCTATTTCCGCCACGAGCTCGATCCGCCGTGCGCCAGCGAGCCGCGCGTTCTCCAGGACGTTGAGCAGCACTTCGCGCAGCTCCCCTTCGCGAGCGCGAGCCATCAACCCTACGGGCACCGCCACGCGCCAATCGACGGTCGCCTCTCCCAGCCGCTCGAGGGCAACGACGTCTTCGGCGATCCGGCTCAGGTCCACCACGTCCGGGGGAGCCGCATCACCCGGGCGCACCCCGAATTTCGAGAACGAACGCGCGATCTCGTCCAGTCGATCGATCTCGGCGAGGACACGATCGACGTTGCGCTCGAGAATCTGGGGAAAATCCGGTCGCTGGTCTGCGTGTGCCCGACGGAGGTGCTGGACGCCAAGCCGAATGGGAGTCAGCGGGTTCTTGATCTCATGCGCGACCTGGCGAGCCATCTCGGCCCACGCAAAGAGACGCTGCGCCCGACCAAGTTCCGTGACGTCATCCAGGGTGAGGACGGCGCCTCCGTCGCCTCGGGTGAGCCGCGTCAGTCGTGCCCGGAGGTCGCGGCCCCGATATGACAGGTCGAGTTCGGCCACCTCATCGCTCCCCATCGCGAACTGCCGGACCCATCCCGCCAGCGGATGGCCTTCATCCACCGGAAGGCGTTCACCGGCGATGATACCACGTCCGAGCAGTGCTTCGGCCTGGGGATTCGACAACACCACCTGGCCCGCCGCGGAGAGGGCGACCACTCCGCTCGCCACGTCGCGCAGCACGGCCTCTGTCTGACGCCGCGTGGACTCAAGAGCGTCGCGCGAGTGACCGAGGTCGATCGCCATCGCCTGAAATCGGTCATACACGGGGGCAAATTCACTCGCGGGACGTCGTCGCAAGGCAGGAAGTTCGCGAGCGCCGCCGGCCACCTGGTCTGCCGCGCGGCGGAGTGCGTTGATCGGCTGGGCAAACGCCACCGCCGCAAGTCCCGAGAGCCCCCAGGCAATGGCCCCGCCGAACGCGAGGGCCACCAGAAGGAGCGCGAGGACGTCGCCGCGTTGCCGTTCCAGGGTCAGCTCCGAGCGCCGCGCCGGGGCCGCCAGCACCGCCCCACCACCCAGGGCGCGATAGCCCACGAGCGTGGGGACGGCACCTAACGTGATGCGGCGACTGGCCACGTCCTCGCGCCCAAAGACGACCTCGTCCGCCGCCACGGGATCCAGGAAGCGGCCGAGCGGCGCGAGATCGAGGTGCAGCGCGTCCGCCGTTGCCGTCAGGACGCCACCGTCGTACCAGAATAGCGGGGTCTGCAAGCGTTCCGACTCGGACGCGAGCGCCTCGGGCCCCGCGACGCGCACCGCGCGGAGCGTTTCGTGCACGAGCAGCGAGCGCGACGTGAGGTCCTCCGCCGCGAGCCGATCGAGGGTCCAGATCCCGAAGGCCACCGACGGCAGGACAAAAGCCCCAAACAGGGTAAGCGTCAATCGGGCGCGGTAGCTGCGCCACCAACGGCGCACGCGCCACCGGGCCAAACGACGCGCGGCAGCATCCCCCAACCCGAGCAGGGCCCACAGGATACCGAGGACGGCGAGGTCGACGAGCACGAGCAGCGCGCCACGGGCGAGCAACACGTCCGGGGGACGCAACTCCACCTCCACGTGGGCGAACAGGTTGTCCGCCACCGCGTCGACCCGCCAATCGCCGTGCCATTCGTCGTCGCGACGCTCCCACATGGCCGGCGGTGACGAATCCCGCGACGAGGTGGACGAAATGGAGAGGTGATACGGCGGCTCCCCACTCGTGGGAACGTCCAGGCCGACGAGGGCAGCGAACGGATCATCACCCGCCAGTTGGTTGCGGGGCGCGACGACCGCGCTGAACACGCGGCCGCCGCCGAGCGGCGCGGCGAGCACGAGCTGGGTGCCCTGCCGAGACGGCACGTCGCGCAGGAGCGGCCCCCCCGTCTCTGCGGCCGCCCGGACGATCACGCGCTCGCCTTCTGCACGTCGCTGCAGTTGGGCGACGACGAGTTCGGCTGCCGGGGCATCCGCACTCGCCGCACTATCCCAGACCGCAAGTTCGGCGGGGTTGCCGGCGGCGGCCAACTCCGACCCCACGTAGAGCTTGAGCAGCGCGCTCCTCGAACTCGCCGGGGGCTGCCGCAGGGCCCGTTGGTAGAGCCGTTCGAGCAGGGGCTGCGTCTCGATATCCGGGACGGTGAGGGCAGCGACGTCCCCTTCCGCCAGCTCAATGCGCTGGGCGGTCACGGTCGCCCACGCCAGGCTCGTCACCCCGCAGGCTGCCACCAGGGCCACGTGCAGGATTACCGCGGGCCCCCAGCGCGATGCCACGAGCAACCCCAGCATGACGGCCCAGGTGGCGTACCACCACCCCGGGAGTCCACTCTGCGCGCTCCATAGCAGTGGCGTGAGGGCCCCGCTCACCACGGCGAGCAGTGAAGCGATCCACCCCAGGGTCGGGCGGTGTCCGCGTCGCGCTCCGCCCCACACCGTCAGGACGCCGAACGGGAAACTGACGAGGAAGAGCCCCACCCCCCACGTCACCCAATGGGCGGCGCCGGCCCCACGCTGGGGCAGGCTGACGCCGCGGGTCAACACCTCCACGAGCCACAACGCCGCAGCCGAGCCCACAATCGCGGCCCCCCATCGCACCGGGCCGGCCGGCCGCCAGCGCGCGTGCCGCACCACCAGGAGCGCGAGCAGGGTGCCTAACGCCCCCATCACGCCGAGCGCGCCTGCGTTCGCCGTGTAGGGACCGCCCCAGGGGGAGTAGTACCACGCCGCGGAAAAGGCGGGCGCGAGGTTGGACAGCGTACTGAGGGGCGCCACGAAAAGCACGACGACGGCGACAGCTAGTGCCACGATGCGGCGGCGCACACCACCGCCAGCAACCACCACGAGGACCAGGACCCCGGCCGCCGCCAGGAGCACCTCGGCGCGCGCCCGCGCCTCGCGGCGGGCCAGCGCCACCGTCGGCGCGGCGCTGATCGGCCGGAGCCACGCGAGCGCCACATCGCCTGCGGTGAGCGGCACCGCCCCGTCCGGCGTGTCCACGACCTCGACGTCCGCAAAGCCAACCACGCTCGCGGCCGCCCGGGTGAACGGCCGTGACAGCTCCCCGGCGGGCGCTTCCGCGCCCAGGGTGCGAAATGCCAACGCGGTCCGGTTCCCATGCATCGCCCGCGCCCAGGCCACTGTATAGAACGCGTTGCGGGCGACACCCACATCCCCCTGCAACGAATCAATCGCGACACGAACCGGGCCGGCCCACGCCACCGGTCGGCCAGCATCGAGCACGACGCCGGCCGCTTCGCCAAGCACCGTCTTCGGCAACACCGCCTCGATGGCCGTGTGACGACGGCCGGGTCCGGAGCCGATCGGTGCACGGGCCATGCGCATGGCTGCAGCCTGCAACTCCGGGATCACCGAACGGGAGAGCGCTGCCAACTGCGCGGTTCCCTCCGCTGGGCGCGGAACCCCTTCGGCCCCGGCGCGCCCGACTCGCCAGGCGCGTACCGCGAGCCCGGCCAGACAAACGAGGCCACCCAGGACCACCCACCGGCCGACGGCGGGCCGTCGGAGCACCGTCAGGACACCCGCCACGCACGTGGCTGCGAGCGTCGCCACCAAGTATGGTAGTCCCCAGGCTCTCGTCAGAACCACGGCCGCGAGACACCCCACGGCGACCGCGGCCAGCATGAGGCGCTCTCCCTGCACCGCCTTCATCTCCGACATGTCTCAAGCATCGCTGATCCCGCTGCGCCTCAAGGAGATGCTCCCCTCCGAGGTCCAGGAGGCGGTCACTCGTGACCCCCGCCTGCTCGTCCCGGTCGGGACGTGCGAACCGCACGGACAGCACCTGCCCTTTGGTTGCGACACGCTCATTGCGGAGCGCCTGTGCGACGAACTGTCGGCGGAAGTGGGGATCCTCCGCGCGCCGACCATCGAGTACGGCGTCATGACGCCCCATGACCGCCTCAGTCCCGGTGCCAGCGGCATGCGACGCAAAACCTTGCTACGCAGCCTCAACGACCTCATTGAAACCTGGGAAACGGGGGGAATCAGGGAGTTCATCCTGGTCACGGCGCACGGGCACGACGGCCACCTCGAGGCGCTCTCGACCGTGATCACCCGTGGCGCCCGCGTGCAGGCTGTGGACATCCTCGGCATCGACCTCCCCGAGCTGACGAGCGGGCGGGCAGCGCTGCACGGAGATGAAGCCGATACCTCGCTGATGTTGCACCTGTTCCCCCATCTGGTGGAAATGGCCCGCGCCGTGGACTTCGACCCGCGGCGAACGACGCGCCGCCAGAAGCTGAAAGTACCGCGCGCCTCCTCGGGCTCCATTGGCAGCCCTCGGCAGGCCAGTGCGGCGACCGGTGAAGCTATCTACCGACGGATCAAGCGGTTAGTCCGCGACCGGGTCCTGATGGCGCCACAGGAAGACGACGAATGAGTGATTGCACATTGAACGGGACCCTGCCCCACGGGTACTGTTCACCCATGAACGCGCGCACGCTGTTCGCCCTGGCCTTTGCGATCCCGGCCCTCTCCAGTGCCCAGGGGGTCAAGGTCCTGGACAAGGGGACCTTCACCGTCACCGTAAACGGCACCCGGGCGGGCCGCGAGGACTTCACGATCTCGTCCACCCCTGGGGGAAGTGGCGCGGAGTACCTCTCGCATGCACGCGTCTCCCTGGGGGATCGCCGACTGAACCCCAAGTTGATGACCGATTCGACGGGTCGGCCGTCGCGGTACGAGATCGACGTCAGGGGCACCGCGGGTGGCGAGCGATGGATGGGGAGCATTGTTCGGGGCCGGGTGGCGGCGAAGATGGAAACCGCCACCGGGATCAAGGAGCGTGAGTACCTGGCGGCCGATGGTGCCCTGCTGCTCGACGACGAGGTCTACCATCAGTACTACTTCGTGATGCAACGTGCGGAGCGGGTCACCATCCCCGTGGTGATCCCCAGACGGAACGTGCAGATGGTCCTGCGGGCGAGCCCGGTCACCGCAGACAAGGTCACCATCGGCCAGGTCACGCTGGACGCGCGGCACGTGGTGTTGACCGAACCCACGGGGGTGACCCGCGAGGTCTGGGTCGATGCAACCGGTCGCCTGCTGAAGGTGACTATCCCGTCAAAGGGGATCGTGGCGCTCAGGGACGATCCCCCTGCCAGCTGATCGTCTTTCCGTGTTGCCGCCCCGAAACATCGGGGCGGCTGTCGCAGTTTGCTTCATGAAACTGCGCCCGAAAGGGCCCCGTACGGCCCGCGGCACCCCACATCAACCGCATTCCCGCTCCATGAGACGTATCGCTTCCCTCGTGCTGGGACTTAGCGCCATTGGCACCCAGGCCATGGCCCAGGCGGCCGGGCCCGTCCTCACCCTGCAAGAGGCGGTTGATCTTGCGGTGCGCAACAACCCGACCTACCTGCAGTCCACCACGGGTCGCACCCGGGCCGGCGCCGCGGTGCGGTCCGCCTACGGCAACCTGCTCCCGAATGTGAACACCTCGTTCGGGTCGTCGTATCGCGAAGGGCGCCAGCAGTTCTTCGCCGGCCAGGCCTTCGGTTCGACCTCGGACGTGTTGTCGTCCAGCAGCGACCTGAACATCAGTGCGCAGTACTCGCGCCAGAGCTTCCTCGGGATCAAGCAACAGAAAGCGAATCTCGAGGCGGCGGAGGCGGACGTAACGAACGCCGCGGCGCAGCTGCGGATGAACGTGATTACCCAGTACCTCAACGTGCTGCAGGCGCAGGCCCGAGCCGCGTTCCAGGACACCCTGCTGGTCTCCACGCAGGCCCAGCTGGAGCTGGCCCGAGCGCGCTTGCAGGTGGGCGCGGCGATTTCTCTCGACGTCCGGCGCGCCGAAGTCCAGGTGGGGCAAGCGCAAGTCGGTCGCCTGCGCGAGCAGAACAGCGCTGAGCTTGAGAAACTGCGCCTGTTTCAGCAGATCGGGGTCGAGCAGCCGGCGAATGTCCAGCTGACCACCACATTCGGGATCGAGGAGCCGAAAGTCCAGTTGCAGGAAGTGATGGACCTCGCCCGCCGTTCCAACCCGGCACTGCAAGCCCTCCAATCCCGCCAGCGGGCGGCCGACGTCGCGGTCAGCTCGGCGCGGGCGTCGTACCTGCCGACGTTATCACTGCAGACCGGTCTCTCCGGCTTTTCGCAGCAGCTCACCAACCTCGACGGGCAGATCCAGCAGGCGCAATCGCAGGCGGCCGGCTCGCGCGCCTCGTGCTTCACGACGGATTCCCTGCGGCGCGGGGCCGGGATGTCCAGCATTGGCGCGGTCTGCAACAAGATCGTGTTCACCCCGGCGCAGGAAGCCCTGCTCCGCGACGCCAACGCCCAATTTCCATTCAAGTTCACGCGCAGCCCGATCAACTTCGGCATGCAGGTTTCACTGCCGATCTTCGACGGCTTCCAGCGCGAGCAGCGCGTGCAGGAAGCGGCGGCGCAACGCAGTGACACCCGGTACCGCCTCCGGGAGCAGGAACTGCGGCTCACGACCGAGGTGACGTCGGCCTACCGCAACCTCACCACGGCGTACCAGACGGTGCGGCTCCAGGAGCAGAACGCCACGACCGCGCGGGAAGCGCTGGCCCTGGCCCAGGAGCGCTTCCGCATCGGCACCAACACGTTCGTCGAGGTCACCCAGGCGCGCAGCGACTACGAACGCGCCGAAACGGATCGCATCAACGCGATTTACGACTTTCACAAGGCATTCGCGGCCCTCGAAGGCGCCGTCGGACGCCCTCTTCGTTAGGCAAGGACTCCCATGAGCAAGACAGCCCGTTGGTCCCTCATCGTCGTGGCGCTGGTCGCCACGGGCAGCATCGTCGCCAACATCGCCGCCAAGCGCGGCAAGAAGGCCACGGACGTGCGGATCGACACCGTCGAGCCCCGTGACCTCGTGGCCTCGGTCACCGCCTCCGGCCAGGTCCAGCCGCAAACCAAGGTCGATGTGGCGGCCGATATCTCGGGGCGCATCGTGCGACTCGCCGTCAAGGAAGGACAGGCCGTGAAGAAAGGCCAGTTCCTCCTTGAAATCGACCCGCAGGAGTACGTCGCCGCCGTCCAGCGCAGCGAGGCCGCCCTCTCCGCCTCGCGCGCCCAGGCGGCCCAGGCGCGGGCCAACCTGCTCCAGGCGCAGCGCAACTACGAGCGTTCGGCCGAGATCAAGAAGGCCAACACCAACCTGATGTCCGATGAGCAGCTGGAACAGCTCAAGACGCAGGTCGAGGTGAACCAGGCCCTGCTCGAAGCCCAGAACCACAATGTGGACCAGGCCGTCGCCGGCCTCACGGACGCAAAGAGCCGGCTGTCGAAAACCGTGATCATGGCCCCGATGAGCGGCCGCATCACTCGCTTCGCCGTGGAAGAGGGAGAGACCGCCGTCCCGGGCAACTTCAACAAGGACGCGGCCCTTCTCCTCACCATCGCCGACATGAGCGTCCTCGAGACCAAGGTCAAGGTCGATGAGACCGACGTCTCGCGCATCGCCCTCGGGGACTCGGCCGTCATCCAGATCGACGCGTTCACGGACACCACCTTCCTCGGCAGGGTGGTCGAGATCTCGAACAGCTCCGTGCGGTCCGCCACGGCCGCGTCCACCGACCAGGCGATCGACTACGAGGTCACGATTCAGCTGCTCAACCCGCCTGCCGACACCCGCCCCGACTTCTCCACCACGGCCAAGATCGTCACCGACCAGCGCGGCAAGGCGCTCTCCATCCCGATCATCGCCCTGACCGTGCGCGAGAACGAGGACATCACCCCGGGCGACACGACCATGCCGGTGGGGCGTCAACCGCAGAAGGAAGTGGGCAAGAAGGACGTCGAGGGGGTCTTTGTGGTCGGCGCGGACAACACAGTGACCTTCCGGCCCGTAAAGGTGGGGATCGCAGGCGACCGCTTCTTCGAGGTGATTTCCGGCCTCAAGCAGGGTGACCGGATCGTCGGGGGTACGTACCAGGCGATTCGCGAGCTGAAGGACGGGGACCTCGTCAAGCAGGCGGAGGAAAAGAAGCCCACCACCGGACCGAAATCGTGACCGACCACTTTGGAGCCGACGCAGGACTGAGCACCACCGGCGAACACCCGCTGAGCACCACCGCCGAACGGCGCGCGGTGGTCAGCGCCCCGGGCGCGACCCCCGACAAGGACTGGGTGATCGTGACCCGTGGCCTCAAGCGGGAGTATGACATGGGGGGCGAGGTCGTCCGCGCCCTGCGTGGCGTCGACATCGCCATCCGCCGCAACGAGTACGTGGCGATCATGGGACCGTCGGGGTCGGGCAAGTCGACGTTCATGAACCTGATCGGCTGCCTCGACACCCCGAACGGCGGCGAGTACTGGCTCAACGGGATGCTCGTCTCGAAGATGTCGGACGACGAGTTGGCCCGGGTGCGCAACAAGGAGATCGGGTTCGTCTTCCAGACGTTCAACCTGCTCCCCCGCGCCACCGCCCTGCACAACGTCGAGCTCCCGCTGGTCTACGCCGGTGTCTCGTCCGACGAGCGCAAGCGACGCGCCAAGGCCGCCCTCGCTGCCGTGCAGCTGGATAACCGCATGCACCACCGCCCGAACGAACTCTCGGGCGGACAGCGCCAGCGTGTCGCGATCGCCCGGGCGCTGGTCAACGAGCCGTCCATCCTGCTCGCGGACGAACCGACGGGTAACCTCGACTCTGCCACCTCCACCGAAATCATGAAGGTGTTCGAGGAGTTGGCGAGCACCGGGCAGACCGTGATCATGGTGACCCACGAGCCGGACATCGCGGCCCACGCCCGGCGTGTCGTGGTACTTCGGGACGGGCTCGTCGCGTCCGACGACAAGCGTTCGTCGTTCAAGCAGCAAATGGGGCTGGCGTAAGCCAACGACGGGCGACGGCTCGACCCCAGGGGCGCTCCGCGATCCGCGTAGCGCCCTTCGTGTATCTTCCGACGTCCTCCTTCCCAATTCGGCGCCTCCCTTGCAGAACCGCGATGTCGTCGCGACCGCGCTGGGCCAAATTGCGGCGAACAAGCTGCGGTCGTTCTTCACGCTGCTCGGGATCATCGTTTCCGTCACCTTCCTGATCGCGGTCCTGGCGATCATCCAGGGGATGAACGTGTACGTGCAGGACAACGTCGCCAGCGCGATGATCGGGACCAACACCTTCCAGGTGCGGCGCTCCCCCATCAACATCACGCGTTTCGCCGACGAGGACCTGGACCGGATCGCCCGTCGCCCGATCATTTCCAAGGATGACGCCGCCGTTGTCCGCGACGCGATGCCCAACGCGGACGCGGTGTCGATGCAGTCGGGCTGGCCGACCCCGTTGGCCGATGTGACCTGGCGTGGCCGCACGGTGGGTGACGCCCTCGTTTTGGGCGTCACGGCGCCCTACCAGGTCGTCCAGGACTATCGCATCACGCAGGGCCGCCCCCTGACAGAGGTGGACGTCGAGGAACGGCGGCCCGTCGTCGTGCTGGGTGCCGATCTCGCCGAAAAACTCTTCGAAGAAGTCGACCCCATCGGCAAGGACGTGCGCCTCCTCGGCGAGTGGTTCAGCGTCATTGGAGTGAACGGCCGCAAGGGCCAGGTGCTGGGGCAATCGTTTGACGGGTTCGTCCTGATGCCCCTCACCCGCTTCGAGATGATTTTCGGGCGTCGTAACACCACGACCGTCTCGGTGAAACTCGCGACGGCCGACGAGGTGGCGCCCGCCATGGCCCAGGTCGAGGAGGCCTTGCGCGTGTCCCGTCACCTGAGGCCAACGCAGGAAAGCAATTTCACCCTCGAGACCTCGGACGCATTGGTCGACTTCTGGCGCACGCTCACGCGGGTGCTGTTCGCGATTGTCCCGGCGATTGTCTCGATCGGCATCGTGGTGGGCGGGATCGTGATCATGAACATCATGCTGATGTCGGTGACGGAGCGCACCCATGAGATCGGGATCCGCAAGGCGATGGGCGCCCGGGCGCGCGATATCGAACGCCAGTTCCTCGTGGAAGCCATCGTCCTCGCCACCCTCGGGGGGCTGCTCGGGGTGTTCGTGGGATGGTCGATGGCGTCGCTGGTCGCCGCCGCCTCTCCCCTGCCCGCCCGGGTGACCACGTGGTCGGTGGCCCTGGCCCTCGCGCTGGGAGCCGGCGTGGGGGTGATCTTTGGCGTGTACCCGGCGCGCCGCGCCGCCCGCCTGGACCCGATCAGCGCGATGCGCGCCGAATAGCGATGATCCTCGCCGACCAGCTGCGCGAGAACGTCGGGATCGCGCTCGAAACCCTGCGGGCCTCCAAGCTCCGCGCTGGACTCACGATCCTCGGCGTGGTCATCGGCATCAGCACGGTGATGGCCATGGCCACGCTGATCAACGGCGTGCAGCAGCAGATCGTGCGCACCATCGAGACGGCGGGCCCAACGACGTTCTACGTCTTCAAGGTCTTCTCCCAGACGCCGATCAACCCCGACGCACCCCCCGCGTGGGTTCGCATCCGTCCCGATCTCCAAATGCGCGAAGCGCAGACGATCGCCGAGCTTCCCGAGATCGGCTACGCGTCGCTCTGGGCCATCAAGGTGGGACGCGTGGAGTACAACGGCGAGCGGACCCAACCCAACCGCATCTACGGCGCCGATGATGGCTTTTCGTCGATCATTGGCGGCGACCTCGTGACCGGGCGGTGGTTCACGCGCCAGGAGGAGCTGAGTGGCGCCAACGTCGTGGTGCTCAACGAGTCGTACGCCCGTCGCCTGATGGGCCGGGAAAACCCGATCGGGAAGATCGTCAGGTTGGGGGCGCGCCCGGCGGAGGTCATCGGGCTCTACGCGCCGGAGAACAACGTCTTCCAGCCCCCCGGCGTGGAAACCGCGGGCATCGTGCCGTTCCGCATGCTCGATCACCAGTTCGACGTGAACCGCGACCAGGAGATGTTCATCACGATCAAGCCGCGGCCCGGGGTGACGATCGCGCAGGCGCAGGAGGCGGTCACGATTGCCATGCGCGAGATGCGGCGGCTGCGACCGGCGGACAAGGACAACTTCGACTTCGTGACGCAGGCGCAGATCCTGGACGTGTTCAACAAGCTCACCGGCGCGTTTTTCCTCGTGATGGTCGCCCTGTCGTCGGTCGGGCTGCTGGTGGGTGGCATTGGCGTGATGGCGATCATGATGGTGTCGGTCACCAGTCGTACCCGCGAGATCGGCGTGCGCAAGGCGTTAGGCGCCTCGCGGCGGGACATCCTGCTGCAATTCCTCATCGAGTCCGCCACGCTCACCGGGATTGGCGGCGTGCTGGGAGTCCTGACCGGGCTCCTCGTGGGGAAGGTGGCCACAGCCTTCGTCGCCGTGGACTCCCCCGTCCCCGTCAGTTACACCGTGGTCGCCGTGGCGGTCTCGGTGCTGATCGGGGTGACGTTCGGGATGATCCCCGCCCGTCGCGCCGCCCGCATGGACCCGGTAGAAGCGTTGCGATACGAATAGGCGCATCGCAATGCCGTCTGCCGTCGCGCACCATCTGCCGCTCCTGACCGCTCCCACCATCGTGTAGTTTCCCGCCATGGCACCTCCCGCCCCCGACCTCGACCTGCTGGCCATCGCCCCGCACCCTGACGATGCGGAGTTGATCTGCGGTGGCACGCTGGCCAGGGCGGCGCGTCAGGGTCATCGGGTTGGGATCCTCGACCTCACCCACGGCGAAATGGCGAGCCGTGGCACCGTGGCCCTGCGCGCCGCGGAGGCCGAGGTGGCAGCCCGCTTGCTCGGCGTAACCGTACGGGCGAACCTCGGGCTCCCCGATTCGGGGATCACCAACACCCCGGAGACCCGACGCGCACTCGCCCTCGTGTTCCGCCGATTGAGGCCACGTGTGGTCATCGCGCCGGCTCCCGCCCCGTTCGGTCGGCATCCCGACCATCGCGTCGCCGCGGAGCTGATCCGCGACGCGGTGTTTGTCGCCGGGCTCGCGAAGACCGACACCACCACCCCCCCGTTCCGGCCGTTCAAGGTGCTCCACGCGATCACCTTCCGCGAAGACCACCAGCGCCCCTCCTTCGTGGTGGACATCACCGATACCTTCGACGCCAAGCTGGCCGCGATCCAGGCCTACCAGTCGCAGTTCGAGGGCGCGACGCAGGCCGGTGAGGTCTACCCGAACGGCGAGCCACTCGCCGAGATCATCCGTCACCACTGCGCCCACTACGGCTCGCTCATCCGCGTGCGATACGGCGAGCCGTTCGTGACCACGGAGACGATGGCCGTGGACGACGTCGTATCGTTAGGCGTCTCGACCTTCTGATGACCTGGCACGACCTCAGCATTCTCGTCCATCCCGGGACCCCACCGTGGCCGGGCGACACACCGTTCGACTGTCGGTGGGCCTGGCAGATCGCCCAGGGCGCCTCGGTCAACGTCTCCTGCCTGAGTGGGAGCCCGCACGTGGGCACCCATGCCGACGCCCCCCTGCACGTCCGTGATGGCGCGCCGGCTTCCGAGTGGCTGCCGGTCGAGGCCTTTCGCGGCAACGCCATCGTTGTCGACGTGCGTCCCTGCACGGGCGCCCTCGAGGTGGAACAACTGGCGCTGCCACCGGGCCCGGTCCCACGCCTCCTGCTGCACACGGGCGCCACGATCGCAGAAGGCGCCTTCCCGGACGGCTGGCCGTCGCTCAGCACGCGATGCATCCATGCGTTGGCCGAACGGGGCCTCCGCCTGCTCGGGGTCGACTGCCCCTCGGTGGACGACCGTGAGAGCAAGACGCTGGAGAACCATCATGCGCTGTTTGGCGTTGGCGCCTGCGTGCTCGAGAACCTCGACCTGCGGGGCGTGCCCGCCGGTCCTGGGGAGCTGCTCGCCCTGCCGATGCGACTGCGCGGCCTCGACGCCGCCCCGGTCCGCGCCCTCTTTCGCCCCAGGGCATGACGGCTGCCATCCTCGCGCGCGGGCTGGTGCGCGACTTCAAGACCGTACGCGCGCTGGACCACCTCGACCTCGAGGTGCCAGCGGGAACCGTCTTCGGGTTCCTCGGCCCGAATGGCGCAGGTAAGACGACCTTGATTCGCGTCCTCCTTGGTCTCGTGACGCCTAACGCGGGGGAGGCGCGGGTGTTTGGCGTTGACCCGGCTCGTGATGGCGCCGCCGTGCGTGCCCGGACCGGCGCCCTGCTGGAACACCACGGCCTGTACGAACGGCTCACCGCCGAGCAGAACCTCGCGTTCCACGCGCGGGCCTGGCGCGTCCCCCGACCCGAGGCGCTCGCGCGGATCGCCGAGCTGCTGCGCGGACTTGGGCTCTGGGAGCGCCGCGGAGAGCGCGTCGGCACCTGGAGTCGCGGGATGAAGCAGAAGCTGGCGGTCGCGCGGGCCGTGCTGCACCGCCCGCCGCTGGTTTTTCTCGACGAACCCACCGCCGGCCTCGACCCCGTGGCCAGCGCGACCCTGCGAGACGACATCGAACGCCTCGCGCGCGACGAGGGTGTCACCATCTTCCTGACGACGCACAACCTCCAGGAAGCGGAACGGCTCTGCGCGTCGGTTGGCGTCATCCGGCGCGGGACGTTGCTGGCGGTCGGGAGCCCGGGCGACCTGCGGGCCCAACGGTCGACCAGCGTGGTCCGCGTGCAGGCGCGCACCTGGCCCCCTGGAGGTTCGCGAGGCGTTAGGCACGCACCCGGTCGTGCATGCCGTGGCCGATGACGCCGGCACCCTCCGGGTGACGCTGCACCGTCCCGATGCCACCCCCGAGCTGGTGCGGTGGCTGGTAAGCCACGGCGTCGACATCGAGGCCGTCACGCCGGAGCGCGCCTCGTTCGAGCAGGCGTTCCTCGACCTCGTCCGCGACGCCGACGGAGCGCGGCCCCAATGATCACCGACCTCTGGACCGTCATCCGCAAGGAGTGGATCGAGATCCTCGACCAGTTCTCCCGCTTCAAGCGCGGCGGGTGGTCGGTGCTCCTCGTCATCCTCTTCCTCGGCGTGTTTGTCCCGCTGCAGATCGGCCCCGAATGGGCGGTCACGCCCGCCATGTTCTTCTACTGGCCGTTCCTCACGGCCAGCATGACGTCGACCATCGTCACAGACTCGGTCGCCGGCGAACGCGAACGCCACACCCTGGAGACCCTGCTGGCCTCCCGGCTCCCGGATGCCGCGATCCTGCTCGGCAAGGTCATCGCCGCCGTGTTGTATGGCTACGCCTTCGCCCTGACCAACCTCGCGATCGGGATGGTCACGGTCACGGTGCGCTTTGGGGAGGCCGCGGTGTACATGCCCTGGACCCGCTTTGCCGTGTTGCTCTCCCTGATCGGCAGCTCCGCGCTACTCGTTTCCGGACTGGGGCTCGCGGTCTCCCTGCGAACGGCGACCGTACGCCAGGCCCAGCAGCTCTTCGGCGTGTTCCTGCTGGCGGCAACCATGATCCCGCTGGCGGCGCTGGCAGCGCTCGGTGAGACGCGACAGGCGGCGGTCGTCACCTGGGCGCAGGAGTCCGGAATCGAGGCGCTTGGCGCCTGGGCATCCGTCATCATGACCGGGGTTGGCGCCGTGTTGACTGGGTGGGCGGTCCTGCGCTTTGGCCGTGGGACCCGCGTCCTCGAGGACTGAGGGGAAGGCGCTACCACGCGGCGCCCGGACACCGCATTTTCCCTAGATGCCTGCCCCGATCTACCTCGACCACGCCGCGACCACGCCCGTCCGCCCGGAAGTCCTGGACGCCATGCTCCCGTACTTCGGGCCGCGCTTTGGGAACCCGAGCAGCGGGCACCGATGGGGCCGTGAGGCCCGTGCGGCGCTGGATGAGGCGCGGGAGCGTGTCGCACATGCACTGGGCGCCCAGCCGGACGAGTTGTGCTTCACCTCGGGGGGCACCGAAGGTGACAACCTGGCCGTTCTCGGAAGCTGGCGAGCGTTGCGCGACCTTCGCCCCGCACTCGTCACCACACCCATCGAGCACAAGGCCGTTCTTGCCGCGGTGCACCAGGCGGCGAAGGAGGGCGGCGAGGAGCGCATCGTCGGCGTGGACGGAATGGGACGTGTCGACGAAGCCGCCTACCGCACGCAGGTCGACGCCCGCGTCGCCTGTGTGAGCGTGATGTGGGTGAACAACGAGGTCGGTGTGGTGCAGGACATTCCAGCCCTTGCCGCCATCGCGAAGGACTGTGGCGCGCTGGTACACACGGACGCGGTGCAGGCGCTGGGAAAGGTCGACATTGACCTCCGCGCCCTTCCGGTGGACTACCTCACGGTGTCCGGCCACAAGATCGGTGCACCGAAGGGCATCGGCGCGATGTATATCCGGCGCGGGACGCCGTTGGAGCCGTTGATGCACGGTGGTTCGCAGGATCGCGGCCGGCGCCCCGGAACCGAAAACGTCGCGATGACGATCGGCTTCGCGCGCGCGGTGGAGCTGACCCTCGCCGAAAAGGCCGCGGAGTGTAGCCGGCTCCAGGCGATGCGGGACGAACTGGAAGACGCGCTCCTGGCGCGCATCCCCGATGCCGTCATCCACGGGCGTGGGGCGCCGCGTGCCCCACACATCCTGAACATCTCGGTCCCCGGCACCGATTCCGAGTCGTTGCTCATGGCCTTGGACCTCAAGGGCGTGGCCTGCTCGGCAGGATCGGCGTGCCAGAGCGGGAGCATTACGCCCTCGCATGTGTTGTCGGCGATGGGCGTCCCGACGGCACTCGCCGTCGCCGCCATCCGCATGTCCCTCGGCGCACTCTCCACCGACGACGACGTGCGACGCGTGGCCGAGTTGTTCCCTGCCCTCATCGGCAAGGCGCGTCGACTCGCCGGCGTGACCTGAGCATGCGCCCGCGCGTGCTCGTGGCGATGTCTGGCGGCGTGGACTCGTCCGTGGCCGCGGCCCTCCTCGTGCATGAGGGGTACGATGTGGTTGGGGCGACCATGAAGCTGTTCTGCCACGGCGACGACCTGCCCGACCGGCCCTGCTGCTCGCTGGATTCGGTCAACGATGCGCGGCGCGTCTGCGAGCAGCTGGGTGTCCCGCATTACGTGTTGAACCTCGAAGACGCGTTTGGCCACGACGTGGTCGACGACTTCGTCGCGGAGTACGTGGCCGGGCGCACCCCGATCCCCTGCGTGCGCTGCAACACCTTCACGAAGTTTCGTGACCTGTTGCGTAAGGCCGACGCGATTGACGCGACGTTCATCGCCACCGGACACTACGCGCGCATCGTGGACGGCGCGCTGCACCGCGGCCTCGATCCGGACAAGGACCAGACGTACTTCCTCTGGGGGATCGACCGCCGCGTGCTAACACGGATGTTGCTCCCCGTTGGCAACCGGACGAAGGCCGAGACGCGCCAGGTCGCCCGTGAGCTCGGGCTGCAAGTGATTGCCGACAAGGTCGAGAGCCAGGACATCTGCTTCGTGCCCGACGGCGACCACGCGAAGGTCATTGCGGCCCGCCTCGGCGCGGACACGCCCGCGCTCCAGCCCGGCCCCGTGGTCACTATGGACGGACAAGTGGTTGGCGAACATCAGGGCTACGCGCGATACACGATCGGCCAGCGCCGGGGCCTGCCCGGCGGGTTCCTGCAACCCATGTTTGTGGTCGCCATCCGTCCCGCGACGCGTGAGGTGGTCATTGGTCCCCGCGATGCGCTCCTCGGCCATGGTGTGGTCGCCGGGTCCATGAACTGGCTGGGCGAGCCGGCGCAGGTCGGGGATCGCGTCCACGTGCGGGTTCGCCATCGGGCGCCCCTCGCCGCCGCCGAGATCGCGCGCGCAGAAGGGCGCGTCATCGAACTGGCGCTCGACGAGCCGGTCGCGGCGATCACACCCGGGCAGTCGCTCGTGCTCTACGACGGGGAACGGGTGATCGGCGGGGGGCTTATCGATCGCGCGGCGGGAGCGCGTCGCCCACTGGCACTGCTCGCAGGGTAGGCGGGCGCAACCCTCGCCCGGCCGACGGTGTCACACGCGACCCTTCCCGCTCCCGTGCGACGACTCCACTTCGGCCTCCTTGCGCTCGTCGGTTGTGCCCCGGCGACCCCCGCATCCGATTGCATCGCGGCTTCGGCCCGCGACTCCCTCATCGCCGTGCTCTCGCGTGCGCACGCGCGCAATCCGGTGCCCGGGATCTCCGGGGCGATGTATGCCCCGTCCCGATGGCCGGCGCCGGTGGCTGCGGCCGTGGGATTTGCCGACCGCGAAGCGCGGCGCCCCATGACGACGTCCGACCGGCTGCTCGCCGGGAGCGTCGGCAAGACCATGTGGGCGGCGATGGCGCTGCGGCTCGCCGCGCGCGGCGCCGTGGACCTGGATGCGCCGATCGACTCCTTCCTGCGCGTCCCGCGCGCGTCAAGGATCACGCCGCGGATGTTGCTGCTGCACACGACCGGATACCCGGAGTACGATGCCCCCTTCATGGAGGCGTTGATCCGCGATCCCCTCCGTGCGCGCGGCCCCGACGACTGGTTTGGCGTCCTGGAGCGCGCGACGCTCTCGGATACGGGGAAGGTCCGGTACAGTGACCTGAACTACGTGGTCCTCGCAGCGGTGCTGGACCAGGTGATCCGAGCCGATTCCTACCAGTGGATTGCCGACACGTTGTTTCGCGCGGCCGGGTTGACCGCGAGCACCGGCGCCCGTGCCGCGCAGATCGACGGCTTGGCCGTGGGCTACGACGGTCCGCGCGGGCTCTTTGGGCAGGCGCGGCTCATGCACGATGGCCGACTGGTGTACAACCCGCAATTCGAGTGGGGTGGCGGCGGGTGGGTCTCCACCCCCTCCGACCTCGCGCGCTGGTTCGCCGGCTGGCGTCTTGGCGTGTTGTTCCCGGACAGCTTGTGGCCCGCCATCACGGCTCGCCCCAGCGGCCTCCCCGATAGCGTCACCACCTGGAAGGGGCTCGGGGTTGACGTCGTGACGCGTGGGAACCGGGTGGATGTGTACCACACGGGCTACATCCCCGGTTACCTCAGCTTCGTGCGATGGTTCGAGCCGGAGGGTGTCGCCATCGCCGTGCAGGTCAACTCGAGTGACGACGCCCAGCTGCCTCAGGACCCCATGGAGTGGCTGGACGAACTCGCGGCCGCCTTCCGAGCCAGCTGCACTGCCCCGTCACGGGGCGGGTAAGGGCCGCAGCGCCCGCACCCCGTCCCCCGGGAAGTCGCCGAAGATCCCGTCGACACCTAACGACGCGAACAACTTCCACTCGGCGAGCGGATCGCCGTTGAAGGCACGAGCGAGGAACGGGGCATCCGAGCGCATCGTCCAGACATGCACCGCGAGCCCGGCGGCATGCGCGTCGCGCACGAGGGTCGTCGGGGGCAGGAGGGTGCCCTCGCGCGAGACCGGCTGCACGAGTGCCTTCGCCGGCCCGAGACCGAACGCATAGGTCGCGACCTCACGCAACCCGGCCGGCGTAACCATCGCCGCATACGTTCGCCCACCGGCGCCCCGTTGGTCCCAGGGCGACCCTGCCCCATCCACCAACTGGATCAGGCGAATGGAGGTGCGCTCCCGCAGCGCCTTGAGGTTCCCGACCTCAAACGATTGGATGAAAACCGCGTCGTCGCGACCGGTGAAGCCATGGTTGGCAAGGACGGCCAGCAGGCGATCCTCGAGCGGGAGCCCGATCGAGCGGAAGTGTGACGGGTGCTTGGTCTCCGGATACACGCCGATCACGCGCCCCGTTTCCCGTTCGCGCCGCCGGACGAGCGCCAGCACCTCGTCGAGGGTTGGCACCAGGAACGTCCCATCATTCGCGTGGGAGCGGGACGCCAGGCGTTCGCGGGTGCGGAGGGTCTTCAGTTCAGCAAGCGTGAAATCCTCGACAAACCACCCGGTGACGGTCACGCCATCGACGACGCCCGTTCGCTGTCGCCCCGGGAATTTCGTCGCGACGTCGGTCGTTCCCCCGATCTCGTTTTCGTGGCGGGCGACGAGCACACCGTCCTTGGTGCTGACTACGTCTGGCTCCACGATGTCGGCGCCCTGCGTGATCGCGCGGTCGTAGGCTTCGAGCGTATGCTCGGGAAGCTCGCCGCTGGCGCCGCGATGCGCGATGATGAGGGGAGCTGCTGACGTCATCGGTCGGAGGGCGGGCGGAGCCGCCCGACAGGCGGCGACGAGGAGCGCCGAGAGGAAGAGGAGCCGGGTCACCGCGCCAATTTCGGTGCGCGGCGCGGAGGCGCCAAGAGGCGCGGCGGAATCGTGACTCGCGAGCCGGTGCGTCGGTGCCTCCTAGAACTTCAGGCCGGCGGACTCGGCAAACGCCTTGAACTGCGCTTCCTGCTCCTCCGTGAGCGCCTCAGGCACGGCGATCCCGGTCTCGACGATCAGGTCGCCCCGTTGTCCGTCCTTCTCGATCCCCTGGCCACGGACCCGGAACCGCTTTCCGCTCCCCGTGCCCGGAGGGACCTTGAGGGTGACCTTCTTCCCGTCCAGCGTGCGAACGGTGATCCGCGTGCCTAACGTGGCCTGCGCGATGTTCAGCGGGACGGTCGCGACAAGGTCGGTGCCCTCGCGCGAATAGAACCGGTCCTCGTGGACCTGCAACGTGATGATCAGGTCGCCGGGCGGCCCGCCGTTGCTCCCCTTGGTGCCCTGTCCCTTCAGCCGGATCTTGGTGCCCGTGTCCGCGCCCGGGGGCACGGTCACGACGACCTTGCGGCGCGCGCGCACTTCGCCGGCGCCATTGCAGGTCGCGCAGCGCTCGGTTGGAACCTGGCCTCGACCGGCACAGAGTGGACACGGTCGATTGACGGCGAACCCACCCTGGCCAAACGAGATGACGCCGCGCCCCTTGCACTCCGGACAGGCCGCGAGGGTGGCCCCGGGTGCCGCGCCCGACCCCCCGCAGCTGTCGCAGTCGTCGTTGACGTCCAGCTCAATGGGCACCTTTCCCCCGGCCGCGGCCACACGGAACGGGACCTCGAGGGTGCTCTCGATGGTGTGCCCGGCTTCCGGGGCGCGCGTGCGCCCGCCCTTGCCACTCCCCCCAAACATGGAGGAGAACAGGTCGCCAAGCCCGCCGAGGCCACCGACGTCAAAGTCCTGGTAGCGGCCGGCACCCGGCCCAGCGCCGGGCGGGGTCGACGTGCCCGGACGCGGGCGCGTGCCCGACCCCGCGCCACCGCCGAACCCACCAAACGACCCCATGCGCCGCATGTCGTCGTATTGCTTGCGCTTGTCGGCGTCGCCCACCACCGCATACGCCTCGGAGATCTCCTTGAAGCGTTCCGCCGCCTTGGGATCCGACGCGTTGGCGTCCGGGTGATACTTCTTGGCGAGTCGGCGGTACTGCTTCTTGATCTCGTCGGGGGTCGCGGTGGACGACACGCCGAGCACGGTGTAATAGTCGCGTGGGGCCATGCCTAACGCCGGCTCAGCCGTTCCACTGACGTACCACCACCCGCGCGGGCCGCAGCATCTGCCCCTTGAAGACGTAGCCGCACTGGTACACGCGGGCCACCGTTTGGTCGTGCCCTTCGGACTCGGCGGGCTCGGTCGCCACGGCATCGTGCAGCGCCGGGTCGAAGGGCTGGTCGACCGGGTTCACCACTTCGAGCCCCTGCGTCGTGAGCGCCTTCATGGCCTTCTTCTCGACCATCGACACACCATCCACCACGGTGCGCGCATCCGTCGTCGACGGATCGACCTGGGAGAACCGGCCAAGGTCATCCAGCAACTCCACCAAGCTTCCGATCAACTCGCCCTGGCCCCGGACGCCGGCCTCCAGCCGTTCCTTGGCCGCACGCTTGCGGAAGTTCTCGTGGTCTGCGGCGAGCCTCAGGTACTTGTCCCGCTGCTCTTCGTACGCGGCCTTCCATTCGGCCACGGGGTCACCGGAAATACCGGTGTCACTCCCTCCGCCCTCTCCTTCGGCGGGGGAGGACTGCACGGGGTCGATGGCGGCGGTTTCGATGGTCGGATCTGACTCTGACATATGGCAACGACTACATGGATCACGAAGGGGGAGTTTCGACCCGAAATCTAGCGGACTGAGGCGAGTTGCCGGCGCACGATATCGAGCGCGGCCTGGGTGGCGCGAAAGCGGATTTCCGCACGGTCGCCGATCATCTGCCCCCGGATCGCCATCGGCTCATGCCCAGAGATATCGACCGCGATGCAGACCGTGCCTACCGGCTTCTCAGGGGTGCCACCGCCGGGCCCTGCAATCCCGGTGATTCCCACCCCCACTGCGGCCCCGGTCCGCGCGCGAGCGCCCGACGCCATTGCCCGCGCCACCTCCTGGCTCACCGCCCCATGCGCGAGCAGCACCGACGCATCGACGCCGAGCACCTGTTCCTTGACCTCGTTGGCATAGGCGATCACCCCACCGAGGAAGACGTCACTCGCCCCTGCGATTGATGTGAGCCGTTCACCCAGCAGGCCCCCGGTGCACGACTCGGCCACGGCGAGGGTCAGGCCACCGCTCCGGCACAGGTTCAATACCACCTCGGCCAGATCCGTGGCCCCTCGGGCATAGACCGGGGTTCCGACGCGCTCTTCGAGGACCCGTGCAGCCTCGCCGAGCCGCACCTCGGCCACGTCAGCGCTGAGGCCGCGGGCGGTGAGCCGGAGGTCCACCCCTTCCTGACCCGGGAGGTACGCCAGCGAAAGTCCGAGGACCCCGCGCGCCGCGTCGCCCAGGCGCTCTGGGAGCGCACTTTCGGCGATCCCGGTGGTGCGGATGGTGGTCGACCGGATCGGAAGCCCGGCCGGCCCAATGCGCGACGCGAGGCGTGGCCCCAATTCGTCGGTGTAAATACCGCGCATTTCGCGGGGGACTCCCGGCAACATCGCCACCCATCGCCCGCGATCGTCCTCGAGCCAGATTCCCGGGGCGGTCCCGTGCCGGTTGACCAGGACGTGACAACCTACCGGAAGCATCACCTGCTGGCGGTTGACCTCGGGCGGTTCGGTCCCGCGACGGGTGCGCCATAGGGTGCGGATGTGCTCCCACTGCGCCTCGTCGAAATACAGGTCGCGACCAAACAACGCGGCGATAGCCGGCTTGGTGATGTCGTCTGCGGTGGGGCCGAGTCCCCCGGTGGTGATGACGGCCCCGGTGCGCTCCAGGGCGTCCTGCACGGCGGCGGTCATGGCGGCGCGCTCGTCTCCTACCGATCCACGGCGCGTGACCGGGATGCCAAGCTCACCCAGCTGTCGCGCGAGCCAGGCGCCGTTGGTGTCGATTGTGAACCCGAGGAGGAGTTCATCGCCGATGGTGACGATTTCTACTGCGCGCACGCGGTCAGGGTCGGGGACGCTGCGCGAGGACGAGCGGCCCGTACCGCTGCAGGTAGAGCCACAGGGAGTACACGGTCAGGGAGACGGCCCCCACCATCGATAGCGCGCCGACAATGCCGTTGAAGTGGGCGAAGGCGTGCCACGCGTCACTCTGCCACCGGTGTTCAGCAGCCGCGGCCGCGGCGAAATACCAAAAAAAGGCAGCGCCGGCCCAGATCGACTGGAACGCGGTCTTCCATTTGGCCGGCCCGATGGCGGCAATGACGATCCCGCGGCGCTGGGCGTAGTGGCGGAAGAATGTCATGAAGGCTTCGCGCCCGAGGACGATGCCAATGATCCAGAGCGGGGCCCCCACCAGCCCGATCGGCGTCACGAACGGCCAGGCGATCTTGGCGTTCTGGACGATGGGGCCGATGGTGCCGGCGGCCGCCCAGTCGTCAGGCCCTGGCGTGGACGCCAGGAGGGCGACGTCGCGCGTGAGCCAATACATCGGGAACAGCGTCGCCAGGAGGAGGAGCTTGTCGGCGAGTGGGTCCAGCACCTTTCCCAGGTTGGTGACGAGCCCCCGGTCCCGCGCGAGCTTGCCGTCCACGTAGTCCGTCACCGCGGCCACCACAAACAGGACCCACGCGCTGAACCTCGGCACCCAACCCGCGTTGAAGATCAACGCCACGATCACGGGGGTCGCGGCTATGCGGCTCAGCGTGATCGCGTTGGGGAGGTTCATGCGGGAGGGGGCATCAGGACAGCGACTTCAGGACCAGCTTCGAAACTGCCTTCAAGGTATCGAAGACTCCGTCCCCCGTCACTGCCACCGCCTCAAAGTAAGGGGCCCGTTCCACCCATTCCCCGGTCGGCAGCTGCTGCACGAGGTACTCCCCGGCATGATACGCATCCGGCACCGCCCGCTTTCGTACCGGGTCGGTCACTTCCCAGCCCGGATTCAGGGCGGACTGCAGCTCGCCGAGGGCGGCGGCGTTGGGCAGGTCACGCTTGTTGTACTGGATCACGAAGGGGATCCGGGTGAGGTCGAGGCCGTATTCCTGCATGTTGTCATACAGGTTCTGCATCGACTCCTGGTTCGCCTCCATCCGGTCCATTTGGGAATCGGCGACAAACACCACGCCATCGACCCCCTTGAGGATGAGCTTCCGGCTGGCGTTGTAGTACACCTGCCCCGGCACCGTGTACAGGTGAAAGCGGGTCTTGAAGCCGCGGATGGTCCCCAGGTCAACGGGGAGAAAGTCGAAGAAGAGGGTGCGCTCGGACTCGGTGGCCAGGGAGATGAGCTTGCCGCGGGTATTGGGCGACACCTTCTGGTAGACATGCTCCAGGTTGGTGGTCTTGCCGCCGAGCCCGGGGCCGTAATACACGATTTTGCAGTTGATCTCGCGCGAGGCGTAGTTGATCATCGACATCGGAAGGGCCTCGTGCTACTGGAAGAGACGGTCGATTTCATCCTCGATGTCACCGAGGAGGGCCGGCGCGGAACCCGCCGGCTTCTTGAGGCCGGCCGAGAACATGCGCTCGAAGAGGCGCCCCAGTTCATCCACCGCACCGCGCAGCTTGAGCTTCACCATGCCGAGGGTCGTGCGATGGTCGAACAGCACGACAAGGATCACCCGTCGGGAGACATCGGCCAGGAGCATGGATTCGCGTTCGCCCTGGTGAAACAGGGTCGAGAAGTCCCGCTCCCCGATCAAGCGCGCCAATTGGTCGTTCGCGGCGAAGTCCGCCGCGGCGAGGGTCGCGAACGCTGTCACGTCAAAAGCCGGGCGCTCGCCCGTCGTGGTGATGAGCTGCCCACTCTTGTCGACCAGCAAGGCACACCGCGCCTTGCTGTCAAAGAGGAACCGCTGCAACACCTGCCCGATGGAGGTGTGATCGGCTTCTGAAAGGGACCAGCTGGTGGCACCGAAGTTCATACCCGACTCGTTAGGGAGACCGGGAGCGATCCACCTAGGTCATCTCGCGCCGGGCGAACAACGCCTGCGCGATCGTGCCACCGTCCGCGAACTCGAGGTCTCCCCCCAGGGGAAGTCCGCGAGCGATGCGCGAAACCCGAACACGGTATGGGGCGAGCGACTGCTGGATGTACAGCGCCGTTGCCTCCCCTTCCACGCTCGGGTTGGTAGCCACGATGACCTCCGTGACCCCTCCCGCGGCGACCCGTCGCTCGAGCTCCCGAACCGTCAGTTGGCCGGGACCCACGCCGTCCAGGGGCGAGATCCTGCCCCCCAGCACATGGTACCGACCACGGTACTCCCCCGCCCGCTCGATCGCACTGATATCCGCTGCTTCTTCGACGGCGCAGATGAGCGTTCCGTCACGCCTCGGATCCCGGCAAATGGCACATTCGGCCTCCTCCGTGAGGTTATAGCAGCTCGAGCAGGGGTGGATCCGCTCGCGGAGCACCGATAACGCGTGTGCGAGACGCTGCACCTGGTCCGGCGGCTGCTTGAGCAGGTGGTAGGTCAGCCGGAGTGCGGTCTTCCGCCCGATCCCCGGGAGCCGGGCCAGCTCGGTCGCCAACGCGTCGATGGCGGACATGTGCGTCGAGGAGCTAGAAGGGGAGCTTGAACGGCAGGTTCAGCCCGCCGGTGAGCTTCCCCATCTCCGCCTGGGTGGCGTCCTTCGCCTTCTCCGCAGCCCGCTTCTGGGCCTCGGTAATGGCGACGACCACCAGGTCCTCGAGCATCTCCACATCGGCCGGATTCACGGCTGCGGGGTCGATCTTGACCTTCTTGATATTCCCCTTGCCGTCGGCCTCGACACTTACCATACCACCTCCGGCCGAGCCCGTAACTGTAAGCCTGCCAAGCTCTTCCTGAAGTTGCTCCATCTTTGACTGCACCTGCTGCGCCTGCTGCAGGATCTTGAAAAGGTCGGCCATGGCCTGGCGGGTGAGTGTGGCTAGAGGAGGTCGAGGTCGAGCGCGTCGATCGCCGCCGCAATGATCGGCGACTTCTTGCGAAGGGCGGCGAGGGTGTCTGACTTCACCGACTCCGCGGTCATCCGGGTTGCCTGGCGCGAGGCCGCGGCCTGCCCGGCAAACCCGACCCTGGTGAGACCGGCGATGTGCGGGATGAGCGCGGCAAGAAGGTCCTTCGCCGGAACCGAACCCTCGTCGCCGGCATCGGTCTGGATGGTCAGGAGCCCGGTCGCCGTAACAGCGGTCGGCAGGGAGTGCTCAAGGACCGCGGCAACGAGGGGACGTTCAAGTCGCACCGCCGCCGTGATGTCGTCCCATCGCTCGACCACGGAATTGATGTCCATGGTCGAAACGGGGCGCGGCCCGCTGCCGCCCCTGGGAGCCCTGTCAGCCACGACTTCCGTCGCCACCGACGGTGTGGCCCCTCGGGAGGGCTGCGGCCGCTCGTCTGCCCGCTGGGGGCGCTCCGGGGGAGCCGCGGGGGTCGGTTCAGCGACGCGCCGGATGGCAGAGGCGGCTTCGGCCGGCGGAGCCGCCCGATAGCCCTCACCACCGCGCTGGGGTGCTCGCTCCGGCCCCGGGGCCGCGCGCCGTGCCGGCGGGCCGCTCGCTCCCCCTCTGCCCCCGCTGCCACCACCGGTCTCGCGGAGCACTTCCTCGAGGTCGATGGTGCGGTCGAGCAGGGCGAAGCGGACCAGGAGCGCCTCGAGCAGCAACTGTTGCTGCGTGCTCTTCCGGAACTTGGGCTCTAGCTCGGCGAGGCCGTTGAGCATCCGGAGGAGGTCGCCGGGGGAAAGCCGTCCCTTGCGTGCCTCGAGGCCGGCGCGCGCGGCCTCACTCACTTCCACGCTCGCGGACCCCAGGGACAGGGCCAGGTACGCCCGCAGCATCTCTCCGAGCCCGGTGACGAACTGGCCAAGGTCGATCCCCTGCTCCGCGAGGCGGGAGACCGTGGGAAAGACATCACCGGCCCTCCGATCGGCCACGAGGTCAAGAATGGCGAGGTATTCGTCCTCCGCGACCAAGCCGAGCGCCTCGCGCACCGCGGTCGCCGTCACGGTCCCCGCGCCTAACGATAGCACCTGGTCCGTGAGCGACAGGCCGTCCCGCATGGAGCCGTCGGCCGCGCGGGCGATCATCCCCAGGGCGTCGTCGTCCGCCTGGACCCCTTCCTCCGCGAGCACGGCTCCCAACCGTTCCCGGATATCGCGGGGGCTCATGCGCCGGAAGTCGAACCGCTGCAGACGGGACAAGACCGGTGCCGCCGCCTGCGCGATTTTCTGTGGCTCCGTCGTCGCGAACACAAAGACCACACGTGGCGGCGGCTCCTCGAGGATCTTCAGGAGGGCGTTCCAGGCCTCACGCGTGAGCATGTGGGCCTCATCGACGATGTAGACCTTGTACCGGTCATCGCCCGACGGCGCGTACATCGCGCGTTCGCGAAGCTCGCGGGCATCGTCCACCCCACGATTGGACGCCGCGTCGATCTCCACCACGTCGAGTGAGGCACTCCCCGCCCAGATGCGCTCGCAGGAGGCACACCGCCCGCACGGCTCGCCATCCGGCTGCTTGTCCTCGCAATTCAGTGCCATCGCCAGCACGCGCGCGAGGGTCGTCTTTCCGACGCCACGCGGGCCGCACAACAAGTAGCCGTGCGCCACGCGACCACGCGCGATCGCGCCCTTCAGCGTCGTCGAGACATGCGACTGCACGGCGACGGTCTTGAAGTTCCGCGGGCGGTACTTTCGGGCGAGGGCGAGCACGCTGGAGGACGAGGATCGGAGGAACGAAAAACGGCAGACGGCAGACGGCAGACCGCGATTCGTCGATCGTCGGCTACCTGCAAGCCCCAGCCATCGGGAACAGGGAACAAGCACCCCACCAACGACTCGCGCGGGGCTTGATCGACCCACGATCAACACCCCGCGCGATACTCCAGGTCTGACGAAGCGACGCTCGACATCGCGTACCGCTGCTACCTTCGGGGTCCTCACGGGGTTGGCGCACTTACGCCCTTCGGGACCTGGAGCGAAGGGAAAGCTAGGCGGTGCCTCCCCCCTCCGCCACCGGCCATTCAGACGTATCGCCGAGGGCGCGCCACGACTCGTCGAGCGCCGCCAGGACCACCTCGCCCGCGCGCTGCACCTCTGCGGCCGACACATCGAGGTGAAAGACCGTACGGAGCCGCGACGAGGTCCACACCCCCATGGCCACCCCCGCTTCGCGCGCGCGACCTGCCACGTCGTGCGCCGACATCCCGGGGGCAAGGTCGATCATCACGATATTGGTCTCCGGCGGTACGACGGACGCCGCAATCGCGCGATCGACGACGGCCGCAAACTCGGCCGCATGGTGGTGATCCGTCACCAGCCGGTCCAAGTGGTACTCAAGGCCGTGCAAGCACCCCGCCGCGAGGATCCCGCTCTGCCGCATCACGCCGCCCAACCGCTTTCGGTGTTCGTCGGCTCGGCCGATCGCCACGGCATCACCCACCAGGACCGCCCCAGCCGGCGCGCCGAGTCCCTTGGAAAAGGAGACCATGACCGTATCCGCCAGCTCGCCGAATTCGGCCAGCCCCGTCCCGGTCGCCACGCAGGCGTTCCAGAGTCGAGCCCCATCGAGGTGCACTCGCATCCCGTGCCGGCGCGCGACCTGGCTCATGGCCTGGATCCCGGCGCGCGGGATCACCATGCCACCGGCGCTGTTGTGCGTGTTCTCCAGGCAGAGCAGGGTCGCGCGCGGGAAAAACGGCGAAGGATGCCGGATGGTGCCTTCCAGGTCGACCGCATCCATCATCGGCCCGTCGCCCTCAACCGTACGCAGTTGCATCCCCGCCAGGGCAGACGCGGCCGCCAGCTCGCGATCGACGATATGCGCGTGGCGATCCACATACAGCTCGGTGCCGGGCTCCCCCAGCGCCCAGATGGCCCCCTGGTTGGCCATGGTCCCGCTGGGAAAGAACAACCCACGTTCCTTGCCGAACCGCCGGGCGACCTCCTCCTCCAGCCGGCGCGTGGTGGGATCGCCATCGAGGTAGTCGTCCCCGACGACGGCGCTGGCAATCGCCTGGCGCATCTCGGGGGTGGGGCGCGTGACGGTGTCGGAGCGAAGGTCGATCACGGGAAGATGGACAGAGGACGGCAGACGGCAGACAGCGCCTCGAATCTACCCGGGCTTCCCCGGGGCGTCAGGCGTCAAAACGGGCACGTTGCAGCCGCCTAACGCGGCGGAGTTCGTGCGCCTGCGCCACCTCGCCGCCCAGGATGAACATCAGCGCCGCGTAGTAGACCCAGAAGACCACCGAAATGAGGGCGTACAGAGTGCCGCTATACACCGAGCCGGGATCAAACGACTTGGTGTACGCCGTCCATAAGTTGCGCGCGATCTCCAGGAGCACCGCCGACGACACCGCACCCACCAGCGCCTGCCGCCATCGAATGCGACGGTTGGGCAGCACCTTGTACAGCGAAAAGAGGATGGCGACCACAAAGCCAAAGGCGATCGCCCGGCCGGCGGCATACTCCAGCCATCCCATCACCTCTGCCTGCACCCCCGCCTCGGCCAGGATCCCCAGCCCGCGGGAGCGTGCGACGGCGAGGTAGAGCGACAGCGCCACCCAGGCCAGCAGGAGGATGGTCGAGTACACGGTGATCCGCACATCGAACCACTTCCCCGACAGGATGCTCCGGTCGGTCTCGATGTCGAAGATGTCGGCGAGCACGGTCCGCAGCGACCCGAAGAGCCGCGTGGAGAACCAGACGTACAGCAGGGCCCCGTACACCCCTAACGACTGTCGGGCGGCGACGACGTCCGCGATGAGGCGGTGCACGGCCTCGGCCGATGCGACCTGCGGGGGCAGGAACCGGTCGACCAGTGCCACCACCTCGGCAATCGAGGCGTCCTCCGAGAGGCCGAGGACATAGGTCAGCCCCGACATCAGCAACA
Organism: Gemmatimonadota bacterium; assembly: GCA_016712265.1. NCBI lineage: Bacteria > Pseudomonadati > Gemmatimonadota > Gemmatimonadota bacterium. Next base: position 23,025 of record JADJRJ010000030.1, on the reverse strand, counting down.
ACACGAACGGGACGGCGGCCAGCAGGATGTTGAAGGCAATGGCCCCGGCGAGGAAGAAGATCCGATCCTCGCCGGAATTCACCCAGACGCGGCGGGCGTAGTCGCCCAGCGCGAGGGCGACGCGAATCGCCTGCTGCCGGAGCCCCGAGAGGGTCAATCGCTCAGCGTCGCGTCGTCCGGCGCGGCCTCAACCACCACGGCCCCCGGCGTGCCGGGCAACGGGCGATGCACCGCGAGCGGCTTGACCGTTTGCTTCACGATCGCGCGCGTCCCTCGCATCCCCAACTGGGTAAAGAGGAAGGTGAACTTCGCGTCGTACGCCGCGGCCAGCCGCGCCATCGCGTCCGCCGGGAGCGCCCAGAGCTTCGCCTTGAACGGCCCTAACGCCTTCTTGCGGGTCTTGTAGAAGAACTGCTCGTCGGAGTCGGTCGCCTTGCGTTCGTCCTTCGCGTTCTCCCGCAGCCAACCGTAGATCTCGTCCCGCAACCCGGCAGGCAGGTGATCGTACAGCATGTTCTGGAAGTTCGTCGCCAGGTGGATCTCGGCGGTTTCTGTGCGCGGGAAGTTGTGGAACGCATCGTCCGGCAGGGTCGACGCGCCATGCTGGACCGCGCCGGACAATCCATACTCCTTGCGCGCCACCACCGACAACTCTTCCAGCGTGTTCAGGTCCAGCTTGACATCGGCGATCGAGCCGTCGGCCAGCACAACCCCACCGTGCGAGGTCCCCGACTGCACCGAGATCTTGCTGAGCCCCACGGCCCCGGGGGCCACGCGCGCCAGCGCGGCGTTGTAGCCGTCCATAAACGCCCGCAGCTCGTGGACGGTCGAGTTCTCCGTCCCCACTTCGCCGATTTCCCCACCGATCGACACGTTCACTCCCTTGGGTTCGCGCTCGCGAATGTAGCGGGTGATCTCGGCGCAGATCTCGTAGTTCAGGCGCTGCTGCTCCACCAGGGTGGGCTTGGAGAGATCCACCAGGGTCGACGTGTCCACGTCGATGTTGTAGAAGCCGGCCTCGATCGCCTCGTTGGCCAGCTTCTTCACTGCATCGACCTCGGTGACCGGATCGGCGGCGAACTTCTTGTGGTTGACCTGGAAGTGGTCGCCCTGGATGAACAGCGGCCCTCGAAAGCCTTCGCGGAGCGCCGCGGCGAGCATGACCGCGACGTACTCCGAAGGCCGCTGATCGGTGTAGGCAATTTCGGAGCGCGCGATCTCGAGGAGGAACGCCCCGGCGTCCATGGACTTCGCGACGCGAAAGATCGAGCGCGCAGTGTCGTACGAGGCGCCACGCACGTTGATCGCCGGGACCGTGAAGCCGTGGGTCTCGCCGCGGCCGCGCGCCATGTAGAGGTCGTGGATGGAGCACGGCCGGACCCCCACCGCCTGTCCAAGCTCCCACAGCAGCCAGCGCGCATAGTCCTTCGCCTTGGCCTCGCCGAAGACCGCATCGCGGACCACCGCGTCCATGGCCGGGCCGGCGAGGGCGCTTTCGTCGTGGACGGTCACCTTGGCGTCAACGCGGGTGACGGCCTGGCCAAGGGCGGAGTGGGCAGAGATCGGAGCAGTCATGGCAATCGAGCGTTCGGAGGATGTGGCGGGTACCACGTTTGCCGGGGAGACTGGCGGCGACGGGCCAAAGTTACATCACCTGTGCGGGCCCCTACACCCGGCAATCCGCTGACGGCTGCGGCAGGCGCTCGAACGCTTCCCGCGCGGCGTCAAAGCCCGGGCGCCCCATGATCCCGTAGGTGAAGAGTTTCCCCTGCTCCACCCCGGGCTGGTCGAAGGCGTTGACCCCGTATAGCGCCCCGGCGTAGGCCGTCGCGAGCTCGAAGAACATCATCAGGCCGCCGAGGTGCCAGGGATCCACCCGTTCGAGGGTGATCGTTGCACTGGGCCGACCGCGTGAGGCCAGCGCCCCGGCGGTGGCCCGTCGCTCCGTGTTCAGCAGCTCCCAGAGCGAGTGGCCGGCCAGGTAGGCCAGGTCCGGGACGTCCGAGTGAAGGGCGGGTATCGTGACATCCACGTCCGGCTGCTCCACCGCGATGAAGGTCACCGTCTTGTCCTCGGGGCCCTCCATGAACAGCTGGACCTGGCTGTGCTGGTCGGTGGCCCCCAGGGCGGGCACCGGGGTGGGGCCGACGTGCGCGCCACCGGGCTGGATCTTCCCCAGGCTTTCGGCCCACAGCTGCACGAACCAGAGCGCCAGGTCGCGCAGCGGGTCACTGTAGGGAAGCAACACATGGATCGGTTTGCCCCCTCGAGTATCCGCCAACCACTGGAGCACGGCCCAGATCCCGGCCGGATTCCGGTCAAGCTCAGGGGTCGCACAGCGCGTCGCCATGTCCGCGGCCCCGCCCAGCAGGGCGCGGATGTCGATCCCCATCAACGCCGCGGGCAGCGTGCCCACCGGCGACAACACACTGAAACGCCCACCGACGTTGGCGGGAATGTCCAAAGCCGGAATGCCTTCCGCCGTCGCGATCGGCCGCAGCGCCCCCTTGGCCGGGTCAGTCACGAAGCACAGGTGTCGCGCCAGGGATAGTCCCGCAGCGACGAGACGCGAGCGGACGACCAGGTACTGGGCCATCGTCTCTGCGGTCCCGCCGGACTTGGACACCACCAGGAACAGCGTGTCGGCGAGCGTGACGCGCGTAACCACCGCGTCGATCGTATGTGGGTCCACGTTGTCCAGCACGTGGAGGCGCGGAAAACCGCCGCGCGCCGCGGCGTCCAGCTGGTTCCAGTGCGGGGGACGCAAGGCGGTACGCAGGGCCACCGGCCCGAGCGACGACCCGCCGATCCCGAGAAGCACGACATCCGTGTAGCGGCCGGCCGTGCCTGCCACAAAACGCTCGACCGATTCGACCAACGACATGTTGCCGGGCAGGCCAATGAAGCCCAGCTCACCTGACGCCCGCCGCCGCTCCACATCGGCGGCGGCCGCGCGAAAGGCCACGTCGGCGCCCCGCAAGTCGGCGCGCGGCACCCCGCCCCGCACCGCCTCGGACAGCATGAAGGTGTAGTCCAGCGTGATGCTCATCGCCGCGTCTCTCCTCGTCCCGTCAGGTGAAGTGCCATCATCACAGTTCGACCACCAGGCCGTCGTACGCCGGTACGATCCCCGCCGGCAGCTCGGCCTCTAGCGCCGCGTGGAAATTTTCGTGCGTCAGGTGCGTGAGGTAGGTCCGCCGGGCGCCCACCTGCTGCGCGACACTCACCGCGTCGCTGATGCTCAGGTGCGTCGGATGCGCCTTGTGGAACAAGGCATTCAACACGAGGACCTCAACGCCGCGCAGCCGGTCCACCGTCTCCACGGGGACGGTCTTGGCGTCGGTGACGTAGGCGATCGGACCCACCCGGTAGCCAAAGACGCGCACGAGCCCATGGGGCACCGCGATCGCCTGCACCTCCAGGTCACCCACGCGACTGATGTCGCCATCCTCGATCGGGCGGGCCATCCCCTCCGGCTTTGACGTCCCCGGCAGTGGCTGCATTCCGTCATCGAAGATGTAGCGGAAGCGTTCGTGCAGGCGCCGCAGCGTCTCCGGCGGCCCATACATCGGGAGGGCTCCCCGCTGCCGCACGGTGAACGCTCGCAGGTCGTCGATCCCGTGGATGTGGTCAGCGTGATCGTGCGTGAAGAAGACCGCGTCGATGCGATCGATGCCGCACGCAATCACTTGCAGGCGGAGTTCGGGCGGAGTGTCGAACAGGATCCGCGTGCCGGTCGCCGACTCGATCACCGCGCCGCAGCGGGTGCGCTTGTCACGCGGGTCCGTGGAGGCGCAGACCGCACACGGACAGCCAATCTGGGGCACGCCAAAGCTGGTGCCGGTGCCGAGAAAGGTGAGCCTCATGAGGGTCTGCGCCGCATGATGGGGAACCTACCGCCGCCCCCCATCACCGTGCCAACCCCGGCTCAGACCACTTCCACCTTCATCAGGTTGGTCGAGCCGGGGACGTCAAACGGCACCCCGGCCGTCACCACGACACGATCCCCTTCCCGGGCCAGGTCCCGCTGCAGGATGGCCGCGTGGGCCTTCTTGAACATCTCCATGTAGGTCTCGCTCGGCGACACCAGCACGGGGATCACCCCCCAGACCAAGGCGAGCTGGTGGTAGGTCCGCTCGATGTCGGTGAGGACGAGAAGCGGGACCCCAGGTCGCTGCGCGGCGACGATGCGGGCGCTGAAGCCACTCTTGGTGAACACCACCACCAGCGGAGCACCCAGCAGGCGAACGGCGGTCGCGGTCGCCGCGGCGATGGTCTCTTCTGTGGACGCCGCCCCCTGGGCGAGACGTCGCGTATCCCGCGCCGGGGCCGGATGCTGCTCGATCTCGGTGATGATCCGATGCATGGCCTGCACGGCCAGGCGCGGATAGGCCCCCGAGGCCGTTTCGGCCGACAACATCACGGCATCCGTTCCGTCCAGGATCGCATTGGCCACGTCGCTGGCTTCGGCGCGCGTCGGCCGCGGATTCTGGATCATCGACTCCAGCATCTGGGTCGCGGTTATGACCGGCCGGCCCATCACGTTCGCGAGGCGAATGATGCGCTTCTGTACCAGCGGCACTTCCTCGAACGGCAGCTCGACCCCCAGGTCCCCACGCGCCACCATCACCGCATCGGTCGCACGCAGGATGCTCTCGATCTGCGCGAGTGCGGTGTCCTTCTCGATCTTGGCGACGATCAGCATCCCCTTGGGAAGCAGCGCCCGCAATGAGGCGATATCCTCGGCGCGCCGCACGAACGACAGCGCGAGGTAGTCGACCTTTTGCTCGATCGCAAAGCTGATGTCGACCCGGTCCTTGTCCGTCAGCGACGGCGCGGACACCGCGACCCCAGGCAGGTTGAGCCCCTTGTGGCTCTTGATGGGCCCACCGTAGACGACGCGTGCATGCACACGGGGACCAGCGATGTCGAGGACCACCAGCTCGAGGAGCCCGTCGTCGACCAGGATGCGGTCGCCCACCTTTACGTCGGTGGCCAGGTCCTCGTAGGTGACCGGGATGTCTCCGGCCGCGGCAACCGCCTCATAACACAACACGACGTCCTGCCCCGATTCCACGAGGATCGGGGTCGCGAGGTCGCCGATGCGGATCCGGGGGCCCTGCAGGTCGCCGAGGATGGCGACCGGGCGACCACGGCGACGCGCTTCCTCGCGAACGATGCGGATCCGTTCGGCGTGCTGGTCGTGGGTGCCGTGGGAGAAGTTGATGCGCGCGACGTTGAGTCCCGCGTCCATGAGCGCCCCGATCGCCTCGGGGGTCGAGGTGGCCGGGCCCAGCGTGCAGACCACCTTGGTGCGCGGGATATGTGAGGTCACGTCAGGGCGGGATGTGGGCGGTCCCCCGGAGTATCGGCCGGGGGACCCGGGGGACAAGGGTGGCTCAGGCGCGGGCAGCGCCTAACGCCTGTCGCTTGGCAGCCAACCCCCCAATGAGCGAATCGAACGACTTCTGGAACGACGCGAGCCCTTCGGCGAGCAGCTGGTCGGTCACCGCGTCCATTGCGATCGAGTGCCGAGCCAGGGCGGCAAGGAGCGCCTCGGCCTGGTCCCACCCCTGGTCGACCGTGCGGGGCGACTCCCCATGGTCACGGAAGGCCTGCAGGGTCGCGGGCGGCATGGTGTTCACCGTGTGAGGCCCGATGAGGGTCTCGACGTAGATCACGTCACGGTAGGCCGGGTTTTTCGTGCTCGTGCTCGCCCAGAGCGGTCGCTGCACCCGGGCGCCGCGCGCCTGGAGGCGCTCCCAGCGCTCGCCGGCGAACCGCTGCGTGAAGAGCCGGTAGGCCAGTCGCGCGTTCGCAATGGCAGCGCGTCCCTGGAGGGCCGTCGCCTCCCCGCCGATGGCCGCGAGGCGCTTGTCGATCTCGCTGTCGACGCGGCTCACGAAGAACGACGCCACGGAGGCCACGTGGTCGATCGGGTGGCCAGCGGCCGCGCGATCCTCCAATCCGCTGAGATACGCCTCAATCACCCGATCGTGCGCGGAGATGGCGAACAGCAGGGTGACGTTGACGTTGATGCCGTCGGCGATGAGGCGGCGCACCGCGCGGGCCCCCTCGACCGTGCCCGGCACCTTGACCATCACGTTCGGCCGGTCTACCGAGGCCCAGAGTCGACGGGCCTCGGCCACGGTGGCATCGGCGTCGTGGGCAACCCCCGGCGACACCTCGATCGACACGTAGCCGTCGTCCCCACCGGACGCGCGGTAGATCGGGAGAAAGGCGTCACATGCTGTGCGCACGTCGTCCGTCTCGATCAGCTCAAAGACCTCGTGCGCCGTGAGATGGTCGGGGGCGGCCCCGACCTGCGCGTCATAGGCATCACTTTCGGCGAGGGCCTTCTCGAAGATCGTGGGGTTCGAGGTCATCCCTCGCACCCCTTCCTCGATCAGGCGAGCCAACGAGCCGTCCTGGAGGATCCGCCGATCAATGAAGTCCAGCCAAATCGATTGTCCGGCGTCGAGCAACGCCTGAAAACGAGGGTGGCTCACTTCATCGCCCAGGTCGTCGTGAACTCACGCGTGCCCCAGACGATCCGCAGGTCGCCCTTCGGGCTGCCGTCGCCGGCCGGGACCAGGGAAATGACAAACGACTCCAAGCTGACGGGCAAGGTCTTCGCGGCCAGGTCAACGGCCGCCAGGTCGTGCTCCTTCGCGTACTCCGTGCCCCACTGCCCCGTGTTCTTGTTGATGATGAGCTTCCAGCCCCCGCGCGACGACGTGCGCGCGTACAGCGAGTAGGCCCCCTTGGGGACTGAGGCGCCGCCAATCACCAGATCCACCTCGGTCGTGAGGGTGGTCGAGGTGTTCGCGCCGAGCCGCCACACCGTGTCCAGGTCCGCCTTGAGGGCGCCTTCCACGACGCGGCCGCGCGCGTGAGGCTGTCCATAGTCGAGCTTGATCTTTGCTGGCGTGCCCGCCGGCTGGCCTTGCGCGGGGCGCGGCGGGTTGAGCGTCACCTCAACCGTGACGCGGGTGCTCGGTGCCGAGCGGAGTTGGGCAGCGACGGGAGTCGCCGCGGCGACGAGGAGAAGGACGGAGAGACGCAACGGAGGGACCGGTGAATGGTGGCGAGGCTGAGGGCGAAATCTGCCCGGTTGCGAGGGTGCCGGGCAAGCGATTGACGTGGGGGCGTTGCGAGGCATCAGCTGTCCATGCGGGGGATGCGTCACGGTGGCGTATCCGATCGCTGCGCGCCTACAGGCCGGGCCACGCGGGGTCATTTCCGGCGAGCTGCTCCAGAGGTGACCGCCTGCGGGGCTCCCGTCCGGGCTGAATGGAGTGCTACTTATCCGCCACGTCACGCCATCCTGGAGCCCACCGCAATGAAGGTCCGTGCCTTTCGCCCTTTCCTCATCGCCGCGACTGTCGGCCTCACCGGCTCGCTTCTCGCCCAGTCTGCGCCACGCCCGGACCCCCGGCTGGAACGCCTCAAGACGGAGGCACTGACCAAGGTCGAGGGTCGGGCGAAGATGGTGCAGGAAATCGTCGACATGCTTTTTTCCTTTGGCGAACTCGGCTTCCAGGAAGTCGAGACGTCGAAGTATCTCACCGGGCTGCTTGAACAGAACGGGTTCACGATCGAACGCGGCGTGGCCGGCATGCCGACCGCGTGGGTGGCGAAGTGGGGGTCCGGCAAGCCGGTGATCTCCCTCGGCTCGGACATCGACGGCATCCCACAGGCCAACCAGAAGCCCGCCTTCGGCTATCGCGAGGCCATTGTCACGGGAGCACCCGGTCACGGTGAAGGCCACAACTCCGGCCAGGCCGTGAACATCGCCGCAGCGATCGCGGTGAAGGAGATCATGGAGCGCGAGAAGATCCCCGGCACGCTCATGTTGTGGCCCGGAGTGGCCGAGGAACAGCTCGCCGGCAAGGCTCACTTGGTGCGCGCGGGGGTCTTCAAGGACGTGGATGCGGCCCTCTTCACCCACGTGGGCAACAACCTGCAGGTGTCGTGGGGCCGCTCCGGTGCCCTGGCCATGGTTAGCGCCGAGTTCCGGTTCAAGGGGCAAACCGCCCATTCGGCCGGTGCCCCGTGGCGTGGGAAGTCCGCCCTCGACGCGGTGATGCTGATGGCGCAGGGCTGGGAATACCGCCGGGAGCACCTCGAACCCAACCAGCGCTCACACTACGTGATCAAGGACGGTGGCGACCAGCCCAACGTCGTCCCGCAAACCTCCAGCATCTGGTTCTACTTCCGGGAGAACGACTACAACGGCGTGGTGCGCAACTTCGAGACCGCCAAGCGCATCGCGCGCGGGGCGGCCATGATGACGGACACGCAACTCGACACCGTCCTGATGCTGGGCTCGGCCTGGGACATCCATCACAACCGACCGATTGCCGAAGCGACCCACGCCAACATCAAGCGCGTCGGGCTCCCGCGTGGGACGCGAATGACCAGGGACTGGCCAAGGCACTCCAGCGCGAACTCAGCTTTCCCGAGACCGGGCTCCTGACGCAAACCACGCAGGACCTCCAGGGACCCGCGCCAGCCAACGTCGCGTTCGGCGGCTCCGACGACATCGGCGACGTGTCGTGGAACGTGCCCACGGTCACGCTCAGCTACCCCTCGAACATCCCCGGCCTCCCGGGGCACAACTGGTCCAACACCATCGCGATGGCGACCCCCATCGCGCACAAGGGCGCCCTCGCCGGGGCCAAGGTGCAGGCCTTGACCCTGCTCGACCTCATGCTCACGCCGGCCACGGTCGCGAGCGCCTGGAAGTACTTCAACGAAGACCAGACGAAAACGACGAAGTACAAGTCGTTCCTCGCCCCGGCGACACCCCGCCCATCTGGCTCAACGCCGAGATCATGGCCCGGTTCCGTCCCGAGATGCGGAAGTACTACTACGACCCCACGCGCTTCAAGACCTACCTCGAACAGTTGGGGATCAAGTACCCGACCTTGAAGCCCGTGCAGTGACCGGAGAGGGGGGATTCCCGACAGGACCGGGAATCCCCCCTCAAGTGGCAACGGGTGCTGCCGACGCTTGTGACACAGCGCACACCTGAGGCCCCCCAATGCTCGTTCGCGAAGCGATGACCCGGAACGTCCCCACCATCCGTGTGGACAAGAAACTCGCGGCCGCCCGGTCGATCATGGAGTGGGCGCACCTCGCACAGTTGCCGGTTGTTGACCACCAGGGCGAGCTGGTCAGGGTGATCACCCCGGATTCGCTGCGCGCCGCCCTGCCCCGCGAGGCGGTGTTCCCCGCGTGGAGCTGGATCGCCGCCTCGCCGTGACGCCGGTCGCCAACGCGGTCATCGCGGACACGCCAACCGTCGCACCGGAAGCACGGGCCTGGGTGGCCGCGGACCTGATGGCGCGCCACCAGGTGACCACCCTGCCGGTGGTGGAGAACCGCCGCGTCACGGGGATGATCACCGCCAGCGACCTCGCCGCGATCCTGACCCACTACGAAGAGCCTGGTCGCGTGTGACGCAGCTCCCGTTCGGCGAGGGGCGCACGGCACGTTAAGAAGGGCATCACGTCACAGACAAGGACGGCTCATGGACGGAGATTCCCGGTGCATTCACACCGGCCCGACATGCGCCCCACTTCGCCACCACCGGTTTCCCCATTTCCGCGCCTCGCCCCCCGCGACGTCGTCGCCGTGGTGGTGCTCGTAGCTACACTCGGCGGTTTGTCCGAGTCGGCCGTGACCTGGATTCGCAGCTGGGGCCTGCATGAGCCGACTGACCTGATCGTCGGCCTGGAGGCGCTCTGGACCGGCCCCCTCGCCGCCCTCGCCGTCCTCCTTCCGGTGGCGCTCGGACTCCTCGTCGTGGATCGACTGGTCCCGCGTCTCCGTGCGGCGCCTCATCGTTCCGCTGGTGGCTTTCGCCGCCGCGTACAGCCTCATCATCGGAGCCCGCGTCGGGATCAGCAGCTGGCCCGCCCGACTCCTCGCCGCTGGTGTCGCCGCCACCGTCGCCCGACTCCTGTCGCGTGATGGGGTGCGCCTGCGGTTCCCCGTGCGCCGCCTGGCGGTCGCCACCTCCGCTGCCTTGCTCCTCGCGGCCCTGGCCATCCCCGCGCAGCGCGCCGTGCGCGAACGCCTGTCTGTGGCCCAGTTGGCCGAGGCTGCGGCGGGGGCACCGAACGTGATCGTGTTGATCTGGGATACCGCGCGTGCCGCGAGCCTCACGCCGTGGGGCGCGCCCGCCGACGTGACGCCGACCCTCGCCGCACTCTCGACGAAGGGCCTCACCTTCGACCGCGCCTTCGCCCCGGCCTCGTGGTCGCTACCGTCGCACGCCTCGATGTTCACCGGCCGTTGGCCGCACGAACTCACCGCGAGTTACCGCGCGCCGCTCGACGACGCCCCGCTGACCATCGGCGAGGCCATGCAGCAGCGCGGCTACGTCACGTCTGGCGTCACCGCCAACCTGTTCTTCGGACGCTCCACCTTCGGCATCGGACGCGGCTTTCAGCACTACGACGACCGCCCGGAGCTCTCCCCGCAGTCCATCGGCCAGTCCTGGACGTCGCGCGTCGCGTCCTGAGAAGGCGCGTGACCGCTTCGGCGATCGACACCAGAGCCTCGTGCGGCGATCGGCCGAGCAGATCAACACCGCCTTCCTGACTGGGTGGACCAGCGCCCCAGCGATCGTCCCTTCCTCGCCGTCCTGAACCAGTTTGATGCACACGAGCCGTACCTCCTGCCGGGCGAGCACGCCGCCAGGCTCCGCGCCGCTGGCACGCGCTACTGGTTCGACGAAGACACGGAAATCAGCACGCGGCAGACCCAGCGTGACCTCGAGGCCGCGTATACCGAATGCCTCGGTACCTCGACCGGCAGCTCGCCCACCTCCTTGGCGACCTCGACCGCCGCGGCCTCCGCGAGAATACGATCCTCGTGATCACGTCGGATCACGGCGCAGAGTTTGGTGACCGCGCCTCGATGATCGTCGGCCACCAGCCCAACCTGAACGCCCCGGTCATTGGCGTCCCCCTGCTGATCGTGGATCCGCGTCGTCGCGATGGCGGCACGCGCGTCGCCGCCGCGGCGAGCCTTCGCGACATCCCCCCGCCACCATCCTGAGCTGGTCGACGGTCGGGCGTCCAGCACGTTCCCCGGGCAGTCGCTCGTCGCCCTCGCCGAGGGGCGACTGGGCGAGCAGCCGCAGTACGCGTCGCTGGAGCAGCATCCGTGGATCCGCAACAACCCCGCGGTCCCCTCGTCGTTCGGCCGGATGTACTCGGTGATCGATGGCGACGACCACTACATCGTGGATGGTCGCCAGGCCGAGTGGCTGTACGATCTTGAGACGGATCCGTGGGAACGACAGAACCTGCGCCGCCTCGACCATGTCGCCGTACGGGAGCGCTCCGGCGCCGCGCGCGCGACGGTCGCCTCGATCCAGCGGGACGGTCAGACCCCGGGAGCCGGGCGGGTCACGCTCGCCGGCGACGTGGACGTGCAGCGCTCCGCAGGTCCGGCGGGTACGCGGTAGGAGGGGAAAGCCCCCGGGCGCGGAGCTCAGGGGCTTCCGGCGCCCAGGCGAAGCCCGCCCCCGCTCCCAGAACCCGATCCTCGACTCGAGAGCTTAAGGTCGAGGCGATCGCCAAGATCGATGAGCGCGCCAAGCTCATCCAGAGATCATCGACCATAGGTCTTCTCTTCGGCGAACTCGGCATGCAGGAGTTCGAGACCTCGAAGTACCTGACCGGGCTCCTCGAGAAGAACGGATTCAAGGTGGAGCGCGGAGTCGCGGGGATGCCCACGGCCTTCGTCGCCACGTGGGGCTCGGGCAAGCCGGTGATCGCGTTAGGCTCGGACATCGATGGCATCCCGCAGTCGAACCAGAAGCCGGCGTTCGGCTACTTCGAGCCGCTGGTCCTGGTGCCCCGGGCCACGGTGAAGCGCCACAACTCGGGGCAGGCGGGTGAACATCGCCGCCGCGCTGGTGGTCAAGGACATCATGGAACGCGAGAAGATCCCCGGGACGCTCAAGATCTGGCCCGGGGTCGCTGAGGAGCAGGTGGCCGGCAAGGCGCATTTGGTGCGCGCCGGCGTGTTCAAGGACGTCGACGTCGCGATGTTCACCCACGTCGGCAACAACCTCGGCGTCTCCTGGGGACAGTCGGGCTCGAACGCGATCGTGACCGCGCTGTTCAAGTTCAAGGGCCAGACCGCGCACGCCGCCGGCGCCCCCTGGCGCGGCAAGTCGGCGCTCGACGCCGTGATGCTGATGGCCCAGGGATGGGAGTTCAAGCGCGAGCACCTCGAGCCCGCGCAGCGCTCCCACTACGTGATCAAGGACGGCGGCGACCAGCCGAACGTCGTGCCACAAACGGCGAGCATCTGGTTCTACATCCGCGAGCGCGACTACGACAAGGTGGTGGCCAACTTCGAGGCGGCGAAGCGTATTGCCCGCGGCGCCGCGATGATGACCGACACCCAGCTCGACACCGTGATGATCCTCGGCTCCGCCTGAGCGGTCACTTCAACAAGTTCATTGCACAGGCGACCTACGACAACATCAAGCGGGTCGGCAACCCGAGTGGGACGCCAACGACCAGGCGCTGGCCAAGGGGATCCAGCGGGAGTTGAACTTCCCGGAGACCGGGCTGGTGGACCTGCCGGGGAACCTCGAAGGGCCGGTCGACATGTCCCGTTCGTTAGGCGGCGGCTCGGACGACATCGGGGACGTGTCGTGGAACGTGCCGACGGTCACCCTGCGCTACCCGTCGAACATCCCGGGGATGCCGGGCCACAACTGGGCCAACGGGATCTCGATGGCCACCCTGATCGCCCACAAGGGGCGGCGTGGCTGGCGCCAAGGTGCGGCGACCACGATGCTCGACATCCTGCTCACGCCCAAGCTGGTCGCCGACGCCTGGGACTACTCAACAATGACCAGACGAAGGTCACGAAGTACAAGAGCTTCCTCGGACTAACGACGGACCGCCGACCTGGCTGAACGAGGAGATCATGGCCAAGTACCGCCCGCTGATGGCGAAGTACTATTACGATCAACCAAGCACAAGACGTACCTCGACCAGCTCGGCATCAAGTACCCGACCGTAAAGCCTGTCGCGCAGTAAACCGACACCGGTGGGGCCGCTACGCGCCTCCACCCCGTGATGGCCCGCTCCCGCCGGCCGCACGGGGAGGAGGCGGTCGGGTGCGGGCGGCGACGAGTGTGACCTGCATTGCGACCGAGGCCGCTCGCGGCCGGTATCCCGGGGAGGTAGATCACCCCTTCCTCTCCGTGGAATCGCGGGAACTAGGTGCTTGCCCAACCCGTCATTCAGTGACCATGCGCCTCCTATTCAATGGTGGAGAAGACTCCCACGTCGGCGGGCAGATGGCAGTCGCTTGCTGGCGAGATCCAGGACCGCGGCGCGACGTGTCGTTCCGTCAGCTGGCTGGTCTTGGATGGCAAGCGATCAAAGGTCATCGCTCCGCACATCAACGAGCCCGAGGGCGACGTTCGCCTTCAGGGCTGCGGGATCATGACGATTCCGTCTCCGCTGTGCGGCGGGTCATCGACCTAACGCGGCACAGCGCTGATTCAGACAAAGCTACTTCTTGCTGCTTGTCCGGGGCCTGCGTGAGAACCGAGGCCGCCAGTTTCTTCGCGTCTTGCGGAGTGGCCTTCTTCTCGCCCGCTTCCAGAATCTTCCCGGCAAGGGACGCCATCTTGCCAGATGACTTCTCGTTCTTGGACATAAATCTCACCTCCTTTTCGTCGGCTAGGGTGAATTACTTCTTGCCCCTTTGATGCGGGCGGTTTCCCGCGTTTCAGTGCAGCCCTAACGGCCTCTTTCCAGTCACCCTCGACCTTGAGGATTTCTGGCTTTAGGGTGGGATTCTTCATGTGGGCGGCTTCTTTGCCGTACTTCTTGCGCCGCTCCTGTGCGGTCGGCGGGAGTTGAACCGCAAGCGCGAATTTGCAAAGCAGGTTCAAGTCTATCGCGTCTACCAGTTTCGCCACGACCGCGTCCTGCACCTAGCCGCCGGCGGCGCAACCGGTTCGGCAGACGGCGCTGGCGGTTTGAAAGTGGTTGGGCGACCCACGTCGGGCCGAACCTGCCCGTCCCGTCAGACTAGAAACCAGCTTCAGGACGTAGGGCAGCAACATGTTACTGCCCGTTTTGGATCAAACGTTGATCAAGTTCTCAGGCCGTCTTCGCCTTCGTCCCATTCCATCGAGTAAGAAGATCACGTAGGAAATGTCGAACTGGTAAACCGCGTCTTCGTCGCTTTTGGCCACAAGCGAACGAGCGCGGCCTTCAGGTCTTCCCGCAGCTCGGGCAACTTGAATGTCTAGCTTGACCCCACTTCCTTTACTTCCTTGCCCGGAGGAATCGTGAGGTAATCATCGCGATGCTTGAACCGCACGCCTTCAAGCACGATTTGCGAAATCCGGGAGTTTCACGGAGAGAAGACCTCCATTTGATGAGAGTTGCCCTCGCTCTCCACACGGTCGGCCACGCACCAGAGAAGTGTTTCGCCTTTCCGGGCACGCGGAACAGCAGCACGCTAGGCGTGGCGGTGGGCGCTTGCGTTGTGCGCGCAACGGCCACCGCTGGGGCGGGCGCAGGAATCGCTACCTCGACGCCCCTAGTTCTTGCCCACTTGGCAAATACTTCCGGTTCATGGAGTGCGACCCACAGACCTAGGTTGGCCGCACCGGTTGGCGGCACCGTGCCGCGCTCCCAGCGTCCCACCACGTTCTTGCCAACGCCTAGCGCTTTCTCAAACTCGGCTTGATTCAAGCCATATTGCGTGCGGGCGAGTTCAATCTCTTCCGTCGTAAGCAGCCCGCGCCTTGGCGCGAATGGCGTTCGTAATAGCCATTTGTCGGGCGTCCGACTGTTCCTCGGTGAAGTATTCGCGCCCGCAGTTGTTGCAGCAGCGCATGAAAGTCTCGTTGAACGAGACTGTCTCGCCGTCGTGTGTGTGCTCCGCGTCTACCGTTACCGGCGACACCATGCCCTTACGGCAGCGCGTGCAAGTCTCCTTTTGCATCTCGGTGTTGTTCATCGGTTATGAAGACCCCACTCGTGGAATGAGATCAGTTCTCCTGAGTCCAGATCGGGAAGGGCAAGCCCAACCTTCACATAGAACGGCTTATGAAACCCCTCGACGGGCACCCTGAGCACCACGAGGTACTCGAAGACGTCCGGATACTTGTCGAGGGAAACCGGTCGCGAATCCCCCCTCGTGCTCCAAGATGAGCGCCCTGGCTCCGCGCATATCAAGGCCGTAGTCCAGCAGCTCGTTCTCGGCCTTGCGTGTACGGGTGAACTGCCGCCGCACGGCCGCCTTGAGGCGGTCGAGCAGCACTGTGTTCGCAAGGGCCTTGGCGGCCGCGATGGCTTGGTCTTCGCTCATCCGTGAGACAAAACTAGCACTGTGCTCTTGGACGAGTCAATACACCGGCCGTCACCGAAGATTCCAGAGCACGGCGCTCTTGGCTGCGCGTCGTGCGTCAAGTATCCTGATGTGCCCCAACGTCGCCAGCAAGAAGCCTGCCGGGAGTTAAGGATCCCACGCGCCTGCGCCGACGAGGGGCGCGGCGGTCGCCTTCTTCGAGGAGCAGCGGTGGGGCGATACGCCTTGCTGCCCCCGCTGCGGCGATACAGCGGTGCGTCAAATGATGGCGAAGGACGGGACCATGGGAATCGCCGCCATCTGTGGCGGTGCTACGGCTGCAAGCAGCGTTCACCGTGCGCGTAGACACGCTCGCGGAGGACTCCCCAATCCCCTTCCGTTTCTGGTGTCTCGCGTTCTACCGCGCCTGCGCATCAAAAGAGGGTGTGAGCGCGCTCCAGATTCAGCGCGAAACGGGGCTGGAGCTGCGAGCGCCCTGTTCCTCATGCACCGCGTGCACTGGGCGTTGAAGCCAGCGAATGAGGCCGAGACGCGGCAATGCGGCGACGGCAGCGTTATCGAGTGACCTTCAGGGTTATCCGCCCTTGCAGTAGTGCTTGAGCGCCACGTCGCCGAACGACCCCGCGATCGTCGGCCCGTACCGGGACCGGTTCACCTTGTGCTGGTAGGTCTTTCCGGTCTTCTCGTTGAAGTAGATCCAGCTCTCCCTTCACCGGCGAAGGTCTTCGCCGTGCAGTTGAACATGGCCTCCGTGGCCTTGGAGGCCGTGAGCGAGTCCTTCTCCCCCGGAATAGCGACCTTCTTCGCGTAAACCACGCGGACCGTGGCCGAAATGATCCCGTCCTGCCTTTCTGCCAGCGACGGAGTTCACGTAGACCGGGTTCCCCGTTCGGTCTTCCGCCGACTTCCGTCCAGCCGCCCTGAAGCAGCAGGGGGAAGATCGCGGTGTGCCCAACGCCGCATGGACCTCCATCGTCTGCCGTCTGCCGTCTTCAGACATCATCCCAGTAGTCGCTGTCCCCACCCGGCCGCCGAGCTGGCGCCGGCTGGCCGGCCGCCTTCGCCGCCTCTTCCGCCTTGCGCTCCTCCTCGTACGTCGTCGTCGGAATGCGGAACGCCTCGGTGAGCGCAGGATCGGTCGGCTTTCCCAACACCCGCTTGGCCACGTACTCGCCAAACACCGGCCTGCTTGAACGCCTCGGCATTCCCGCCGCCGGCGATCCACGCGTTCTTCAGGTCCGGTGCTTGTCGATGATGAAGTTGCGCGAGACCGTGCTCTCGTAGTGGCACGCGCGCTGCTCATTGATCGGCGCGTCCTTCAACAAGGGGAACCGCTCGGCAAGGAAGGTGCGCAGGCGCGCCACGTTAGGCGCTCCACCATCCGCTCGCTGGAATCCGGGTCGCCAGCCGTGACCGCCCCGATCCGCGTCCGGAAGCCATGGTTGTCGATCGGGACCGCCGGCCACCCGTAATGCCGGGAAGTTGTGGCTCGCCGCATGCGGCGCCTGAAAGCGCGGATCGCCCACCGGGGTCGCCGTACAGAAGACATTCCCCATCGGGGCGCGCATGCGCGGGGCCCAACAGGCCGGCGAAGACCTTGCCCAGCCGGCCCACAGGCAAAGACGTAGTGGCCGGCGCGAACTACATCCCCGTTGGAGAGGAGCAGGTGGTCGATCTAGCCGTCGCCGCGCATGATCGTCGTCACGCGCTCGATGGTGAGGGTCCCGCCCATCTTCAGCAATGCGCGCCGCCACCAGCTCACAGGAGCGGCGCGCGACCTACGCCAGCTTGCGGCTCGAGAGCACCGCGTTGATCCCGTCCAGGTTGAAGACCGGCCAGCGATACCTCGCCTCGTCCACGGTCAACGTCGTGTGGGGATCTTGTTCTTCACCCACAATTCGCGGGTCTTGGTGAGGAACGGCTCCCGGGCCGCGCGCGGGTGATCAGGGTCGCCGGTCTGGAAGAAGACGCGGGCTCCATCTCCTTCCAGAAGATCTCGTTCCACTCGTTCCACTTCGCGATCGCCTCGTGCGCCCAGAGCATCCACTGCTCGCCCTGCGGACGGTCGCCGTACGAGGTCGCGAAAACCGCGGGTGAAGTCCCCGACGTGGAGCGCGAGTTCCCCAGGCCGTAGGCGTCGATCACGCCGACCTTCGCTCCCATCAGCTGCAGGTGATGCGTGGTCCATCCACCGATACACCCCGCACCAACCACCACGACATCCGGTGCCGCGGTCGACAGGCCGGGAGCCCGTGGGCGCGGTTGTTGCGCTGCCGCAGGTCCTGCACCATCACGCCTAACGACGACCCACCAGCGACGATCAGCCCCGCTTGGGCGCCCGCCGTCTTGAGGAAGTCGCGACGATCGAGGGTGCTCACGGGCGCGGCGGATGGTGTCGATCTGGACCAGCTGAGCGCGCTTCCGGGATCGTTCGGCAGCTCGGCTCACCGGGCGGATAGCCGTTGAGATTCAGGATGTACGCCACGATGTCGACCAGCTCGTTCTGGGGAATGCTCCCGGGTTGTCATTCGGCATCGTGGTCCGGATCAACTCGAACAGGTCGAACAGGGTCTGGCCTTCCATGCCGCCTCGAAATCGGCACCCGTATACGCTTCGGCGCCATGGCACGACGCGCACTGCGCCCGGTGACCCGCTCGCCCGCGGGCGACCTGCTCGGTGTTGAACACCCCCGTAATGACCGATCGGGTCGTGGGAGTTACGGTAGAGTCCCCTTGGGCGGGGAGGATCTGCAAGGCAACAAGGCCGCTGGCAGGACGGCCAGCAGGCGGCGACTGGGTCGGGACATCTTCCTCGAAATCGGGACCCCGGGCAACGGGTCGTGCGCGAACGGGGGAAATGTTCGCTTGGCCACCTCCGGTGCCAGTGGGGTGCCGGGGTCGGGAGGCGGCGATGGTCGACCGGACGGTGGATCGAGTGAACCGCCAAGGCGCGGCACGGGCGGGTACGGGCAGCACGAGGGGCACGCCGGGGGCACCGGGCAAATTGCGCGGTACGGGCAGCACGCGCGGCACGAGCGGTACGGGGCAGCACGCGGGGGGCATCGGACGCCCCGCGACTCGCCCTTGGCGGTTTACCGGATCGGGAGGCGGATCATCATCCGGTGCACGATGGCGCGCCACCATCAAAAGTGAGCGGGAGGCCGGCGCGGCGATGATCCCCCGCCCTGCGTCGGCGACGCGGCGGTGATCGACACGTCATCGCCACCGGGCTCGGCGTGCGCGCTCCCGAGAAGCAGGTCATCCGCACGTTGTACAGCAGCTCGAAGTCGCGCGACTTGTAGTGGTACCCCAGCGTGGGGCCCATTCCATCCAGTGCTCGTTCTGCACGCGATCGGTGCGCAGCACGTTGTTCCGCTGCTGAGGCGGTAGTTGACCGTGCCCAGCGCGAGCCCGAACTGAAAGCCGGAGACCGTGCCCGTTGCGCTTGCTCGCCTGCTCGCGACCGATCCCGAGGCGCATTTTCGTGTTGAGAAGCGGAAGGTATTCTCCACCGTCTTCCCGCCAGCGGGGATGGTGCCGCCCCGGCGATTGCGGTGTCCCGCGCGGCATCCTGGAAGCCCAAGTCTCGAAAGATGGGTTCATAGATAAAGTCGACGCCAAGGTGGCCGCGTCGGTCACCTTGCCAAGCCAACACCGAGGTTGAACGCGTTCGTGTTCCCGGGTCGCGCGGAATGTTCATCAACCGATAGTTGGGGATCTTGGGATGCGACAACCGATTGGCGTAGCCAGCCAACCCACGCGCCACCCTCCGTGCCCATCGGACGCACATACTCGTGTGCAGCCCCAGATATTCGTCTTGTCCGCATTGTGGTCCCGGTCGCGCTCCGCATGCCCCAGATCCGGTTTGTCGAGTCGAACCCGAATGTTGTGGTGTGCATCGTGCGTCATCGCCGATCGATTGTGCACCATCACCACCTCGAACATGCGGTTCCCTCCCATAACCCCCTTGGTCAGCCTGCCGCGAAAGTCGGCCGCGGACCCGTCCTGTCGGATGGTGTCACTCCCGGCATAGAGCAGGTCAACGCCATCAGATTGCGCCGAGTCCGCGAACTGACGACGGCCGCCCCACATTTCACCTCTTACCAGGCGTAGGCGTCCCGGGACGCCGGTGAAATATCGGTTGATGGCACTGCGCTCGGAGAGCGGTACACCGAACCCACATTCGCGCGATCGATCTGCTGGATGGCCACGGTCGCCGCGCCGGCCCACTCCCCGGAGGCGAAGAACCCGCCCACCGGCATGGTCATCCCGCCACTTGCGATTGCCGGAGTTGCCGTCGGAAGTACGGGAGCGCAAACACGGCACTGGAGCCGTGTCGCGTGGACCTTGGCGGGGGTGGCAAGGGGATCGAGAGCGGTCATCGAGCGCGATCCAGACACTGGCCATCCCGGACCGGCTCGACGGCAGGATGTCAAACTTGTTCCCGGCGCACCGGACGGACTTTGGCGGCTGACTGTCTGGGCGCTGGCAGTCGCGCTGCCTAACGCGATGCCACGAGCAAGGGGAGCACACGGGACAGGACGTGGAACCGGCTGTGGAGGTGGTCGCAACCACAGCTGACACCCAGGCGACCCTATCACCCCACGTCCTGTCACGCGCTTGGGACGAACCGCTGCGGCCCCGCCATACGCCTTAATACTCGTCGGTGACCGACGTCGCGGCGTCGGGGGGTCTCAGCCCCGGGCGCGGGCGCAACCAGATCGCGATACTTCCGCACCGGTGCCGGTTGGTGAATCGGCCGGCCCGCATCGCTTCGCGGGATAGACCTCGATCCCCAACAAGTCTTCCGCCAGCCAGCGATCGTAGTCGTCCGACGGGTCCAGCACCCCATCCACGTACAACGATGGGGCGCAGTAGTCGAGCCCGGGGACGCGGCTCGTGGCCTTCATCACCACCATCGCGAACTGACCCGCGCCGCTGATCTCGATCCTGCACCCTGCAACAAGGCACGGCGTCATCGGACGGCTCTGCGCGGTCTAGCGGCGTGAGGAATTGCCGGAACTGGGTGCGTCGCCGCCGCCTTCGAATCACCAGTTTGCGGAGCACCACCTCCCCGCGGACATATCCGGTCGTTATGCGGTGATGGGGTCTCCTTATGTGATCGCCGCCCGCGCAATGACTCCCCGGATGAGGCGCACCACCTGCCGCCAGGGCGCTGCCTCAGCGCGCGCACCTGTAAGGGTCCACGTCCGCTCGGCAGGGAGTCCGAAACGAAAAAGCTGGTCTTATTGGCGAGCCCATCGACCTCGGCGCCCAGCAGCGCCAACTGGCTCCTGCCACGGCGCGCCCTTCCACATCGCGAAACGATCCCAGCCAGCCGCGCCTTCGCCGCTCCAGCGCGACTCAGCCGAGTCGTCGCCAGGCCACCTGGACGTCCACCACCCACCACCTCAGCGCGGTGGCGTACCCCGCCGGACGGCACCCGGAACTCGATGTAGCCGGTATGCCGTCTCGGCGAACGCCCCACGCGCGAGCACGGGAGGTTCCTGGGCAGGTCGCAAAAGACGAAGAGCCTGCTTCGCGCGCTAAGTCAACGCTATGTCCGCACGGTCCACCACTTCCACACGTCCTTCGCTCGCCGAGCTTTGGTCTCCGTCCACTCGATCGCCACGCCGCGCGCTGTCGCGAACGGCGGTGCCGGTGCGCGCGTGTCGAACGTTACCATAGAGTATCCCGGTGTTGTCCGTCACCTCCCGCGGGACGCTCCATGGTGCAGGGTGGAAATGCGCTGAGGCGCTCGCGTCGCCGGTGGCAACCGGTCGAGGTCGCGATCCACGCGCACCACGACCGGAAGTTGCATGAGCCCGAGGAATCGAGCGGCGATGATGAAAACTGGCGAGGTAGTCGCCACGTGGACGGCATCGATGGTTCAATCGCCGACGAGCCGGTCCGCGCAGCTCATGCCTTCCGCCACGCGGAGTGGTCCGCGCCACCAACCAAACCGTGGCATCCAAGCGCCAGTCCGTGACAGCGGGAGTCAAAACGAAGCCGGAGACGCGCTCAAGTGCGTCGGGGGCGGTGGTGAACCGGCCTCGAACAGGACGCAGACGAGGGCCGACGAGGGGCGCGCGCATCGCCGTCATCGTTCACCTGACAACGCCCCTCGTCAACCCCGGCTTGCGCGCCAGAACCTGGCACCACGGAGGCAAGCCCCGTGTGGTACTTCAATCACCTCTCGATCGATCCGGTGCGCGACGACGCATTTTCAGCCCGGCGAGTTCCCCATGCAGATCTACCACACTTCATCAGGAGCTCCGCTGAGCGAGGGCCCCGGGCGGCGGGCGAGTTGTGCGGGCGAATACGCCTCCTGAGGATGAACACTTCTGGGCGCAATCCGGCCACCACCCCACGGTGCACCTGCTGGCGTAGCGCCTGTGGCAGGTGGGCCAAGATGGACTACGATCCCATCCCAAGCGCCGATGCGGATCTCGAACTCGGCGAGGTCGGCCGCGGTCGTTGTGGGGTACCCCACGCTCGGCGGCGAGCAATCTGCGCCTTCTCCAGCCTGGGCACCGAGTTGGTCCACTGTGGTTACCGCGCACCCGGAGCGTCGCTATGGAAGACGGCGTTTCTGCCCCTGCCCTTCAGCAAGGCAGAGGACCTGACCGCCACCCGGGATGTCGCCCACGCGGTCGCGCAGGGAAGTCACACCTGTGCCGTAGGTCCATCCCCGGTTCGGCAAAGCGTTGGTCAAAGTCCGGCTGTGACATGGCAGGGAAGATGGAGCCTGGAAGTCGGTGCGGCCGCGGGAGGGGGTTGCTGACGGAGCATTCGGCGCGAGATTCAGGGATCCCCACCCGGCCCAACGCGCCTAATGACCGCCAAGCGGTGTCATTCCTGCTGGTCCCACGCTGCCGGCAGCCTCGTTTATTGTGCGCCGAAGTCGTCCACCGTCTCGACTGGAACGACGACCGCCGCCACAGCGAGTACGATGGCTGCGGACGCGGCCACCCCTGCACCGACCTCCCGCAACCCGGACAGCTTTGCTTCGAGGAGGAAAAGTCGACCGTGGCCAAGCCAGGGGTGGGGAATGCGTTCGACCTCGTCCGGCGGCTACGACCGAACTTCTTGCGAGTGAACGAGCGGACGAGCATGCGGCAACCCCATTTTGCCCACTATTCGTAGTCTTCAACGGGTAGTAAAAGCCATGAAGTGACCGAACTCCGCGGAGCGAGATCGGGGTGATCCAACAGATCCGGTACTACCCATCGCACAGGCTGAGAACACTTTTCGGGCGATCGCGGGCGGCTGGTGACTGTCACGACGAAAAGCTGACCAACAACGCCTGTCAGCCGCCGCGGTCGGGAGGCCAAGGTGTGGCCGGGCGGCGTCTCTTCCCGTCCGTTCGGCGCTCACGGGCCGTCCTTTCACCGACTGGCTGCCGAGCGTTCATCTTCGGCGTACGCCCATCCGCCGCCCCGTGCCCGTATGAACGACAAGGCAGATGCAGGCCCCGATCAAGAAGATGAGGAAGCAGGGAAAGCAGAAGGCCGGGCCTGCGCGTTGGCAGGATCCGACGCTGGCGGCCACGCAGAAGGACCCCGAGGAGAAGGTCGAGGCCGTACAGGAAATCTTCCAGGAGATGAAGCGCCGCGAATTCTGATTCGCGGCGTTTTTGTCGTCCGAAGTCCCG